>JADLHA010000035.1 GCA_020848995.1 Saprospiraceae bacterium | reverse complement strand
TCCACAGGATTAAGGATCATCCAATCAATCGAATCGCTGAACTGCTACCACAGAATTGGAACAAGTCAACTGTTCATACAAAAGTGGGCGAGGTCTTGGCATAAATGCAGTTGGTAGGACGGATACACTGTTCATGCAATTGGAGGCGTAATCTTGGCATAGATGCAGTTGGTTGGACGGATACTTTCAAGATAGATTATATCAAGCATTACATGATCTCTTTCTTATTGGGAATTCTAATGTTGAATTTTTAATAAACTTTGCCTGGGAGAAGGAAGATGGTAATAAATATTCCGAAATAGCTATTAAAAAAGCTAAAGAAATTCTTAAAGATACAAATATCTTAATTATAATTGGTTATTCCTTTCCAGCATATAATTATCAAATCGACAAAGAATTATTCAACTGCTTACCAAACGATGCTAAAATCAGATATCAAACAGCCGACATGAATTCTGAGTTTCAGGAAAACAAAATAAAATTATTATTAACGGAGGCTCAAAAAAAAGATATTCACATTAATCATATTCACAGCAAAGGAAATTTCCTCTTGCCACATGAAATCTAATATTCTTCCTGACCAACTTCCTGGAGGGCTCATCGTTTAGGAAAACCTTCACTAAGACAATGGGCGCTTAGCGATTGCCCTTCTACCCACCCGCCGAAATAAAAAAAGCCAGTCCACCGGACTGACTTTTATATCCTACCGCATCCACACCCACACCCCCCGCTTTCATCGGGGCAGGTACACACACACACATACTGAATTTGTGGCGGAGACAGGACTCGAACCTGCGACCTTTGGGTTATGAGCCCAACGAGCTACCAACTGCTCCACTCCGCGATTTGGAAATGCAAAGGTACGACATTTTCGCCAGTGCGCAAAAATAATTCCCACTGAGGGGATGCGCCCATTGTGCAATTGCCGGGCATTCGCATTGAACCAAAGGAACCGCCTTCCCGTTTACGTTAAGATGAAATGCTTCAGTTTTGCCACCTGTATCCTGATGGCCTGCCACTCCCAGCCCGTTCCAAATGCTTCGACGATGACTGCGACCGTTACCCCTGCCCAATCCGACACCGCTAAAACGGAAATTGCCACCTTAGGCGCCGGGTGTTTTTGGTGCGTAGAGGCCGTATTTGAAGAGTTGCGCGGCGTCTTGCGGGTTGAGTCGGGGTATTCCGGGGGCAGCGTACCCAACCCCGCTTACCGGGAAGTCTGTTCCGGAACCACTGGCCATGCAGAAGTGTGTCAGGTCCATTTCGACCCGGCCCAAATCAGCTACGATGAAATCCTGGAAGTATTCTGGATCACCCACGACCCCACTACGCTCAACCGGCAGGGGGCCGATGCAGGAACGCAATACCGCTCCGCCATTTTTTATCACAGCGATGAGCAGCGCCGGATCGCGGAACAGTCGAAAGCCACGGTCGCTCCAGAACTTTGGGAGGACCCGATCGTAACTGAAATCACCCCCTTCGAGCGCTTTTATCCCGCTGAAGATTACCACCAGGATTATTACCGCCTCAACCGGGCGGAACCTTACTGCCTCATGGTCATCGCTCCAAAATTGAAAAAGTTCCGTTCGCGCTTTGCCGATAAACGCAAGTGACGTGAAGCCACCCGAAGCCTACAACCCGCTGAGCCCCGAAGAAGAATTCGTGATCGTTCACAAAGGCACGGAGATGCCCTTCCGGGGCATTTACGACGACCATTGGGCAATGGGCATTTACCGTTGCCGGCGGTGCGATGCGGCCTTGTACCGTTCAGATGATAAGTTTGATGCGGGTTGTGGCTGGCCGGCATTCGACGATGAAGTGGAGGGGGCGGTTCTGCGAAAAGCAGATGCCGATGGAAGCCGCACCGAGATCCTATGCCGCAATTGCGGTGGCCACCTGGGTCACGTCTTTACAGGGGAAAAGTTCACCTCTAAAGATCAGCGCCATTGTGTCAACTCGCTCTCTTTGCGATTCGAGGCAGCACCCGATCCGGATTCAGGCCATTGACCGCTGACGCCCCTTCCAGTACTGCTGCTGAAATTCCAGCAATTTTTCGTTGATCCGATCTTCTACCTGTTGGCAAAGGGTTTCCCCCACGGTTCCGCGCTCGGGGGGAAAGAAGTGCAGGTAAACATGCGTACGCCATTTTGAAAAACACTGGTAGTACAGCCCAAATAATCCTTGAGGATACCAGAAATCGCGCTCGGGGTCTCCGAGTTCGAGGGCAAATGCCACCACGGGGCGCTCTGCTTCCACGGCTGCTTCGAATGAACCTTTGCGGAATGGCAGAGCTTTTCTGGTAATGGAAATGGTTGCTTCGGGAAAAATGAGCACGGACATGCCTGCGCGAAGGAGGTCCGCAATGACCTGTTTGGTCGTCCTCCGGCTCTGGCTGTCTTTCCGGTCGACGTAAACTACCCCGGAAAGTTTAGCTCCTGCGTGTACTACGGGATAGGATGCCACTTCCTGCTTTCCCACCGCGTAACCCTTCGGTATGTAGGAAAAGGCTACCAGCGGATCGATGAAGGAGCGATGGTTGCCTACATACAGGGTGCCGGAGCTGAGATCCGGGGTTCCCGTGCAGTGGATCCGCACCCCCATGACCCACAATGCAAAACGGCACCATCCCGTGCGGATGCGGAAAGCGAAAGCTTGGCCCACCACGTTCAGTCGGATCAATACGAGGCCCAAGCCGACCAGCAGGGTCATGCTGCCCAATACCAGCACCAACCGGAACGCTGCCAGGCTTCGACCTGCTAACCAGCCGGGCCACCGCGCCAGGTTGTTCATTTGATCAGTTTCAGGGCCTCTGAAGCCTGTGTGACCGGGAGTTTGCAGACTTTATTCCGGCAGACGTAGATGTAGGTGGATCCCTCCTGCAGTTTTTCTTTCAGCAATTCAAGGCTGCCTTCCGTGGCTCCTCCAAGCAGGATGGCATTGGGAAGATAGGATGCAAGCAGTTGCTGATGGGGCTGCTCGTATCCGGTTCCGACAATGGCGACTTCGTAGGGCGGACGAAGGAAGTGCAGGTATTTGCGCAACCAGTTCGAATAGAAAGCAGGACCCTGGTTCGCGAGCGTTGAGACGACCCCTGCCACCATATGCTGGCTTCGTCGCAGGTAATCATCGCGGTAGTAGTAAAGTCCCAGGCGGTGCAAGGCATCGCACATGGCTGAATTGGACGAGGCGATGACCTGGTCGGTCATCTCCTTTTTGCGCGCGATGAGTTTGGCTTCGTCGGAAGCCGTGTAATAGAAATAGACGCCGTCTTCATCGGAGAAAGTCTCAATCACCCGGTCGCAAATGGATTGGGCCGCAGCCAACCAGGCTTCGTCGAAGGTGATTTCGTAGAGTCGCAGAAAGGCCAATGCGGTAAAGGCGTAATCGTCGAGAAAGGCGGCCTGTACACCGCGGTTTCCCACCTCCGTGCGGCTCATTTTCGCTTCTGCGCCCATTCGGGTATCTCGCAAAAATCTACCGATCCTGAGCGCCTCTTCTCGGTAGCGGGGTTCGCCCAAGGCGGCATAAGCATCGGCGTATCCAAGGGCCATCATGGCGTTCCAGGCAGTGATGACCTTTTCATCCCGCCTGGGAGCCACTCGTTTGCGCCTGGTCTCGAGCAATCGTTTTCGCACCGTGTCCAATTGCGACTGCACCTGTGCGACCGCCAACCCGTTTTCTGATGCGAGCGCCTCCGGATCATTGACCAGGCGAAGTACGTTTTTTCCCTTTTCCCAGTTTCCGGCTTCCGCAATTCCATAGCGTTGGCTGGCCAGGGCGAACAGTCGTTCGTCGCCGAGGGCGTTGCGCACCTCGGCGGCGGTCCAGGCGTAATACTTTCCTTCCTCGCCCTCGGATTCAGCATCGAACGAAGCAAAATAGCGGCCATCGCCGGAGGAGCATTCGGAGCGCATAAAGGCAAGGCAATCCTCGACCAACTCTTTGTATTGTATTTTCCCGGTCCATTGATATGCCCGGGCGTACACGCTTACAAGCTGGGCGTTGTCGTATAACATTTTTTCAAAATGCGGAACCTGCCAGTCGGGGTCGGTAGAATACCGTGCAAATCCGCCGGCGAGGTGGTCGTAGATCCCTCCGCGCATGAGTTGTTGTAACGTTTGTTCAACCCAGGCTTTGGTGCGGGCCTCTCCGCTGAAATGGGCATATTCCTGGGCGTATTGAAGCAGGGAGGGCATGGGAAATTTAATGTCGCCTCGCCTTCCGCCGCGTTCGTGGTCCAGTTCGGCCAACAACTGGTTGTGCAGTTTGCTTAAACCGGCCGGGTCGAAACCGGGGGCGTCGTCGGTGAGCCTGAACCGGTGGTCCGTCTGAAGATGGTTGGCAATCTGGTTGGCAATTTTTTGCAGTTCGTTCTGGTCTTCGTGGTACAAATCGTTGATTTGCTGAAGCAGCTGCATCCACTCATCCCGGGTCAGGTAGGTTCCCACCCAGACAGGTCGCCCGTCGGGCAGAGCAACGGCGTTTAGAGGCCAGCCGCAGGAACCCCCGCGATTGGAGATCTGGCATGCCGTCATGTAAACGTTGTCGACGTCGGGACGCTCCTCTCGATCGACCTTGATGGAGACGAAATGTGCGTTCATCAGACGGCTTACGGCTGTGTCGGAGAATGCCTCCCGTTCCATGACGTGGCACCAGTAGCAGGAAGCATACCCGATGCTGATGACGAGGAGTTTTTGTTCTTGCTTTGCCTTGCCCAGGGCTTCTTCGCCCCATGGGTACCAGTCTACCGGGTTGTGGGCGTGCTGAAGCAGATAAACCGAGCTTTCACCTGCGAGGTGATTGGCCGTTTGGCCCTTGAGTTCGCCTTTTCCGCTTCGGCAGCCGCCGACGGCCAGAGTGAGGAGGAGGGCGATGCAAATCAGTGGGAAGTATGAGTGCCTCATGCGATTGCTGAAATTGCCGGCGCCAATTCGCCGTGAGCACAAAGGTATCTGAATTCGCCGGATGGCTATGCCGTATTCAAATGCGGTGTTCCTCGCGGGAGAAAAAGCAAGGTTTTAATATTTCCAACTTATTTTTACACAAAACCACGATCATGCATTGGAGGCGATTGAATGGAGATCTCATTCCTGGCCCCATCGTTCAGGCGGTTGAACAGACCATTGTCCGCGAAACCCAGGCAGGCCATAAACTCAAATTGTGCATCGGAACGGATTCGCAGACCCGGGGAGATCACATCGATTTCGCCACGGTAATCGTCTTTCTGCGAGAAGGCCGGGGAGGCTTTATGTTCATCCAGCAAAGCAGCACGAGGTCGTCCATGGGCCTCAAGGAACGGATGATCACCGAAGTGGCGAAATCCATCGAAGTGGCCTACCAGTTGTGCGACCTCCTCGAAAAACATCAGGTCGCCCTGGAGGTCCATGCAGACATCAACACGGATCCCGGATTTAAGTCCAATACCGCCCTGCGTGAAGCCATGGGCTATATCCTCTCGATGGGTTTTATCTTCAAGGCCAAGCCGGAGGCGTTCGCTTCGTCTTATTGTGCCGACAAGGTGGTTTGATCAGCCCCAGGGCGGCCACTTCCGTTACCGCGCAGATCAGAATTTCTGCAGGTCCAGGGTTTCCAGCACTTTATCCCCGGTCGACACTTCCAGGAGGTAATGGCCCTTGGTGTGTCCGGCTATATCGAGGTACAGATCCCGGTTGCTTTGGGCTGCATCAAAATGGAAGAGTTCTACCATCCGCCCTTCGGCGTTGAACAGTTTCACGGTGAGTTCCGGGTATCGCTGGTCGGTAAGTTTGCGAACCAGGGCCATATCCAATGCGGGATTGGGAAAGACCGAGAAGGCATTTTTTGAATTGCCCGTAGAGGTCGAAACGCTGATGATGGGTGAATACCGGTAACTGCCATCCTTTTCGAGCATTTTTAGCCGGTAGGCGTTGAAGCTAGAGACGAAGCCATCCAGGTAGCTGTAATCGAAGATCTCATTGGAACCGCCGATGGGCCCCCTCCGGACATCTATTTTGGAAAGCAGCCGAAAAACCGTACCGTCGTCAGCGCTTTTTTCGAGTTCGAAATGAGAAAAAAGATTGTCCGCGCTGGCCGTCCAGCGGACCAAAATGCCCTGGCGCCCGGCATCCGCTTTGAATAGCAGTAATTTTACCGGAAGCACCACACCGCAGACTACGACCGTGCCGTTCCCGTTGGGGCCGCCGTCAAGGGCTCTGAATACATCGCCGGTACAGGCGGGATTGCTCCATCCGCCGGTCGTGCCGTCACCGGTGACGGTAACTTGAGGCAGGAAGGCCGTAGGAGGCGTTTTTCCACAATCAATTTTGACTTTAAAACAGAAAGGGTCCAGATCGGGAAACTTGGCATTGGGCGTGCCGACCCCGTTGTCTCCGTAATTGTTGCGGGGGTTGCCGTCTCCTTCGTCGACGTAATAGCCGGGACCCGGCAATCCGAAATTGGCCGCTTTGGTGGAGTCTATGAAAATCCACTTGCGGCTTCCGTGCTGTGCGTTCTGCTCTCCGGTGGGCCCGGGACACACCACCGCACCCGGAGGGATGTGCTCCCATGCGACGAAGATTCCATGCGCCCAGTTGGTATTGGACTCAAAGAAGTCCGTCAGGGTAAAGCAGAAATTGATTTCCACGTTGCCAGTGGCTGGATCGGCATAAGTGCCCTGGCCACCGGTAGAGGTGAAACCGGTCAGGGTAACGGTGCCCTTTGCACATTGGGCTGCGACCTTTTCCGGCACGGATGCCAGCATCCAAATGGCTGCAGCGAGCGCGAGTAGGTAAAGCGTTTTCATGGTTGTTGGATTATTTTGGGGGTTTACAATCGAGCCAATATAACGAACTAACAAAAAATATGCCAAGCTAATTCTCAGTTAACATATTGAGAGTAATAACATGTTTTATACATTCATTATAAGTGTTTTATACAGATAAATATTTTATAATATTTATTTGACATTACAATAAAACAACTCTTGGCGCTGGAACTGGGCGGCTGCAGATTTGGCCTTAAATTTGAAGTCGAAATCGGCGATCATGCGGGCAGCACAAGAAACGATTCAGGTTTTCGTCACCGGGGGAACCTTCGACAAGGAATACAATTTTGTCACAGGGCAACTCTTTTTCAAGGATACCCATTTGCCGGAAATGCTGGAGCGTGGCCGTTGCACCCTCGACATCGACATCAAGACCCTGATGATGGTCGATAGCCTCGATATGACGGACGAGGACCGGGAGATTGTACTCCACAACTGCCGCAAAACCCCATCCAGGATGATCCTGATCACCCACGGAACCGATACGATGGGGCATACGGCCCGCGTGCTGGCTGGAAGCGATTTGAAGGGTAAGACCATTGTGCTCACCGGAGCCATGATCCCCTATGCATTTGGAAATTCATCAGACGGGTTTTTCAACCTGGGCAGTGCCCTTGCTTTTGTGCAGTCCTTAGCCGAAGGAGTCTATATTGTCATGAACGGGCGTTGTTTTCATTGGGACGCGGTGAAAAAAAATACGGCAACCGGTTTTTTTGAGGTGCCCTGACAAAACAAGCCATTATGATTTGTAAATCGCTGAAATCTACCAAATTGTGCCTAAATCCTCCTAAATTTGCCCAACGCAACACCTGTCGAATATGAAGCCATTTTCCATAGCTGCTTTCTGCCTGCTCCTCTGCCTGCCCATGACCGGGCTGGATGCACAATATTTTGAGCTTAAGAGCGGGATCATGGCCCGCAAGACCCTTTACGATTTCAGCACCTTGCGAGACGAATCTTTTGGTGCCCTTCGCAATTATCAGAATGGATTTGAGCTTGCCTACGTCCGCAATTTCAAAAATCACCTTTCGGTTGTATTCCCCCTGGCTGCCGGCATTTACCGGGACAGCACGAATGAATTTTCCAAAACGCCATTTTACACCATCGGAGCGCAGGCCCAATTGCACCTTGCCGAACGATTCGACTGGGTGAATCCCTATGTGACCGGAGGGGTGAATGCCGTTTTGCCCAAAGGGGGCGACCTCGGCATCCAGGTTCCTCTCGGCTTGGGCCTGATGTTTAAAGTACATCCACAAATCTACCTGAACGTTCAATCGGATTACCGGTTGTCCGTAGCCAACTGGGAGAGCTATTTGCAACATCAATTCGGTTTTGTTTATTTCCTGGGCAACGCCAAGCGTCAGGACACGACGGCCTTGCCGGTTCTGGATGCCGATGACGACGGAATTCCCGATGCCCAGGATCTGTGTCCTACGGTTCCGGGGATTGCCAAATTCCGCGGATGTCCGGATACGGACGGCGACGGCGTTGAAGATTCAGCTGACAAATGCCCTGAACTGGCCGGGCTTGCCGAGTTTAGCGGTTGTCCGGATACGGATGGAGACAGCGTCCCGGATACCGAAGACGAGTGCCCTACCCTGGCAGGACCAAAGTCCAATAAAGGGTGTCCGGAATCCGACCGCGACGGCGACGGCGTTCCCGATTCCAGCGATGCCTGTCCCGACCGGGCCGGTTTGCGCGATATGGCCGGATGCCCGGATTCGGATGGAGACGGCATTGCGGATCACGAAGACAAATGTCCCGATCAGGCCGGTCCACGTGCGACGATGGGCTGTCCTGAAACCACTGCAAAACCGGTCAAAGACAGCGATGGCGACGGCATTGCCGACGACCAGGACGAGTGTCCTTTTGCTTCGGGACCATCGCGCTTCAAGGGTTGTCCGGATACCGATGGCGACGGCATTGCCGACAAACACGATGCATGCCCCAATGCGCCGGGACCCGCCTCCAACAAAGGCTGCCCGGTAATTGAACAAGCAGACATCGAGGCGCTGGATTATGCCATGCGTGCCGTCCAGTTTGACCTGGGACGGGCCACCCTCAAATCGGAATCCTTCTCAGTGCTCGACAAGGTGTATAAAATCATGAACAAATATCCCGACTACAACCTCTCCATTGCAGGACATACCGACAACAGTGGAAGTGCGGGATTCAACCTTGACCTGTCGACGCGCAGGGCCAAGATCTGTTACGAATACCTCATTTCGCTGGGCATTTCGGCCTCGCGGCTGAGCTACATCGGCCACGGTTCGACACAGCCCATTGCCCCCAACGACAGCGAGATCGGGCGTTACCTCAACCGCCGGGTGGAATTCAACCTCGTGCCCCGTTGAGTTGACCGGTACCCGGATTCCGGGACGCAGGCAGAGCGTTTGTAACTATCTTTGCGGCTGCTTTTTAAGCAAACCCAGCACATATGGCAAACACTTCAGATATACGCAACGGATTATGCATCAACTACAACGGGGATATTTTCACCGTTGTAGAATTCCAGCACGTAAAGCCTGGCAAAGGCAATGCTTTTGTCCGCACGAGGCTCAAAAGCCTTACCTCCGGCAAGGTGGTCGAAAACACCTTTTCTGCTGGCCATTCCATCGACGTAGTCCGCGTAGAGCGGCGCAAAATGCAGTACCTTTACAAAGACGAGGCAGGATACCACTTCATGAATACGGAAACCTATGACCAGGAGGCCATTGCAGAAGATCTGTTGGAAAATGGCGAGTTCCTCAAAGAGGGCATGGAAATTGAAGTGCTTTATCATGCAGAAAAAGACATTCCCCTGACCGCAGATTTGCCCCCTCACGTCATCATGGCCATTACCTACACCGAGCCCGGCGTGCGTGGAAATACGGCAACCAATGCGACCAAGCTCGCCACCCTCGAGTCGGGAGCGCAGGTAAAAGTGCCTTTGTTTGTTGAGCAGGGCGATGTAATCAAAGTTGACACCCGGACCAAAGAGTACCTCGAACGCGTAAAACAATAGAGCCATGAATTTTAAAGAAATACAAGAGCTCCTTCGCCTGGTCAGCAAATCAGGCGTATCCACATTTAAAATCAAGGATGGAGACTTTGAGATGACCATCAAGTCGGGTCAGGTTCAACCTTCCGCACCGGTCGTCGTTGCGGCTACGCCGGTGGTGCCTGCCACCGTTGCGCCTGTTGTTCAACGTACTGAAGAGGCCGAATCGCCTAAGTCCGGTGGGAGTTCCACAGCCGAAACAAAGTACCTCGAGGTCCGGTCGCCCATGGTGGGTACCTTTTACCGGGCTCCGGGACCTGATAAACCGCCCTTTGTCAAGGTGGGCGACCGCATCGATGCAGGTCAAACAGTTTGCATCATCGAGGCCATGAAATTGTTTAACGAGATTGAAAGCGAAGTCAAAGGAACCATTGTAAAGGTCGTCGTTGAAGACGCTTCACCCGTCGAGTACGATCAGGTGCTCTTTCTCGTCGAACCTTAAGTACGTCTTTCATGTTCAACAAGATCCTCATTGCCAACCGGGGCGAAATTGCCCTGCGGATCATCCGCACCGCCCGCGAAATGGGCATCAAGACGGTTGCCATTTACTCCACGGCTGACCGCGAAAGCCTGCACGTGCGTTTCGCCGACGAGGCGGTTTGCATTGGGCCGCCGGCATCGAGCCAGTCTTATCTCAACATCCCAAAGATCATGGCGGCCGTTGAGATCACCAATGCCGATGCCATCCACCCCGGGTATGGGTTTCTGGCAGAGAATGCCGAGTTCGCAGAGATCTGTTCGCAATACGGGATCAAATTCATCGGCCCCTCGCCGGAGCAAATCCGGAAGATGGGAGATAAGATCACGGCCAAGGATACCATGATCAAAGCGGGTGTACCCGTTGTGCCTGGTTCCGACGGGTTGCTCAAAGACCTCAAGCAAGGCAAGAAACTCGCCAAAGATATTGGCTACCCGGTCATCCTCAAGGCCACAGCCGGCGGAGGAGGCAGGGGCATGCGCATCGTTCGACAGGAGGGCGAGTTTGAAGACATGTGGAACATTGCCCGGCAGGAGGCCAAAGCGGCATTTGCGAATGATGGCATCTACGTCGAAAAATTTATCGAAGAGCCTCGCCACATAGAATTTCAGATCATCGGCGACCAGCACGGACGCGTAGTCCATCTCTCGGAACGCGATTGCTCCATCCAGCGAAGACATCAAAAACTCGTCGAAGAGAGCCCTTCGCCTTTTATGACTTCCGAATTGCGGGAGGCCATGGGTGAGGCCGCCGTAAAAGCTGGAAAGTGCATCAACTACGAAGGGGTGGGCACCGTGGAGTTTCTGGTAGACAAATACCGGAATTTCTATTTCATGGAAATGAATACGCGCATCCAGGTCGAACATCCGGTAACCGAAGAAGTGATCGACCACGATCTGATTAAAGAGCAGATCAAAGTTGCCGCAGGGTTGCCGATCACGGGCAAGAATTACTTCCCGGCGATGCACGCCATCGAATTGCGGATCAATGCCGAAGACCCTTTCAACGACTTCCGGCCCAATCCCGGAAAGATCACCTCTTTGCACACCTCCAAAGGCCACGGCGTCCGGGTCGACACTCACGTTTACTCCGGTTATACCGTCCCCCCCTATTACGACTCGATGATCGCCAAACTCATCTGCAAAGCACAAACCCGCGAGGAATGTCTGACCAAGCTCGAGCGCGCACTCGATGAGTTTATCATTGAGGGCATCAAGACCACCATCCCCTTCCACCAGCAGCTGCTCAAGAACAAAGACTTCCGCGAAGGAAATTTCCATACGGGCTTCATGAATACCTTTACGCTGGTCCCTCCGAAGTGAGTTCATCAACCCATGGGGGCCTTTAGCCAACGAACGTGGTGAAAGCATTTTACAAACTCATGCGCCTGGTTGCGTTGTTCCGCTACAGGGTGGCACTGCATTTTGTCTTTTACATCCTCTCAACTTTTTTCACCATACTCAGCATTCCAGCCATCATCCCCCTGCTGGAAATGCTCTTCAATGAAAAACTTGAGGCTGTGGAAAAGCCGGCGCAGATCGGGGGCCTCAGCGACCTGGTGTCTACCGGGAAATACCATTTTTCCAGTTGGCTCAACAGCAAAGAACGCGCCGAAGCCCTATTGTTGATCTGTGGCGGTCTCGCATTGCTGTTTCTGCTTAAAAACCTGTTCCGCTACCTGGCGGTCTACACCATGATCCCCGTCCGGGTCGGAATTTCAGCCCTCCTCCGCCAACGCCTCTTCGACAAGTGGCTGGCCCTTCCGATGGCTTATTTTTCCGATGAGCGCAAAGGGGATCTGATTGCGAGAATGACCACGGATGTTCAGGAAATCGAATACAGCATTTTGTCGACCCTCGAAGCCCTGGTCAAAGAACCGCTGCTCATTGCGGGTAGCCTGACGATCATGATCTATACCAGTCCGCAGCTCACGCTGTTTGTTGCTGTGCTGATGTTGTTTACCTCACTGGTGATCGGGGGAATTTCGCGAAGCCTTCGTAAGCAATCCGGCGAAGCTCAGCAGCGCATGGGCTCTCTCATATCCATTCAGGAGGAGAGCCTAAGCGGTCTTCGCGTGATCAAGGCCTTTACTGCAGAGCACTACGTGCGGGAGCGGTTCCGCCTCGTGCTCGAAGCCTATCGTCGTTTGTTGATACGCCTTCATCGCCGTCGCGACTTGTCGTCGCCCCTGTCGGAATTTTTGGGAGTAACCGTCGTTTGTTGCCTGATGTGGTATGGAGGAAAACTGGTATTTGACGGACAACTTTCCGGCTCGGTGTTCATTGCTTTTCTATATGCTTTTTTCAACGTCATAGAGCCCTCCAAAGCGCTATCGTCGGCCTATTTCAATATCCAAAAAGGGCTTGCAGCCGTTGATCGCATCAACGAGGTACTCGACGCTGAGGCGAGCATTGCCGATGCGCCTGTTGCTGTCATGATTGATCAATTCGAACGCGAAATCCGGTTTGAAAATGTTTCCTTCAGGTACCCTGGTCAGCAGGTCGATGCCCTGAGCAACATAGACCTCGTCATCAAAAAAGGAACAACTCTGGCACTGGTTGGCGCCAGTGGTTCGGGGAAGACCAGTCTGGTCGACTTAATTGCGCGCTTTTACGACGTGACTTCCGGTCGCATTTGCATAGACGGCGTTGACATCCGAAACGTCAACCTGGCGAACCTGCGTTCGCTGATCGGCATGGTCAGTCAGGAAGCCATCCTGTTCAATGATACCGTTTTCGACAATGTCTGTTTTGGGCGAAGCGGCTATGCCGAAGAGCAGGTATGGAAGAGTCTGCGTACAGCCCACGCCGACCAGTTTGTCGCCGAACTGGGAGAAGGTCTTCAATCGTCGATCGGCGACCGGGGGATGAAGTTATCTGGCGGGCAGCGACAGCGGCTGACCATAGCAAGGGCTCTGTTGCGCGACCCTCAGCTACTCATTCTCGACGAGGCCACTTCGGCCTTGGATTCCCATTCAGAGCGCCAGATACAGGAAGCCATGACAGAGGTTTTGCGCGGACGCACGGCCATTCTGATCGCGCACCGGCTGTCGACCATCCGCCATGCAGACGAAATCGTCGTTTTGCGCGATGGCCGCATGGTTGAGCGGGGCACACACGACAGTCTGCTGGCTGCAGGAGGGGATTACAGCCGCTTCGTATCTTTACAAAGCTTTTCATCACTGGATTAAATCCTGAACCATGAACTCCAATGTCTTGCGATATGCCTCACCCGCCCTTTTTATCTTTTTTGCAGGCCTGGCCACGGCTCAGCCGGAGGTCTCCTCACGCGTGCAGCCTGAAGCCGGGGACACCTTTATGTATGCGGTCGATACTGCCCTGACCAGCATTGATTACGGCACTCCCGGTGCAGACAGGACCTGGGATTTCCGCACCTTGGGGCTTGCGGTCACGCGGTCAGAAATCTATCACCCAGCTACATCTGGCAGCCAGTCTGCCGCCTTTCCGGATGCTGATGCCGTCTTGCTATCGGGCTTCAACGAACAATATTTTGCCTTTTACCCGGACCGGACCGAGTTGCTTGGCGTCGCCACTCGCGGCGGGGGCCCGATTCCCGGATTGGGGGGTGCAAACGTTTTTCCGGCACCGGTCGTCGTTCAGCGCTATCCTACCCGATTCCTCGATGCCCTGAGTTATTCTACCGCGATCCGCTTTGCCCTACCGGCATCCGTTCTTCCGGACAGCCTGCTTAATTCACTCCCTTTACAACCGGACTCGTTCCGCACGGTGACCACTACAACGGTCGACAAACTGGCCGATGCCTGGGGGACCCTGCATCTCCCTGCCCGGAGCTGGAGCGTATTGCGCGAAAAGCGCACCACCACGGTCAGCAACCGGGTTGAGGCTAAAGTGCCCTTTCTCGGATGGATCGATGTTACATCCTTTGCGGCTGCACTCTTCGGCAACCTCTTTGCCGATGTTCGCACCACCGCTTACGCCTTTTTATCAGACGAAACCAAAGGCCTCATCGCCCAGGTCAACCTGGACACCCTCGGAAATGTGCTTTCCGTCAACTTCAAACCCGACGACCGGGTAAAGGTCGATGCCCAAACGAGCGATACGAACGAACGTTTGTTCGTTTATCCGCAACCGGCTACAACGAATGTGGTGGTACGCCATCCACATGGCCTGTCCGGAAGGGGTGTCTACCGCATACTCTCGTGCAGTGGCAGGGAAGTGCTTCGCGGTGAGACCACTTCATCTGAATGGGTGCTGGACTTAGGAAATTTGGCTCTGGGAAAGTACGAACTACAAGTGGCAGACCTTTCCGGAAAGCGCTTAGCCACGACTCCCCTGCTTGTAACGGGGAGATCGTTTCGTTGAATTGCAGATCCCCAAAAAATACGGGAGTTTATTTCTTCCTGCGTGACTTTTTAGTGGGCCCAACGAGTTTCATCTCGTCGACCAGCCAGCTAGCCCCGGCGAATTTATCAATGATGAACAGGATGTAGCGCGCGTCGACCATGATGTTGCGGCAAATGCTTCTGTCGTAGTTGATGTCGCTCATGGTACCTTCCCATACGCGGTCGAAATTTAAACCGACGAGGTTACCGTGGGCATCGATCGCCGGACTTCCTGAGTTGCCTCCGGTTGTATGGTTGCTTCCGATGAATGCCAGTGGCATCTTCCCGTTTACTCCATATGGTCCGTAGTCCTTTTCCCGGTAGAGCTGCTGCAATTTTTTGGGAACATCAAATTCGTAATCTCCTGGTACGTATTTCTCCATGACCCCATCGAGGTAAGTCTGGTTCAGGTAATGGACACCATCTTTCGGGTAGTAGCCCTGCACTTTGCCGTAAGTGACGCGCAGGGTGGAGTTGGCATCGGGATAGAACCTGCGTTCGGGAAAAACTTCCATCAAAGCGGCCATGTGGCTGCGTCGCAATTCGGCGATTTCGTCTTCGAAGCCGCTGCACATGCGGTTCAGGTCGCTGTCGAGGTAGAATTTCATTTCTTCGTAAAACTTCCACACCGGGTCTTCGCGCACGGCGCGAATCCATTCGGCATACGGTTTATCCATCAATGCAGCCAGTGCCTCCGGTCGTGTCAGCGCACTTGAAGAATACAATTCTGTCGCCATCCGGTCCATATCTCCGCCATGCCGCCCGAGCAGTTCCCTAAAATGTGAATAGACGAATGCGGGATTCACGCTTGCATAAAATTGCTTGCCCAGGCTGACGAAGATCTCCTTGTCGATGTCCATATTGACATCGCGGTAATAAGCTGCCGCCAGGTCTCTGATCTCCTTGCGGCGCTTGTCAAAAGCATCCTCGCCCCTGCCTTCGTAGGTATTGATCAGTCCGGACACCATCTGGTAAAAGTCGACCAGGTCGAGGTTGCGGTGAAAGGTCTCCAGATAATACTCCCTGGCGTGAGCAAATGGCTCGAGTCGGCGGTAGCGGTCATCAAGGTCTGCAACCAGGTTCGCATGGGGAGCAAAACGGGGATCGGCGCTTACGCGGGCCTGGAACAGGCTGTCCTGCTCTGCCTTGCGGTCGAGTCCTCCGGTGATGCGCATGCCCAGGTTTTCACCGATCCACTTTTTCCATGCGTTGGCAATGCCGGCGTACTTGGGCGCATACTGAATTTTGACCCCAGCATCCGCACGCATTTCGCGATCCATAATTTTCAGCGCACGGTCTCTTTGCGCAATGCGCACGGGGTTGAGCACTTCCACCATCTGGCGGGCACCTTCACGGGTCAGGTACTGGTTAGTCCTTCCCGGAAATCCAAACACCATCGTAAAGTCACCCTCGCGAACCCCTTTGAGAGAAATGGGCAGGAAATGTTTGGGAACGTAGGGCTGATTGTCGGGGTCGTAAGGGGCTGGACGATTGTTCTTCCCTGCATAGATGCGGAACAAAGAGAAGTCGCCAGTATGCCTCGGCCATACCCAGTTGTCGGTATCTGCTCCAAACTTGCCAATGGCCTCCGGAGGGGTGCCTACCAGGCGCACATCCCGGAAGACCTCGGTTACAAAGGCGAAATATTGATTGTTGTTATAAAAACCCCGGATGAATACATCCTGGTCTTCGAGTCGCGCAATGCGCGGTTTTAGTTTTTGAATGTTCTCGTCGATCTTATTCCTGCGGTCGTTTTCCTTCCAGGTGGGACCAACCCCCTCCAATACCTGGGCGGTGACGTCTTCCATGCGGACGATGAGCGTCGCCGTCAACCCTTCGCACCGCAACTCTTCTGAATGACCACGCGCCCAGAATCCGTCGCGAAGCAGGTTTCTTTCTATACTCGAGTGCGATTGGATATATCCGTAGCCACAGTGGTGATTGGTCAGCAGCAATCCCTGCGCCGAAATGATCTCCGAGGTACATCCGCCACCGAAATGAACGATGGCATCCTTCAGCGAGCCTCTGTTGATATTGTAGATGTCGTCTGCCGAGATTTTCATCCCCAAAGACTTCATTTCCTTTTCGTTCAGCGCCTTGAGCAACAGCGGCAACCACATGCCTTCGCCCGCGGAGAGCCGCACCAACAACAGCAAACTAAATACAATCAGGAGGAGGGATTTTTTTTTCATAGATCGTCGATTCAATGGTTTCGCATATTGAACTGCTGGCAGTCGCGGCGAAGATACGTTGTCACCTCGAAATCTCCACGCAAGGTCGGGAAAGCGGAGATATCCGTCTTTACGACAGCAACAGCGAACCGAGCGTAAAATAGATCATCAAGCCAAGAAAAGCAAAAGCATACATGATCACAGCTGTCAAAAGATCTTTGTATTTCCGGGTTTGTATCCACCCCGAAGAAATATGCCAACACATGGCAAAATGTATAAACATCTGAACATTCGTTATCACATCCTTTCCATCAGACCAGAGATGCTGCAATCCAAAGAGTGGCATGCTGATCAGCAGATTCATGCCTATGAGGTATGATGCCATGACGCAATGGTGCATGAATTGAGGTGCAGCGGATCGCTTAAACAGATAATGGCCCAGAGCGATGAAAGGCATGGTTGCCGCCCAGAAAAAAGAGCCGTATTCCTGAAAAATGCCCTGCATGCTGCGGATGCCTTCCTCCAGATCAGGATCCTCTTCCGCAATGCCGAGATGCAGGTAATTTGCAAGTAAAAAGTTGAGCGCTCCCCAGAACAATAGAAATTTCAATGGATGGTAGAAACGGCCCGCATATCCCCGGACAAAACCGTTGATGATGACGCCCGGAGCCCGAAAAAGGCCCCAAGTCGTAGAAAAAAGTTTTTTTTCCCAATTGGTCACGTATTCGAAGAGCACCTCAAAAAAAGAAGCCGGGTGCAAGGCTTCCTCTTGATGCCTGTATCCACACTGGCTGCAAAAGGGGCCCGTAACCGGTGCACGGCATTGCGTGCACCCTGAAACCCGTCCCGGTTGCTCCACACTCCTGTTCATGACAGCTTCGACTCGGGAATCAGGGCCGCAAGACCTTCCATTCCTGTTTCTGGCCATTCATCTCCAGGCGCAGTACATATTGTCCGCGGGGAACACCTCTCAGGTCAAGCTGGATTTTTCCGCCCTCGCGCTGTACGGTGGGCACCTTCCATTCCCTACCATCCAGGTCAAAAAGCTTTAATGCAAAAGTCCCCGAAGGCTGTTTTGACGTTTGCAGAAACAGAGCATCTCCGGCAGGGTTGGGAAAAAGTATCCAGGCGAGCTGTTCAAAGGCGCTGCTTCCAACCACTTCTCGAACCTCAATTCCAATCACCCGGTAATAACAGTCGTTAGAATCCCATATTTCCAAATCGTATAATCCCGGTGCCAGGTTGTCGACATCCCGGGTAGCGGCAAATTCGACTCCTGCCTGGCTCCATCTGAAACGGTAAGGCGGAGTATTTCCATGAACTAACACGTGTATGTATCCGTCAGCTCCGGTCGAATGCCGGATGTCGGTTACCAGTGCGTACGCTTCTGGTTCGATGATCTCAAACGCCGCAGAATACGAACAATCGTTAGTATCGGTTATGCGCACTTCATATTTGCCGGCCGCAAGGGAATTCAGTTCATTGGAGTTGCCTGGAACATTCCATTCATAGCGATAGGGAGGCCTCCCTCCCGCGACGGTCAGGCTGACCGATCCCGTATGGTCTCCGTGGCAGCGCACGTGCTGCAGGCTGGACTGGGTCAGGATAAGATCCTGCACTTCAGCAAGTTGCAAGGTGTCATAATAGTGGCATTGTGCGGTGCGGTTGACCAGTTCAAGCACATACACGCCGCCCGTATCGGCAGCATAGACTGGACTGTTAGCGAGGCTTCCATCCGGCAAATGCCAAACGTAGTTGAATGCAGCAGTGTCGATGGCCATTCCGGGTTGCAGCAATACGGAATTGCGGTGACAATCGAGTTGAGGTGCATCGGATTGAATGCCAAAATTGGGTCTGAAGAAAATGCGAAGTCCTACCGTATCCGTCCGGATACAACCCATGGGTGACGTGTAGAGCAGTATGTAATCGCCATTTTGGCTCACACGGGACAAGGTGCCCGCATCGAAGGCTGTATCCCCTGAAACGAGGGAGTCGATACCGGGACCCGACAGGCGGAATGTACCTGTCAGCGTCTCTGACGGTTTGAACCACAGGTGGCTTCCAGCACATAGCTTGAGTTTTTCGGCGCTGACAAACTCGCCATGATCGATGCGCGTCAGCATATCGACGGATTCCGGAGCGCAGTCCGGCAGATCGATCGAATAAAAACCACGCCCGTAAGTGCTAACAAACAACTTCCGCAGCGATGGATGAATTTTGAGGTCGGTCACCGAGGTATTTGGCATTCCCGTTCCGTAGTACTGCCAGTTGATGTCATCGGCATCTGAGAAAAAGACCCCAAAATCCGTGCCCAGGAACAGGACATTGGATGCCTCGTCAAAACGGATGCAGAGCACCGGAACATTGGGCATGTTGCGCGTGATGTTGCTCCAGCTTCCGCCCTGGTTGTTGGACTCCATGACTTTAACAGCCCCCAGACCACCGCGGGTGCACCAAAGGCGCTGAGCATTTTTGGGATGGAATTCGACTCCGGTGATCTCCAGGGTCGTAACCAGCGCCAACGATTTCCAGGTCTTTCCAAAATCTTTCGAAGTATAGCAGATGTTTGCCCGGGTAGCGACAATGAACTGTGTATCCGCCGGAGAGATGCGCACTTCCCTCAAATCGTTGTCGGTACTTCCCGTGAGGTTGTTGGTGATCCGGACAAACCGGTTTCCCCGGTCATAGCTCACAAACAGGTCGTCGTATCCGATGATGAACGTGGAAGGGTTGCCAGGATTGAGGCTGAATGGAGTCACCCACTGGCCAGGAAGGCTTGCGCCGATGTTTTGGGTGATGTCGGTGAGGTTGTTAAACCCGTTGGTCGTTCGATAAACGGCGTTGCCTCCCCAGTATTCGGTGTAGCCGATGAGTGAATTGGATGGATCGATCACCTGGCTCATCGCGTCTCCGCCGTTGGTATTGCCCCAGCTTTGGTTGGAGCGCCGCACCCAACCCCCGTTGTCCTGGCTTCCACCTATGAGGACCGGAGGATTGGTCATGGAGATGTCCATTTTGTAAAATTGGGTGATGGCGAGCCCATTGACCAATTCTTCCCATTGCTCTGTGCTTTCCCGATAGCGGTAAACGCCACCGTCGCAACCGAAATACAGCTGGTCGGGATCCAGGGGGTGATGTCCAATGAAATGGTGGTCGGCATGAATTTCCGGCAACCCGCGACCGCTTGCCCACCAGTCGGTGATCTGATTCCAGGTCACACCGCCGTCAACGGATTTGTAAATCACCACATATCCACAATAAAGAACCGACTTGTTTTTGGGCGAGAAATAGAGAACCAGGTTTTCTGGCATGTTGGACACAAAATCGAAACCGGCTGCGCTGTTTTTTGAAAGGTAGAAGCGCTTTTCCCCGTCGACGCTCATGTTGAGTCCGACGTAATTGGGATCAGCCGGGGTAGTGACCAGGCGCAGGAATACCTTTTGCAGGCCAAAGTCGGTCACCCGCACAAAGTGGTTACCGCCATCGGTGCTCTTGTACACGTTGGATTGGCCCCAATAATCGTAACTCGCAGCATAGGCCACCGTGGTGTCGCCGGGTTGGTAGATCACGTCGCTGAAGTTGCCCTCCTCTAGCCTGGTCCATGAATTGCCTCCATTGAAGGTCTTGTAAATTCCATCGCTGGTGGCCGCTATGAGGATAGCCGGATTCAGGGGGTTCATCTGCAGGGAATAGATCACCTTGTTGTCCGTGAGTTTCCATTGGAGGCCAGTGGGTTTCCAGTTTGCGCCACCGTCCGTCGTCTTGTAAACACCCAGGCTGTATTGCCACCACCCTTCCTTTTCGCCAAGGGTTGCGTAAAGCACATCCGATTGCGTGGGATCGCTGAGGACGATGCCCACCCGTTGATAGGGCAGGTCTTCCGCAATAGAAGCATAAGTCTTTCCACCGTCGAGGGTTTTCCAGATGCCCCCGTTGGGCGATGCAACGTAAAAGATTTCCTTTCGGCTCGGATGGAAGCTCACATGCGTGGTTCGGCCCATTCCCCAGTAACCGCCCGTATTGCGCACAGGCCCTTCGTGCTGCCAAACCGGTGTATTCCGGGGCATCACGGCTGCCGCTGTTCGGCGAGCCTCGTGATAGTTTTCCCAGCCTTGCAGGAGGTCCGGGAAACTCCCGTCTTCATGCACCCGGTCACGCCAGTAATACTTCCATCGTTCAAATTTTACACGGTCGTCATCGAGAAATATCCCTGCATGGCCTTTGCGGAATTCGCCTTCGCGAAAGCCCGGATCCTCCAGCCGGTTGGGGGCCAGTCGCCGATCCATTTCGCGGCAGATCTCGTGAAAATTGCCCGACTCCGGCAGGCTGGCGAACAATTCTCGCTGTTGAGCCCAAAGTGCTACGGCCGTCAGGATCAGGCACAGTGTAGTGTACGTTCGAAACATTCGTTGCAAATTTTGTAGGTGTGCAAATGGATATCCCTTTTCATCACAAGATAACGTGTTTGCCCCCCTTTATTTCCCGCCTGGATTTCCGGGTACTGCCGGCGACTGGGGCGTGGTGTCCTCAGATGCGGAACCAGGGGCGTTCCACATTCCACAGGCCAAAAGGGATCATCAGTACGATCAGGGCCAGTGCGATGGCGAACCAGGTGAAGGCCGTTCGGTAGGCCGACGCACCATCACAGGAATGCGCGGCCCGGATGCTGCCAATCTGAGCGATGGCAATGGCCGCCAGCATGCCGGTGAGGTGTTCGACGCTCCAAAATCGCATTTCGGCATTCTTCATAGACGCTCCAAAATCGCTGAGGATTCCCTTCATCATGTCGGAGAGCCCAAGGTAAAGCACCAATCCAAGGACCAGCTGGGTGTGCAACGAAGCGATGAACCAGGTATTGATCCGTTTATAAGGAGCTCCGTATAAAAGTCCAAATTTCCAACCCCGGTAATTGACGTAAAGCGCATAGATCCCCAATGCCAATACCACCCACCGCAACCACGAATGCAAAGAAAGAACCAAATCGTACATAAAGATTATTTTGCACAACAAAGCTAATCATTCGGGCCTTGCCGGAATAAAAAGAATTGCGGAGCTATGTTTGCATCAGCTAAAGTTCGGCCATTCGCAAAAAAATACATTTAAGCGCAAAATCTCCGAAACCTCGTGGTAGACAAAGCGAAAATCAGCACACAACTCAATTCGCTGTTTGAAACCGGATTGATCAATGAGATCCTGACGCATGCAGATGTTGTGCACCTCGCACATGGCGAACGCCTCATCGATTCCGGACAGATTATCCGGAAAATGCCATTGGTCCTCGACGGCTCGATCAAGGTGAGTCGCATAGACCAGGAAGGCAATGAATTGTTTTTGTATAACCTCATGCCATTAGAAACCTGTGCCATGACGGTTACCTGCTGTATGCAGCAGTATCCTTCAGAAATTCAAGCGGAAGCGGAGGGCGAACTCACCCTTCTCGCCATCCCGATCCAGCGCATGGACGATTGGATGGTGCGTTATCCGAGCTGGAAGGGATTCATTATGCGCAACATCAAAACGCGTTTCGAAGAATTGCTGAAGGCCATTGATCAGATCGCGTTCCAGAAACTTGACGACCGGCTGGTACACTACCTCCGCGAAAAATCGCGCATCACGGGATCGAGCCTGATCAACCTTTCCCACCAGCAAATTGCCGAAGACCTCGCCAGTTCCCGGGTCGTCATCTCACGTCTGCTCAAAAAGCTGGAGCATGACAAGAAGTTGCTGCTGTACCGCAACCAGATTAAGCTGCTTCGCGATTTTAGTCAACTATAGCCCCGGAATCGCGTTAAGTAACCTAAGTGACAGTAGGCCTTTCTCCACTGTCATAATTTTGCAGAGGTTAAGGGCCGTATGAAAATTGAACAGATTTACACCGGATGTCTGGCGCAGGGAGCCTATTACATCGAAAGTGATGGAGAAGCTGCCATCATTGACCCCCTGAGGGAAGTCGATCCATATCTCGAGCTAGCTGAAAGGCGGGGTGCAAGAATCCGTTACATTTTTGAGACCCATTTTCACGCCGATTTCGTGTCGGGTCACGTCGATCTGGCAAAAAAGACGGGTGCCTCTATTGTTTTTGGTCCCACTTCCGCAAGGACCGGATTTGAATTGCACCGTGGTCAGGATGGAGAAGAGTTTGCACTTGGCTCCGTCAGGATCCGGCTGATCCACACCCCAGGACATACCCTGGAAAGCAGTTGCTACCTGTTGTTCGACGAGCAGGGGCGCGCTCATGCCCTTTTTACCGGAGATACCCTTTTCATTGGTGATGTTGGCAGACCTGATCTGGCCCAATCGATGGACCCCTCGTTGACGCAGGAAGTTCTTGCCGGAATGCTTTACGATTCCCTGCGCACAAAAATCATGCCCCTGCCCGGTTCACTGATCGTGTATCCCGCACACGGTGCCGGGAGCGCCTGTGGAAAAAACATGCGAGCGGAAACCTCCGATACCCTTGCCAACCAATTGCGCACCAACTACGCTCTGTCACCTGATCTGAGCCGTGAGGATTTCATTGTTTCGCTTACTTCCGGACTTACCACGCCTCCAGCCTATTTTCCTGAAAATGTGCGGATGAACATCGACGGGTACACTTCCATCGACGAAGTGCTTGCCCGTGGCATTCGACCGATCGAGGCGGGCACCTTCCTCGAATGGTCCGGTCGAGAAGATATGCTGGTGCTCGACACCAGACACCCTATGGATTTTTCCGAAGGGTTCATTCCTGGAGCCATCTCCATAGGGATAGACGGCAATTTTGCCGTCTGGGTGGGTACCCTCATACCAGATCTGAGGCAGCCACTGCTCGTGGTAGCCGATCCCGGAAGGGAGCGCGAAGTCATCACCCGGCTGGCCCGCGTGGGCTTTGACCACGCCGCAGGTTACCTGAAAGGGGGGATCGAGGCCTGGAAACAAGCTGGTTTTCCCTTGTACAAGATGAAGACGATGGACCTGGATTCATTTTCCAAACTTGCCAACGCTCCAGGTGAAGTTGAGATCCTCGATGTCAGAAAAGCGCATGAATTTGAAGCGTCACACCTTGAGGGTGCCCGGAATCTGCCGCTCGATTCCCTAAACGATCACCTGTCTACCCTCGATCCGCACAAAAAATATGCCGTGCACTGCGCTGGAGGTTACCGGTCGATGATCTTTTGTTCAATTTTGAAGGCCCGCGGATTCGACCAGCTTACTAACGTCAGTTGCAGTTTTGCCCATATGCGCGTGTCCGGAAGAATTGCAGTCTCAGAACACCGATGTCCAACCGCCTTACTTTAAATCAACAAAACCTGCTATTTGAATTATCAGACAACTGCACGCACTTCTACAACCCGTAAAAGATGAATGACCTTACGTTGAGTATTGATAAAATGAAATGTCAGGGATGCGTTGAAGCCATACGAACCTCGTTAGCTGCAATCGACCCGCAATGTGTCGTCCGTGTTGACCTTCCGGCGAAACTGCTAAACGTTCGTTTGTCAACATTGGTCCAGGAGGCAATTATTCTGAATGCTTTGGAATCCATCGGATTTGCGGCCAGAGTGGTAAAACATTAATTTTTAACTTTCACTCATATAAATGATCTCAAAACTGAAATCGCTCTTTTCTAAAACAAACCGAATCGAAATCCAGGGTCTCCTTAAAAGTGGTGCCATCATCCTGGATGTGCGGACGAAAGCTGAATTCAGTCGAGGACACGCTGCAGGCAGCGTCAACATTCCCCTGCATGAACTTGAAGGATCTATTGGTGAGCTCGACCGGGAAGCGACGCTGCTTCTCTGCTGTGCAACCGGCATCAGAAGCAGGCAGGCACTTCAGATGCTCAACCAACTCGGATTTAAAAATGTACATGACGGTGGTGGCTGGCAAACGATTCAACAGAATATGCATGAAAACAACTGACGGTACAACAAACTTCGCAAATTGGCTGAACGGCATCAAATTGCGCCTTGGATCGAAATGGACCTTTCGCCGGGGACTGTATACCCTTGCCGGAGGTCTGCTACTGGCACAGGGCGTTAACGACCACCAGTCCATAGCCGTTGCCGGTGGAGCCTATTTCTTTGCCATGGGACTGTTCGCGTTTGGTTGTGCAGGTAGTTCTTGTGGGGGCTCATGCTCAACACAGACAGAACACGACGGGATCTTGCACTGATCGCGAATTAAACTCGAAGTAATATGACGACAACCGATTCTGTAAAGACCTTTAGCGAACTTTTGGAAAGCGAGCAACTCGTGCTCGTCGACTTTTATGCGACCTGGTGCGGACCCTGCAAGATGATGCAACCCGTCATCCAAAACCTAAAATCGAAAGTGGGGAATGCTGCACGCATTCTGAAAGTTGACGTAGATAAAAATCCTGCCGTCATGCGCCAATACAACATTAGCGGGGTACCGACGTTCATCCTGTTTAAAAAGGGACAGATCGTTTGGAGACAATCGGGCGCCATGTCTGAACAAGCTCTGATAGAAGCCATTTTTGCGAATCAATAAAAATCAAACCATTCATAATATGGACTACGAACACCATTACCACGTCGGAGCGAAGTGGGATGAACTGCGCAAAGGCACTTTGCATTCAGATGAGCTGTCACAGAAAATTGAAGTGGCGACCCCTCCACCCTTTCCCGGTGGAATGGAACACATCTGGTCGCCGGAGCACTTTTTCGTTGCGGCAGTGAACAGTTGTCTGATGACGACTTTTCTTGCAATTGCCGAGCATTCAAAACTGGAGTTTAAAAGCTTCCACTGCAATGCCCGGGGAAAACTGGAGCGTGTGGATGGCAAATACATGATGAGCACCATTGAGCTCCACCCCGTAGTTGAAATCATGCACGAAGGCGACCGGGAAAAGGCCATGCGCATACTCGAGAAAAGTGAAGCTGCCTGTTTGATCTCCAATTCGATCAAATCGTCGGTGCACATGCATCCCGTCATTGCCATAGCCTCCGAATCAAAATAATATGGCTGGCCGGCAGTCTGCAACACCTCAGGCTTTGCGGTTTATTGACCATCCGGTCATTGTGGCGCTTTTGTGCCTGACCCTGGGTCTTGCTCCCTATCTTCCAGAGCCTCATATCTGGGGAAAACTTCGCTGGGTCATGGGGGGAGCCCACGGCATGAAATGGCTGGACTGGCTGGATCTGGTTTACCATGGAATTCCCTGGTTGCTTGCCCTGCGCCTGATCGCACTCAAAATGTTTTTCAAATCATAACGCGATGGGATACTGGGAGGTCGTCCGGCAGGCCTACACTTCTTATGCAAATTACCTCTGGGACGAGATCAGCCACCCCGGATGGCACAATTACTTCTATTGGCTGATCGGCATATCGCTGTTTGCCATGCTGCTCGAGTGGATCGTCCCATGGCGCAAACAGCAGGCCAGGATCCGGGAAGACTTCTGGCTGGATGTTTTTTACATGTTTTTCAATTTCTTCCTCTTTTCGCTGATTGTCTACAACGCTCTGTCGGACGTTTTTGTAAAATTTTTTCACGACATCCTGGCGAATGCGGGAATTCGCAACCTCGTCGCCATTGAAATTGCACACTGGCCGCATTGGGCTCAATTGGTGTTGATGTTCGTTCTGCGGGATTTCATTCAGTGGAACATCCACCGGCTGCTGCATCGCGTTCCCTTCCTCTGGGAGTTCCACAAAGTTCATCATTCTGTGCAGCAGATGGGGTTTGCCGCCCACCTGCGTTACCATTTCATGGAAACCCTGGTTTACCGCAGTCTGGAGTACGTTCCGCTGGCCATGATTGGATTTGGCCTTAAGGACTTTTTTATCGTGCACATCGCCGCACTCGCCATTGGGCACCTCAACCATTCCAACATCTATCTTCCACTGGGTCCGCTAAAATACCTGTTCAATTCTCCCCAGATGCACATCTGGCACCATGCTGAGCGCATTCCTTCCAAGCTCAGCGGGGTCAATTTTGGACTTAGCCTCAGCTTATGGGACTATTTATTTGGAACGGTGTACATGCCTCATTACGGAAGGGATGAAAAACTGGGATTCTCAAAGATCGAGCGCTACCCGCATACTTTTTTCAGGCAGGTTATCGCCCCCTTTCAATCGCTACTTAGGAGGCAGTGCTGATCCCGCTCTGGAGGCAATTGCCAATTGGCTTATTTTTGCACAAACCATTCCTGCATGTTGCCCTACCAGATCCGAACCCTCGATGGCTACCTCGATGCTTACAGGCGAAGCAAGGAAGATCCGGATGGCTTCTGGGCAGATGTTGCCGGCCATTTCGACTGGCACCGCAAATGGGATTTTGTGAGCCGCTCAGACTTTGAACGTGCTCAATTCAGCTGGTTCGGAGGAGCCAGGCTCAACATCACGGAAAATTGCCTCGACCGCCACCTCGAACATCAAGGCAATGACCTTGCCCTCTGCTGGGAGCCCAACGATCCCGCCAAGCCAGTGCGGAAGTTGAGCTACCGGGAGTTGCATCTCGAAGTGTGTCGTACAGCGGAGATGCTCCGCAGGCAGGGCATCTGCAAAGGGGACCGGGTTTGCATATACATGGGCATGGTTCCGGAGTTGGTCATTGCCATGCTCGCATGTGCCCGCATAGGTGCTGTGCACAGCGTGATCTTTGGAGGATTCAGTGCACAGAGCATCGCGGATCGCGTCGAAGACGCCGGAGCCCGTCACCTCATATGCTGCGACGGAGCGTTCCGGGGAGCAAAGGAGATCGCGCTCAAAGAGATCGTCGACGACGCCCTTAGGCAATGTCCGGACGTTGAGCACGTCATTGTGTTCCGTCACACGGGCTGTCCGGTTCGCATGCAGGCAGGTCGCGACATGTGGTGGCACGAAGCGATGTCGAACGTAGATGATCGGGCAGCACTGCAACATCCGGCTGAATCCGTTGACGCTGAAGACCCGCTCTTCATACTTTATACTTCCGGTTCTACGGGTAAGCCCAAAGGCGTGGTGCATACCTGCGGAGGATATATGGTTTACACGGCCTATAGTTTTGCCAATGTGTTTCAATACCAGCCGGGACAGATCCATTTCTGCACAGCTGACATCGGCTGGGTCACCGGACACAGTTACATCGTATATGGACCGCTCTGTATCGGAGCGACGAGTCTGATGTTTGAGGGCGTTCCTACCTGGCCTGACGCTGGCCGGTTTTGGGATGTTGTCGACCGTCACCGTGTGGACATCCTCTACACAGCGCCGACGGCGATCCGAAGCCTGATGTCTTATGGCGAAGGCCCACTGCAAGGCAAAGACCTCAGCAGCCTCAAGGTCATCGGGAGCGTAGGAGAACCGATCAACGAGGAAGCCTGGCAATGGTACCATGACCAGGTTGGCAAAGGCCGATGCCCGGTAGTTGACACCTGGTGGCAAACGGAAACCGGAGGGATCCTGATCTCCACGCTCGCCGGCGTCACGCCGCAAAAACCGAGTTTCGCGACCCTTCCCCTTCCGGGTATCTTTCCGGTCCTGCTCAACGAACGCGGACAGGAGGTTACCGCCCTTCATGAAAATGGCTACCTGTGCATGGCGGCCTCCTGGCCGGGAATCATCCGCACGACGTATGGGAATCACGAGCGCTGTCGCGCAGCGTACTTCAAACAATTTCCTGGCCATTACTTTACCGGCGACGGAGCATACCGCGACGAAAACGGATATTACCGCATAACCGGTCGCATCGACGACGTGCTCAACGTCAGCGGCCACCGGCTCGGAACTGCTGAAATTGAAAATGCCATCAACGAACATCCGGAGATCGTAGAAAGTGCCGTTGTTGGATATCCACATGAGATCAAAGGCCAGGGCATTTATGCATACGTGGTTCACACGCCCGACATCTCCCAGCCCGACACCCTGCGCGACGAGATCAACGAAACCATAGCACAATTCATCGGTCCCTTTGCCCGGGCAGATAAAATCCAATTCGTTTCCGGTTTGCCCAAAACTCGATCGGGAAAGATCATGAGAAGAATTCTGCGAAAAATTGCTGAAGGGGAGACCCATCAGATGGGTGACGTCACGACCCTGCTCGATCCCGGCGTAGTGGAAGAAATTGCCCTCAACCGCCTTCGCGGATAAGCCTTTTACAGATCGTTCATAGAATAACAAGCTGTCCATTGCCATGTCCAAAAACCATATTGCGATCCCATTTCAACGGATGTTGCTATCATTGCTGCTGTTGTCTGCTGCATTTTCGTGCAGCAGGAGATCCTCTTCTGCACTGGAACCCGTTCCATTGACTTCGCCGCCCGCAATGCAGAGTTCTCAACTCAACGTTCGCATCATCATCAGCCGCACCCTGCTCGACGGGACCATAAACCATTTGATCCGCAAACAATTTGGGGAAGGCCTCCACTTCGAAGACGGCATACGAATCGACACGCGCCTCGACGGACCGGTGAGCATGCAGGCCAGCGGCCAGGAGCTGCTACTCCAGCTTCCGGTACATCTCGACATCACTCCGGGAGGTATTTTCAGCCATTTCGCGATGAGCGGAGGTCTGAGTCTCCAGTTAAAATCGAAGTATGCCGTACTTGAAAATCAGTTGCATTTCAAAACGGAACTCACGCATCACCAGTGGTCTAAAAAACCGGTAGTCCAGGTACTCGGCTTGTCTTTGCCCATAGAGGGTCTTGCCAACTTCGTCATCCGCCGGTACCGCCAGTCGCTATGCGCATCTATAGATGCCTCTGTCATGGAAAATCTCCGCCTTCCCGAGATTGGGCAATCCTTATCAAAATATTTCAACCAGCCCCTTTACCGGTCTTTTGACGACCAGCTGAATGTTTATGCCAACCCGGTTGAATTTGCACTTGGACCTCTGCGCATGAGTCCGACTTCATTGGAAATCCCTGTAACTGCCTTTTTCGAGACGGTGCTGAGCGATAACCTGCCAGAAGGATTTGGAAGCACCATCCAGTTTTCCGTTCGTCCTTTTACGGAAGAAAACTCAGAGCTTTACCTACAATCCCGGATCCCCCTACCCTTGATTGAGCGGCTTTTAAATGAACAGATATCCGGACAGACCTATGGAAGCGGAATGTCGCGCGTCGGCATAAGCTCACTAAAAGCCGGGGGCGTCGCTAACCGGATGTATGTTCTTGCCGAAACGACGGGTGCGTTTAACGGAGACCTTCAACTCTCCTTCGTTCCCGTTTACGACCATTCAAACCGGCAAATCCGCCTTTCCGATTTCCAGCTCCGGGCGCTGCAGGGAAAGCGAATCAACAAAATACTATTTGGTATTTTTAAAGGAGTGGCTGAGACCCGTATCCGCAAGACCATTGAAGAACAGCTCAACGCGACCATAAGCGATTATGAGGCTAACATCCATAAGCTGCTTGATCATACAGAAGTCATTCCTGGAATTGAAGTTTACGGTTCCTTAAAACAATATTCCCTGAGCAACATCCTTTTTTACCAGGACAGGCTCTATTGCGATCTTCACTCTACTCTCAAAATGGATGCCGAAGTTAAAGCTATTGATACTTCCAAACTTATCATTGATTCTTTCTAATAAACGTTAGTTAGTTTAGTTAACGAACGTTTGTTAATTATATGAATGAATATTGGTTATTGAATGTTTGTCATTGACGGGCAAACAAGATGATACTTCCAGAATGGTCAAATGCAATCTGGCTTAACAAAAAAAAGACAGCCCGGTTTTCCAGGCTGCCTTTTTCTCCCTGTGGAAATGATTGCTCAATCCACGACGACCATTTTGCCCGTGTGGGTTTTGTCTTTGAAGTCGATCTGGTAGTAGTACACCCCTGCCGCTCCGAGTTCTGACCGTTCAATCACCAATTCGTGGTAGCCTTTGAGCTCCTGG
>JADLHA010000034.1 GCA_020848995.1 Saprospiraceae bacterium | reverse complement strand
GCGGACTTCCGTTCCCAGGTCCTTGCAAACCGGATGCCGAACAAAAGGCCCCCACCTGCCGGAAAACGACTTGATGAACACCCTTTCCCCTGCAAGATATGGCAGAGCAATGACGAATCGCTGTGCCTGCAACGCAATCTCCAGCTTTCCCCGTTTCAATAAAACAGGTATGTCAGCAGCCCCTTGCGTGTCCGAGTGGGGCAGTACTGAATGCTCTTCTTTCTGAGAAGATATGCCGGATAGTACACCTGGAGTCTGGACACCGACGGTGGTTCCGGAATGGGTATTGGAGCTTGCGGATTTAACCGGTTCAACAGAAGCACCATGAGTTTCAACTGTTGACGCCAAATTGTGTAATAAGCCATTGGTGTGTAGGAGCCTGTGAACTTCTTCCGTATCCGGCACATGCCAACATTTTAAAGAAGCACTCCAGCGCGCATCGGACAGGGTCTTTACTTTGGCAATGAGGTCTGCATCATAGCTAAACCAAATTCCCAGCCTCGCCTGATTGCGGTGGCTTATGGCTTTCACCTGAATGCCGGGTTGGTTCTCCCTGGTGCGCATCGAAAATCAAATATACTCAATTCAGGCTGTTCCCGCGAAGGGAATGGCATGCTGCTGTCAGCGGACTCGTTAATTGTCTGTTATCATAAGGATTCCCGTTGTAGAATGCAGTTCTGAAGAGAAGATTGCCAACTCATTTTCTTCCCAGGTTGAACGCAAACTCTTTCGTTTTTTTACAAAGCTCCGCTACACCCGGCCACATAAATCTGCTAAGGTGTATGAAAATCAACATGTTATGCTGCCTTCCTCGCAAGGACCCCAGCCCCCGGATTTTGCACTAAAAATTACCCGCAAAGCCTGAGTCCGCAGCCGGAAAAAGCACTTATTTCCAACCCCTACCTACTCAGCATTTACACATCCTGCGAAGACCAGGTTTCGTCGGTTTGCAGTACCGGCAGAATTTCATCTGATTCGTTCGCCGGAACTTTTCCCTTCGGCTGAACCTGTTTATGCGCTCCAAAAGGATGCGGAAAACGCTCCATTCAGGCGCAGGGGTTGGTTTATAGGGCTAAATTAACTGAAATTTTCAATTTGTCTTCATCCCATGGCACACGGATTTCCCGAAGTGCGGACGGACAAGTTCCGGAAAACAGGGCATTTCAGGAAAATCAACTATGTAAAGGATTGTGTTTTAAACGCATAATCTCTCCGGGGAGTTCCCGGGACCCCTATCAAACGGTCGAGGGATAGAGGTGCATTTTAGACAAAATACGGCTTATTCAGGGATCCGTCTGCCGGAAAAGGGTGCATGGCTAAGGCAAGAGCCATTTCCCTGAACCAGGCGTGTGATGGGATATTGGAGAACCCTCGGATTTGGCGGGGCATGCGAGCCCGAATGTGCCAGGTATCCCCCGTTGTTGGAAGGGGCGATTCCATCTCAGGCTGCATGTGAACTCCTACATGAAGCTTTTAAATTTTCCTTAATCTGCCCTCCCTGCATACTCCGCACACGCCTTTTTGCGCTGTAGGGTACACAGCTCCGATACGTATTAAAAAAATAAATTATATGTATTAACAGTATATTTAGGCTGTTAACTTTTTGTTTTCACTTTTTTGTCCGATCTTTGTCCTCCCTTTCGGCACAGATGAGCATTTTTGATTATATTTGAAGGCATTCTGAATCGAAGGGGGAATAAGAAGTGGACACCATCCGTTTCGGCCCATGAACAAAGCAAGATCCATTTTCAATAAGCTGTACGCCGCTGTCCTGTTGGCCGGTTTGGCGGTTTCGCCCTTGTGCGGCTCGGCTGCCGTGGGGCGGGACCTGTCTGGCGGAGTCTCCGAGGAGCTCATTGCCGAGCGTCTGGAAACGATGGCCTGCCTGGTGGAGCCCCGGGCAGAGGCGGACGTGTTCGACCAGGTGAGGCGTTTTATTGGCCGCGACCGCAACCGGTCGCTGGACTTGCTGCACCGGGCGGAGGTCTATTTTCCCATGATCGACCAGGTTTTTGAGCAGTACGGGCTTCCCGCGGAGTTGAAGTACCTGACCATCGTGGAGTCCAGTGTCGTGCTCAACGCCAAGTCGTATGCCGGAGCTGCGGGATTGTGGCAGTTGATGCCGGCGACGGCGAGGTTGTTGAAACTGCGCGTCGACGCGCGCGTGGACCAGCGGCTCGACCCCGTCATGTCGACCCAGGCGGCAGCGCGTTATTTCACCTTGCTTTACGAGATGTTTGGCGACTGGTCGTTGGTGTTAGCGGCTTACAACTGCGGCGAATACAAGGTCAAACGCTTGCTGCAGCAGGCGCCCGATGGCGATTTCTGGGCCATTAAAAAACTGCTGCCCCGCCAGACCCAGCTCTTCGTGCCGGCGTTTATCGGCGCCTCTTACCTCATGGAGTTTGCACTGGACCACGAGTTGGAAACAGACAAAGTGTGGATGGATGCCAACAAGCTGACCTTTGCGCGTATCCACAAGGAAGTGCGGCTGGCGGATCTCTATAAGAAGACCTCGATTGCACCCGAAGTGTTTAAAGCCTACAACCCCGCTTACCGCAGGGCGAGCATACCCTCCAGCGCCGCTGGACATTTCATCAGCCTGCCCGACAGCCTGATGGTTGAATTCATAGATTATTACACCTTCGGCAACGAGCAGAACCAGGCCATGAGCGGACCCCGGTTTGGGGCAGACGGTGGGGCGGGAGCTACCGTCCTGGAGATCATTTCCTTCAGCAGGCCGCTCATTCCGAGTCCCGACAACATCGCGATAAAGCCCGTGGTGCAATTTCTGCTCGACTACGACTTCCGTCCATGGAACGGCGCAATGCCAAGCGCTCCCGTGACCCGGGAGAAGGAAAACTACCGCTACCACATCGTCGGCCGCCGCGAATCTCTTTCCGAAATTGCCGAACAAAACGAAGTCAGCCTGGAGGATCTCCTGAGCTGGAACGAATGGCAGGAACATTCCGAACCCCGCCCGGGTTCCGTAGTCCGCATTCGCCTGTAGCAAACTCCGGTCACGATTTTTATCGATTCGTCCTGCCTATGCAGGAGAATGGCTGCTTAATGGAACGTTGCCCAAACGCTACATCGACCGAATCAAAGTTCCATTGAGACCAGCATGCTGAATCAAAGGGAAAATCAGCATTGGTACCTTCACTCCGCTGGCTGAGCGGAGTCGAAGCCAGCGGAGTCGAAGCCAGCGGAGTCGAAGCCAGCGGAGTGTCTTTTACCATCAGGGGATAGCCAAGCGTGATGAATGAGATCGGCGTGAGCGCCTAGTATACTGACGGGCTTTCTTTGGTTACTTTCTTTTGCGGCAAAAGAAAGTAACAACCCAATTTGGGTTAAAAAAAAGAGGGCCATGCCTTTGAGCATGACCCCCTCTTCTCAACTAATCCCCGTAAGTTGCTTTTTTACATCAGGCGATATCGATCACCTTGCCGTTTTTGTTGAGCTCGATCACCTTCGGCACGTGAACTGAGAGAACCCCGTTCTCGTATTTGGCCGTGATGGCATCGGCGTCAACGTTTTGAGGAAGTTCGAAAGATCTCTTGAATGAGTGGAAACTGAATTCGCGGCGGCGAAAGTTTTCCTTTTCTTCGTTCTTCTCCTCTTTTTTCTCAACGGATACGGTGAGCAGATTGTTTTCGACGTGGAGTTTAAAATCCGATTTTTCCAGACCCGGCGCGGCGATTTCCAGTTTGAACTCCTTTTCCAGTTCGAGGATGTTCAGGGCTGGCGTTTGCGCTTTGAAAAGAGAGCCGCCTGAAAAATCGCCCATGTTGCGGGAGAAAAGATCGTCGACGATCTGCACGAAGGGAACCAGTGAATTGAATGCATTTCTCATATCGTATAGAATTTTAGGTTAGAAAATTATTTTACATCAACTTCTTTGCGGTAGCCTGCGCGGTGTGGAATGCGCACCTGCAGAACACCCTGGCCCAGACTTGCCTGGCAATTGGCTGTGTCATAGCGATCGCCCAGGCGTATGCCGCGGCGGAACGGCAGGTGTGACATTTCCCTGCGGTGGTACCTTGCCTGAGCTTCTGCGTCAGGTCGTTTGGCTTCCAACCAGAGGACTTCGTCTTTGAACTCGAGGCGGATGTCGCCGCGTTGAACGCCCGGAAGGGCAAATTCCAACAACAGGCCATCGGCATGTTCCGATGCGTTCATCATCGGACGGATGGAGGCAGGGGCGCTGGCGTTTCCTGCCCGGTAGGCTAACCGCGGTTTGCAATAACCGGGTGAGGCGGGATAATTCTTTGCGTACATCATGTTGAATTTTGTTTCTCAATCCTCCGGATCAATTGCCGTACCAGTCCAATAAATCGGCCATATTGGCATAATTCAACTTGGATTTCATGCCAAAATGGCAAAGACCTTGCATTTGTAGGCAGACATTCTGCCCCGGTTGGCAGACGGGCGTTGGTGGAAGCGGTATATTTGGCATTGGAATGATTAAGCGTTTTGGCATATCGGTTTTGGTTTGTTGGCTGGCGTTGGGAGCGGTGCTGCCGGGAGCAAATTCCGGACTGGTGGCCCAGACCTCGGGCTTTGGTTTGAAGCTCGGGCCCTCGCTGGGGTTTCAGAAGTGGGGTGGAGGCAGTCAGCGCGACCCCCTGTTGAAGGGGCACATTGCCGCCTTTATGGATTCGGAGAGTTCGGACGGAAAGAACATCGTTTACGGTCAGTTAGGCTACCACATCAAGGGAGGAGCGTTAAAATTCAGTTTCTTTTACGATGTAAACGGCAACCGTTACCCTGGGGCGACTTACGGCATTGAGTTCCACAACCTGTCGCTGGAGCTGGGGTTAAAACGCTTTTTGCGGCTGGCCCGGTGGAAGCCGTACTATGCATTTGGGCTCCGCGGCGAGTACACGATGGGAACGCATTTCGAAGTCTTTCAGGAGATGGAGGAGTGGACGCGCAGGTGGAATTACGGCATCAGCCTGAGGCTCGGCTCTGAATTCAGTTTGCGCAAGCTCATCCTTGCCGGCATTGAGCTCAACATCGCCCCCGACCTGTCGAAGCAGGTTTACGTTCCGGCCAGCATCCGCCGCCTCGACCCGTGGACGGGACAGCCGCTGCCGGGCTACGAGCAATCGACGGTCAATACCACCATCGAACTGAGTCTGTACATCCGCTTCCTGCGTCTCGTCGTTTACGAGGACTGACTCCCTGCTCTTTCGTATTCATGGATTCATACTAACGAACGTTCGTTCATGCTTTGCGATTTATACGTTCCTGCCCAAAGCGGCGATTAAGCAATGATGGGTGCGCAATGATCGGTCCGGTATTGCCGCCGTGCCACATTCATCTGCCACTATGTGAACGGTAATAGAATAATTTATCTGCCAAGCGCTAAAGAAATTTTTTCATGTAGCATGAATGCAATACTTTGTTAGAGCTAGTGTTGTATCTTAGAATTCACTAAGATGATCAATTTCCTTTTCAAGCTCTGGAATATCACGCACAATAATTGACCAAATTATATCTTCCGAGACATTATCGTAACCATGGGCAATTCGATTTATAGTGTCCACAATTTTTCTAGCATTAGTCAATTTAAAATTGGGATATACCTTTAGGGCACCTTGAATAACCCACTATCGCACCAGCCAGCCAGTAACAGGGAGTCAAGAGAGGTATCCCCTTTTCATTCTGACATCAAAAAGGAAAGAGTTGAAACCCACTTAACCCGATGTAAATATCAATTTCAATTTTCAAACTAACAAACGTTCAAAATGAACAAACGTACGTAAGCGCCCCACTCTTTACAACTTGTAAAGTTTTCCCGATTCAACCTCCTTATACCTCTGTACCTGTTCCAGTGCATCCGGCACCACGTCGCTGCAGATGACGACCAGCGACCCGGGAGAGGCGTGTTCAATGGCATGGGCGATGGCATCGCTTTCTTTTTTGATGATGGTCAGTTTTTTGTTGGGGTCGACGCTGTGGATGCCCTTTTGCAGCATCCCGATGATCTCCACGTCGGTTTTTCCGCGGAGGTTTTTGTCCTGCCGGATGATGATCTCGTCGAACATTTCGGCCGACACCCGGCCGATGCCTTCATTGTCTTCGGGTCTCCGGTCGCCGATGCCCGCAATGATCCCAACTTTGGGCTTGGCGTCGATCTTGTCAACAAAGTTTTTGAGCGCCTCCAGCCCTGCCGAATTGTGGGCGTAATCGAGCATCACCGCAAAATTTTTGAACTCGAAGAGGTTCAGGCGTCCGGGAGTCTGGGCTGGGGAGGGAATGAAGGTCTCGAGGGCGGATCGGATGTCGTCGAGTTCAAATCCGTAGAGGTATCCTGTGAGCACGGCGGGCAGTACGTTTTGGATCATGAACGCGGCGCGACCGCCGAAGGTGAGGGGAACGTTGACTGCTTTGACGATGCGCAATTTCCATTCGCCTTTACAGATGGTGATGTAGCCATTTTCGTAAATGGCGCAGACCCCGTTTTGTTTCATGTGTCGGCGGATGCGCGGGTTATTTTCGTCCATCGAAAAGAGCGCCACGCGATCTTTTCGCAACTCGCGCATGGCGTACACGAGGTCGTCGTCGGCGTTGAGGATGGCGTGTCCGTCGGGAGCTACGGCTTCCACCACCACCGATTTGACTTTTGCCAGTTGTTCTACCGTATGGATGCCTTTGAGGCCGAGGTGGTCAGGGGCGATGTTGGTAACGACGGCGACGTTGCAGTGTTTGAAGCCCAGTCCGGCGCGGAGGATGCCGCCGCGTGCCGTTTCGAAGACAGCGAAGTTGACCGTTGGATCTTTGAGCACGAATTCGGCGCTGCCGGGGCCGCTGCAGTCGCCGCGCATCATGAGGTGGTTCTGGATGTAGATGCCGTCCGTGGTCGTGTATCCAACGGTGTAGCCCATCATTTTCACCATGTGGGCGATCAGTCGCGTGGTGGTGGTTTTGCCGTTGGTACCCGTCACGGCGACGATGGGAATGCGGCTGTCTTTGCCGGGTGGGTACAACATGTCGATGACCGGTGCGGCGACGTTGCGCGGGAGTCCTTCGGCGGGGGCCAGGTGCATGCGAAAGCCGGGACCGGCGTTCACTTCGATGACCGCCCCTCCCGTTTCCGAAACCGGGCGGCTGATGTTGCTTGTCAGAAAATCAATACCGCAGATGTCGAGGCCGACGATGCGCGAGATGCGCTCGGCCATAAACACCGTGCCCGGGTGGACGATGTCGGTTACGTCGATGCTCGTGCCTCCGGTCGATAGATTGGCCGTGTCTTTGAGCACCATGATCTCTCCCTTTTCCAGTACGGTTTCGAGGGTGTAATTTTTTTGCTGGATGAGTTTGCGGGTGATCTCGTCGACGTTGATGAAGGTCAGTACTTTTTCATGGCCGTAGCCGCGGCGCGGGTCGGAGTTGGTTTGGTCGATGAGTTGCTGCAGGCTTGAGTGCCCGTCGCCGGTAACCTGAGCGGGCAGGCGCTTTGCGGCAGCGACCAGCTTGTGGTTGATGACGAGCAGGCGGTAATCTTCTCCGGTAATGTACTGTTCGACGACGACGGAGTTGGAGATCTTTTTTGCGAGAGCAAAGGCCTCGAGGGCCTGATCCCAGGTGGCGATGTTGGTGGTGACCCCGCGGCCGTGGTTGCCGTCGATGGGCTTGATCACCAGGGGATACCGCAGGTCGTCGGCCGCCTCCCGCAGGCCCTTTTCCGTGCGCACGATCTCCCCCCGCGGCACGGGGATTTCTGCCTGACTGAGCAGGTATTTGGTATCCTCCTTGTCGCCGGCAATGTCGACGCCGATGGAGGAGGTCTGGCTGGTCACCGTAGCCTGGATGCGGGTCTGGTTGAAGCCGTAGCCGAGTTGGCAGAGGCTGTAGCGGTTGAGCCGGATCCAGGGAATGCCCCGCGACACCGCTTCGTCGATGATGCTCGCCGTGCTGGGGCCCAGGCGCTCGGTTTCGCGCAATTCACGCATTTCCTGGATGTCGGCCGCAAGGTCGAAGTCCTTTTCCGCGATCAGCGCTTCGGCGATGCGCACGGCGGCACGGGCGGCATAGACGCCCGCCTTTTCCTCGATGTAGTCGAAAACGACGTGATACACCCCCGGTTCTCCGTAGGAGCGGGTGCGGCCAAATCCGACATTCATGCCGGCCATGGTCTGGATCTCCAGGGCGATGTGCTCGATGACGTGGCCCATCCAGGTTCCTTCGGCCACACGCTGGTAGAAACCTCCGGGCTCGCCAACCGAACAGCGGTGTTCGTAGAGGCCCGGCATCAGGGATTGCAGCCGTTCCAGGAAGCCCGGAATGGCGTTGGTCGGTTTTTGTTCGAGGTCTTCCAGGTCGAGGACCATCACGATCAGTTTGTGGCGGCGAACCGACCAGTAATTCGGTCCGCGCATGGCGTTGATTTCACGGATTTTCACGGGATGCGATTTTCGCCATCAAGGTAATAAAATTCGTCAGTACCCTGCCCGTTCCCCCCGCTGACCCTACATTTGTGCCCGTTTAAGCAGCAGATGCGATGGAATACCGAGGCACACTCATACCGGTTGGCGGCAACGAAGACAAGGGCACGGGCCTCAACGAGATGTACACGATGGACTTCATCGAGCGGGGGATACTTGCGCGCGTTGTCCGTGAGAGCGGGGGTCCGAAGGCGAACATTGTCGTCATTACCACGGCGTCTTCTATTCCTCGCGAAGTCGGAGAAAACTACCGGAGGGCCTTTGCGGCGCTCGGTTGCGAAAATATCCGGATCATGGATGTGCGCCGGAAGGGGGAATGCCGCGGTGGGGAAAGCCTCAAATGTGTGGAAAATGCCGACTGTCTGATGTTTTCGGGCGGGGACCAGTCCAAGATCACCCGCTACATCGGCGAAACGCCTTTGCACCAGCTCATCCTTGAAAAACTGCAGCAGACCGATTTCGTCGTGGCGGGCACGAGCGCCGGGGCCATGGCCATGTCAAAGCAGATGATCGCGGGCGGCAGCGCCGTGGACTCCATGCAAAAGGGCAACGTGCGGATGGCCCGGGGAATGAGCTTTCTGGAGCAGGTCATCATCGATTCTCATTTCATTCAGCGGGGCCGTTTTGGCCGGCTGGCCGAGGCCGTTGCGCGCTTTCCCGACTATCTCGGCATCGGCCTTGCCGAAGATACGGGTCTGGTCATCCGCCAGGGCAACCATTGCGAAGTCATCGGTTCGGGCATGGTCATCCTGTTCGATGCGCGCCAGCTCACCCACAACCGCTACGTCGAATTGGCGCCGGCGACGCCCATGTCCTTGTCGAATCTCACCACGCACATCCTCGCCCAGGGGGACTGTTTCGACATCCGGGAGCGCAGCCTCCGGATTTTTCCTATGTCGCCAGCGGGTCACTGAGCAGCGGGCCCAATCGGGAGCACCTTGGGCGTCCCCGGTCTCCCGTCGAATGTGATTATCTTTGCCACCGCTTGAAAACAAATGGGAATACTCGATAAAATTTATACAGCAGAGAGAGCAAACGAGCGTGCGGTTTCCGACACGCCGGTGTTTATGCGGCAGTTGTTCGCCTATGTGCAAGCGGCAAAGGAAGTTTCCGGTGCGGTGCTCGAAATTGGTTGTGGTGAGGGCTATGGCATCAAATGGCTCGCTCCCAAAGCACAGCGTTACGTTGCCATCGACAAGCACATTCCGCTGAACCAGGAAAATTTTGGCAAAGTGGAATTTCTGCAGCGCGAGGTTCCCCTGTTGCGCGACATGGCGGAAGATCAGTTCGACGTGGTCATCTGCTTTCAGCTGATCGAACACATCCGCGACGACCGGACGCTGCTTTCGGAAATCCGGCGCGTCCTGGCTCCGGGAGGAAAGTTGCTGTTGACGACGCCCAATCGCAGCCAGTCGCTGAGCCGCAACCCCTACCACATGCGCGAATACGACACGCCGGAATTCCGCAGCCTTATACTAGATTACTTCGATGCTTCCAAAGTCTATTTTGGAGGGGTGTACGGGGACGAACGCGTCATGGAATACCACGAAAAGAACAGGCGTTCGGTGGAAAAGTACCGTCGGTTCGACCTCTTGGGACTTGAGCGGCGGCTGCCTGCGTCTTTGTTGCGAATTCCGTACGACCTGCTGAACCGGCTCAACCGCATTGGACTGAAAAAGGCGAATGGGGAACTGGTAACACAAATTACAACCGAAAATTATTTTCTACGCGAAATGGACGGCCACCAACTCGATTTTTACTGCCGCGCCGCGAAGTGACCACCATGCCTGAATGGAGCGTGGCAAAATTTTTGGTCAATTCAACATTTGACGACCTATAGCGAGTGTTCGAATTCTATTTTCAAGCAGATTGTTGTCTAACTCTACATGACCATGAACGAGAATTTGGGTTCACTTTGGCTGCAATGCTCTTTGTTTAGGGGGCCGAAACACCATCAAAGTGCAATCAGATGAAGTAAAGGGAAAATGTCACTTAGGATACATGTGGGTCAGTCGGGATCCACAAAAGGATTTAGTACTGTTTACTTATCAACATGGAAGAACGGCAAAGTGCTTTAG
>JADLHA010000033.1 GCA_020848995.1 Saprospiraceae bacterium | reverse complement strand
TGAATTTAGCAAAACAAGCCGAGGCGCAGCGAAGGAAGCTATGTGGAGCGATAACTGACTGAGCTGCAACGAAGGATTGTGAAGCTAAATTCATTGAGCGCGTGAGCCTGTGCGGGCTGGCTGGCGCAATTGGGGGTTTTTAGAAGTGCCTTTATATCCGGGCTATGGGCTACTGATTGCCGGATGCCGGCTCAGAGCAAGCCGGATCCAAGTGCAAGGGAAAGCAGGATGAGTAAAAGGGCCACAACCCTCTGGATCCATTGCATCGTCACTTTTTGCAGCAGCCGGTTTCCCAGCAATGCTCCGGCTACAGCGGCCCCGACCGCAGCCGCCACGGTGGGCACCTGGTTGCCGGTCGCGCCCATTGTAAGTCCTCCGGCGTAGATGCCAAGCCTTGTCAGGTCAACGAACGTCGATACCACCACGGCCGTTCCGATAAAGGCCTCTTTGGTCAAGTCCGCCCTGACCAGAAAGGCGCTGCGCAGGGCTCCCTGGTTTCCGGAAAGCCCTCCAAAGAAACCGCTGAGCAGACCCCCCAATGGAAGCATCCCGGGGCTAAACCGGAGCCGGCCGAAATACGGAATGAGGTCCATCGAGGCAAAAGCCAGTAGCAGCACAGATATCAACAATTTGACCGGCATCACTTCCCTCCATTGGCCAAAGCATTCGTAGCGCAGCAGGGGCTGTTGGTTGGGTAGGTTCAACAGCAACCACGATCCGGCTACGGCAGCAAGTACGGCGGGAATGCCGAAACGCATCAGCACCCGGGTGTCTGCGTGCTTTCCCACGAGCAGGATCTTGAACAGGTTGTTGCAGAAATGGACGATGCCTGTATACGCTATGGCCTGATCCGGAGGGAAATAGACCATAAAAACGGGTGTGAGCAGGGTTCCCAGGCCAAAGCCCGAAAAAAAGGTGAGTATGGCCGCAACAAAAGCCGTGAGGGTAAGAATAAATAGATCCATAGCAGAGGAGCTGGCATCAAACATACGCATTCCCTGGTCGCCAGAGCATGCCCTGTTGGCTCCGGAAAGTGCAAATGGCCATTAGGGTCTGCACTTCAACGGCCTCATTTGCGGACCGGAGGCAGGCTTCGCAGGCACTCGACAACCCGGCTGTTGGCCGCCTGATCGCCTACGCCGATGCGCAGTGCGCCTTGCGGCCCACCGCTGGGGAGGTCGCTGACGAGGATCCCGCAGCGTGCGAGTGCTGATGCTGCATTGGATGCATCGCCTTTATGGTCAAAGTGCAGGTAGATAAAGTTTCCCTGGGATGGCAGCGCGTGGAAACCCGCAGCGGTGAGCTCCTTCCACAAATAGTTGCGGCCGGTTTCGTTTTCCTTCTTGCAGTATTCTACAAAAAGCTGATCCTCCAGTGCAATCAGGGCTGCTTCTTCGGCGACTCTGTTGATTGAAAACGGGATTTGCTTTTTTTTCATTGCACGACACAAGGCCGCATCGGCCAGGGCATAACCAATGCGCAAAGCAGCGAGCCCGTACATTTTGGAAAATGACCTCAGGACGATCAGATTTGGAAAGCGTTTGAGCAACGCAAGCGCATCCGGATAGGCAGGGTCGGTTACGTATTCCACGTAGGCCTCGTCGAGCGCTAAAAAAACAGTTGTGGGTAAATGAACTAACAGTTGTTCGAGTTGGTCGTGGGCGATGAAGGTCCCCGTTGGGTTGTTGGGATTCGCCAAAAACACCAGGTGCGTTTGGGGGGTCAGGGCATCCAGTATGGCCTGGGGGTCGCAAATGAAATCGCTTTGCGGTATGAGTCGATAATTCTTTGAATGAGCCTGTGCCAGTTGTTCATAAGCCACAAAGCTGTTCTCAAAAATGAGCAGTTCACCGGTCTCGTCCACCAGCGTCTGGATGAGTCCGTCGATGAGGCGGACAGATCCTGCGCCGGCAATGACCTGATCGAGGTTGAGCCCAAAGCGCCGGGCCAGTTCAGTTTCAAGTCGCACCGGTGCGCTGGGGTAAAGGTGCAGTTCCTTCAACAGCACTCCTTCAACGCCTGCTCTGACGAGGGGTGAACATCCGTAACAGTTCTCGTTGAAGTTCAGGCGGATGGTTTCCTGGGTATGGTCTGCTTCCTTCATCGTTTAATGCGTGCTGATCATATCGGTTGCGAGGTTGCGCAGCACCCGGTCCCGGTACCAGGCGCTTGCTCGCAGGTCGCTGATGGGGGATGCACAGGCTGCGACGGCATCGGCAAAGGCGAGGACGTCCTGCTCCGAAATCCCGCCCATGATTTTGCCTTCCAGCATCCGGCAGGCATCATCGGTGCGACGTATGGTAGGAGCCACGGCGCCAATGGCCACGCCACAGGAACGAAGACAACCCTTTTCATCGGCCAGCAGGTGGCTGGCAAGCGAGACCACCGAACACTCCATCGACATCCGGGTCCCGACCTTCGCATACTGTGAACGCACAATTTTTAGTGAGGGGTCCGCCGCTTCCAATTCGAAACCGAGCAGGCATTCGTCGCTGCGCAAAGCAGTTTTCCGGGGACCGAGGTAAAATGCGTCGTGGCGCATCCGTCGACGCTTGCCTTGTGCGTCGATGGCAACCGCCACGGCATCCAACGCAACCAATGCACAGGCCACGTCACCGGAAGGCGAGGCGGTACAGGCGTTTCCACCGACCGTGGCCAGATTCCGGATCTGTGGAGATGCCAGGTGCAGTGCCGCCTGATGCAGCACGGGGAAGTTGGCTGCAATTCCGGTATCTGCGGCAAGCTGACCGATGGTGACCCCTGCCCCAATCCACCAGCTGCGACCTTCGTGGCTGATCTCCCGAAAACCCCATCCGCTCACCTTGTACAGGTTAATGAGCACTTGATCTGCCTCCGGCTTTCGCCGCAGTTCCAGCAACACGTCGGTCCCCCCGGCAATGTACCGGTAAGGACGCTCTCCCATACGCCCCAGCAGGGCAAGCAGTTCTTCCATCGAATGCGGTATGTGCATTTCAACCCTGCTCATGCCAGATGCATTTTGTGATTTTTCTCTTCCAATGCCCTCAATACTTTTTCAGGTGTAACGGGAAGTGAACTGATCTCGACGCCCAGCGCATTGCTCACGGCATTGGCGATGGCTGCTGCAGTCGGGATGAGAGGAGCCTCGCCGACGCCTTTGGCTCCATAAGGTCCATGCCGGTCGTATGTTTCAACGGGGTGAAAGTGAATCGGAGGGACGTCGGAGGCGGTGGGGAGTTTGTAGTTGTGAAAATTGGGGTTGATGATGTAGCCTCCGTCCATCAGGAGCTCTTCGTAGAGTGCGTATCCGATGCCCTGCAGAACGCCCCCGTGGATCTGTCCCTCGAGCAGCATTTGGTTCAATACTTTCCCCACATCCTGGGCCACCCAAACGTTCTTAACCTTCACGTTTCCCGTACAGCAATCCACTTCCACTTCTATGGCCTGCGCAGCAAATGCGTAGCTACCGGAGACGTTGCCTTTGAATCCTGTATCCTGAAATTGGCTGGGCGGTTCGTAAAAAAAATTTGCTACGGCCAGCTCGTTGGGTTCGCCGAAATGCATTTCGCGCACGACCTTGTCGAGTGCCACGTGGGCTGCGCCGTCTTCCGTTTCAATAAGGCCGTTGCGAAACGCCAATTCTGCGTCGCCGCATTGCAGGAGTTGCCTGGCTTTGGATTCGAGCTTTTTGCGAAGGATGGCGATGGCGCCGAGCAATGAATTTCCGGCGACAAAACTCGTACGCGATGCGTGTACGCCGACATCCCAGGGCTTTACATCGGTATCTGAATTGATCACCGAGATGCGGTCGGGTGCAATACCCAGTTCCTCCGAAGCGATCATGGCCAGGACGGTTTCCGATCCCTGACCAATTTCAGTCGATCCGGTGATGATGGTGCAATGTCCATAGGGATCAATGCGAACGGTCGTTCCGCAGCCATCGGAGCGGTAGATCTTCGCTCCGCCGCCCACGTGCAGCATGGATGCAAACCCCACGCCGCTGCGGTAGCGGCCCTGAAGGCGCGAAGCACCGCCGTTTGCGGTGTTCCTTACCCGTTCACTTTGCCGGATCACCACGTCGAGGCATTCACCATGCCCGCAGGTTTCGTAATGCAGACCCTGTCCGGTAATTTCTCCGGGTTCGTTGGCATTGATGCGACGGATTTCCGCCTGGTCCATTCCAATGGCTGCAGCCAGCAGATCGATCATGCGCTCCAGCGCAAACGTTGCCTGCGGATTTCCATAGCCACGAAAAGAGCCTGCGAAAACGTTATTGGTGTAAACAGCTTTTGCGTCAAAGCGGCAGGCCCTGACTTTATAAAGGGAAGAAAATGCCTGCATGATGACAAAAGGCGTAGTTGCCCCCCAGGAAGTGTAGGCGCCGTTGTCTTTAACTATGTCCACTTCGCGGAAGGTAAACTTTCCTTCGGCATCGACCCCGGCAGTCAGGTCGATGATCATGGGCTGACGCGTTGGCGAGGCGATGAATTCTTCTTTGCGGGAATAGACGATCTGGACTGGTCTGCCCGTGCGCATGGAAAGCAAAGCACAGATCACCTCAAAGGGGTACATGTCGAGTTTGCTTCCGAAGCCGCCTCCAATGATGGGCTGAATGATCCGGATGTCGGAAGGCGGCATCTTCAAGGCATGGGCCATGTCGCGCTGGTAGAGGAATGGCACCTGCGTCGAGCTGTACAGCGTGAGTTTGCGGGAGACGATGTCGCAATCGGCCGTAATGCTGCTGGGTCCAAGGCAGGCGTGCGTCATGCGGGGAAGCGAAAACCTCCTGCTCAGGACGATCTTGCTCCGGGCGCGCTCTGCTTCGAGGTCGCCATGGGCATAATGGAAGGTTTCGGCGATGTTCTTGTGAGAAAATTTTCCACCTGCGAAGCGGTTGATCGTCGGGGCGTCTTCCTGTAACGCGTCAAACGGGTCGCAGCAGGGTTTGCGAATTTCGTATCGCACCTTGATCCGGCGTACCGCCTCCTCCGCGATTTCGCGGGTTTCTGCTGCTACGGCGGCGATCTCATCTCGGATGCAACATACTTCTCCCTGTTTGAGTACCGGATGGTCGCGTTTGTAACTGATGCGGTTGACATCTACGTCATCCGCCGTGATGATGCAGGCGACGCCCGGCAGTGTAAGTGCATCTGTAAGGTCGAGCGAAAAGGCCGCCGACGGATATTCGGTGCGCAGGATGGCGCCGTACAGCATCCCCGGCAGGACGATGTCCTGCCCATACACCGCTCTCCCGGACGCGCGAAGACCTGCATCTTGTTTGGGTATGCCCTTGCCAATGATGTCGAGCTGTTTTTTCATGCAGGATTGCCGTACTTTTTTTGCAACAATGCCTCCACGGCATCTACGATTTTGATGTATCCCGTGCAGCGACACAGGTTGCCCTCCAGCTGTTTCTGGATGTCTGCCCGCGAAGGCAGGACCCGCATGCCCGAAGCGGGATCAGCCGGATGCGCCCCTTGCTCATTGACGAGTGCACGAATGCGCATTGCCATTCCGGAAGTGCAGAATCCGCATTGCACGGCGCCGTGCTCGACGAGTGCGCGTTGCACTTCGTCGAGTCCGCCACCTGGCTGAAGCATGCCCTCGATGGTGAGTATGTTGCTTCCATGGGCGTTTACTGCCAGAAAGAGACAGGCATTTACAGCTACGTAGTCGACCAATACGGTACAGGCGCCGCATTCCCCTTCGTTGCAGGCGGATTTTGTTCCCCGCAACCCCAGGCGGTCGCGCAGCAGTTCGAGCAGGCTCGTCAGCGGCTGCACCGGCTGCGTCACGGTACGCCCATTGATTTGGCAAACAATCGTTCGTTCGTTTATAATTGGAGGGCTTCCGGATTCTGTTGATGGTGTCATAGACAAGTCGGGTTTCGTTCGCATTCCATTCCCTGCCGGAACACCTCAAGGGACTTTTCCAAATTTCGTTCTGTGCTGGTGCGGGCCAGGGCCTGTTCAATGGCGACCGTTTCCAGCGGGAACTGCGCGAGCCGGGTGGCGACGCCAAGGCAGAAGAGGTTGAGGCGAATGGTATCAATGAGCAGCTGCCGGGTGTCGATGCAGACGACCTCCCTGCAATGGTTTTGAAGGTATCGGGCGAGTTGGCCGGGATCCGGATATTCTGCGGTGCGCGCATTGACGGCGTGAGGCAGCAGGCGGTGATTGCAAAACACCACGCTGCTGTTGCGGTGGAGCCAGGGGAGGCAGCGTTGCGTCTCCAGGGCCTCGAGTCCGAAGAGCAGGTCTACGCTGGCCCGGGCCAGGAACCCCGTGCAGTGTTCACCCAGGCCAATGCCCGAGGTGACGATGCCGCTGCGCTGAGAAAGTCCGTGGATCTCGCTTACGCTTGCGGAGATGCCACTGGCCACAGCCGCTTCTACGATGAGGTTGGACAAATAGACAATTCCCTGGCCGCCAACCCCTGCAATCATGATCTTGCACCGCTCCGCTCCGTTTCTCATGTGAGGGTGAGTTCTTCTTCAGTTTCGATGGCGACCCACCGGATGGCATCGTTTGGGCATACGTCGATGCACAGTCCGCAAAGCGTACAGGCGTTGTCGTCGATGACCACCTTTCCGTTGCGCATCACCATGGCCGGGCATCCGAAATTCTCAATGCAGTGGTTGCATTTCATGCAGGACTGGAAGAGGTTAAAAAATTCCATCCGGGTTGTCCAGTCTTGTGGAAGGACTGCTTCTTCATAAACAGGAGCTCCTGCTTCCTTTCCATTTACTAACGAACGTACGTTAGTTTTAGTCGAATCTTCACACAACCTTACAAACGTTTGTTCGCCTTCGTAGGCATAAGGGTAATTTTCAAGATGCCTGCGGATGGAATTTGCCGCCCGCTTGCCGGAAGCAATGGCGCCAATCACGCTGCGGTGCGTTCCGGAACACAGGTCGCCGGCAACAAAGACATTGGGGTATTCCCTGCGCAGGGCTTCCGGATCAAGTCGCCCATGGCCATCCCACCAGGCCGCCTCCGGCCCACCGAGGTCTTCAAAACAGACCTGCTGGCCAATTGCAGAGATGATCCCTCCCACTGTAAATGCCGCCACCGCCTCGCCGCTCGAATACCGGTTTAAGGTGACGTGCAGCGTTTGGCTGGCCTCGCAGCGCGCCAGCATGGTGTCGGCCCAGATCTCGACCCCCTCGTTGCGTGCATGTGCAATCTCCTCCGCGAAAGCGGGCATCTCTTCTTCCCGCTCCAGACAGGAGACGACAACCCTTCGCGAAGGGAACAATTTCCTTGCAGCACGCGCGGCATCGATGGCGCTGTTGCCCCCTCCGACGACGAGGAGGTCTCCGTCGGGAATGCCGGTATCCAACCCTTCGTTGAATCGCTCCAGAAAGTGCACGGCGTCGACACGGGGTCCCTGGCCATTCAGCTTTTGGAGAACGGGTAAAGTTGCCGGCCGCCACTGCCCGAGGGCCAATACCACGGCATCCCATTGAGCAGCGAGTTCGGAAAGCTCCAATTCGGATCCCAAAGATTTTCCAAAATGAAAGCGTGCTCCCATGGCTTCCAACTGCCCTGCTTCGAAACGGAATCCCTGCTTATCCATGCGGAATCCCGGTATGGCAGCGATGACCATTCCCCCGGCCTCATGCCTGCGTTCAAATACATCTACTGAATATCCAGCCTGAAGCAGATCGTATGCAGCGCTCAGCCCCGCCGGACCGGCGCCGACGATGGCAACGCGCCAATTGCTCTTCGCCGCCTGTTCTGCACGCGCAATGGGAATGCTGAAATCAAAAAAATGCTCGTCGATCCCGGAAACAAATTTCTTCAGTGCTTTCACGGGAACTTTGTCCGGCATGCCGGCAAACAACTCACAAGGGCGATGGCAGATGTCTCCACAGGTTCTTGCGAACAGCATTTTGTCGCGAACGATCTCGATGGCCGAGCGGTAATCTCCATCGCGGATGGCAAAGAAGAATCCGTGGTTGCAGATGTTGGCAGGGCACAATTGCCGTTCCCCGGCGATAGCTTTTGGCGCCATCAGCTTTGCACGGGCGCGCACCAGGTTGCCCGATGGAGATTGCCTGCGCGAGCAGGACAAGGAAAGGTCCTCGTGGTTTCCGCATGAGTTGCACCGCTTGGGGTCGACGGCGATGCGACGCCGGTACGGCATGCCCTCCTTGAATTCAGGAAGAAAGATGCAGGGACTTTGCGCAATGACTACTGATACGCCTTCGTGCTGCATGGCGCGGTTGAGTCGCTGCATGCCCTCGCGCAATTCAAAAGGATTGATGGTCTCGACCATTTCAATGCCCAATCCCTTTAACATGGGCGCCAATTCTATTTCGCGATACTTCGGAAGTCGACGCGCGGCCCCGGGATGAGACTGGTGTCCGGTCATTCCGATGGTCCGGTTGTCGAAAATGACGACCAGCACGTTTGCCCGCGTGTACACCGCGTTGACCAGCGAAGCCAGTCCGGAATGAAAAAACGTACCGTCGCCAACCAGTGCAACGGTTTTCCAGGACTTCCGTTCGCGCGCGAGTGCGGTACTCAGTCCCTGCGCCATGGAAATGCTCATTCCCATGTGATTGATCGTATCGATCATTTTCAGTGGAGGGAGGGCTCCCAGCCCGAAACAACCGATGTCGCCGCAAAGGACGAGCTCCCGGTTCTCACGCGGCATGGCGAGTTTGAGCAGATAAAAGGTCGCGCGGTGCGGGCACCCGGAACATAGCGCCGGAGGCCTTGGGGGCAGGTTTTTGCACATGGCTTCCCAAGCAGGAAGGGGAATTCCGGATTCAACCGGTGCTCCCGAGAAGCTGTGCAGTGCTTTGGCAACGAGGTCGAGGCTGTATTCCCCTGCAGACGTCAATCCCGAAAATCCCTTTCCAAAAACGTCCACGGACATGCCGTGTTTTTGTGCGATCAGGCGGATGTTATTTTCTACTATGGGGTCGAGCTCCTCGAGCACCAAAACCTGATCATATCCGTTGCGCAGAAATGCAAGTACTTCGCTTTCCGGAAAAGGGTGAACCATTTGGATTTCCAGGATGCTAACCCCCGTTTGTCCGGCAGATGCCGCGTGAAGTTCCAACAGGTAAGCAACCGTGATGCCTGAGCAGATGACGGCTCTGGATGTGGACGCTTCGACCAACTTGCGCGTGCAGCGCTGCAGGCTTGCCTGCACTTCAGGACGCGCGATCCTGGCGAGCAATGCCTGGTGGGCGCCGGTATTGCGCGACGGGATGTTGATGTGTTCCGGAACGCGGTCGTAAGCCGGTGCGGGACCACTGCCCGGCAGTTCTCCGTATATGACCATTCCTCGCGCATGCGATACCCTTGTCGTACTGCGAACGATGACCGGCAGATGGATCGCTTCCGACAATGAAAAAGCCTGCTGCGTCAGTTCCTTCGCCTCTTGCGGGGTGGCGGGATTGAGCACCGGAACGGAAGCCATGGTTCCCCACCAGCGCGAGTCCTGTTCGTTGGAACTCGAATGGCAGCCGGGATCATCGCACAACACTATGACCAGCGCCCCTGCAAAGGTTTGATATGGAATGCTCATCAGTGCGTCGCTGGCAACGTTCATTCCGACATTTTTCATCACGCACATCGCGCGTTGACTGGCAACGGCAAAGGCAATGGCCTTTTCGAGTGCAATTTTTTCGTTGATGCTGTACTCGAAATACAGCTCGTGCACGGCGATGCCATCCTGGTTTGGGTTGGCTCCCGGATCGGTCAAGTAGGCATCTACGTGCTTAAAAACTTCGGAAATCTCCGTCGACGGGGTTCCCGGGTAGGCGAAGACGCCTTGTACCCCTGCCTCGATTGCTCCGCGGGCTATGGCCACATTGCCCATCACGCAACGCGGCTCAGCTTGGCTGTAGGAGCGCAATATGTCGACGGTGGCCTTCAGCATCGGTGCTTGTTCTGGTTTTCAACGGTTCCGGCAGTTCCCCGGTGCCGGTTGCACCAGGATGGCAAAGCCTTGCCTTGCTCGTCTGTCCGTTTGCAAAGTACGATCATATCACCCCATTTTGCAGCAGGGAAGTCAATTCGCTTGCTCCCAGGCCAGCTTCGCCAAAAATCTTCTGGTTGTCGGCCCCCAGGGCGGGAGGTGTTGCCAGACAAAATCCCCGTTCCTTCAGAAAATCGGTATCCACTGCAGTGGGGCTCAGGGGAATGGACCTTCCATCCGGAAGGGTGGTGTGCATAAAATAGGGCTTCAGGGCTTCCATTTCAGCCACCTGGTCCACGGTATGTACCGGGGCTGCCGACAGTTGAACTTGCAGACATCGATCGACGAAGGCCTGTGTTGCAAAATTTTGAGTCAGCGCTCCGATTTCCGAGTATATGTCAAATCGCTGTTGTTTTCTGCCTTCGTTTGTTTCGCGCTCTGGTTTTGCGAGCACTTCAAAGCCGGGAATGGAGCACAATTTGCTCCACTGCAGGTCGTTGCCGATCGCCAGGTAGGCAAAGCCATCTGCCGTAGCATAGACGTTTGACGGAATGAAGCTGCGGTGTTCGCTCCCGCTGCGCATAAAATGGTCGTTCGCCTTGTCGAGAAAATTGAGCTGAGGCAAGGCAGTGATCAGCCAACTCGCCGCGCACCTCGCCATGGAAATGTGGATCTCCTTCCCGGAAGGTGCATTTTCCAGCATCGCCAAAAGGACCTGGGCAAAGGCTTCGTCTCCCGCTTTGAGGTCGATGATGGGTACACCGCAGGGTACGGGCATCCCTTTGGGTTCGCCGGTGAGCCAGGTAAAACCGAGGCTGGCCTGCAGCGCCGGATCGTAACCTGCGCGGTCCGGGCATTCCGGTCCAAAGGCGCTGATCCCACACCAAACCAAACGTTCGTTAGCTTTTGAAAGGCTTGCAAAGTCGATACCCAGCGCGGCATAGCGCATGGGCAGGGTGTTGCACATAAACACGTCGACCTGCAATTCCCGGATGAGCTGTTGCAGCAAAGCCCTGCCCTCGGGTTTTTTGAGGTTGATGGTGATGGCTTCCTTCCCGGCATTCGGAGCGAGGTAATAGGAACCCATTCCCAACTGGCCCGTATCCACGCCAATGTAGCGGTTGGGGTCTCCGCCGCGCCCACCCGCTTCAGGTGGATTTTCCAGGCGAATCACGCGCCATCCAAGTTGGGCGAACCGTTGGGTGGCATAGGGCAGCGCCAGGGCCTGCTCCAGAGACAATATGGTCTTTCGCTTCAGCATGTTGCAGATGGCGTGTCGGTTTGGAGGACCCACTTCCAGTCATCCAAACGTTGAATTCCCTTGCACGCGGCGCACTCGGCCGATTTACCGTTACGCATAGTTAAAAAATACGGGTTCCTCGTATTCGCCGTACACTTCCCGCAACACCCGGATGATTTCCCCAACCGTAGCATAGGCCTTTACGGCCCGGATGGTGGCGGGCATCAGGTTTTTGCCGGCTTGCGCATCGAGGCGCAAGGTACCCAGGGCTTCGTCGACTTCGCGGGCATTCCGCTGTGCGCGTATTTGAGACAGGCGGGTAATTTGCTTGTCGGCTGCCTCCTGGTTGTACGGATGGAAGCTGATTTGCTGGCGGTCCTCGTCGCTGTAAAAGGCATTAAAACCCACTTTCACGATGCGGCCCTGCTGGATATCGCATTCGCGTTGGTAGGCTTGGTGGGCGATGGCTTCCTGAACTTTACCGCTGGCAATTGCGTCGACGATGCCACCCCAAGTGTCGACGACGGCCATTTCCTGACGTATGGCCGTTTCAAACTGGTTGGTGAGGGTTTCGACGTAATAGGATCCGCCGAGTGGATCCACGGTATCGCACACTCCCGTTTCGTGGGTGAGGATCTGCATGGTGCGCAGGGCGATCTCAGCAGCCTTTTCCGTGGGAATGGTGTAAGCTTCGTCGTAGGTGCAAAGGGCCATGGTCTGTGTACCCGAAAGCGCCGACACCATGGCGAAGTATGCCGTTCTGATGATGTTGTTTTCGGGCTGCTCCTTGGTCAGTCCGGCACCACCGCCACCGGCGATCATGCGCAGCCAGCAGGATTCTTCCTTTTGGGCACCGTACTCCTCGCGTACGATTTTCGCCCAAAGCCTCCGGCCGGCGCGGAACTTGGCGATCTGTTCAAAAAAGTATCCGTAGATGTCGAAATTGTACGATAGCCGCGAGGCAAATTCGTCGACCGGAACACCGCGTTTGAGGGTCTCCTCCGAGTAGGCCTTTGCAATGCAAAATGCATAAGCCATTTCCTGAACGGGATTGGCTCCCGATTCGCGGATGTGATAACCGCATACGCTGACGGGCGAATATCGCGGAACGTTGCGTGCGCAATATTCGATGGTATCCACGACGAGTTTTACCGATTTGTCGACGGGAAAGATCCAGGTTCCGCGGCCGATAAATTCCTTGAGGATGTCGTTTTGCGCTGTTCCCCGCAAGGTCGATAGGTCGTATCCCCACTTTTCCGCCAGGGCAAAATACATGGCCATCAAAACCAGCGCAGAACCATTGATGGTCATCGAAACGGTGATCTTGCTGAGGTCTATTCCAGCAAAGGCGCGCTCAAAATCGTCGAGGGAATCCACGGCCATGCCTACTCTGCCGACTTCGCCCAGCGCTGCGGGGTCATCCGAATCGAGTCCGCATTGCGTCGGCAAATCAAATGCGACGTTGAGTCCAGTCTGCCCGTTGCGGATCAAAAAATGAAAACGCTCGTTCGTCTCTTCGGGGGAGGCAAATCCCGCATATTGCCGCATGGTGAACGGGCGTTTGCGGTACATCAGCGGGTGGATGCCCCGTGTAAAGGGAAACTGCCCGGGCAGCTCTGCATCGAGTTGGGGGTTGCCGGCCAGTGCATCTTCGCGCGTATAGAGTGTTTTGACTTCAATACCAGATTCCAGAAAGACGCGCTTTTCGTCGGCGGTTTGCTCCTGCTTGCGATCTCCGTTGCTCATGTGACTCGTTATCTCTATTCCATTAACAGCTACAGCCATTCAATAGTGTCCGTCCATCTGCCTTGCCCTTTCCGGGGTGCCTGGTGGACCGGTTAAATGCTTGCAATTTTTGACCACGCTGCGCCAACGACTCCCTTGTGACAAAGCGCGCTGACCATAAAATCGGCAGAATGCTCCGCCTGCATGTGAAGGGCTTCGGTGAGGCCGGCTCCACATGCCGCCCTGATGGTATTGCGTACGGCCTCACGCGCCTGCTCAAGTTGGGCATCGCCGGAATCCAGGCCGTCGATGGCGTCGAACTGTATAGGCGGCAACGCGGCATCTTCGAAATGCCTGCGCTGCGAAATGGATGCATCTCCGTTTACCAATTTCCAGGCATCGCTCAACAAAGTTTCCAGGGGTCCCGTGCGATCGATCAGCCAACCGAGGGCCTGAGTTGCCTTCACGGGTCTTCCGGTGAGCAGCATCCTGGCGAGTTGGAGCCGGCCCGCTTCATCCGCTTTCCGGAAAGGCCAGTGGCATCCTTCCATACCGGGAACCACGGGAAGGGTAACTTCCGGCATGGAGAGCACCACCGAATCCGCTGCGAAGAGGTAATGGCAGTGCATCATGAGTTCGAGCATACCACCCATGCATCGCTTGCCACTGATGAAGCCTACCGTGCAATCGAAATCGCTGTGGAGCCGGCGGGCCGTCGCCGACCAGCTGGCAGCGATCCGGATGCCTTGTGCTCTTTCCGTGAGTGCCGGAAAAAATTCGCTGGTATCCGCTCCGACCATCTGTGTGGAAAGATGAAAATCTGCACAGAGGATGGTCCGGCGAATGCCTTGTGACAGCAGCCAATCCATTGCGCGGTTGAGTTCAGCATCCACGTCGGAATTGTAACTCTCGCGACTGATGTGAATGACGCCAGCCACGCCATCGTGCTCTGCATTGACGTACAGTTGTTGCCATTCGACTTCTGACATCCGGTTGAGTTCTTCCGGATACCAACTGGTTTGCGCTGCTTCGGGATGCAGTGCATGGTACCGCGCAATGGTCTGCAGCACCGCAGTGGCGCCCCTGCTTCGCAAGTTGGCCAGCATACCCCGCGTGAATTGAGCGCAGAGTTCTCCAATGGCGTTCATCGCTGACAGGGATGCGCGTCGTTCGTGCAACATGATCGTCGTCATCTGGAACAGCGATCCGTAAACGACATCTTCCAGTTCCGATTGTTCCTGTTCCGAAATGGAGTAGTTGACCAGGGGCCTGAAGTGATCCGGAGGATACCAGTTTTGGCCGCTGTCCTTGCGTTCAACGAGCTCGGGGACCGGTTCAAACAAGGGGCCGTACTGCAGATGTAAATGGTGAAGACACGACCAGGTCAGAAAGTTAGCGCCGCGGGCGCCGATGGCATCGTGAGCCCGAAACGGATTTGGGCCCACGAGTTTGCGGATGTATTTATCCGTTTTCCAGTAGGGCATATTTTTCATGCTGCTGGCGCGAATGCTTGCCTGCATCAGGCCACAGAAAAACACATCGAGAACAAAGGACCAGTGATCGCTCACCTCTACGGGGATCAGACCCAGTGCCCACAGCAAGGCACTCGCAGGACCCGGCTCCTTTTCTACAATTTCGAAGATCTTGTTAATTTCATGCGGGAATGCGGGGTGTGCGATGTCAACTCCGAGTTGTTCACTCGGAAAACCCGAAGTAACAGACCATATGTGCAGGTCGGGGTATTCCCGGCGGAAGAGCGCATAATGCGCCCTTTTCAGCTCCAGTTTTTCCGGAATGGCTTCCAGCAAAAATTTGGGTTTGTAGATTTTTAAAGCGGAGGGAAGGGATTTGCCGTCGTAATTGAGTTGAATGATGTTTTTGGCGATCTCAGCGGCCTGGTCCGCACCAAATGCCTTGCGAAGGCCGGTTAACTGTTTTCCAATTCCATCGGGAGATCCGGCAAGGTCCAGTGCGACCATGGGTACGCCGTAAGAAGACAACCTCGCTGCAAACTGCATGAGTTTGCCTGCACCCACAACGCCGTTGGCGCCGGAAATGACCATGCAACCCCGGTCTTCCGGAGGACCAAAGACTGCCGTCACTGCCCGTTCCGCATCCACGGGTAATTTTCCATTTCGAAACACGTCGAGCACGGTGCCAAGTCCCAGTTCCTCGAGTGTCGATTTTCGCATTTGCTTCATGGTATAATTCCTTTATTTCCTTTTTATTGATGGGTTAACTGAGATGATTGAGCTTGTGCGGTTCAGCCATCGACCTTAAACAGCGCGGCGATGCCAACGTCTCCTGCAGCGCATCCAAACACGAGGACGTATCCGCCGCCAAGATCGACGGCTTCTTCGAGCGCTTCCATGACGACGCGTGTAAGGGTGGGTCCCTGTGGGTGACCCCATACCAGAGGACAACCATTGTTGTTCATTTTGCGCCAGTCGTATTGGAAGGTCTTGGCAAATACGGCATCGTTAACGGCAAAGGGGTTGTGATCTTTGACGACGGCGATGTCGCTCAGCGAAAGTCCGGTATTTTTTAACAACTGCCCGACGGCCAGAGCAGGAGCTTCCGGCATGCAGGATGCGCCTGCGCGCACTTCGACCTTGGCAACGAACCGGATGTCGATCTCGGGGCGCGCACTGAGGGCTTTCGCACCTTCACGCGACGCGACCACCAGTGTGGCCATCCCGTCGGCAGCATGCGTCTGCGTTCCGCTGGTAACACAGGAATCGAGTTCGCGCATGCTGCGCAGGGACTGCAGGGAAATTGGTTTCACCCCTTTGTCTTCATCGATCACACCCATCGGTTTTCCCTGGGCATTTAAAATTTCCAAGGGCACGGCGCATCGCTGTATGAAGCCCGATGATCGGCCCTTAAAATATTGTTCGTACCGGCAGGCCGTCAACTCGTCGACTTCCTGCTTGCTGAGGCCGTATTTGCGGGCAATGTTGCCGGCAGATTGCAGCATGGCCTTTCCCGTTGCCGGATCAAAACCGAAGTTGTCCCATACGTCGCTGATGACTTCGGTTCTCCGGTAACTGCGGCGTTCGGGAAAAACCCCTACGGGCGAATCGCTGGTGCGGTCGAAGGTGAGCACACCGACGCTCTCGCTCGCTCCACTCGACACCTGCGCTGCTGCCAGCAGGATAGCCTGCAGTCCCGTTGCACAGGCCTGTTCTACGTGAAATCCTGGAATGCGGCGTCCTGCGCACATCGAAACCACGGTGGCATTCCAGAATTTATAATGCCAGGGAACGGTGGATCCAATGACCAGGTAGTCGAGTTTTTGCAACTGCACTTTTCGCAGGGCCAAGATGCGCGCCATGGCCTCCCCGGCAAACTGGCCAATGTTGACCTCCGCAAGCGGAGAGGTCTGCCAGGCTGGAAAATAGCTGCAGCCCCAGGTCCCGTACGGAATTCTGGCTTCCGGAAAAATGGTCTGTACTTCTCGCATATAGATCGTATTCTCTCTGTTATTCAGTTACTTTAAAACTTATAAACGTTTGTTAGTTTGACTCATCCGGTGGTTTGTTTCATCCCCTCAAAATAGCGGATGACTTCCTCGATCCGCGTACCCGATGGGAATGCGCACCTGGCGCCGAGTTCGATGAGTGATTTTACGTCCTGGTCGGGAATGTTGCCTCCCACGATCCAGGGTATGTTTAGTTTTCTCCGCTCCAGTTCCTCCCGCATTTTCGCACAGAGGATCAGGTGCGACCCGGAGAGGATCGACAGTCCGATGACGTCGGGATTCAATTTTTGCGCCTGGTCTGCAATCTGCCCAATGGATTTGCGCAAGCCCGTGTAAGCGACTTCAAACCCCGCTTCGCGCAGGGCGTGAGCCAGCACTTTCACACCTACGTCGTGACCGTCGAGACCGGGCTTTGCCAAAAGTACCTTCATCCCTTAAAATGGTTTAAGTGCTCAACCATGCGGACTGGTGCCGCACATAGAAGCCTTTGTGTTATGCAATGGAGAGACCTGTGCGCGTTCATTCCTTCATTTCTTTTGCGATGTTGATTTTAAGGATTTCGGAGGTTCCTCCGCCAATGAGAGTAAAGCGGACATCGCGCAGCAGGCGTTCGGCAGAGAAATCGGTCGAATACCCGTACGATGCCATAATGCGCGCCGCCTGGTCGCAGATCGCGCATGCCGCTTCAGAAGCGTGGAGTTTGGCGATCATGGCTTCTTTGTGGCGCGGTTCCAGGCGGTCGGCAAGCGCTGCAACATGTAGCGTATAGGTGCGTGACGTTTCCAGTTGCATCTCCATCTCCGCAAGTTTGAGCTGGATGGCCTGGAACGCCGCAATGGGTTTGCCAAACTGCATGCGCTCCGCAGAATATTTCACGGCCTCGTCCCTTGCGGCCTGAGCAATGCCAACTGCCAGTGCGGCCGTCATGATGCGAATCTCTACGAGGATCTCTCTGAGACTGGCTGTGCCTCCTCCCAAAGGACCCAGCAGATGGTTCTTGGGGACGAGTACATCGGCGAACGACAGTTCGCTCGTTGGCGATCCGCGAACGCCCATTTTTTCGATGGGCTTTCCAAGCTGCAGACCAGGAGTCCTGGCGGGAACCAGGAAAATAGAAAGACCATCCAGGCCCTCATTTTTTGCAAGCACCGTAAAGAAGTCGGCGACCGGAGCGGAAGTGACCCAGGTCTTTTGGCCGTTGAGCACAAAGCCCTCCTCCGTTTTGCGTGCATGGGTACTGATCCCCATCAGGTCGCTGCCGGCATTTGGTTCCGTCATGCAAATGGCCCCGATCAGTTCTCCCCGCAGCGCCGGACGAAAAAACCGTTCGAGGAGCTCTTGATCGCCGTACCGGTGCAGGAAATGGGTTCCCATGAGCGACTGCATGGTGCAGGCAGCGGCCAAAGAAAGTGAGCCGCGGGCGAGTTCCATGACGGCCAGCGCATAACTGATGTTATCCATTCCGCTGCCGCCGGCGGTTTCCGGATATCGCATTCCAAAAAAACCAAGCGCTGCCACTTCGCGAAACAGGTCCATCGGGAACAGCTGCTCGCGGTCTATGTTCCTCGCCTGCGGCAAAACGCGAAGGTCTACGAATTCTCGAAAACTCTGCTGGACCGACCGCTGTGTTTCATTCAATGCCTGCATACTCCTCATTCATGCACCCTGGCCAGAGGGAATCACCGCGGTGGCCTCGATTTCGATGAGCGCGGGATGGTCGAGCAGGTCACTTACAAAGATCATGCTCATACAAGGATAGTGCCTGCCCAAAACCGATTTCCAAATGGCGCCCAGCTCCTTGCGTGCCGTAAGGTAGGCATTGCGGTCTTTACAATAACAGGTCATCCGGCAGATGTCGGAGGCAGAACCTCCTGCGGCACTAACAATTGTTAGTATATTTTTCAATGCGCGCTCGAATTGCGGAACGATGTCCGGACTCGAAAATTCTTCATTTTCATCCCAGCCTACCTGGCCGGCAATGAAGAGCAGGCGGCCGCGATCTGCGAGGATTCCGTTTGCATATCCCTTGGGGACTGGCCAGCCCTCGGGCAGAATGTGTTGGTGTGCCATGTGCATTCAGCTTTTGACTCCGTAAATTTCTTTGGCAGCTTTTTTGCTGACGACGCCGTTGCGCACATCCTGCAAAATTTTTTCGCGCAGACGTTTTTTGGGCCTGCCGTAGCCTCCCCCGCCACCGGCGATTTGGTGGTAAACCGTTCCGTCCGGAATGCCGTGGACCATATCCTTGCTCCTGGGAATTTTGCGTTTCCCGTTGGGATACCTGAGTTCGATGCGGTTGAGCACGCTGCCCTTGCCACCGAACAAACCGTAGTTGGGTTCTACGTCGCCATCGCCAAATACCACCATCGTCGTATCGTCTCCGCGCAACAGGATTTGCGTTTCGGTTCCCAGTCCACCGCGCCACTGACCGGGGCCGCCGGAATCGCAGAGGTATTCGTGTTTTAAGATCATATGGGGCGTTTGTTGCTCGTACATCTCGTAATCCTGATCGAGCACTCCTCCCGATGCATCGATCATGCCAATGTGGTCGTATCCGTCGCAACCCCGCAGCGCCCCGCTTCCCCCCTTCATTCCCAGGAAACAGATGTCGACGTATTTGCGATTGGTGCGCGGATGCATTCCGGTAAACAGTGAGCACAGCAGGTGATTCCAGCCCGCTGTTACGCGTTCCGGAACGGCGGGGCCCAGTGCTTTAAATATGGAATCCGCGACTTGGGGACAAAGGTGGTTTCCGAAGGTCGTCGCCGCCGGGTATGAGGCGTTGAGTATGGTCCCTTCCGGAACGATGTAGTGCAGCGGTTTGAGCATGCCCTCGTTGTGCGGTATGGCCGGGTTGACCATTTGCAGAAAGGTAAGGGTAATGGCTGAACAGGTAGACGTGAACGTTCCGTTGACAAAGCCCTTGGTCTGTGGAGAGGACTTTGAAAAATCAAACCAGATCTCGTCGCCGGCAACGCGGATTTTGGCGCGCACTTCGAACTTGCTGTCCGGATGCTTCCCGTCGTAATACACCCAACTGCTGCCTTTGTATTCGCCCGACGGGAATCGCTCAATCTCTGCGCGCATCATGGCCTCTGTAGCATCGAACAATGCCTGCTTGTGAAGATCCACTACCGCCTTTCCGTATTTTGCAAACAGCGCCTGAAGCCTGCGTTCACCGAGGGTGCAGGCGCCCATTTGTGCTTTGATGTCCTCTTGCACCATTTGCAACCGGATGTTGGCAAAAATGAGATTCCATACATCCTGTCGCAAATGTCCCCTTTCATAAATCTTCACTGCGGGGATGCGGAGGGCCTCCTGCCAAACTTCGGTTGCATTGGGGTTGTATCCTCCCTGAACAGCGCCGCCAATATCCGCCTGATGCCCTTTGGCCGCAGACCATCCTACCAGCACTCCTTCGAAAAAGATTGGCTTGAAAATCGCCACGTCGTTGTTTTGGTTGCCCATACTGAAGACGTCGTTGTGGATGATGACGTCGCCTTCGTGAAGGTCGTCGCCATACTGACGAAGGATCTCCTTACAAACGGGGCCCAGGGAAAACGACAAGATGGGCAGGTTTTCCGTTTGTTCGAGCATCTGTCCTTCCGCATCGTAGAGTCCGGTGACGAAATCCTTGGCCTCGCACAATATTGGTGACCGCGTGGTCTTGGTCAGCGAAATGCTCATTTCGTCGGTGATCGACTTAAAAGCCCGCTGCATTATGGATACCAGGATCTTATCTACGCTTTGTTCACTTTTCTTTTTCATACCAGGTCGTTGAGCCGTCAGCGATGACGATAGCGCTTCCGGATTTCGCTTTCCCCTCCGGGGAAACGCGCCCGCTCGTATACGAGAAATGATCCGGCAGGATCAACAAGACAGTCGTAGCGGGCACTGACAAAAATGGATGTGGTGATGCGTTCGATCACACAGGGCCCCTTCAGCAATGTTCCAGATAAGTACAGGTCCCCATCGTACACAGCTACCCTTTGCATTGACTGTTGTTCCGAAATGTACACCTCCCGTTGACCCTTCAAAGCTTCAACAGCAGTTGCCGGTTTGCCCGATGGCGTTGCAAATTGCGGCTTTTCGTTTTTCCCGACGACGCGCAAACGAACGTTTATTAGTTCAATTTCCGTTCCCTCCTCTTTGAGTGAATAACCGAATTGCCTATTGTGCTCGGCGTGAAAAGCTTCGAAGATGTCTGTCAACGCGAACGACTGTACGGTTTTCCATTCTACCGCAAGTTGAACTTCGTGGTACTGTCCGGCGTAACGCATGTCGAGTACCGGATGAAAGCTGATTTTGGAAACGGGAACGCCTTCCTTTTTCAGCGTTGCTACCCCTTCCGTTTGCATTTCTTCAAAAAGTCCGAGGACGCGTTTGCGGTCGAGCGCGCGGAAGGAAGCGTAACAGGAGCGGATGTAGTCGTGTTTCAGGTCACCGAGCAACATGCCCGCTGCGCAGAAAATCGATGAAACCGCAGGCACCAGGAATGCCGGGATTTCGAGTTCCGAGCAGATCTCTGCGGCATGGACCGGTCCGGCACCTCCAGCCACGATGAACAGGAATTCGCGTGGGTCGTAACCCCGTTCGACGGAAATCTGCCGCACGCCCTGGGCCATGTTGCTGTTGATGATGCGGTACATGCCCGCAGCCGTTTCGACGAGGCTCAGCCCCAGGGGACCAGCCAGGTGTTCGTTGATGGCCTTTTGAGCCGCAGCAACGTCGAGTTTGAGTCGTCCGCCGGCAAAAAAACCGGGATCCAGATAGCCCAGCAGCAGGTCGGCATCGGTACATGCCGGGAGGCTTCCCCCGCGACCATAGGATGCCGGTCCCGGAAGGGCGCCCGCACTTTGCGGACCCATCTGCAGCATGCCCCCGTCGTTGATCCATCCGAGGCTGCCGCCCCCGGCGCCGATGGTGACGATGTCGAGTGAAGGCAATGCGATGCGGTAGCGGTTGATGCTGCCTGCGGTACTCGTCACACATTCGCCACCGATGACCAGCGCAGCATCGAAACTCGTGCCGCCCATGTCGACGGTGATGCAATGGTCGTAACCGAGCATTGCAGCATAGTAGGCTCCCGCCGTTGGCGCCGCAGCGGGTCCGGACAACACGGTAACCACGGGAATCCTTTTCACCACCTCGGGAGCAACGACCCCGCCATTCGATTGCATGATGAGCAAGGTGCCCTGGTAGGAGACTTCCGAGAGCTTCTGCTCGAGGCGGTCGATGTATCGGGCAACAATCGGACCCACAAACGCGCTGACCACCGTGGTGCTAACGCGCTCATAAAAGCGAATGCATGGCAGGACTTCACAGGATGCCGTCACAAAACAATGCCTGAGCTTTTTGCGAAGGAAAGCGGCAACCTGCAATTCGTGCGTCGGATTTTTATAGGAGTTGACGAAACAAACGGCCACCGATTCGACGTTTTCTGCCTTCAGTTGCGCGGCAAGCTTCTCCAATTCTTTGCGGTTGAGTTTGCGAACGACCTTTCCTTCTGCATCCACTCTTTCGTCGACCGGCAGTCGCAGGTGTCGCGGCACCATTGGCGTGACGTTTTCGTACCGGTTGTTGTACTGCTCCTCGCGGATGCCACGGCGCATCTCGAGTGCGTCGCGAAAACCGCGGGTCGTCAGCAAGGCCGTCTTTGCCCCGCGAAATGTGAGCAGGGCGTTTGTCGCCACCGTAGTGCCATGAACGATGGTGTCAATGCGTTCTACAAACTGGCGTACAGACATTCCGGCCTTTTCAGCCAACTCGGCTAATCCATTGATAAATCCGATCGAAGGATCTTCCGGTGTACTCAGGGTTTTGTGCACGTAGGTCTCCCCACCGTCGCCGATGGCGATGACGTCCGTAAAAGTACCCCCTATGTCGATTCCAACTTTAAAACGCATTGCAGGTAAAGACCCTTGAATTTATGCTGGGATCGGAGTATTGAGCTCCCTCAGGTTAGCGTACAGCTCGTCGTCTGTAAAGTGATGGTCGACGAGTTTTCCGCTAAAGTAGTCCTGGTATGCGCTCATGTCGAAGTAACCGTGGCCGCAGAGGTTGAACAGAATGGTTTTTGATTGGCCCTCTTCCCTGGCCCGCCTGGCCTCGCGCACGACTCCGGCGATGGCATGGGTGGCCTCTGGTGCCGGAAGGATGCCTTCGGCTCCGGCAAACTGCACGCCTGCCTCAAAACATTCGAGCTGCTGGATGGCCTGGGCTTCGATGAGTTTGTCGCGCAGCAACTGGCTGACAATGGCCCCGGCGCCGTGGTAGCGCAGTCCTCCGGCATGAATTGGGGCCGGCAGGAAATTGTGGCCCAGGGTATACATGGGAATCAGTGGGGTCATGCCAATGGTGTCACCAAAGTCATAGCGGAATTGCCCTTTGGTGAGCTTGGGACAGGAAGCCGGCTCGATGGCGATGCAACGCACGTTTTTGCCATTGCGGAAGTTGTGCCTCAAAAACGGGAAGGTGATGCCTGCAAAGTTGGAGCCCCCTCCGAATGGAGCTATGACCACATCGGGAAAATCCCCAGCCATTTCGAGCTGCTTCTCCGCTTCGAGTCCGATCACGGTCTGATGCATCAAAACATGGTTGAGCACACTTCCCAGAGAATATTTAGTCGTCCCATCTTTTGCTGCAACCTCGACGGCTTCCGAAATGGCAATGCCCAGGCTGCCCGGAGAATTGGGATCCGCCTGCAAAATGGCTTTGCCGGCATCCGTCAGGTCGGTTGGGGAAGCATGCACTGTAGCATCCCAGATGTTCATCAGCATCTTGCGGAAGGGCTTTTGCTGATAACTGATTTTTACCATGAAAACTTCGCATTCAAGCCCAAACATCTTGCACGCAAAACTGAGGGCGCTCCCCCACTGACCAGCGCCGGTTTCGGTACTGAGCTTGCGCACACCTTCCATTTTGTTGTAATAGGCCTGGGCAAGGGCCGTATTGGGCTTGTGCGAACCCGAGGGACTGGTCCCTTCGTATTTATAATAAATTTTTGCGGGCGTGTCGAGCAGCTTTTCAAACTGATGTGCGCGATAGAGCGGCGTGGGCCTCCAGATGCGATACGCATCGCGCACTTCGTCGGGGATCTCGATCCAGGATTCCCCGGATACTTCCTGTTTGATCAACTCCATCGGAAACAGAGGTGCGAGGTCCTCGGGACCAATGGGTTGCATCGTCCCGGGGTGCAGAGGAGGCAACATGGGATTGGGCATATCGCCCATGATGTTGTACCACTGATGCGGAATGTCTCTTTCTGTGAGTAAAATTTTCTTGGTCTTTTCCATGGCGGTCACTTTAATTTAGTTGTATTGAGTAATGGTGCACAGTCTGGACAGGCGTACCATCGCCGGCCGTTGCCCCGACGACGGCTCCATCTACAGCTAGCCATCGCAAGAGGCGAATCCAAATAGAAATTTAGTTATTGATTTTCAACTATTTGCAAAAATCGTTCCCGCTCCAACCCCTGAACCGAGCCAGCGATGCAGCGACCAAATTTAAGAGACAATTCTCTTTTACCATAAAAAATATAAAGTGCTGGCCTCAGAGGCGACCAGGCTGGCAAACAGCTCCGGCAAGGGCCGGAAGGGTGAATGTAGGTGAACTCTGGCGTCCTACTTTCCCGATGTGAACTGCACGACGGAGTTGTCAACCGGGGTAAGGGTCTTCAGATATGCATACATGGCAGAAAGGTCCTCGTTGGTCATTCCGGCATACATAGTCCATGGCATGGGGGTTTGTTTTTCTCCTGCAGCTACCCGAGGAGCAACGTATCCCGAATCCACATACTGCTTGAAGCGCATCACGAATTGCTCCTCCGGCCAATTGCCAATGCCTGTAGCGTGTGGGGTAATATTGGAGGAGGTAGTTACCGACCCGTCGGGAAAATGGAAGGCAAAACCACCACCGAAATCCGGCCCTACGAACTTGCCCTTTTCCTGGCGCGTGTGACAATCGCGGCACCCTGCTGCAGTGACCAGGTAACGACCGTGCGCAAGGCGGTCGGAAGCCGGTGGCATTTTTTGAAAATTAGGTTTAGCCGGGATGGTGTGAATGATGAAGTTCATTGGAAAATCAGCTTTGGATGCAGGAGGGTCGTTGGCAACCGGTGCGAGGGTGCGCAAATAAGCGATCACGGCGTGGATATCCGACTCGTCCAGTTGGGCAGCATTCGGGTAGGGCATAATAGGAAATAAGGGTCTGCCATCCCTGCCCACTCCCGATGCAACGGCTCTGAAAATCTCCCCGTCCGTCCAGTTGCCAACGCCATGTGGACTGATGTTGCTGGCCACGAATTTTCCGGGAAAGCCCATATTCTGGTCAAACACTTCACCTCCCTGACCGAGCGTGCCTTCGACGAGCGGGCCGGAATACCGGGTCCAATCCCGCTTTGAGTGGCAGTCCATACAGACCATCACGTGATTGGCCAGGTAGCGTCCGCGCTCAATTTGCGCTTCGCTTTTCTCTACATTCAGGTCGGGAGCATTCCCAACATCAGGAAGCATGGTCTTTACGTAGGTCAACAAAAGGGCAATGCCCACGACGACCACGACGACCAGGTAGCCAGCGAACTTTAATATGCGTTTCATGCGAGTTTGGTTTTTCGATTGTCGAGATAAAAATAGTAAGTCCACAACAAACCAAGCGTCTGTAAGCCAATATAAGCTGTCGCATTGCTGGGGTTGTCGTGATGATAGGTTTCCTGAATGACGTTTTTATAGATGAACAAAAAGGGTATGCCCACCGAGGCCGTTGCGATGCGGAGCCACAACGGAAACAAGCTGCAGGTGCCGATGATGCACAATGCGGGGACGAGCGGAAGGGCTGCGGAAGCCATTACGTCTTCGTTGACTGCGTTTAGAGAACTCGACGCAAATGAAACGCCATAGGCGATGGCCAGTACGTTGAAGCCATCGGAGGGGAAGGGCATTTTTCTATCGGACAGATAGCGTGCAGAAAGGACGCAGGCCATCAGTGCCATGGTATCCCCAATTTGCCAGCACATCATTTGGTACAGGGATTCCGGAGAGAACATGCTTCCTGCAACGCCCATGATAAAATTCAGGGCAAATCCTAAGGCGATCAAAAACAAAACCCTTGGTGTACCATCAAGACTCATAAAGATGTTTTTAGCTCAAACAAAAAGATCCCTCCTTCTGAGCAGGGCTGCGCCCGCGAACATTGCCCAGACAGGGGCCAGCACAAGGTATGCATTTACGGAGATGTCAGCAAGTGCTTTCCATTCCAGCATGTTTCCCACAGCATCCAACAATGAGAACATACCGGTTAGCAAACCCAGATAAGCTAAAAATTTCATGCGATTCAGCAAAAACCAGCTCACTGCAATCCACCAGGCGCCCCCCAATAATCCGTCGAGCAGGTTCCAAATTCCGGTCACCACACCCTGAGCGCTGGTTTGAAACAACAAGGCGATTGAAGGCTGCAAGGATGCATCTGCCGCAGAGTGCGCGTCGAGGAGAAATGGCCATACCACGGCCAGCACGCTGGCTCCGGCGGCACCCATCAGAACGTAACTCGTTCCCAGGAAGCGAACGATTCCACTCCAGGGTGTATGCGCATCCATTTGTCGCCCTAAAAAAAACATCAGCGGCAACAGCAACAGGTAATAGCCAAACACATCGGCGATCATGCTCCATCGCAGCATTCCGCGGTCAACGGGCTGGCCCTGAAAGACTATGGCCGGATTTGAAAAAAATTCAAAATTAAAATGCACGGATGCGGCTACGAGATAATAGCTGACCAGGGCGATCAGCCCGGACGCTATAGACAGCCAACCGGTAGTGCGTTGAATCGATCCTTGCGCGTTTGACGGTTTGTTCTCCATGAGCTGGGTTTTAACGCGAAAATAGGTCGACGGTACGCGGTAAAATTGGACACAGCGGACATCTGAACTCATGGCTGTAAGCCTGCATGCGCTCAAAAGCCTTAGTTCAATTTCTGGTCGCGAATCAAGGCTTCCAGCGCAATGCCGGAAGCTTCAGGGTGGGGAGGGATCAGGGACAGGGCGTATTCGCTCACTGCGGTGATGGTCAGCGATGGATTGACGCCGGGGTTGGCTGGAACGATGGACCCGTCGAGCACATAGAGTCCCGGGTATCCGTGTACTTCAAATGCATCGTTCACGACCCCACTGTTTGCATCGGCACCCATAGGGCAACCACCCAGCAGATGGGCGGTAGTCGCCTTACCAAGGAAGAGTTCCAAAGCCGCATTTTGCGCCACCCCTCCGACCTTTTTGGCATAGGCGTCCATGATGCTTTGCCCTTCCGGGAGAAAGGATTTTACCCCGGAGGTCGTATGGTTGCACAACTGCATGCGTTTCCCGAACCAGCCTGGCTTCCATTTGAATTTCATCGAACCCGGGAGGGTCTGCATGACGAGCAACAGAATGCTGGTTTGAGCCCGGTCTTTTTGAAACCAGCTCCTCGCCCAGCGAATTGGATGCCGCGCCATCTGCCCTACCCAGTTGAACACGCGCCTTGCGGTCGAACTCCCGCCGGCAGCCATGGTTGCCAGGAAGAACATCGCGCCGGATCCGTTGGGGTATTTGCACAGCTCCACACAGGTCTTTGCGTCGGGCCGGTAAGCGGTGCTGATGGCAATGCCGTGGTTGAGTTTGCCGTTTGCGGCTGTCACGCCACAGATCATTTCCGAATTCGTCAGCACGCGATCTCCAAGACGGTCGCTGATCGCGGGAAGGGTCTTCAGCTCATGTTTTTGCCGCATGAGCAGCTTCATGGTTCCCAAAACGCCCGCGCTGACGACGACCGCTTTGCTGTAATATACTATTGCTCCGCTCCTTTTGTTTTGATTTGTGCGATATGCCAACACCCGGTAGCCACCTCCCGGATCCGGGGCAATGGAGTCTGCGCGGGTCTCCGCATGAATCCTGGCTCCGAACACCCGTTCGGCCAGCCACAGATAATTTTTGTCCAGGGAATTTTTGGCATGATGCCGGCATCCGATCATGCATCCAGCACATTGTACACAGGCCTTTCGCCAAGGCCCCAGTCCGCCAAAATAGGGATCGCCATCCGGTCCTTTGAGATAAATGCCAACAGCATCTACGTGACCATAACAGGATTCCCGTCCAGCTTCAGTTGCAATTTCACGCAACGCGAGGTCTTCGGAAAATTCCTCATCAAAACGCTCACTGCCCAACATGGTGCGGGCCATGCGATAATGGGGTTCCAGCCGGGTTTTCCAGTCTCCCAGGTCCGCCCAGGAGGGGTGTTCAAAAAAACCATCATCCGGGATCATGTGTGCGTTGGCATACACCAGCGATCCCCCGCCTACGCCAACTCCGCTTACGACAAAGAGATCCCGGAAAACGTGCATGCTGAGAATGCCCTTCCAGCCCAGCCGTGGAACCCAGAGGTGGCGCTTAAAATTCCAGTTGCTCTTTGGAAAATCTTCTGCACTCCATCGCTTGCCCTGCTCGAGTACGATGACGCGGTATCCTTTTTCTGCCAGACGCATTGCGGCCACGGAGCCCCCAAAACCCGAACCGATCACGAGGTAGTCGCAATGTACTTCCGAATGGGCCTGCCCTCCTTGATTTTGCATACTTACCACGCTGGGAATAAAGATAGACAATCCGGCGGAACCAAATGAAAACGATGGTGCAGATCAGGCCACGGCCGGTCATCTCTGGCGATGGTTTCTTGAATGAAAAAAAAATGAGTTGGCCCTTCGGGGTCTTAGGTGGCCGGTGTATCGGTGCGCTGGACTGCACTGATGCCGGGAAGCTGCTCCAGAGCCTTGATGATGAGGTTGAGGTGCGCTTTGTTATTGACGACCAATCCAATGCGGCCCTCGAAGGTTCCCTGATGCCCGTGGATGCTAAAGGAGGTGATGTTCACTCCCAGTTTGGTGGAAATATGGTGAGTCAGTCGCTCAATGACGCCGGGGCCGGAGTCAATGCCCTGGATCAGAAGTTCCGCAGTGAAGGTATCGGTGACCAGATCAGACCATTCGGCTTTGAGGATGCGGTAGCCGTGGTTAACCATGAGGTGCTCCGCATTGGGACAATTTGCACGATGTATCCGGACGCCACTGCTGGCAGTGACATAGGCAAAGATTTCGTCGCCGTGGACGGGATTGCAACAGTTGGCCAGGCTGTAGTGGTATTGTCGACCCGGCTCACCGTTGATGAGAATTCCTTCGGACGTCCGGTCTGCATCCATCCCGGGTTTTGGTCCAATCTCCCTTGGAGCCGGCTCGGGCAGCGCTTCTCGCCGCTCGACGAGTCGCCCCCGTTCGATGTCAAATCCGCGGAGATTCTCAGCAACGTCCACTTTGCCATCTCCAATGGCCTGGAAAAGGTCTGAGCGGGTTTTATAACCAAGGCTGCGCATCAGCAGATCGACGTTTTCATCTGCTTCCAGCTTATTGTTTCTCAACTTGCGTTCCAGGATCTCGCGCCCCATGTCCGCCAGCTTCTTTTGTTCCTCTTTCAACGCAGCCCTGATCCGGGAGCGAGCCTTTCCCGTCACGACGAGCTTAAGCCAGTCTTCGGTTGGCTTTTGATTGCGGTTGACGTGAACCACCACCTGGTCTCCATTTGCAAGTTGCTGCCCCATTGGCACCAACTTGTTGTTGACCTTAAATGCCGTTGCGTGGCATCCCAGTTCGGTGTGTATGCTAAAGGCAAAATCGAGTACCGTAGCGCCCTTGGGCAGCACCCGCATCTCGCCCTTTGGGGTGTATACGTAAACTTCCTCCCCGTATAAGTTGGATTTAAAGTCGTTTAAAAATTCGATTGCGTCGTTGTGAGGCGTTTCCAAAACGTCGCGGATGTTATCGAACCAGTGGTCGTACACCGTTTGCATGGTGCCGATGTCTTTGTATTTCCAGTGGGCGGCAAAGCCCTTTTCGGCAATTTCGTCCATGCGGCGCGAACGGATCTGGACCTCGACGTAACGGCCTCCCGGACCGATCACCGTGGTGTGCAGGGATTCGTACCCATTCGACTTTGGCGTAGTGATCCAATCTTTCAGGCGCTCGGGGATCGGACGATGTACGTCGGTAACGATGGAATAAACCAGCCAGCAGGCCGACTTTTCCTTCTCAACCGGTACGTCGAGTACGATGCGGACTGCAAACAGGTCGTACACCTCTTCGAATGCAACCCTTTTGGTTTTGATCTTGTTGGCGATCGAAGAAACGGACTTCGGGCGACCGTAAATTTTGTAGGGGATCCCGAGCGGATCGATCACATTCTTGAGTGGCCGGATGAAGTCATTGATGAACTTATTGCGGTCCTTTTGCGTCTGGCGAAGTTTCTCGCCGATCTCCGTGTAGAGTTCAGGTTCGTTGATCTTCAGACAGAGGTCGGTAAACTCCGACTTGAGGTTGTAGAGCCCAAGCCGGTGCGCGAGGGGCGCGTAAATGTAAGAGGTCTCAGCAGCAATTTTCAACTGCTTGGTACGCGACATGACGTCGATGGTGCGCAGGTTGTGCAGGCGGTCAGCCATCTTGATCAGAATGACGCGCACGTCGTCGAGCAGGGTGGACAGAACCTTTTTGAAATTTTCGGCCTGGGGACTTTCGACGTTGTATAGGCCGTCAAGTTTTGTCAGGCCGTCGACGATCTTGGCGATTTTGGGTCCGAAGCGCTGGTGAACATCGGCCAGTTCGACGGGTGTGTCCTCAACCGTATCGTGCAGGATGGCTGCCACCACCGCAGTCGGGCCAAGGCCGATCTCTTCAAAACAGATGCGCGCAACTTCCAGGGGATGGGTTATGTAGGGTTCTCCCGATTTGCGCCGTTGGCTGCTGTGGGCCTTCATGGCGAACTCGAACGCTTCGCGGATCTGCTTTTTGTCTTCCGCAGCCATAGGGTGCTTGCCCAGCGCACGCAAAAGACGGCGGTAGGCCGCCCTGATCAGGCGGTGATCCAGCTCCTCCCGGGCAGTGACCAATGGATTTAACGGTGCAACTGATTGCATACTGTAAAGACAAAATTACCACAATTCTTGTTCCGAAAATGCAACGACTCATCTATAAAATTTACATATACCTATCAGTCAATGCTTTATACATAATATTTAATTTTTATACAATAAATCCCCGCTCCCCTCACGAAAGCCCTGAATGATTACCTTTGCAGCGCTTTTGCGGGCGTGGTGAAACTGGCAGACACGCCAGACTTAGGATCTGGTGCCGAAAGGTGTGTGGGTTCGACTCCCTCCGCCCGCACACGGTGGCAACCTTTGCCGGATGCCCGTTGTTTTTCCAACATTCAAGCCAATCTGACGTTTGATGAACATTGCACTTGAACCCATAGGCGAGCAGCATTTTTACCTGAAGGTGACAATAGAACCCGAGGATTACGAACCTCAGGTAAAACAGGAGCTTCACAAGATCCGCAAAAACGCAAATCTCAAGGGCTTCCGTCCGGGAACGGCGCCGGAATCGATGATCCGCAAATTGTACGGGGAAGAAGTCAAGGCAGACCAGCTCCAGAAACTGCTCAGCAAGAGCATAGAAGATTACCGAAAGGAAAACGAGCTCAACTTTCTCGGAGACCTGCTTCCGTTAGTAGATGAACAGCTCAGCGGCGACGGGAATCGCTTTCAGTTCAACTTTGAAGTTGGCATCACACCCAGCCTGTCCTCTTTTGATTTTATCGATGGCCTCAAGCCCATGCGTTTTGAAATTGAAGTGGAAGACTCCCTGGTTGACGAGGAGGTGAAGCGTTTTCGCCAGCGCTTTTCGGAGCGCACCGAAGTGGAGGGACCTGCCCAGGAAGGGGACGTCGTTGAGATCGAAGCCGAGGAATGGGCAGGGGAAGCTGCGGTTGCTGACGGCGTCGTCACGGAATTCAACATCCTCATCGGGGAAAACCTGCACGATGCGATGCGCGACAAACTCGTGGGTGCTTCCGTCGGCGACGCGTTTGAGTTCAACATCCGCGAAGTTGAAAAGGATCTCAGCGAGAAGGACATTTACCGGTACCTGCTCCACATCGAAAAGCAGGAGGCGGGCGACCGGCAGGTTGGCGACCTCTTCCGGGGCCGGGTTGCCGGCATTCTGCGCGTAAGTCCGGCAGAACTCAACGAGGCGCTCTACAAAAAGGCCTTTGGTGAAGAAACGGATGTGGTGGATGAACAGGGCTTGCGGGAAAAGCTGCGACAGGGCATCGCCAAAGCCTTTTCGGTCGAGGCCGAAAAGTTTCTCGACATCGAGTTGGCAAAATTGGCAGCAACTCAATCGGGCCTGAACTATCCGGACGCCTTTCTGGAAAAATGGTTGCGGCGTTCGTTCAAAGCCTGGGAAGAAAAACCGGAGGACGTCTTTGCCCACGACTTGTTGCATTTTAAGGAAGGCCTGAGCTGGCAGCACGTGAGGGACTACATTCTGGAAACCCAGCAGATCGAAATTTCTTACGATGAGGTGGCGAATGAGATCATCGAAGACCTTCAGGGCAAATACGGATCGTTTAACCTTCCACCTGAATCGTGGGCCAAACTTGCACAAAAGACCATGGAAAACAAGGAGCAGGCGCTTCAGTACATCGGCGAAATACAAAACCGCAAGGCTTTGCAATGGATCAAGGGACGCATCGACATTCCCGTAGAGCGGCTCAGTCTGGACGCCTTCCGCGAAAAAACAGAAAAGTACCGCACCCACCAACATTGATCAAACACGGATTAAAAAGCACTACCATATGTTTTCACAGGACGAATTCAAAAAATACGCAACCCGTCACCTTGGAATGTCGGAGATGCACCTCGACAAATACATGGAGTCTGCCATCCCATCCATCAAAGGGTTTACTCCTACCGTCATTGAAGAACGCCAGCTCAACGTCGTTGGGATGGATGTATTCAGCCGGCTGATGATGGACCGCATCATCTTCATGGGAGTTCCCATCAACGACTACGTTGCCAATGTCATCCAGGCCCAGTTGCTGTTCCTGGATTCAGCGGATCCCAAGCGCGATATCCAGATGTACATCAACAGCCCGGGAGGATCGGTCATCGACGGCTTGGGGATATACGACACCATGCAGTACGTCAATCCGGATGTGGCCACCATTTGCACGGGGCTTGCCGCCTCGATGGGCGCCGTGTTGCTGAGTGCAGGTACCAAGGGAAAGCGCACCTGCCTGCCACATGCGCGCGTGATGATTCACCAGCCCTCAGGAGGTATGCAGGGACAGTTCAGCGACATGGAAATCAGCTACAAGTTGATCAAGGCGATGAAGAAGGAGCTGTATGAAGTGCTGGCATCTCACACGGGACAAGCTTACGAGCGCATTGAGGAAGACTGTGACCGCGACAACTGGATGACCGCCGAAGAAGCCCGAGATTACGGACTCGTTGACGAAGTCCTGTTGCGCACGCGTAAAGGTTGATTCATGGCCAAGCGGAAAAGCACCCGGGGTACTGCCCAAACCTGCATTTTTTGCGGAAGGGGGCAACGCGAAGTGAATGTGCTCGTGCAGGGAAATGGGTATGCCATCTGCGACTTGTGCGCCACGAATGCGTACCGCATGGTCGAAGAGGACCTCGAATATTCCGGACCCGAGCGGGAACAGCACAAACAACACCTGACAAAGTCGCCAAAGGCGGAGGGGCAGTTCACGCTACCATCCGGATTTTCTCCCCGTTTCATCAAAGATTACCTCGACCTCTACGTGATTGGGCAAGACAGCGCCAAGATCAGTTTTTCCATTGCGGTGTACAACCATTACAAGCGGATCGCAGCCGGCGACTCCTTGGAGGTAGAAATTGAAAAATCAAATGTGTTGTTCGTCGGTCCTACGGGGACCGGCAAAACCCTGATGGCCAAATCCATGGCCAAATTGCTCGATGTGCCCTTTGCGATCGTGGATGCGACCTCCTTCACGGAAGCCGGGTATGTTGGAGAGGACGTCGAAGGCATGCTCAGCCGCCTGCTTCAATCCTGCGATTACCAAATCCATCAGGCCGAGAAAGGCATCATCTACATCGACGAGATCGACAAAATTGCCCGCAAAAGCGAGAATCCTTCCATTACCCGTGATGTATCCGGAGAGGGCGTCCAGCAGGCAATGCTCAAGATCGTCGAAGGAGCCGACGTAAACGTTCCCCCTGCAGGGGGTAGAAAGCATCCGGAGCAGCAATTTCTCAAAGTCAATACCCGCAACATCCTCTTCATTTGTGGTGGCGCATTTGACGGGCTCGAGAAGATCATTGCCAAGAGGCTGAATGCCAATGTCATCGGTTACGGCAGCACCCTGGAACGCACAGACGTCGACCAGGAGAATTGGTTGCGCTTCGCCAGCCATCAGGACCTCAAGCGCTATGGCCTCATCCCGGAGTTGCTCGGAAGATTGCCCGTGCTCACCTACCTGGAAAACCTCTCCCAGCAGGCCCTGATGGAGATACTGATCCTTCCAAAAAACGCCATCATCAAGCAGTACAAGGAATTGTTTGCACTTGACGGGATCGAGCTCGAATTTCAGAAGGACGCTCTTGAACTGATCGCCGAACTCGCCTACGAGCATAAACTCGGTGCGCGGGGTCTGCGAACCATCTGCGAGACCCTGCTTCGCGAAGCCATGTTTAACCCCGAGGCACTCGCACTCACCGGACGGCTGGTCGTCGATCGCCAGTACGTCATCGACCACATCGACCCCCAACAAATCCGAAGGTCCGCCTGAGAGCGGCCTCACAGGATGTCCTCCACTCGTCATATTGCAAAGATTTTATTTGTTGCCGCGCAGCACAAATAATATTACAAAACTTTAGTGCACTTCTAAAAACCCCCAATTGCGTCAGCCAGACCGCACAGGCTCACGCGCTCAATGAATTTAGCTTCACAATCCTTCGTTGCAGCTCAGTCAGTTATCGCTCCACATAGCTTCCTTCGCTGCGCCTCGGCTTGTTTTGCTCAGGGGCTGCCTCCCT
>JADLHA010000032.1 GCA_020848995.1 Saprospiraceae bacterium | reverse complement strand
TTCATAAAATGATCGAAATTTGTCTTGATGTTGTGCATATAATTTGTTTGTATGAAACAACAAATTACTGATTATCAGTGATATGCGCAACATCTTTTTTACTTATTTAATAGCACAACACGTTATTAATACTTTTCAATTAATTTATTCTCAAACATTCCATTGCTATGTATCCTAATTATATAAATCCCATTTGCAAAATTGCTTAAATCGATATTTGCATTACCGGAATTAACGCTGTACTTTGATAGTTCCACACCCATTAGATTATAAATGGATATGAATGTAAAATCATTTGGTCTTTGAAGCGCCACGGTCAAACTGGTGTTGGTAGGATTAGGAAATATATTTGCAAATGATTGGCCTGGAATGTTTTCAGATTCGGTAATTTGACAAGTGCTTGATAATTTAAAAATCTGAAAAATTTCATTGGTATCCAGTACCCGATTATAAAATCTAATATCATCAATTTTGCCCAAATATTCCTTGCCTATCCTGATATTATTTCGGGCTTGTGCTATTCCGTATTTTCCACTTAAATTTGTGCTTTGCAAAATAGCATTTTCATATAAGTACCAGTTTTTATTATTATATATGGCTACTAAATGGTACCAATTGGTATCTGGATATATAAATGTATCTCTTGTGCCCCAAACCCCTAAAAGTCCATTGCCAAAAACTGGTTTATTGAGATCATATAAAGCCAGTGTATAACCATAATTATCAGTATTTGAGGGATCTCCTTTTTGGAATAATTCTTGAAGTCCTGAACCAAATTTTGTACCTCCCTGGTGCCATAAACTTATACTAAAAGCACCTTGAGGCGATACATCAAAAATTGAATTATAATGAATTTGAATATAAGTCGTTTCATTCCCGGGAAATTGATAAGCACAGTTTTCCATCCCGAACCGGTCGGTAGTTAAGGTCGGATTCCCAACAAATTTTCCATGAAAATTTTGACCGCTATAATCATTTGCGTTACCGCTAAAGGGATAATAAGCCTTCAGTCCATTGTTAATTTGTCCTGTGATATTCACAGTTATAACAAGAGAAAAAGCCAGTAATTTTAGAAATTTCCTTTTCATGATTAATTGATTATTATACCCAATAAGGATTTTGTTTATAACTTTATAAATTTGAAATGATACTGATCATTTAATCTTGTACCAATTATGAAATGGTATACTCCAGCTGGTAAATTGTTTATATCTAATTTCAGGTCATCAGGCAATTTTGTCGGCGCCTGCGTCACTATGCCAAGCGAATTAATAATAAAGTAATTCGCATTTCTAAATTCGTCATGTTTATTTGTGCTTAATTGTAAGATACCTGTATCCTGATATCTCAAGGCTGCATTGTGATTTTTAACTATACCATCCACCGACGTAAGAAAAGAATGCGTTTCCAAATTAATACAGTATTTATTATTGGCAAGTAAACTTAAATTTGCCAAACGTAAATAAAAGTATCCGGGTGGTTGTTTATTGACAAAATAGATCCTTCCAGATTCACTATAATTTGTCTTAAACAAATGAATACCCGAATACGTCAGAATAGCTGCCTCATAAGGAAAAGATTCAGGAATTGAATCAATATTTAATATTAAAGTATCATATTGGTATAAAAATATTCGATATAGGTCCGTATCCCTGTAACTTGCAAGTGCAGCACAAACCAAAGCATTTGTTGAAATTGGCGTAGCTGTTGAATACTTATTATTGCACTCATATATATCAGGAAATACATTTTGCAATTTCAGTTGGTATTTGAGTATTCGAGATTTATGTGGCACCCCACAAGGATTTGCAGTTCTGTCGCTCAAACTTAAATAATACTTCCCCGTTTCGCATAATGCATAATCCTTAAAGGCAGCTAAACCCAAAGAAGATATATAATTAGTTCTAATAACTTCCTCTTTTTTCTGATTATATAAAACAATTTCATAAATAAAAGTGTCTGCACGTTCAATGGATAAATTGAACACCCCTTCCTCCGCCACTTCAAATGAATACCAATCTATTTCATTTTCCAATGTTGAAGAACTAATTCCGCCTGAATACGCAGATATGGTTTGAGTATTTTCCAAATGAAAGGCTGATTCGGGTTCTTCATTGCATTCAGTAGAATCAGGAATAAATCGGGCTATAAAATGATATGGACTATAACTTTGCTTTTCATTTGATTCAATGAGTATATAGTAAGTTCCTGCATCACAAATTACTGTCTGAAGGTATTCGACCAGACTTGTATTTCCACAAATACAGTCTCGTGTTATAAAATTATACAATGAATCATATAAACTGACTTTTATTATAAAGTCTGGATCATGCGGGACCAAGGGCAAATTGATTTTAAGAATTCCTTTGGCCGGTATAAATAATTTATAATAATCTATATCATTAAAATTGTGAAAATTGCCAAAATAATAATTCCCCAACAGATAAGCAACATATAAACTATCAATGGAAGTAAGACTGGCATTCTCAAATGAATTATTGACCTCAAATATATCATCATTAATTAATTTAATATTAAAAGTATAAAAATTGAGATTCAATTTATTGTTACCTTCTTGTAGGCTAAAATAATAAGTTCCTGTATCAAAGATGTAGTGTATGGATCCACTTATTAAGCCACTAGGTTTTACTATTGAAATTAATCCTCCATTACAATCATTTAGATAATATATTGTACTATGTATCGTCTCTGAAGCATCGGTACCGGAAACGGTGAAAACATATGTCCCCCCTTGGGATACATGGAAACGATAAAAATCCCTATCGTGCATTCGATCAAAATTTCCCGATATGAATTCACCAGGCTGAATTGGATTGGCTTCATTACAATGATCATTTGGTTCCATTTCTGCATTTATTGCTGTGCAATAAAAAAGAAGACTTAAGTTAATTAAAAAAAGTCTCATTGCATTTAAATTGAGTGTTAATTTATTGGGCAAAAAACTGGTTTTTTGATTAGCTCTGTTCATTCTGGCGTAAAAACTGGGTTATTCGAGGTGCCCTTAAGGCCGTTTTCAGGCTCAAACCCGTGATGTGAGATAATCGGAAACCATGCTCATCAGTGTTTCGCCCCCCTATTCATCACACTTTCATTACAAAGTTAATAAATTGACCAATACTTCCAAATCATTTTACACTTACAGGAAACATCCGACGGGGATCTTTATACCAATGGGCAGAGTGGCCGGCTTAAGCTTCCAGCTTTTTGTTTTTGGGAGTGTGGGGTTTGGTGATTTGAGATTCCCGGAAAACGCCCTCATGCTCTCCTTACCCGATAATTCCCACAGAGGAATGTCCACTTTGAATACCCTTCGGTTGCTTTTAGTAAAGGAGGAGGGAATATGCCCCTGGATGAACAGAGGCCAGAACACCAGGGGTGGCAAGCTGGTAGAGTCCTAAAAATGTTGCCACCCCTGCGCTTTGAGCGGATGGCGGCGGCCTGAGGAGCCGACGAGGCTTATCCCCTCGGAGGCTTCAAGACAGGAACCGATGTAGTGCAAGCCAGGAAGGAATTGAATGCGTTGTGCATCCTCCGGTGAAATGGCAAAGAGCAATTCGTAATCTTCTCCGCCGTTGAGTGCACAATTCATCGGATCGACCTGGAATTTGAGTGCAAGGAGTTTGGCTTCCTCTTCGATGGGAAGCAGGGCTTCCTGGATTTCGGCTCCGGTGCCGCTTGCTTTGCACAGGTGCATCAGGTCGGAAGAGAGGCCGTCGGAAAGGTCGATCATGGCGGTGGGCACAACACCGGCTTTGTCCAGCCACAGGACTACGTCGTTGCGCGCTCGCGGCTTGAGGAAGCGACCGATGACCTGGCTTTGCCCTTCGAGGTCGGGTTGAATTGTCGGGTTTTCAAGAAAGAGTTGCTTTTCCCTTTCGAGCAGTTGGACGCCGAGGTAGGCGCCCCCCAGGTTGCCTGTCACGTAGAGGAGGTCGCCAGGCCGGGCGCCATGGCGGTAGGCAATTTTTTCTTTGACCTGCCGTCCGATTGCAGTAACCGATATCACCAATCCGCGGAGGGAGCTGCAGGTGTCGCCACCAACCAGGTCGACGCGATAATCGGAACACGCCTGGCGGATGCCCTGGTAAAGCAGTTCCAGGGCTTCTACTGAAAAGCGGTTGGAAGCGGCAATCGACACGAGGATTTGCCCGGGCATCCCATTCATGGCGCAGATGTCGCTGAGGTTGGTCACCACGGCTTTGTAACCCAGGTGAGCAAGCGGAAAATAGGCCAGGTCAAAATGGATGCCCTCCAGCATCATGTCGGTTGTGAGGAGGGTGCATTGCCCGTCTTGTGCGATGACAGCAGCATCGTCGCCGATTCCTACCAGGCTCGAGGGCTGAGCAAGCGGGAAGTTTTCAGTGAGGCGGCGGATTAGCCCGAATTCACCCAGTTCCGCTATTTCAGTCCGCTTCGGGAGGGGGGATTCCTGATTCATGTTTGGCAAGTTTTTCGGCGACAACCGGCCAAAGCTGGTTGTCCGGGAGGGGTGCTTCAAAATGGAGAGGCTGTCCGGAAACCGGGTGGGGCAAAGAGATCTTCCAGGCATGGAGTCCAATGGACCGGTCTTGTGCACCTCTGCGGGCTCCGTACTTGACGTCTGAGCGAATGGGCATTCCGGCTTCGGCGAGTTGGGCCCGGATCTGATGAAAACGGCCGGTGAGCAGTTCGATTTCGAGAACATAGTAGTGGTCCAGGACCAACAGCAACCAGTAGCGAAGACTACAGTGCATGGCACCGGGAGCATTTCCACTTCTGGCTTTCCGTTTTAAGGGATCTCGCAGCAACATGTTCTCCAGCATGCCCTCAGGAGGAATGCTCGTTTTTTTTTCTGCAATGGCCAGGTATCGCTTCCGGTGCAAGCCTTCCTGCCTTTGTCGGGCAACGGCGGCCGCGGCTTCGGGAGTTTTTGCGAACAAGACGAGCCCGGATACCGGCCGGTCCAGCCGGGAAACGAGGTGGAGGGGGGCTTTGATGTAGGACTGGACCACTTGCTGAAAGGAAATGTCCGACGTAGGATCCGGCTGCACGGGCATGCCGGGAGGCTTGTTGCCAACCGCAATGTGGTGATCGTGAAAGAGGAGGTAATCCCGGATGGATGCCAATGGGTCTTATTTCATTTCTTCGAAATCAGTGTAATTGTCGTCGTGGCGCTTTCTCTTCTTTGGGGAGATAACAATGACGCGATCTTTTAAAAAGAGCACGTACACTGCGTAAATGGCAAGGGCAAAAACGATGAAGCGAAGCATGGCGTCGATGGTAAATGGTGTTTCAAAGATACGCCAATCGCATACCACAGGGAGCGGAAAGGACGTTTCCAATCGGACGACCTGAGCCTGGCATGACGGTGCATTGCCGCCATTTGCGTACTTTTACCGACACACATTATAATATTATAACATTAATATATTTATAATATATTGATTAACAAAAACTTATGAAACTCAAATCATCGAATTGGTTGGGCTGGTTGGTTTTTGCCGCAGTCTTTGTCGTCTATTTTTTTTCTGTTGAAAGGACGGGGAGTTTATGGGACTGCGGAGAGTTTGTTGCCGGAGCGTACAAGCTGCAGGTCGTCCACCCGCCCGGGGCCCCGCTGTTCCTGATCGTAGGCCGCATGTTTGCCTGGGTGGCCACCCTGCTCTCGGATAACCCGGCGCACATCGCCTTTGCAATTAACCTCATGTCGGCGCTCTGTTCGGCGTTGGCGGCCATGTTCATTTGCTGGACGACCCTGATCGTTGCAAGGCTCAGCTTGTACGGGCGCGATTATGCCCATCCCAACAACGAGTCCTGGTCCGTACTGAGTGCCGGTTTGATCGCCGGGCTATCGACGGGTTTTATTTCCACCACATGGTTTTCTGCCGTGGAGGGTGAAGTGTATTCCATGTCGACCATGTTTACGGCGATGACGGTATGGGCTGCCTTTAAATGGTACTACCTCGAAGACCGCCCTGAAAATGACAAGTGGCTGATTTTTGCCGTATTTGCGACCGGTCTTTCCACAGGGGTGCACCTGCTCAGTTTGCTCGCCTTTCCCACCATTGCGATGCTCTACTACTTCAAGCGATTTGAACGTCCGGGTTTTTTCGGAATGTTGCTGGCCGCAGCGGCAGGCGTGGTGGCCATTTTCCTGTTCCAGGTCCTCATCATTACAGGCATTCCGGGACTGTGGAGTTTCTTTGAATTGCAGATGGTCAATTCATTTGGCTTGCCCTTCCATTCGGGATTGATCCCCACCATTGTCGTGATCTGTCTGCTGGGGTATTACGGCTTGCGCTATTTTCAACGTCGCGGCAACGACCTCATGCACAAGGTAGTGTTTACCATGTTGTTGCTCGTCGTAGCCTATTCAACGGTTGGCATCGTTTTGATCCGTGCCAACGCCAAGCCTCCCATCAACATGAACGATCCTTACGACGTGGTAAGGCTCATTCCATACCTAAACCGCGAACAATACGGCGACCGCAGCCTTATAAAGGGACCGCATTACGAGGCACGCCCGATCGACACCAAGTCGGAAGATCGTTGGGGCCGCGTAGGCAATGAGTATAAAGTAGTCGACCAGAAATTCGAATACGTCTTTCGCGAAAAGGACAAGATGTTACTTCCCCGCATCATTCACCAGGATCAGGGCAGACCCCAGCTCTACAAAATGTGGATGAATTACCTCATGGGCGATAAGGCCAAATCGCCGAGCATGGCCTTCAACCTGAAGTTCATGTGGTCTTACCAGTTTGGCTGGATGTACTGGCGGTATTTTATGTGGAATTTTACCGGAAGGCAAAATGCTGAACAGGGATTTTATCCCTGGGTCAATAAAGACGGACACTGGTATTCCGGGATCAAGGCGATTGACGGCGCGCGTCTATACAACCAGGATCGTCTGCCGCGCGTGATCGTCGAAGACCCTTCGCGCAACCGTTACTATTTTATCCCCTTGTTGCTTGGATTGGCCGGCGTAGTTTTTCACTTCCGCAAAAATCGCAACGATTTTTATGCCCTGTTGTGCTTTTTCATCCTCACGGGTCTGGCCCTTTGCGTATTTAACAATTCGCCGCCCAACGAGCCACGCGAGCGCGATTACGTGCTTGAGGGATCTTTTATGACCTTTTGCATCTGGATTGGCCTGGGCGTTTTACTGATCGCAGAGACCCTGCGCGAGAAGCTGAAGCAATCGGCAAATACATCCGGTATCGTCGCCAGTGTGCTGGGCATTTCGGTGCCGCTGTTGCTGGTTACCCAAAATTTCGACGACCACAGCCGGATGCAGAGCACTGCAGCAAGGGATTATGCGGCCAACATTCTGGAGTCGTGCAGGCCCAACGCCATCTTGTTTACCTATGGCGACAACGACACGTATCCCGTGTGGTACGCGCAGGAAGTGGAGGGCATACGCCGCGACGTGCGCGTGATCAACCTCAGTCTGATTGCCGTCGACTGGTACATTGAAAACCAGCGTCGCGCCTTCAACGATTCCAAGCCGGTGAAGATGGCGATTCCATCGGAGAAGATGCGGGGCAGCCTGCGCAACCAGGTGTTTTATTATAATCCCGCAAATCCTGAAGGCAAAAATGTCGACCCGCCCATGTCTGCGGCGCAGTTCCTGAAATTCATCGCCGAAGATCATCCCATCGAAAGCGGAACCGGAAAAGTGTTTGAAACTTACCAGCCCAATAACAACATTTACCTCGAAGTCGACCGCGACCGCGCCATCCAGGCAGGATTGTGCCGCGCCGACGACTCCAACTTTGTGGCACGCGTGCCCGTCAGTATGGCCGGACCGTATAGTACCAAAGACGAGCTCGCGATTCTCGACATCATCCATTCCAACTGGCTGGAGCGCCCCGTTTATTTCAGCGTCACCTGCAGTCAGGAAAAGCTGTTGGGGCTGCAGGACTACATGGAACTCGAGGGCATGGCCCTGCGCGTCGTTCCGGTGAGAACCCCGAGCGATCAGGGCATGTACATCTACGGATCCGGAAAGATCAACCAGGATTGGAGTTACGACGTGTTCATGAACAAGTTCCGCTGGGGAAATTTTGACAAGGTGCAGCAATTTGTCGATCACAGTTATGCGCCGAGTACCCAGGCACAGCGGATGATCATGATGCGCACGGCGCTAGCCCTGCTCGACAGCGGAGATAAGCAACGCGCCGCACAGGTAGCCAACAAATTTTTTGAGGGCTTCCCCAACATGAACTTCCAGTACGATGTGCGCATCATGCCGTTTATCCAGATCCTCATCGACGCCGGAGATCTGGACTCTGCCAAGAAGCACCTTCGCATACTCGCAACCGAAACCGTTGACATGCTCGAATTTTTCGACACGTTGACGGCAACCCAGCTTGAGTCCGGATTTAGTCAGGACAAGGGTCTTTCCATGTCTGCGGTGCGGGAAATCGGGGAGCGCAGCAAGCAACTTAACGATGCGGCATTTACCGCAGAAATGGAGGGACTGCTCAAAAAATACGCAGCTCCGGCATTGCCTCCTCCGATCCAATAGTGCAGAGATGACGGTGAGCATTGGTTCCGATCACGCAGGTTTCGCCACCAAGGAGCGGATCACAGACTGGCTCAAAGCCTCCGGGATCTGCGTTCGCGACCACGGCACCCATGCGGCAGATGCCGTCGACTATCCGGACTACATCCATCCGGTTGGAGAAGACATCGATTCGGGTGAAGCCGATTTTGGCATCGCCATATGCGGCAGCGGCAATGGCGCGGCCATGGTGGCCAACAAACACCTTGGCGTTCGGTGTGCGCTGTGCTGGAACGCCGAACTTGCAGAACTCGCCCGCAGACACAACGACGCAAACGTACTGAGCATTCCAGCGCGTTTCGTATCAACCGAGCTCGCCGTTGAAATGGTTCGCATATTTCTCGAAACGGCCTTCGAAGGTGGCCGCCACCAGAGGCGCATCGACAAGATCCCGCTATGCGGCTGATGACCTTCGTCCTGGTCTTATGGGCGGCGGCCCTGCATGCCCAGCAAACTTTTTTTTCTGCAGTCGTCGATCCCGATACGACGCGTGAACGAACGAGCGATAGTTTGTCGCAGTTTGGTCTTCACATCCGGGCAGAGGAGATCCGGCGACACATTTACCATCTGGCCTCGGATTCGTTGGAAGGGCGGGAGCTCGGCAGTGCGGGAAATGCGCTTGCCGGCGATTACATTGCCCGGCACTTTGCAGACCGGGGACTCGAAACGCTGCCAGGCCTGGATAGCGGATATTTTCAGCACGTACGCCTCCGGTGGATGTATTGGGATAAATTGCAATTGAAGATCAACGGGGTTGCCTATAAACAATTGTGGGATTACCTCTCCATTCCCTCGGAAAACGCTGACCTCGACCTCCGCACAAGCGAGGTCGTCTTTCTCGGATACGGCATCGACGACGAGCGGTATAGCGACTATCGCGGAGTGAATGTGCGCGATAAAGTGATTCTCATTTACAAAGGAGAGCCACGAAACAAATCGGGACGGTACTGGTTAACGGGCACCGATTCATCCTCAGCCTGGTCCGTCGACCTGTCGCGTAAAGTCGAAGTCGCCAGGAGCCATGGCGTGCGTCTGGTGCTCGTGATTGAAGACCGCTTCAAGCAATTTGTAGATGAAAAACGCAGCCTGGTGATCTCTCCCCAGGTGTTCCTTGGAGCCGAAGACACAGACAGCATCCGCGGCACCAACGTAGCCTACCTTTCTTCGACGACCACCGCGATGTTGCTGGGGAAAAGCCAGCGAAAGGTCATTGCGAAGCGGAAGAAGATCAACCGCTCCGGCAAACCGCAGCACCATGTCTTTGCCGTAGAGTTTGAGGTGCAACAAAAACTTCGCATTCGAAAGGAAAGCGGGCGCAACGTCATCGGAATCGTGCGCGGTCAGCTCTACCCGGATGAAGCGGTGGTGCTTTCGGCCCATTACGACCACATCGGCATGCGCGGAAGGGAAGTCTTCAACGGAGCCGACGACAACGCTTCGGGAACCGCGTCGCTGATGGAAATTGCCGGAACCGTGGCGGAGATGGCCGCTCAGGGTGTTCGCCCAAAGCGCACCCTGGTATTCGCCCTGATGACCGGCGAGGAAAAGGGATTGCTGGGGTCGCTGTATTACGTCCACAATCCCCTGATCCCTTTAAACAAGACCATGGCCAATGTCAACGTCGACATGATCGGACGCACGGACGACAAGTACGGTGCAGATACCCAGTACGTTTACGTCATTGGCTCCGACCGGATCAGTCCGGACCTGCACGCACTGAACCTCGACATCAACCAACGGTACAGCCGGCTGCGCCAGGACCACAGCTACAACGCGGAGTCCGACCCCAACCGCTTTTATTACCGCTCCGACCATTACAATTTCGCCGAGCGGGGAGTGCCTTCCATCTTCTTTTTCAGCGGGGTGCACGAAGATTACCACCGCATCACCGACGACCCCGAAAAAATCCATTTTGGCAAGACCGCATGGATCGCCAGGCACATTTTTTACCTGGCCTGGGCCTTGGCCAACCGGGAGGAGCCTCTAAGTCGCTAACCCTGGCTGCCACCTGCGGATCCACCTCCATTGCGGAGTGATTACCTGCCCTGTTGAAGCCCTTTGACGGGTTTTCTCAGCCCCATTGGTGAGCTTTTTCCATTTTTTTGAACACTGTCAGGCCAATGTGAGGATTCCCCTTATATTTAGGGCACATCTGACATTTCGAATGATGCCAAAATGAACAGAGGGAATTCTCGCCACCCCATTTGGCGCTAAACCCGTAGAGGACGTCCTGGCGCGATGGGAACTTGCCGGGAGGACCCCTTCAGCAAATAAATCAGACAAAACGAATGAATATGAATCAAAACACCGCACATCCAAAGGGATTGTACTTGCTGTTCTTCACGGAAATGTGGGAGCGCTTCAGCTATTACGGCATGCGCGCCATCCTCGTGCTGTTTCTCACGAAGCAGCTCACGATGGACAAGGCCTTTGCCTCTGAGATCTATGGAAGTTTCACCGGCCTGGTTTACCTGACCCCGATCATCGGTGGTTATATGGCCGACCGATACTGGGGGAACCGCAAATCCATCGTCGTGGGGGGAGTCCTCATGGCCATTGGCCAGTTCATGCTCTTTACTTCCGGCATGATGAGCAGTACCCTGCTCACCTATGCTGCTTTAGGGGTGATCGTATTTGGTAACGGGTTTTTCAAACCCAACATCTCGACGATGGTCGGGCAGCTCTACCCCGAAAATGACCAGCGGATCGACAGTGCATATACGATCTTCTACATGGGCATCAACCTCGGGGCTTTTCTGGCTCCCCTGGTTTGCGGTTACCTGGGCGAGAACATCGATTTCAAATGGGGCTTTTTTGCTGCGGGTGTGGGAATGGTGATCAGCACCATTTCCTTTGTCTGGCTCAAGAGTGCCTACCTCGTATCCCCAACGGGTCTTCAGATCGGTTCGGAGCCCAACAAAGCCCGCCTCAAGGAAGGCGAATCTCAGGTCCATTCGGTCATGGATACCCGGCAGGTGCTGGCCATCGTCGCGGGCAGCGTGGCTTTATTCCTGCTCTTTCATTTTGCCATCGGCTTCGACGTATTCGGTGCCCTGATCTTTGCCTTTGCGATCAGCATTCCCATGACCATCATGTTCGACCGTTCGCTCAACGCCACGGAGCGGGACCGCATCTGGGTGATCTTCATCGCTGCATTTTTTGTGATCTTCTTTTGGTCAGCATTTGAACAGGCCGGAGCCTCGCTCACCTTTTTCGCCGACGAGCAAACGGACCGCATGCTGTTTGGCTGGGAGATGCCCGCCAGCTGGTTCCAGAGTTTCAACGCCGCGTTCATCGTCATTTTCGCCCCGGCCTTTTCGGCCATGTGGATGCGCATGGGCGACCGCCAGCCGAGTTCTCCCACGAAACAGGCCATCGGTTTAGGACTCCTTGCCCTGGGTTATCTGTACATATCCTTTGGAGTGAGTGGTGCCGAAGGGGGCAGTAAAGTGAGCATGATCTGGCTGACCGGTCTTTACCTGCTGCACACCTTCGGAGAACTGTGCCTGTCGCCCATCGGCCTGGCCATGGTCAACAAACTCTCTCCTGCCAGGCTGGCTTCGCTGCTGATGGGCGTGTGGTTCCTGGCCAACGCGACGGCCAATAAATTTGCAGGCATGCTTTCCGCGCTATACCCCGAAGAGGGCAGCCCCAAAAATTTTATGGGCTATGTGATGACCAACACGTACGATTTTTTTATGCTGTTTGTGGTCATGGCCGGACTGGCCTCTGTATTGCTCTTCATCCTGTCGCGCAGACTCCAGAAACTCATGCACGGCATCCGTTGAAGACCTACCGGTTCAACTTAACTAACAAACGTTTGTAAGTATTTGAAAAGTGATCATTGGCGGCGGGAGGAAATTCGTCTTCACCGCGTGATGTAAAGACCAAAAAATGGAAAACCCGGCTACCAATTTCAAACCCTACGTTGCCGCCGAAGAATCGGTGCGCGAATTTTCGGTTAAGGCCATCATCATCGGAATCTTTTTCGGCATCCTCTTTGGCGCAGCCACGGTATACCTGGCGCTCAAGGCGGGCCTTACCGTTTCGGCATCCATCCCCATCGCCGTACTGGCCATATCGCTGGGAAGGAAATTTTTTAAGACCACGATACTGGAAAACAACATCATCCAGACGACGGGTTCTGCCGGAGAGTCCATCGCAGCCGGCGTCGTGTTTACTTTGCCGGGATTCCTGTTTTTATCGGCAGAGAGCAACGGCATCGATTCGTTCAATTATTGGACCATTTTCACCCTGGCCGTGCTGGGAGGCATCCTGGGTACGCTGATGATGATCCCCTTGCGGCGATCCCTCATCGTGAAGGAGCATGGCGCGCTGCCTTATCCGGAGGGCACCGCCTGCGCAAGTGTGCTCGTTGCCGGTGAGCGCGGGGGCGACTTTGCCAAAACGGCTTACCTCGGGCTGGGAGTCGCCGTGCTGTATGCCATGATGCAAAAAGTCTTTCACCTGATTGCCGAGGTTCCCGGATACGTGACCTCGCTGACGAATAAATTCTGGCCGGCGGGCCGCATCAGCGGAGAGATCACTCCGGAGTACCTGGGCGTGGGTTACATCATTGGCCCTCGCATTGCAGGTGTGCTGGTTGCGGGTGGTGTACTCAGTTCTTTTGTACTCATCCCGCTGCTGGCAACGCTCGTCCCCGGAGACGTGATCTACGCTCAGGCAGTCAAGCTCGGCTTCAACCCAGCCCGGTTCGGATGGGACGAAACGACGCGGACTTTTGGCGATACCGCTGAAGTAATCTATCGCGCATACATTCGCCAGATCGGCGCGGGTGCTGTGGCGGCAGGCGGTTTCATCACCCTGCTCAAGACCATCCCCACCATCGTCAGCTCTTTCAAAGAGTCGATCGGTGCCGTCCAGCTTAAGGGAGACCAAAGCGTTGCCAGAACTGACCGCGACCTCAACATTAAAGTCGTTCTGTACGGAAGCCTGGCTCTGGTATTGCTCGTGGCTTTGCTGCCAATCATTCCGGGGCAGGGGATCATCTCCAAGTTGCTCGTCGGATTGCTGGTCGTCATCTTCGGCGCTTTCTTTGTTACGGTGTCGTCGCGCATCGTTGGCATCATCGGATCTTCCAACAACCCGATATCGGGCATGACCATCGCCACCATCATGGCCACCTGCCTGGTATTCATCGGCGTGGGATGGTCGGGAAAAGTATATGAGCCCATGGCCCTTGTGGTCGGCGGAATGATCTGCATCGCTGCTGCCAACGCCGGCGCCACGTCGCAGGATCTCAAGACGGGCTACATCGTCGGTGCGACACCGAGGTACCAGCAATTGGCGCTCTTCTTTGGAGCCATCTTTTCTTCGGTGGTCATCGGTTGGACCGTCAAGCTGCTCGACACACCCGATTCTGCCATGTTGGCTCAGGGCATCGAACACGCCATTGGTGAAAAATACAATGCGCCACAAGCTACGCTGATGGCCACGCTGATCAAAGGCATACTTTCGTTCAACCTCGACTGGCAGTTTGTCATTGCCGGGGTATTCCTGGCTCTGGTTCTGGAGTTGTGCGGCATCAAATCGCTGTCGTTTGCCGTAGGTGCTTACCTGCCCCTGGCCACCACTTTGCCGATCTTCATCGGTGGGGCCATTAAAGGCGTGGTCGATTGGCAACTGGAACGCCGCAAGGGCGTGCGCGAAAACGACGACCTCGGAAAGGGAGCCCTTTTTGCGACAGGCCTGGTCGCAGGTGGCGCCCTGTCAGGCGTCGTCGTAGCCCTGCTCAACGTCAACGAAAATGTTGCAAACGGGTTGAAGAGACTTTCCCTTGAGCCCATTATCGGACATAACCTCGGCGAAGGATTTTATCAGCTGCTCGGTGTGGGTTTCTTCGCAGCACTGGCCATAATGCTTTACCGCGTTGCCACACGCGATTGATTTTTTGTACAGCCATTTGCCTTGGTTCGTTCGGGCACGTTGTTGTAAATCATGACCTTGAACGCTGTAATGCGAATCCTGCGGGTTGCCGTTTGTATGATGGCGGTCGAATGCATGGCGCAACCAGTTGACGGGATTGTCTTCAATCCAATGGGCAATTTTCAGTTTTCGTGGCCTTACTCCGGATACACGCCTTTGATCGACCGCATGGGAAGACCTTATGTTTATATGGCCACCAAACAATTGGGCGTTGTGGTCTTCGATGTTTCCGAGCCCATGGATCCGCTCCCCGTCGACACCGTATCGGTTGCTGCTTTGGGAGGCCTGCGCGCAACGGGCCTCACCCAGCGGGAGCAGACCCTTTACGTTTCCCTCGGAGAATTTACGGGCGTCACTGAACGGGCGGGTCTGGCCATACTCGACGTGAGCCAGCCTCAAAATCCGCAGATGATCAGCCGCTGGGACAGCGCGGCGTTTGACCGGGGGAGCAGTACCGTCGTCGTGCAGGGGGACTACGCCTACCTGGGCGCCATGGAACATGGAGTGGTCATACTCAACATCGGGCGCGGAGCCCCTATCCGTTTTGTTTCCAGCATCGTTCCAGATCCGTTTTTTGGAAGCAAAAAACACAGCTATCACGCGCGCGGACTTTCGCTGCAGCATGATTTGCTGCTCGTGGCCTACGACAACGGAGGCCTTCGCGCCATCGACGTATCCGACCCATTGCACCCAACAGAGACCGGAAAATATGCGGCAGCCAACATTGACGCCGAAGCTACCATTTTTTGCAACCATGTGTGCAGGGTGGGCCAGCGGGCGTTTTGTGCAATGGACTTTTGCGGGATTGAAGTCGTGGATGTCTCCGATCCTTCCGACATGAAGCAGCTCGCCTGGATCAATCCGTGGAGCTGCACCAGCCAGCCTCTGCCTCTGGGATCGTGGAACGGCAGCCCCGGGCATTGCAACGAGATCGTCTACAGCCCCGAAGCGGGAGCGCTATTTTTATCGGGCGGCGACACCCAGGTTTTAAGCATAGAGGAAGTGCAGCCCCGGATCACAGGACAGTGGGGCGCTCCTGACGACAGTACCGGTACCTGGGGAGTGGATGTTTTGGGAAACACCATAGCGCTAACGAACGTTCGTACGCCTGGATTTCCATTTATTTCCACGCACGGAGGATTGCAGTTGCTCAGATGGGAGCGCACGGTTGGCGCATCTTCTCCGGATGATTTTCCGGCAAACCGCTTCTCACCGTATCCCAATCCGGCAGGAGAAGCTGCTTCGGTATATATTTCCGGAACCCCTGCCAACGGAATCCTTCGGCTGGTCGACGGTTTGGGAAGGACCGCGAAGGAGTGGAAGCATCTGGATCGCGGCAGCAGAGCACTTGAACTGGACCGGCTGCCCCTGGGCATATACCAACTTCAGTGGTTGGAGGGGAATGCCATCCTGGCCCGAAGCCGGCTGGTGATCGCCCGATGATAAGGCCGCGATTTGGGGAAGCAAGTTTTTTGGTTTCAGATGGCGAATGGCTGCTGCAATGATCGTATATTTATCATTCTGGAAGGCCAAATCAAAATTCATCGAATATGAACGGATATAAAAACATGGCAGTAGGTTTTTTTACCATGGGCTTTTTTATGCTCTACGGTTTTCTGCTGATCTACCTGAGGGATTTTGCTCCGGACAAAGAGGCGTGGATCAATTCCTATTCTTCTGGCAAGCATTTTGAATCTCGCCTGGCGCATGTACACGGCAACCTGTTTGCATTTCTCAACGTGGTGATGGGCTACCTCCTCATCCGTTTTGAATCCGGGATCAAAAGGGCCAATGTCATTTCCGGTTTGGCGCTGGCGGGGCTGCTCATGCCCATCGGAATTTTGATGGAAGTCTATTTCGGCATGCCGCCGCTGCTGGTCTTGGTCGGAGCAATTTGCATGACAGCCTCGGTCGTATGGATGGGTGCTTCGCTCTGGAAGTTCCGCCCAGCAGAATAAGGGCGTTTGGCACCTGCGGCCCAATGCTTAAGGGCACCTCGAATAACCCACTATTGCGCCAGTCAGACCGCACAGGCTTACCCACTCAATGAATTTAGCTTCACAATACTTCGTTGCAGCTCAGTCAGTTATCGTTCCACATAGCTTCCTTCGCTGCGCCTCGTCTTGTTTTGCTAAATTCATTCTGGCATCAAAACTGGGTTATTCGAGGTACCCTTAATTTTGTGAAACTTACTTCCGGGAAATATTTATTAAACTTGATACCAACAAAAATACCAATGTCAAAGTTCCATTTGTTTGTCTTTTTTGCTTTTTCCGGCATGATGGTTGCTTGTGCCCCGTCTGTATATAAAAGTCCGGATTTTGACAAGCTCACCTCGCGGCACAAACTGGTGGCCATCCTTCCTTTTAATGTGCAGATTGACAGCAGGAACCTGCCCAAGAACGTGACTGCGGAAATGGTTCGCGAAGACGAGAAGAAGACGAGCTACTCCATTCAGGGTCACGCCTATGGGTACCTGTTGCAGGAGCTCAGCAAGAAAAAATTCACCGTCCGTTTCCAGGACATCGACAAAACGAATGCGCTGCTTCGAGAGAAGGGTGTGGAATACGGGACGATCCGTGACAAAACCCGCGAAGATCTTTGCCGTTTGCTGGATGTCGATGCGGTGCTCAGCGGAAAAGTGAATTTGTCACGGCCCATGTCGGAGGGGGGTGCCGTGGCCATCGGATTGCTATTTGGCGTATGGGGTACCACCAACGAGGTAAGCGCAAACCTCGTGCTGCACGAGCACAGTCGGGGAGAGTTGCTGTGGAAATACGACTGGCAGGCCGAGGGCAGCGTGGGAAGCAGCGCCGAAAAACTCAGCCGCTCGCTGATGCGCAGCGCGTCAAAGAATTTTCCCTACCAAAAGAAAAAGTAAGTCTGTTACAAGCTGCGAGAAGACCTTATGTGTTTTGTCCGCGGATGATCGCGGATAGGTGCTCAGTATTTTAGATGCGCAGATCTGCGAGACCTGATTGAAACTCCCTTTTTATCTCCCGATGATCTGATTTATTTTTGCTACATGATCGAAAACCGGGTGCCTTCCTGAAGGGTTGCGGGCAGGTTGCAGGCGAGCCAATCATCTTCCTGCGAAACAGGGAATCATAAAAATTTTGGGGGCGTACCCCGGTAAGCGGTGGGTGAACTACTGCCCCCATCAGAGCAACCTCGAAATGAAGGCGTCGACCTTCAGCCCGTCCGCCTCAGCCTTGTAATTGAGCACGATGCGGTGCCGCAGTACCAGTCCTGCAATGGCCTGGACGTCTTCAATGTCCGGAGAGTACTTGCCGTTGAGCACGGCATGGCATTTTGCGCCCAGTACCAGGTATTGGGAAGCGCGCGGGCCCGCCCCCCAGCTCACGTATTGGTTGACTTCGGGAAGACCCGTTTTGGGATCGGGTCGCGTTCTGGACACCAGGGACACCGCATATTCGAGTACGTTGTCGGCAACCGGAACCTTTTTGACGAGTCGCTGGTATTCTGAAATTTCTGTAGCGGTCACCACGTTGTGCACCTCCGCCGCATAGTCCGAAGTCGTTTGCCGAACGATGCGCACTTCTTCTTCGTAACCGGGGTAGTCCAGCAGAATGTTAAACATGAAGCGGTCGAGCTGGGCTTCGGGGAGGGGGTAGGTGCCTTCCTGCTCGATGGGGTTCTGGGTAGCCAGTACAAAAAACGGATCGGGCAGCATGTGCTTCACTCCACTCACCGTGACGCTGCGCTCCTGCATTGCCTCGAGCAACGCAGACTGAGTCTTGGGCGGGGTGCGGTTGATTTCGTCGGCGAGGACGATGTTGGCAAATAGGGGCCCGCGGTTGAATTTGAAATGACGGTCTTCATCCAGAACTTCCGAGCCGGTAATGTCGGAGGGCATCAGGTCGGGAGTAAACTGGATCCGCTTGAAACTGAGGTCCAGCGCCTGGGCGATCGTATTGATCAGCAAGGTCTTGGCTAAGCCCGGAACCCCAACCAGCAAACTGTGACCGTTGCTGAACAGGGAGATCAGGGCCGCTTTGATGACCTCATCCTGACCTACGATGATCTTTCCAATTTCCGACCGAAGCGCCTGGTAGGACCGGGCCATTTGGTCTATTCCTTCTACATCCGACTTAAAATGCATATTTGGCTGTGTTATTTAGGAGGGGCAAAGATAATGCCCTTCGGACGAAAGCCGCCGAAGGCCCTGTACGCCTCCGACTAACGTGAGTAACAGGCAATTGTTTTGGGGGCGTCCGGTTTTCAAAAATTTGCGCGAAGCTGCATCCTCCCGGTATGGAGTGAAGCTGCTTGGGCAGCTTTGCGCCCGTTGTAGCCCAGTTGCAGGGTGATCAGGGCGCTGAGGCGCGCATCGGCCTGGAGTTCCCAGGAGAAATTGTCGCCGTTTCTGAATCCCTGGAGAATGTGAAAAGCTGCAAGCTCTCCGGTATTTCCGGCATAACGGGCATGCAGGTAAGCAGTCTGCCACCGAAGGGAAATGCCAGGTGACAGGGACAGGGCCGTTTCCAGGCTAAGGGTTTTGAGTAGGCTTCCTTCGCCTCCGTGCAGCAGATCATCGACCCATCGCATCCCGGTGCGGACCTCCATGCGGAGATGTTGCGAAGGCTGCCACAGCACTCCGGGTTGCAGGGCCCTGGTAAAAAGGCGGTAATCCTGATCGGGAGACAGCTGCGCCGTGCGCGATTCGAATTGTTGCTCGACGTCGAGGGTAAGATCGGTGGTGTTGAATGCGCGGACCCGCATCCGGAAATGCGGCCTCAGGCTTTTTCGCTCCTCTGCCCCGGAAGTGAGCGATACCTTGTGCCCAGAGTGGTCGAGTCCGATCTGGAATTCAAAAACCGGATGGCCCCTCTGGAAATACAGGGTCTGCCGGACGAACGATTGGTAGGCAATGCTGCGCTCCGGCCTGAACGCGAAGTATAGCGGGTTGAGTCGCGATTCCCAGGCAGTTTCCTCTCCGAGCTTGGTCGTGAAGCGCACCGTCGATTCCAGTGACAGGGGCCTCAGCATCCGGCAAAGCCTGCAGCCCTCGGCTCCGAATTCGCGCAGATCAATTTGGAGGACCTGGTTCCAGCTTGCCTGGTGGACCTGGATGTATTCGGAATTGAACAACTGGAAGCGGACATAGCGGGCGGTATCGATGTCGGGAGCGTAAACGTATTCAAACTGCTGGCGTGCGCCGTCCTGGTTGAAATCGACGTAAATGAAGTCGCCTTCTCCCGGTTTCCGCTCCTCAAACGCAAATTCCTGCCGCGGCTCGGAGCCGCTGTTGAGTGCATAGAAATTGCGTAGGCGCAGGGCCTGGTTCCATCCCTGAATGCGGTGATCCACCGATCCAAGCAGGAAAAGGCTGCCGAGAGAGACGCTGACTGCCGGGTCGGCGTATTGGAGTTTGCGTCCGGAAACCCGGAGTTCCCATGCACCCGAACGAGTGTTAGGAAGGTCCGCCAGCCAGCCAAATTCGAAGGAACTTAATTCTGGTGAAAATTGCCTGCCTGAAGGGCTCAGGTCGCTTCGGTAATTTCCGTGCAGCTCCATGCGGGATCCCTTGCGCGATTGCCATCGAATGCGCCCATCCAAACGGTCGAAGGAAAAACTTTCCGCTGTCAGGCTGTCGCTACCGGCAGCAAAGCGTTCATGGCGTTCGCGCGCAGCATGCAGACTCAGTTCGAAGCCGTTTCCCAGCCGCCGGGATCCTTCCAGAACAGGGCGTAAAAACCGGGTGCGGGCATCCTGCTGTTTGGCCGACAGGGAATTAAATGTAAAACTAACGTTTGTTAGTGAGTCTGAAAACTGAAGGGTTGCCAGGTTGCGCTGCCCGTCGTAAGCGCTTCCGCGGAGGTAGCGGCTGCCCGAGTAGATCAGTTTCCAGCGATCCTGGATGTTCATTCGCAGGGTGAGTTCCGGCAGATGCTCCGCCCCGGCTGGTGCGCCGGCAAGGTTCCAGTCGCGGACAAATTCGACCGGACGGAAGGACTGGACGGGAGCAAAAGATGCGTGAACAAAACGATAACTTGCCTCGGCCTGCAGTCGCAAGGCATTGGCGCGGAAGCCCAGCTCGGGTGAGCGGGTGAGCAGTTTTGCGGCGAACCCCGAGTTGTCGCCGTCGTCGAGGGAAGACAGCCGGTTTTGGTCGCGGGAGGAAGCGGCAAATTCAGCAGAGAGCAAGGCATCGCGACGGCCCGGAACGCTGAAGCCAGCGTTGGCGACCAGGTGTGCAGCGGGAGCTATGAGGCGGACTTCGGCGCGGTAGTTGCCACGAAAGGCCCCGGTGGCGGGGTCCGGTGCGCTCCAGGCATAAACGCGTCCGTTTGCGTTGCTTTGCTGTAGTACGTAGTCGCCCATTCCGGCGGCCACTTCTGAAAAGCTCACCGCCAGTGCGCTGCTGTCGGCGTAGGGATCGTGAACCAGGTAGGCATAGCGGGTGGGGAGCCCCTGCACCACCACCTGGGTATCGCGTTGGCGGTAGTAAACCCGGTTGACGTCGTAATCCAATCCTGATGACCTAACGCCCGTTCGTACGGCCAACGCGAGATCGTCTCCGGCCAATGCGAGCATGCGGAGATCGGCAGAGTCGAGGTCTTCCGGAACAGCCGGAAGGCGGCTGTCGCGCTCGCTGAATAGATTGGCATAGATGGTCCAGGGTCCTTTTTGGGCTTTCGCCTGGTGAGCAAACAGACTGCGCGTGTAATTTTGGTCGAGGTATTCGAACTCGACGAATACGCGCGTTTGTTCAGAGACGAGCTGCCTGGGCATAAACCGGATCTCAGCCTGGTTGTAGTCAATGGTGTAGTCCAGTTGCTCTCCGCGTTCCAGCAAGTTTCCGTCAAGCCATACGCGCTCGGACCCCGCCAGCAGGATGATGAATCGCTCGCCGTCGCGCCCTGTAAGCCGGTAAGGACCCTGGTTTCCATGCCGCGTCGTCAGTTGCAGGCGGTGCGTTTTGCCGCGGGAGATGGCTGCAGCCGTTTGATTTTCCAGCTTCCAACCGTTCCATTCAAATCGCGTAGCGAGCGACGCGCCTTTGTTCTTTTTAAAAAACTGCAGGAATTCGCCTTCGGTAGGCCGGATCGAAAAATCACCCGCAGTAAGAGATTGCCCCTTTGCAGTCAGTTTCAGGAACAGCCGGTCGAACTCCTGGATCTGTCGCGTGTTGCCGTCTGGTTGGATGGGGATCTGGTCGTCGGAGAGTGCTCCGGAAATTCGGATGCCCTCTCCAAGATCACCTGCCAGCTGTATGTTCAGTTTGGAATGGAGCACCAGAGACTGGTTGTTGCCGGTACTCAGGCCGCGGCTGAAACTGCCGGAATACAAAATTCCCGGTCTGCCGTCGTCGGCAGTAGCCCGGACAGGACCCTGCAGACGGGCATAGCCGGGTTTCAGCGGAGCTGTCCGAAGGGAGGTATCGCGTCCGGATAAGCGCGTACCCGCACCCAGTGCAATGGCGCGGTAGCACACCAGCAAACTGTCGGGGCCTGAGTCAAAGGACAAGGTGTTGTTCAGGCTGTCGAAGCGATAAAGAAAGGGAATCGTGCCGCTCCTGCTTACAATGAGCGATGCATATTCGACGACGAGGCTGTCAGCAAATTGAAACCGCGCAGAGGCGACCACCTTATGGCAAAACAGCCGGGCGGTCTGGGAAGTTCCAAAGGTGGGCTGCAGCCAGGATAGCAGCAGCCACATTCCAAGCACTCCGATCATTTGGCGAGGAGCATCAATGGTACAGCCCTTCCGGGTCAGCAAATCCCTGGCTCCTGTTCTCTGGGACATCCACTCATGCGTTCTGCCCGGGGACCTGTAGTGCGACGCTGCAGAAGCAGAAGATGCCACATGTGATTCCGGATCGGGCTGCAAGCTTAGCGTTCGTTTTTTTCTTTAAGCGATTTCAACGTGCCTGGGTTTCCAGGGGCATTGTTGGGTTGAGTGTGAACGTATTCAGGTGCCGTTGACAACCATGGCGAAAGTACGTAGTTAACCCAACAGCAAAACGACCATTTCTTCCCATGTCCCTTAGAATCGTGCCGGTTTCGGGAGCATGCAAAAATTACCTTAGTGGCCGGGCTGGGTTCTTCGATGCTTTCCGGAACGCGCAGGGAGCGCAAATCATTTTCCAAACAGGGTGAAGGCCACAGCCAGGAAAATCGTGACCGCCAGTCCAATGGCAAAGGGGGCGGCGCTGATCCAAAGCAGGATGTTGGCGAGCAGCAGTTGACTGCGGCTTTTCAGGAACAGGGCCAGGAGGATGAGCGCAACCACGCCGGCAAGCAGCAGAATGGAAAACATCTTGCCCTGAGGGGTCAGCCCGTTGGGGATCTTAAAGGAGAAAAACATATTGGAAGCCAGCATCATCAGGAACAGGACGTTTAAGACCAATCCTGCCTTGAACAATAAATTGGAAGTCATACGCGCGCGAGGGTGAAGTGGTGAATCATGCCTGTAGGCCGGGATGTTCACGGGTACCTGAATCAGCCCGGTCCTGAGGCGAAGTTAAAGAAAAATGGGTGGAAGGGGGGGGGGAATTGAGGCGTTTCCAAAAATTCCATTTTTTGAATCCGGAATGAAAGGAGGTGGCCGCTAAGCAAAACAAGACGAGGCTCAGCGAATGAAGTTCTATGAAACGATTGCTGATTGAGCTGCAACCAAGGATTGGGAAGCTAAATTCAACGATGTTGCGGGCCTGCCTTGTCAAGGGGATAGGATATGTTAAATTTATTTTATTTATCAAAAAATGCGATAATAATTATGGCAAATGAACAAATTAAACGTATATTTGAATATTGTTTCCAATAAAAAAAAGCCATGAAAAATGTAACCAACCAACCAACCAACCAACCAACCAACCAACCTGGCCGGTTAAAATTCTATCGAGAATTGCAGGTTTAATTTTGATTGATATTTTTAGCTTAATTCCTGCCTTTGCTCAACAGAATTCAAGTGGATACTCCTGTAATGATTTCACAGATTTGTCAAGAGTAAAAGTCAGCACAATCTGGGTTAATTTTCATTTTATATTAGACGGGAATGGTGATGGAAATTTTCGCCGGAATGACGATGGTAATGGGAACTCTAATGTAACTGGAATAACTATTGCGCAGAGCCTAATTGATGATGCAAATGCAGTCCTGGAGCATCTTGAGCAGAATATTTCAAAAAATTGTCTTGGACAACAAAATGGCTTTGTCTCCGATGCCAAATACAGGTTGGCGATATATCCTCCTGAAAATATTGAATCAGGAATACATTTTATTTCTGACCAAACTTTATATGATCAAAATAGAGAACCAGACTTTACAGATGCCTCATACTTGAAACAAACATATTCTGCCTATGGATCAAAAGTAGTAGATGTATTTATGCGTGCTGTTGCTCCAGGTTCAAATTGCAATGTCTGGGGTGAGGCAAATCTAGTTATACCCATTTGCCAAACCTGGTGTTTGTGGTATTATTACATATCCAATGATCCTGGTACAGAAGCATTTCCGGGATTACTTAATCATGAAATATTACATTGCATGGGATTTAAACAGGAAGCCAATAGCTCTAGTTGTGATTATTATGATATAGATAAAGACGAAGAAGCACAGACAGGAAATAATATCATGAGGAATAATGGGGGTGCAAAAAATGCATTGACTCCAAAACAGTTCAACAAACTACACACGTATCTGCCGATTCTTCCATACAGCAATCATGATGTATTGTGCGATGACGATGACCCAGACATCATCATTGAAAGTGGGCAAACAGTTACTTGGAATAATCCATCGAGAATAGCTTCTGAAGTTATAGTAGAGCCTCTGGCAACATTAACAATCAATTGTGATGTGTTCACCAATAAAAGAATTTTAGTAAAACGTAGCGGAAAGTTAATTGTTGAGGGGGCAACTATTTCAAGTTTATGTCCTGACGTTGATTTCTGGCCAGGAATCCAGGTAGAAGGCAGTACAAAATCTCATTCCCAGGTGAGTATTTTTGATCCACCCATTTCTGGAGATCCGGGTGTCGTCATATTGAATAATGCAGTAATAAGTCATGCAATAGTTGGGGTAACTACCAAGAGTTACGAGCATGAATGGGAAACAGATTATTGGGGAGGAATCATAGTAGCTTCAGTAAGCACTTTTAGCAATAATAGAAAAGCTGTTGAGTTTTATCCATATCGTACAGAAAATTCAAGTTTCTTTACTGAATGTGATTTTAGTTCCTCTAATGGTTATGCCGGGATCAGTATGTGGGATGTACATGGTGTGGAAATAAGAGATTGTGATTTTGGCAATATGGGGCCAGGGATCACATTGTTTAATCCAAACGGTTCAAGTGCTCCAACTACAATAACCGGTGATGTAGGAATAATTACCATTGATGCTTCGCCCATGATTTATGATAATTGCACATTTCAGGATCTGACCCATGCTATTGATGCAAAATCATCCATCGACCTGAATCTTGGGCGGGATGGATTCAGAGTTGGTATAATGAATGGAAGTTACAGACCTAATTTGTTTGAAAATAACACAACGCACATTTTTAGTCTCGGGACAATCGGAATGGATATTATCAACAACAGGTTTGCTGAGTGTAATGAAGGAATTTATTTTAGTGGAAAAAGTCAGTATAATATGATTTCCAATCAAGTTAGTTCATTCAGGTACGGACTCATTTCAAGATTCCCTGGCGCGTTGAGCAATCTGATTCAGGGTAATAAATGGGTATCTACCAAAGATCCTTCAACGGGAAATTTCTTCAGAGGAGACGTGCAAAACGTTGAATTGGTTCAGAACTGCTACAGCGTCACAAAGGAAGACCATTTAGTCTGGGGAGCACGACTGAAAAATCAGGGAACCCAGAATGTACCGGCAGTCAACTTGTTCAGTCATAAACCTGTATCAAGTTACGATTTAATCAGTTTAACTCTTCCCTTGAATTACTGGCATGAAGACCCAGAACTAAATCCAAATTTAGACCTAAGGCTAATTCCACTTTGTGCCGCCAACAATAGGGCTCCAAGTTGTTCAGCATTTAGCAGACATTTGAATCAAAAATCAGATGGAAGTAAAGATCCTAGGATTAACTGCATTCTCGATGAATATAATTTCCCAAATGATAGTATTGAAGAAGAATACTATTCAGACAGTCTGTTTAGATTTTGGAATGATAAACAATTTGAATACACGCAGGTTTTAGACGGTGGCAATCAAGCACTGCTGCTCGATGGTTTAAACAATGATCCAGATGGTACTGCAACCTATGACAATTTAATTGCTGCCTCGCCCTTTTTGACGTTTGAAGTTTTAGATGTCCTGATCTGTTCCGGGATGGACACGAGTTCCAAATTGCAAATTCTAACTGCAAACGCACCAATTCCTGAATATTTTAATTCTTCATTGGAAAATTATTATGCTACCGAAACAATTGAACTGCTGAACAGTGACTATTACCATTCGTACCCGGCACCAAGGGACTCTGTTCATTCTTTGTATGATCATGCCAATTATCAAAAACAATATCAACTATTTGCACTCTTGAACCATTATTCAGGTATGGATCAATTGGACTCATTGGTTTCTTTACTTAGTGCCATGGAAGATTTTTCAAAGACTCAATATTTATTGGATTATTACAGGTACCGAAATGATTTTGAGCTTTGTGATTCAATTATAGCAAATACTACAGCAATGAACCAGGATGAAGAAGATTGGTTATTTGTAGCGGACTTGTCCATCCGTTTATATAGAGACCCTCAAAATTTTCTAATTCATCAATTTGAATTGGATTCACTTAATGCATTGGCCTTATCTTATTGTCGGGAAGCCTCAGCTGCATCAGCATTATTATATATTTTGGAGGAAAAACTTTATCATATCAGTGGTGATGTGAATGCACCCAACGCCCCACTCATTTTAGGCCCGGATCAACAAATGGGAAAACAAAAGAGTATTCTAAAAATCGTTCCTAACCCTGCTCAGGACCGTATTCTTTTGAAAGCAAATGATATAATAACTGCAATGGAAATATGTGCTATTGATGGTAAGATGTTTTTTCGTAAACTTCTATCAAATGGCACACAGGATTTAGCCTTAGATATTAAATCCCTGAAAAGTGGATTGTATATGGTTAAAGCAATATTAAATAATGGCAATGTGATTTCTGAAAAATTGATAAAATTATAAGATGGAAACGGATGCATTATCATTACAATATTGTCTGAGATACTTAATACTTGCAATTCATCTTATTTATTGCGGAATGGTATCAGCCCAGACGGAACATTATGTCAAACAATACCCCTGGGCGAGGGACGGGGATGCAGCCTGGGGCACTGATGTGGATGAGGAACATTATTATTTTTGTACGGGTACCTATTGTTATGAGGAAGATGTCGAGTGCACGAAAGTGGCAAAAACAGACCTGGAAGGAAAGCTGATTTGGTACAAGCGTTTTGTTAGAAAACCACAATTTGGGTCAAGTAAATTATGTCATTCAGAATCATCTATTTTTGTTTGTATTGATTACTTCTATAATTCTCCACGAGGAGATCCATATGTAATTCTAGCACCAGCTGTTTGTAAATTAAATAAAGAGGGAGATTCCAATTGGGTTAAAATTTATTACCCACCGCAAGATAGCCTTTGGTCAATAACTGAAGATGCAGTTGACATAAAATATTACAACAACAGTTTATTTTTATTGAGTTATAGGATTCAATGGAACTTACCAAGCAATCGTGCGTCTTATCATTTGACCAAACTCGATACCAATGGTGAAATTATCTGGAAGCGTGATTTGAACACCCATCATTATCCGGTGACCTATGCACCCTGGTTGTTTTGGTTTAAGGTCAACGAACGGGGCGAATCACAGATTTGCGGAACAGTTGATTCACTCAGCATTTATAAAATACCTGTTCAGATTATTTATGATGATGATGGAAATGAAATAATGAATAAGAAGTTATTATCATCTGAATTAGGCCGAATTGGGACCAAGACTTATTTTCATGTATATGGAACTTTTACAATAAATAAAAAGAGTATGTGGGTGGCAGATATTGAACATCCGGCAGGAGAGGATAAATTTTTAGTGTATAGTTTTGATAGTAGTTTACTGTTAAGATGGAAAATAATTGTTCCTGCTCATGCAGAAATTATAGATTATCCTTATGCCTTCGGTTGGAAAAATGGTGACATGGTATGTTTATATATATCTTACGAAAAGGAATATATTAAAGAAGATCGGGTTGATGGTTTTGGCTTGTTTCGAGTAGATGATCAAGGTAATATAAAATGGAAGCGCAGATATTATAGTTACCCATACGACCGCTTGCGAAGGACACAATTCATCATGGATCATATTTCAGAAACCAGGGATAATGGGATCTTAGTGGGTGGATCTTATTATTTTATCAATGCCTGGCGGGAGAAAGAGGATGATGCCGTTTTAATAAAGCTGGACAGTATGGGTTGTCCATTTCCTGATTGTACGGAAGCTGATACTGTTAACATATTGACACCGATTATTACCAGTTTGGAGAATCATGAAATTATTGAAAACCCGTTCAAATGGAATTACTCACTGAATGATGATGAGTTGGTCATCAAATTTGATCAGGATGTTGTTAAACCAAACTTAATGCTGAGTCTAATGGATCTTCGGGGAGAGGTGATTTATCAATGGAAAGTCCAATCTTGGGAAAGTGAAACATTCATTAAATTATTTAATTTCCCGGCGGGCTTGTATTATATAAGACTTGCATCAACCAAATGTGTTAAATCGTTTGGATTTGTGAAGTCCAGATAAATTACTTATGGAGATATTATAAAATGTTTTTTGGTAATTGGGAACTCCATAAGCCGTGAACAAGCCGACTCATTAGAACTGTACGATCGCGGTACTTTTTTCGTTGGTGTCACTTCAATTGGACAAGGTTCGGTCCGAAAAGCACAGAATATACTTCACAACGAGGAATGGAGGGAAATTGTCGAACGGAGGGTCAATGTTTGATCTGGAAGAATCGACTATTATTTTAGCTCATTACTCATTAGGTTCAGTTGCTGACTGCATACCTTATCACCTCATTACCAGGTGCCCCGCAAAGAATGCAAGCAGGCAGCCGGCGACGCTGCCCAGGGCGTACAGAATAAACAGTGCATAGTCGCCGTGGCGGAGCAGCGCGGCGTTTTCTCCGGAAAAAGTGGAGAAGGTGCTGAGGGCGCCGCAAAAACCGCTGATGAGGAAAAAGTAGATCCAGTGGTGGCCGGGAAAGCGCTGGTAGGCGGAAAAGGCCATGCCGAGGATCAGGCTGGCGATGAGGTTGACGGCCAGAGTGGCCAGGGGGAAGCGGTGGTGTGAAAAGCAGGGCAATCCGGACATCCAGTAGCGCGTGAGGCTGCCGAGTCCGCCTCCCGCGAAGAGGAGCAGAAATTTATACAACGTCATGCCTCAGGGCATTTTTTTGTTTGTGGATGCGCGTGAGCAGAGCGCTCAGCGTGGCGCCAAAGCCGATGATACCGGCAATGAGCGCGACGTTGCCCCATTCCTGAGCCTGCAATACAAACAGAATGACCAATGAATTAACGCCGACCAGCAGGATGGTCGATTGGAGGTGGTTGAGTCCTGAATCGACGAGCAGATGATGGATGTGGCGCCGGTCGGGGCTGAATGGCGAGTGGCCGGATAACAGGCGGACGACAAAGACTCGCAGCATGTCGAAGAGTGGCAGAAAGAGGATGCCGATGGCCACGGCGGGTGCCGCCTGTGCATGAACTGCAGGGTTGGCTGACGACGAAGCGTGTTCGATAAACCGGATGGTCAGGATGGAGCAGATCATCCCGATCAGCAGGGATCCTGTGTCGCCCATAAAGATCTTTGCCGGCGTCAGGTTGAATTTCAGAAAAGCGATCAGCGAACCCACCAGGGCAAACGAAATGATGCTCAATACGACCTGGTCGGCAAGGTAAAACCAGGCTCCGTAAGCGCTGGCAATGAGTATTCCCATGCTGCCACTCAGGGCGTTGATGCCGTCGATGAGGTTGAAGGCGTTGACAATAACCAATATGGTGAACAGGCTGACGGCGACACTCCAGGCAAATGGCAGCTCCTCAATGGAAAAAATGCCATAAAAACTCGTGATCCTTATGTTGGCCTGGAATACCAGTATGAGGGCCGCCAGGATCAGTCCAATCATCTTTTTGTAGGGCGTCAGCGGGATGATGTCGTCTTTGGCGCCGATGAGGAAGATGACGATGAATGCGCACAGGATGTACTGCAGGTTGCCAAAGAGTTCAAAGGGGGTCCACAGCACAATGGAAAAGAGCACGCCGGCAAAAATGCCGATGCCGCCGAGGGTGGGAATGCTCCGTTTGTGCGCCCGGCGCTCGTCGGGCTCATCCGTAAGCCGTTTGATCTTGGCGATGCTGATGATCGACGGAATGATGAGGTAGGTGGCAATAAACGCCGTTAAAAAACTGAGAACTAACCTGTAAAACATTAAAGTTAATTGTTAATTGTTAGACAAAATAAAGGCTTTTTTTCCATCCGGAGGCGGTTTCGCCAAAACTAATTTACCGCAGAGCTACGGCCGGGTGGCTCTGAATTCGGACGCTCAATGCTGGATTTGATCTTATTTTTACCCCAGGGAATGAAAACTTCGCTTAAAGAGCGGCTAGACCTCAAAAGATTGCCCACGCACGTAGCGGTGATCATGGATGGCAATGGCCGCTGGGCCAAACGCGAGGGCATGCCGCGACTGTTCGGCCACCGGGCCGGGGTCCAGTCCGTTCGGCAGATCACCGAGGCCTGTGCGGAACTCGGCATCCGCCATCTCACGCTTTACGCTTTTTCTACCGAGAACTGGAACCGTCCTGTGCTGGAAGTTACCGGATTGATGGACCTGCTTGTAGAGACCCTGCGCCGGGAACTCCAGGCCTTGCACAACAACGGAGTTCGACTGAAGGCCATCGGTGACCTGGGCGCCTTGCCGGAGAAGACGCGGAGGGCTCTGGAAGAGGCGGTGGCCCGCACCAATGACAACACCGGACTTCAACTGATCCTGGCCATCAACTACAGTGCGCGCTGGGAGATCCTGCATGCTGCAAACGCACTTGCGGCTGAGGCGGCTGCAGGCCGGTTGTTAACCCCCGTTGACGAACGCACTTTTGCCGGCCAGCTCAGCACGGCAGGCATTCCCGATCCGGAACTGTTGATCCGCACCAGCGGCGAGTACCGCATTTCCAATTTCCTGCTCTGGCAACTTGCCTATACAGAGCTTTATTTCACCTCGCTTTTCTGGCCGGAGTTCGGAAAAGAGCAGTTGTATGAGGCACTCCTCGACTACCAGCAGCGCGAGCGGCGCTTCGGCAAGACCTCTGAGCAACTTGCATGAAACAGCCCGGGCGACCCTCCCATCGGTTGATGTGGAATGTTTACCTTTGGCCCCGCAATGCAGAGGGCATGCTTTGCGTTATGCCTTGTCTGCCTTCATTTTGACTGATGATTCGGAACCACTCCACTATTTTTCTATTTAGCCTGTTTTGCTGGCTGACGGCCAAAGCACAACAGGAGGGTTTCGTGCCTTATGACAACAAGGTGTACGAAATTGGGTCCGTTCGGGTGACCGGTAACGCCCATACCGATGCGGGCGCCATCATTGGGATTTCAGGACTGCGCACCGGGCAAAAGATTGCGGTGCCGGGGCCCGAAATTCCCAATGCCATCAGGAGCCTGTTCCGGCAGCGGCTCTTCAACCAGATCGACATCCAGCTTGAGCCTCTTGAGGCCGGTGGCTTCGGTCTCGTGATCGCCGTTGAGGAGAAACCGCGTTACTCCACCCACTCTTACCGCGGAATCAGGAAGTCGGCTCACGAAGAGCTCAACGTCATCGTAAGCAACCACCTCCCGCGCAACGCCGTGTTTACGGAAGAAGTGCGCGAGGCCATCATCCGCAGCATCGAGAAGCACTATATGGACAAAGGCTACTACGATGCGAGGGTGGGCATAGAAGAAATTCCCGATGAGAAGCGCGTGAATTCGGTGAAGCTCGTCATCTCCGTGGAAAGAGGGGATCGCGTTCGCATTGCCAGCATTGAATTTGAAGGCAACCAGCAGGTCAGCGACCGGAAACTGCGCAAGCAGATGAAAGATACCCGACGCAAGGGGCGGCTTTTTGGCAAGTCGAAGTTCGAAGAAGGCCTTTACGAAGCCGATAAAGATAAGCTCATTGCCTATTACAACAAGGAAGGATTCCGGAATGCCATCCTGCTTTCGGATACGGTGTGGCGTGACGATCAAGGTGATTTGCGCATACGCATCGATCTGTTCGAAGGTAACCGGTTTTACTTTCGCAACATCGCCATTAAGGGCAATTCGCTGTACAGCGACCAGCACATCCGCAACGTGTTGGGCATCCAGCGCGGAGACGTTTACAACTTAGAGTTGTTGCAAAAGCGGCTTAGCTTTTCCAACGACGGCCGGGATGTGAGCAGTTTGTATATGGACGAGGGGCACCTCTTTTTCCGGGCTGAGCCCGTGGAGACGGGTGTTGAAAACGATTCTGTCGATTTGCTCATTCGCATTACGGAGGGCCCGCCCGCAACCATCGACCGGGTGGTGATCACGGGCAATGACCGGACGCACGAGCACGTCATCCGCAGGGAGTTGCGTACGCGCCCTGGGCAGAAATTCAGCCGTTCCGACATCATCCGCTCCCAGCGCGCGGTCATGGCCCTTGGCTATTTCAATCCGGAATCCCTCGACATCCAGACTCCGGTCAATCCTAAGCGCGGAACGGTTGACATCGAATACCTCGTTGAAGAGCGCCCTTCCGATCAGCTCGAGTTGTCGGCGGGATGGAGCGCTTTCGGACTCATCGGAACCCTGGGCGTGGTGTTCAACAATTTTTCGACCCGCAATTTTTTCAAAAAGGAATCCTGGAGCCCATTGCCCCAGGGCGACGGACAAAAGCTCTCCCTTCGCGCACAGACTAACGGTCGTTATTACCAGTCGTACAATTTTTCTTTCACCGAACCCTGGCTGGGGGGCAAACGGCCAACGTCTTTGACGCTGGGAGGCATCTACAGTAAAATTGACAATTCCGCGTACAGTTCAAGCAGCCTCGGCAGTTTGGGCATCCTGCGTTTTTCAGGGGCGCTGGGCACCCAGCTCAAATGGCCCGACGACAACTTTGCCGTGAGTTCGTCGGCAAACGTCGAGCAGATCCGCCTCCGCAATTACGTCGGCTTCAGGGCAGGCGATACAGACGTGAAGGATGGCGATTTTTACAACCTCTTCCTGAAGACGACTTTCCTGCGCAGTACGGTTTCCGATCCCCTGTTCCCGAGATCCGGTTCGCGGCTGTCGTTGACCATGCAACTTACCCCTCCGTATTCTCTGTTCCGTCCAAACTGGAATCCCGACTCCGCTTCGGTCAGCGAACGCTACCGCCTGGTGGAGTACCACAAATGGCGGATCGACGGCGACTGGTACCTGAACCTGACCGGCAAACTCGTTCTGGCATTCAACGCGCGGCTCGGCATCCTGGGATATTATAAAAAGGCCCTGGGGACCCCGCCGTTTGAACGCTTTGTGGTGGGTGGCGACGGACTCAACAACCAGTCGTTTACCGTGACGGGACGCGACATCTTTGCCTTGCGCGGATACGAAGTCGAAGAAGTCAAGGCGAAAAGCATCGAGGAATACAGTTTCAAAAACCTAACGGAAGACGCGACCATTTTCAGCAAGTACACCCTGGAATTGCGCTATCCGCTGTCGCTCAACCCCAGTGCAACGATGTACGCATCCCTTTGGGCGCAGGGCGGAAATTCGTGGAACTCCTTCCGCGAATTCAGTCCCTTTCAGTTGAAGCGCTCGGTGGGTGCGGGCCTCCGGATTTTCCTTCCGATGTTTGGCCTGCTGGGATTTGATTACGGCATAGGGTTCGACAAACCATGGATCGATCCCAAAACGACCACCTGGAAAGACTACGCCAAGTTCAGTATCATCCTGGGCTTCGAACCGGAATGAAGGAGCCGGAACATTTCGTCCAATCAGTCATTCTTTGTTATGCACCCTATGCGGGCTTTTGATGCATCATGTGATTGATGCGAAAAATTTAACGGGCTGTGACTTGAGGGCACTTCCAACCCCCTATTGCGCCAGCCAGCCCACACAGGCTTACGCGCGAAAAGAATTTAACTTCACAATCCTTCGTTGCGGTTCAGTCAGGTATTTCTCCACATAGCTTCCTTCACCACGCCTCGTCTTGTTTCCCTAAACTCCTTCTGACATCAAAATAGAGTTTTTGGAAGTGCCCTTAAGTCTGAGCAACCATTCTTTGGATTGCGCCCAATGCGTGCTTTTGATGGATTATGTTATTGATGCTAAAAATTCAACGGGTTGTGGCTTGAGGAGCATGTTGACGTCCTCCTGCATTGGTTGTTGTGCATCTGCGAAGAACGCATCCTTTTAAAAGGACAAGGAGTGCCGGCCAATGGCTCAACCGGGACCCGGGGGAAAGTTTGAATCAAGACGATTCAGGGTAGCAGTAAAATCAACTTCAGGGAAATCCCGGCGCAGCACGTCCAGATTTTCGAGAAGCCGGTCGCGCCAGTCGCCCATGCGGGCGGGACTTTGGTGGAGCATGCGGTGTTCGAGCATACGTTGAAAGGCCTCCATCCGCTTTGCCAGGTCCGCAGCTTCCGGATGCAGGTATCCGCGTTCAAAATGCGACCAGATGTATGCAATGGCCTGCGGACTGGGATGCAGCATGTCTTCAGCGGCATAGCGGTAATCCCTCAGGTCGTCCATGAACAGTTCATATGCGGGAAAGTAATCCGCTTGTTCGAACCGGCGACAGAGTCGCTCGCAGGCGAGCAACAGCGTAGCCTTGCTCCGGCTGTTCTCTACAAATCCGTCGGCGAGGTAGCGCACGGGACTCACCGTCAACAAAAAGCGAAGCTTTGGCGCGCAGCGCAACAAAGCGTCCATGGAACCGCCGAGCTGTTCGCAAATTTCTTCTAATCCGGCGCGCCGCTTTTCAAATTCCCGTTGGGGGATCTTGTGGCAGTTGGCCACAACCCGGCCGCGCCCGGTATGGAAATAATAATGTGCAGAGCCCAGTGTAAGTACCATGTACTCAAGCTGTGGAAGCCGCATCTTCGCCGCATCGAGAGCGGATTGCATTCCGCCCAACACGCGTTCCGGATCCTCTCCTGAATAATAGCCGTGGTGGTCGAGTGAATGGAAGAGCCCATCCTGACAAACCAGATCCGATATGCCGAAAAGGTGACCGTTTGCAAGCATTTGCAGTTGGTCGGCCAGACTCAGTGGGTTGAAGCAGATCCCAAAAGGATGGCCCACATGGTCGAACTGGTATCTCAGGAAACGCTTTTCAAGCTCGGTAGCAAAACAACTCCCTGCGGTATACACCGGCTGCCGGTAGTGAATGCGGTATGGGAAGGAGCTAGATGGAATTACCGTTCTCCCGGTAAAGGCGTTCATCTTCCAAAAGTACGCTGAAGGGCGAAATGGGGAAGAAGGGGCACTGCTTTTTGCCTGCCTGCACACAAGCACTTACCTTTGGGGCTCTGATTTGACCATGTCCTTCTGGAAAAGCCTGCTGGCAGCAAAAACCGAACCCGAACCCACGATTGCGTTTGGGCGCTACTCCGATGCGTATAAGTCACAAGACCGGTTTTCCGCCTGGGATACCAGCCTGAAGCTGTACGAAGAAGGGCGTTATGCCGATGCGGTCCGCAGCTTCGCAGACTACCTGAGCAATCAGGCGGGCGACAATACCCGGGTGCACGAACGAGATGGGGTTTTCTCCCTCGATTTCTACCAGGGCTCCAAACAGGTGCAGTGTACGATGACCGACCGGCTGTTTCGTGCAGAAGCCAAGATTGCACATTGCAAAACCCTCAACGTCGGGTTCCTGCGCAAAGCAATCGCGTACAACTACCAGCTCAACTATTCGCGTTTTGCCCTCGATCCCGGCAACAACCTGTGCATGCTGTTCGACAGCCTGCTGTCGGAATGTTCCCCGCACAAATTGTACTACGGACTGAAAGAATTGGCACTGCAGTCGGATAAGGAGGACGACCTGTTGCTCAGCGAATTTGACCAACTGCAGATCCTTTACAACCAACACATCAAGCGTCCGGACCCGGCAATCGCACAAACGAAGATCCGCTTTGTTCGCAACAAGCTCAGCGAAAATGAAGCGCCAGAGGTGTTGGGCTCCCTGAACCCCAGGCGATTCCAGGGCGCTCTCACCTACGTGTACCTCGCAGCTTTGTACAGCATCGATTACCTCGTGAAGCCGGAAGGCGTGGTGATGGACATCATCGGCAGGGTGCACCAGCGCTATTTTAGTGTCCCCCCCGACAACATCGACGAAAAGATTTCCGTGCTGAGGGAGGCGCTAAAGGAACTTGCGGAGGTCGAAGACGTCCAGCTGGAACGCGAACTCTACGAAGTGATTTCCACCTTTGGCGTGACGAGTTCCGTGAGTCAGGATGTCATTGCGCAGTTCATCGATGCAGAAATGCAATCTCTAAAATGGTATGCCGAAAACGGACACGACCGCGTTTGCCAGGCCATATGCAATTACGTCGCCGCCTACAGTCTGTACAATTTTGCATTGCCGGGACCTGACCACGACCTGATGCACCTCTATTTTGAGGTCGTCGAGAACAAGTTCTTCCGCGATCTGGGCTATAAGGTTGAATTCATGTCCAGAGATGGGCTTTCGGTCGAAGTGGGCCGCGTAAATCAGCGCATTGCAGAAATACTCCGGGTCCACCGCACCGAGCATCCCGGCTTACCGGTCAATCCGCGCCTTGTACAGACCGGGCTACCGGCCTTTTCCCAGGAGCTCCTGCTCTTTATCCGCAACCTGCAGCTCAGCGCATGAGGAGTCTCATAGACCGGTACCGCGACGTGGTCATTCAGATTGCAACGCCTTTCTCGGTGGGAACCGGTTTTTATCTCGAAAAATACGGGCTCATTGTGACCAATGCCCACGTCGTACAGAACAACCGGGAGGTGGTCGTGGAGGGTGCGGGTGTGCGCCGGCTGAAGAGTAAGGTGCGTTACCTGGATGCCAAGTACGACCTGGCCTTCATCCAGGCACCGGCCCAGCCGACTGCGGCCCCGGTGGAACTTCACGTTTCGGAAGATTACCGGCAGGGAGACCCCGTACTGGCCATTGGCCACCCTTTTGGACTGCGGTACACAGCCACCCAGGGCATCATTTCCAATACGGTACACCCTCAAAACGACCTCTTCTACATTCAGCACGACGCTGCCCTCAACCCCGGCAACAGCGGAGGACCGCTGGTCAACGAGAAGGGCGAGATCCTCGGCGTAAACACCTTCATCATACAAAACGGCCAAAGCATCGGATTCTCCCTTCCCGCACGGTACCTCAAAGAGGCTCTGGACGAATTCACGGCGGGCCATAAAGAATTTGGAGTTCGCTGCACATCCTGCGGCAACATCGTCTTTGAGCCCAACCTGGAAAAAAAGTACTGTCCCTTTTGCGGAACCCGGATCACCATGATCTCCCAGATCGAGGACTACGTTCCGGCGGGCATCCGCTATGAGATCGAGGAAGCCCTGGTCAAGCTGGGCTACGACGTCAGCCTGACCCGTCGGGGCCCCTTCAACTGGGAAATCGAACACGGCTCGGCGAAAATACTGCTCTCCTACCACGAGCCCTCGGGCATGATCGCCGGCGACGCTTTTCTGTGTGCCCTGCCCAAGGAGGGCATCCGCGAAATTTACATCTACCTCTTGCAGCAGAATTACGAACTGGAGGGTCTTAGCTTCAGTATTCTCAATCGGGACATCGTCCTTTCCCTGCAGATTTTCGACCACTCCTTCAAGCCGGAAAACGGCGTGGAAGTCTTCAAGAATCTGTTTGAAAAAGCCAACGCGTATGACGACGTGCTGATCCGGGAATACCATGCCGTTGCCCGTGAGAGCTAGGCACTTAGGCATGGCAGATTTTTAAATTTAACAAAAATTATGAAAATGGGACAGCCACTATCTAAAAAGGGCGTACTTTTAGCCTCTTATATTGTAGCAGGTATGAAGCGTTTGACAATGCTATTTTGGGTGTTTTTCGCCCTGAACGCGGGTGCGCAGGACATCCACTTTTCGCAGTTCTACATGTCGCCAACCAATCTGAACCCCGCGATGACGGGGGTCATGAATTGCAAAATGCGCTTTGTAGCAAATTACCGCAACCAGTGGGCACCCATCCTCGGTTTCGCCAATTCCTTCAACACCTATAACCTTTCGTTTGACCAGAAGGTCCCCGTTGGGAGGTACGACTACTTTGGTTTCGGCGGGACGTTTTGGGGAGACAAGGCCGGTTCGCTGGACTTCAGCACCCTGCAATTTAAGCTTTCCGCTTCTTACAGCAAGCGCATGTCGGGGACCCGGACTTCTTCGAACTACCTGGTCTTTGGTGCTGAAGCGGGGCTCAACCAGCGCGGGGTGAAGTTCCACAATGCGATCTGGGGCAACCAGATCACTTCCAATGGTCCGGATCCAAACCTGCCTCCCGACCCGGCCATTTTCGATCCGAGTTTTCTGTTTGCAGACGTTTCCGTCGGACTGCTCTGGTTCAGCGTTCTCGACAAATACAACAATTTCTACGTCGGGGGGGCCCTTAGCCACCTCAACGAGCCTCTGCAAAACAATGTGCAGTCGGGGACTCCAGGCTACATCCCCGCACCGCTCTATTCCAAGCTGACGATTCACGGGGGCGGGGTATTCAGACTCAACCGCAGGAGTGCGATCATTCCCGGATTCGTCACCTTCTTCCAGGGACCTTCTTTCCAGCTCAACGCGGGGACGAGTTTCCGGTTTGGCTCCGGCGTTTCGCGCACCAACGAGAGCTCCTTCCAAATGGGCGTCTGGACCCGTTTGGCCAACAAGTACAAAGATCCCGGCTCAACCGGCATTCACATGGACGCACTGATCCTGTCGACGCGTTTCGACTACCAGAAATACGGCTTTGGGCTGAGTTACGACATCAACACGTCGAGTCTGCGCCAGGCCAATGCAGGAAACAATTCCTTTGAATTGTCCTTCATTTACAACATCTGCGGACCGGAACGGAGGGGGATCTACTGCCCGAATTTCTGATCGTACGACTTCCCGATCGCCATTGCGGGGTGACTTACTCCGCAGGGTCGCCTTTTTTGGCAGGCCGCTGACGGCTCTGGCCAATTTGTTTTATTTTTGTTTTTCACCAAAAGCAGTGGATTTATGTTCGGGAGCAAGAGTACAAAAGAAGAATTGCCACGCAGTCCGGGAGGAAACGTGCCGGCACAGGGAGCGCTCAACAGCCTGGTTGCGGGGACCGTCGTCGAGGGCAGCGTTCAGGCAGAAAGTGACATCCGCATTGATGGTTACCTGAAAGGAACCCTGGTTTGCAAAGGCCGCGTGATCATCGGGCCAAAGGGATCCATCGAGGGCGAGATCAAAGCCGCAAACGCGACGATCGAGGGAAAGTTTAAGGGAACCCTTCACATAGACGACCTGCTCCAGGTAAAGGAAACCGCCGTGGTGGATGGAGAGATCAATACCGACAAACTTGCGGTGAGTCCCGGGGCCAAGTTCAACGTCACCAGCAAGATGAGCAGTTCCCATCGTTCGGCACCCGCCAGCGCCACCCCGGTGATCAAACCGGAGACCATAAAAATGTAGCACAGCCCAGGCAGTATGAGCCGGTACAAGCTAAAGGATAACAAAGCCCTCCGCTATTCCGGCCTGGCCACCCAGATCTTTGTCTCCATCGGACTGGCCGCGTGGGCCGGGCGCTGGCTGGATGAAAAAATGGGAATGACCAAGCCTCTTTGGACTGCAGGGCTGAGCCTGGCCATGTTGTTGATGCAACTGGTCTGGCTCTATTACGACCTCAAGCGGCAGGACAAATGAAAATGTCAACCTTTTATGCCTGGCTTCTGCTCACCGCCGCAGTCAGCACGCTCGCCCTTTACTGGATGGCCGGGGGATCCGAAGCCTTGCAGAAGTCAGCCCTGAGCCTGGTGGTGTTTTTCGTGGTGTTTACCCAACTCATGTATCACCTGGGCTCGCGGAGTTCCCGTTCGGCCAATCCCTTCCTGTTCACCCAGATCTTCATGGTGTCGGTGCTGTTTAAGATCGTCCTGCTGACCCTGTTTGTTGTCGTATTGCTCAAGCTGATGGAGGTCAACCCGCGTCAACTGGCAGCGCCACTTGGAACGACCTACGTGCTGTTTACCATCCTCGAGACCTGGGTGCTCATGCGACTCTCCAAGCTGAGGGCATAAGGGATAAATCGATATAATTCATTGTCTAACAATAAGTTGAAATTTTGCTGGGTGCTGGAGGCCGGCTTGGCGGGCTGCAGACTCCCTCGTGGGTATCATGAAATTTCGTTGGGGTTTCCGGGGAATTTAAAGCAATTGTATTAACTTTGCGCTCCCTAAACAAAGGCATCAATGGCAAATCACCTCTCAGCGATGAAGCGCATCCGGCAGAACGCCGTGCGCAGGACAGCAAACCGCTATTTCAAGAAGACGGCGCGCACCGCCATCAAAAAGTTGAGATCCATGGAGGATAAAGCGGCTGCGGTGAAATTTTTGCCCAGGGTGGTCAGCATGGTTGACAAACTGGCGAAGAGTGGGGCCTGGCATAAAAACAAAGCTTCCAACATCAAGAGCAGCCTCATGCGACACATGTCGGCCAATTGATGCGGAACGCGTGAAAGGATAAAAAATCGTGCACAGATGAACTGTGCACGATTTTTTTTTATAAGTTTGAAGGATAAATGTCAGGACATGACCAAGCAAAAAATCCAGGACATGGCAATTGCCCTGTTCAACCAGTACGGTTACGGTGGCGCCTCCATGCGGGACATTGCCCACAAGGCAGGCATTGAGGCCGCCTCTATTTACAACCATTTTGCCTCTAAACAGGACTTGCTGCACCACATCTGCAGCCGGGTGCTGGGTGAACTCACCGATGCGGTTTCAGAGTCTGTAAACCAGCAAAAACAAGCGACTGCCCAGCTCGAGGCATTTCTCGAGGCGCACATCCGTTACCAGTTGGACAACTGGACGGCTTTGCAGGTGACGTTTATCGAAAACAAACACCTGGAAGGGGCTCTCGACCGCTCGTTTAAGAAGCAACTCAAAGGGCTCGAGGACCTGCTTGCCGACATCCTGCGGCGCGGTATGGCTTCGCGCAAAATCGCCAACCACGATCCGGAAATGGCTTGCCAGACCCTGCTCGCGGCGCTCCGCTGGCGCCATCAGGCCCAGGGCAAAGGCCTCCGCCTCATGGAGGAGCGGGCCGACAGCGTCGTCCGTCTGCTGGTTGACGGGTTGCTGCGTCGCTGATCGCGCACATTCCTACCCAGGCGTTTTCTGCTCCGGCAACGGCTTACTTACGAACGTTTGTTAGTCGAAGTGGATTGCTTTTCAGAAAATGGACGTTCTACCGGTACATCCGGAAACGCGCAAGGCCCTTTCGCTGAAGGAAGTGCATCATGCCTACGCGCAGCACCCCCAATCCGTAACGGACGCTCCTGCGGAAATTGATCGACGAGGCTTCCGGAAAATAGCGGGTGGGGCAACTGATCTCCGCAATGGCGTATCCCCGGTAAATGATCTGCGACAGCATCTCGTTGTCGAAGACAAAGTCGTCGGAGTTTGAGCGGTAGTCGATGTGTTCCAGGACTTCGCGCGAAAACGCGCGGTAGCCCGTGTGGTATTCTGACAATTTGTAATTCACCAGCCAGTTTTCCACCAGCGTGAGCATGCGGTTGAACAGGTATTTGTAACGGGGCATTCCCCCCACCAGGGCCCCTTTGCCGAGGATGCGCGAGCCCAGTACGACGGGATAGAGCTCTTCCCCAATGATGTTGACCATACTCGGTATGAGTTTTGGCGTGTACTGGTAGTCGGGGTGCAACATGATCACGATGTCGGCCCCGATTTCAAGGGCTTTGTCGTACAGCGTCTTTTGATTGCCCCCGTACCCCTTGTTCTCCGCGTGCCGGATGCAATGGTGGATGCCCAGCGACCTGGCCAGTTCAAAGGTGCCGTCGCGGCTGGCATCGTCGCACAGGATCAATTCGTCGACGAGCTCCATTGGGATCTCTGCCAGGGTTTGCTTCAGGGTTTGAACTGCGTTGTAAGCAGGTAAGACGACGACTACTTTTTTGGAATGGTACATCGCACAAGGGTCAGTCGGCCTGTTCGGCCGGAGGGTCCTGGGCAATCAATCCGTGAGCCATCAACTCGCGATACCACTGAAAGCACTTGCGGATGTCTCGGATGCGAACCCGGTAGGGATCGTACTCGGGTATTATTTTTTCAAAAAAACCGCGGCAGTTAGCATCCTCAGCATCGGTGCCGGGGACCGGATCGTTGGGCTCCGCATTCAGAAAGCGCTGATAGACATCCTTCAGCGGAATGTTGTCCGCCCCCAGCGAATAGATGCCGATGGTCTCCAAGGGTGAAAACTGATAGCTCCGGGAAGCATAAAAATGCACCTTTTTGCCAGCGAGTTCTTCCAGGATCAAACCGTTGGGCTTGGAGGCCACCAGCCGAAACAGGCCGGCTTTTCCGGATACCGCGATGATCTTGTCGATGTTTACCATGTATGTAAATGGGCTGCAAATATCCCGGTTTTTTCAAAAGCACACGCGCACATGACAAAAAAAGGTCCGGCTAAAATTCCAGTTTCCAAGCCTTAACGCATAAAGCCCGTTAAACCCGGGCGGCAGGCTTACTTTTGCGATGGAGGACCCCGGAATCAATCCGGGCCAGGCAGCATGTCGACCAGGTCCAATACAACCATACTTCGCCGCATCGAATTCCGGCGACACGCCAAGGATTTCGTGTTCATCCTTGTAGGAGTATGTTGTGCAAGCCTTGGACTCAAGGGCTTTCTGCTGCCGAGCCACTTTCTCGACGGTGGAGCCATGGGACTTGCCCTGATGGCCCAGGCCTTGTCGGAAATCGACCTGTCGCTACTGATCGTTGTAATGAATCTTCCATTCATTGCCATGGGGGCCCGGCAGTTTTCTGTGGCATTTGCCGTCAAGAGCAGCGCAGCCATCGTTTTGCTTGCCGTGATGGTCCACGTTCTGTCGTTCCCTCCCGTTACGGTCGACAAACTGCTCATCGCCGTGTTCGGCGGATTCTTCCTGGGAGCGGGCATTGGCTTCGCAATCCGCGGTGGGGCGGTGATCGATGGATCCGAAGTGCTGGCCGTATCCGTTAGCCGGAGATCCTCGCTGACGGTTGGCGATTTCATCGCCATTTTCAACGTCGTGTTGTTTGCCGGGGCTGCACTGCTCTTTAGCATTGAAACCGCTATGTATTCCATGCTCACTTACCTTGCGGCCTCCAAGACCGTCGACTTTATCCTCAACGGAATCGAAGAGTACATCGGGGTGATGATCGTGTCGGATCACGCCGAGGAGATCCGGCACCGGGTTACCCACGACCTGCAGAGGGGCATCACGGTCTTCAAATCGGAAGGGGGTTTCGGTAAGTCAGGAATTGTGCAAATGGAAAAGAAAATTTTGTTTTGCGCCATCACCCGGCTCGAGGTGACCAAACTCTTGCTCGAGATTGAAAAAGTCGACGAAAAGGCTTTTGTCATTCAGTATCCCATCAAAGACACCAAGGGTGGAATGATTAAAAAACGACCCCTCCACGAATGATGAAGATGTTAAAATTCAATCAATAAAAGTATTTAGATACTTTTATTGACAAATTCGCCATACATTTGTTATAAAATTAAACTGTCATGAATATGCAACCAACAACGGACAATATGCTCGACGTGACCACGCTCGAGCCCCGGATGAAACACCCTACGATTTTCAGCCGGTTCGACGCTTTGGCCGAAGGCCAGAGCCTGACCATTCACAACGACCACGACCCCAAACCCCTGTATTACCAGATGCTGGGCGAACGGGGAAATGTCTTCCACTGGGAGTACCTGGAGCAGGGGCCCGTCTGGTGGAGGGTGCGCATCACTAAGCGGGTTGCCGGATCGCAGGAGGAGACCCTGGGACAAATGGCCGCACAGGATTTGCGCAAAGTCGAGGTGTTTAAAAAGTACGGCCTCGATTTTTGCTGCGGCGGAAAACAGACCCTCAAAGAAGCCTGTGCTGAAAAGGGGCTCGACGTCGTTCGCATCGAGCAGGAGCTGCAGGCAGTAGACCGCGCACCTCAGGCCAAGCCACTGCCGTATAACGAATGGGGATTGGACTTTCTCGCCGATTACATTGTCAATACGCACCATCACTATGTGCAAAAGAGCCTTCCCGACATCCGGGCTTACGCCGACAAGGTGGCGACGGTACACGGTGACCGCCACCCCGAACTCACCAACGTACAGGCCATCGTTCAGCAGGTTGCCCAGGAGTTGACCGCGCACATGATGAAGGAAGAGCGCGTTTTGTTTCCCTACATCAAATCGCTGGTTGCCGTTTCAAAAGGAGAGCAGACGATAAAAGCGTCGCCATTTGGCACGGTGCGCAACCCCGTCAACATGATGGAAATGGAGCATGACATCGTAGCCCGTGATTTGGAGGAGATCCGGGCGGTCACCCAAAATTACGCCTTGCCGGATGACGCCTGTGGAAGCTACCGCCTGTTATTCTCAATGCTCGACGAATTTGAGCAGGACCTGCACTTACACGTTCACCTGGAGAACAACATTTTATTTCCTAAAGCCATCGAACTGGAAGCAAAGCTGTTCGCCCATTGAAGCGACAGCCGGGACTGACGGGATTCGCTGCCACAGGCAGGTAAAAGAGGTCGCTTGTGCGCAATCCCCCGGTTTCGCTGGCAACAATCACTGGCTATGATTCCCATTGACGCCAATACCAAGATCGCCTTCCTGATCAATCAGCATCCCGATGCCCTGGAGGCCATCGTCAGCTTGTCACCCCATTTTAAAAAACTTCGCAATCCGCTGCTGCGCAAGCTGATGGCTTCGCGAACTACCATCGATACGGCCTGCCGGGTGGGCAAGATCCCGCTCCGGCTGTTTTTTGAACGCCTGGCCACGTTAGGATTTGTTGCTACCGGGACAAACGCCACAGACAAGGAGCCAGATGCAGAGCCCCGGCCTTTGCCAGAGGCGGTGCGCAGTCTGCAGCCTGAGAAGGTGGTCGATCTCGACGTTCGGCCCATCCTGGGCTCAGGAGTAGACCCCCTGGAGCGGATCCTGCAAGAGGTGCGCAAACTCTCGGCTGGACACGTGCTGAAAGTGATCAACAGCTTTGAACCGGCGCCGCTGATCCTGTTGCTCAAGCGCCAAGGGTTTGAGGCACATGCCGTACACCTGGATGCCGATACCGTAGAGACGTATTTTTTCAGGTCTTCTGAATCGGTGAGTATGCCCAAATCAGAGCGGCCTGTCCCAGGTGGAAGCTGGGAGGAGATCCAAAACCGGTATGCCGCCTCGATGACCCGCCTCGACGTACGCGGAATGGAAATGCCCCAGCCCATGTTTGCCATCCTCGATGCCCTCGAAGGACTGGAAGCCGGAAAAGCCCTCTTCGTTCAGCACAAGCGGGTGCCCGTATTTTTGTTGCCCGAACTCGAAGAGCGGGGCATTGACTACGTGCTCAACGACCGTGGGGAAGGCGACGTTCAGATGATCCTCTACCGCAACTGACATGATGGGAGTGCCGGATCGTTTGCGCACGACGCCGTCAGGACTCGTCCTGCCCTTTTACGCTTACGCCGCTGCTTCCTTTTTGGCCTCAGCCCTGCTGGCATTCTGTTCACTGGACGCTTTTGGCGAACACCACCACCACCCGCACCTGCTGGCCCTAACCCACTCCATGGCCCTCGGATGGGCAACCATGATCATTTTTGGGGCCAGCTACCAACTGGTTCCTGTGCTGATCGAGCGAGAGCTCTACAGCATTCGCATGGGATATGTGAGTTTTGCTTTTTTGGCAACGGGAATACCCTTGCTGGTTGGCGCTTTTTATGCCTTCGATATGGGGCCACTTGCAAAATGGGGGGGGCGACTGGTGTTGCTGGGCTTCGCACTTTACCTCATCAACCTGTCGAAAAGCATTGCACTCAGCCGCGTTCGCAACATTCACGTTCGCTTTGTGCACACGGCAGCGCTATGGCTTTTCGTCGTAGGGGCATTTGGACTGGTGCTGGTATACAACTTTACCTTCAGGATGCTGCCCGGCGATCCGTGGAAATACCTTCCCCTGCACGCCCATGCGGGAGTGCTCGGCTGGTTTCTGATGCTGATCCTGGGCATTGCCTCGCGGCTGATCCCCATGTTCCTGGTTTCTAAATATACGAACGAACGTTTGTTAGTTTGGATTTATTATCTGGTCAACAGCGCAATGGTGATCTATATTGTTGAATTTTATGTACCGGTACTGCATTCAATCGCTCCATTGCCCTGGGCCCTGCTGCTGGCTGCAGTGATTTTGTTCGGCACCTATTGCCGCGGAGCTTACCGCATGCGGCTGCGCAGAAGCGTCGATGCACCGATGAAAATGTCGCTGCTCTCCGTATTGATGATCCTGCTGCCGCTGGTTGCCATGCTCGCGTACCTCGTCGCCTACGCAGGCAGAGGGGGTGGAGGCGATCAATTGCTGACGACCTATGGCTACCTCATTTTTTTTGGGTGGATCACCGCCATCATCCTGGGAATGACGTTCAAAACCCTGCCTTTCATCGTATGGAACCGGGAATACCGTCCGGGCAGCTATTCCGGAAAGCCTCCCAATCCCAAAGATCTTTACAGCGATGGCCTTTTCAAAGCCGGTGCGCTTGCTTACCTTGCGGGGTTCGCCGCTTTTTCTACCGGCATTGCGATTGATCATGCGGGGTTCATGCGCGTGGGAGCCGGACTCGTGGTGCTGGCTGCTGCGGCCTACAATGTCAATGCATGGAAAGTACTGCTCCACCGAAAACCAACAACCAAATGAACGGGATGAATGCCAACGAGCGCCATGGTTTGCGGGCTGCTGAAGCGCTTCAGGAAGTGCTCGATCCCGAAGTGAACCTGAACATCGTCGACCTCGGTCTCGTGTACGGAATTGAGGTGGATCCTCAAGAGCGGAAGTTGCGTTGTGTGCTGACCCTGACGACCCAATTTTGTCCCATGGGCGGATCGATCGTCGATGGCGCGCGCGTGGCGCTGGAGCGGGCTTTTGAAGGGTATGCCGTCGATGTGGACCTGAAATTTGACCCTCCCTGGGCCTATGGCATGATCTCCGAAGCGGGCAGACAATTTTTAAACGCATAGCATGTTGAGTCTCGGTTGCAAAGCATCGATCAAAGCCATGGTTTTCCTGGCCTCCCGGCCCAGTCCGGCGATCCGCTCGGGAATCCGCGACGTGGCCTCACACATCGGAGAAAACGAACACACCGTTGGCAAGCTCCTACAGAAGTTGGTGCGCCACGGCCTGGTCAACAGCTCCAAAGGGCCCAACGGGGGCTTTTTCTTAACCGCCCCGCAGCGCAACTTGTCACTCATGCGCATCATTGAGGTCATCGACGGCGACAACGTGTTTCACCGGTGTGGCCTGGGATTGAACGAATGTTCGGAAACACATCCCTGCCCCCTGCACAACGACTTCAAGGTGATCCGGACCATGTTTGAAAAGCTTTGCAACGAAAAGCGCATCGTCGACCTCACCCGGGACCTCGGAAGTGGAATGGCCCATCTGCTTGGCACCAACCAGATCATTCAAAGGTACCCCGGATCCGGGGACCATTGAGGGAAGACGCCCGGACAAACCGGATGCGTTGAGGCTGGGGCTGAGGGTTCAGAGCCCGGCCAAGCAGGATCGCAACCGAGCCGACGAGCAGTATAGGTGCCATCGCTCGCTTTTTCCTGTCACAGGCAAGAGCGGAGCACAGATCAGCCCGCCGGGTTACTGAACCGAAAGCGCCGGTTTAGTGGGGTTTGAGGAACTATTATGACTTCAAAAGCCGTTATTTTTGTACTTTTAAGGCCGGATTGTGCCAACCCGTTTTATCAAAAGATGTGTTACGCACTTTCGGATGTGCACATATACCATGTGCCAGGGTAACGATTTTGCAAAATTTAATTTTCTGCCTGCTGGAGTCCTGCCGCGGTGTGGGTTCAATTAAATTTTCGGATTAGAGCCTTTTGGATAAATTTGTCTTAATGATGGGGTTTTGCCCATAGTAAGCGCAATACAGGAACATGAGCAATTTGGATAGCATCATTCAGTCGTGTAAAGAAGCGGCCTTTGACCTCGACTTCAAACGGGCAAAGGCCTGGAAGGAAGGAGCCCCCGGGCGGACCTTAGTGGGTTACCTGCCCATTTATATGCCCCGTGAGATCGTTCATGCCGCTGGCGGGCTTCCGGTGGGCATTTTCGGAGGAGGAGACCGCAAACCCATCGTCAAGGGGGATGCCTACTACCAGTCTTACATCTGCCACATCCCGCGCAGCGTCATGGAAATGGTGCTCGACCACCAGATGGACCATTTTGACGGCTTCGTTTTTCCATCGATCTGCGACGTAATCCGCAACCTCTCGGGCATGTTCAAGCAGCACGGTTTCGGGCGATTTGTAAAATACCTCGACCTGCCGCAGAACTTTGTTCCCGAGATCGGGGGACGATTTTATGTGCACGAGATGGAGCACATCCTCCGTTACCTGCGCGAAGTCAATGGAAAGGAGGTCACCACGGAGGACCTCAACCACAGCATACGCCTGTACAACCGCAACCGCGAACTCATCGAGCAGATCTACGACCTTCGTGAGGAATTTCCCTGGAGGCTCAGCCTGGAAGAATGGTATTACGTGTTGCGCGCCGGTACGGTGATCCCGGTAGAAGAACACAACGAAATGTTGCATGTGGTACTGGAAGCGATCCGGCAGCCCATCGGCACGCCACAGGACCGCGTCAAGGTCGTATTGTCGGGAGCCTTTTGCGAGCAGCCGGCCATTGGTTTGATCAGGGCCATCGAAGATGCCGGATGCTACGTCGTCGAAGACGACCTGATGCTGGGAAGCCGCATGATCCTGGGCCCCATTGACGACCAGTCGGATGATCCGCTGGAAGCCATTGCCCTGGCATACCTCACCCGCAGCCGCTACTCTTCGTCCATTTACGACGTGCACCAGCCCAAAGAAGACCGGCTCGAGGCCCTGGTGCGCCAGCGCAATGCCTCGGGAGTCATTTTTGCCTCGGCGAGTTTTTGCGATCCCAGCTTGCTCGACGCCCCCATTTTTCAAAACGCCTTCAACGTGCGCGGACTGCGCTACATCGCCTTCCAGTACAGCGAAAACATCAACCAGTTTAAGGTGATCAAAGAGCAGGTCGGTGCGTTTGCCGACTCCATCAAGTTGTGGGAGGACGAACCCGCTGAAGTCAGCATAGCATGAACGATTTCAATTAACAACATAATGAGCAAAGAAGCCATCAAGGAAAAGAGCATGATTCTCCAAAAGGAGATGGTCGAAGGGCTGTTTAACGAACTCGACCGCGTGCAGGAAACGGGAAAGAAGGTGTGTTACACCTTTGTTCCAGGCAACCTCTCGGAGCTGATCCGCTGTTTCGACATGCTGCCGGTATATCCGGAGATCAACGCGCTCCAAAACGCCATGCGCAAAAAGTCGGCCGGCTATATCAAAGAAGCCGAGCGGCATGCGCATTCAGAAGACGTATGCACATACGTAAAGTGCGACATTGGCATGATGATTAAGGGCAATGTCGGACCTACGGGATCAAAGATCCCGGATCCGGACGTTCTGTTGCTGAGTTACACGGGCTGTTTCACGTTTATGAAATGGTTCGAAACCCTCAAGCGCAGTTATCCCAATGCGGAGGTCATTATGCTGCATACGCCTTACCAGGAGAACGGCGAAATGACCCCGGAGATGACTGCGTACATGGTGCAGCAACTCGAGCAGGAAGTGATCCCTAAAATGGAAAAGGTTTCCGGGGTAAAATTCGATCCGGAGAAATTGAAAAAGATCCTCGGCCTTGCACGCGAAGCGCAGGACTGGATTGCGCGCATTTTTGAAACCACCAAGCACCGGCCTTCGCCGATCGACGCGTATTTCGCAGGAGTGTATTACATCGGACCCATCAACATCGGCTTCCGGGGCACTCCGGAAGCAGTGGCCTATTACAAGGAACTCTACAATGAGATCATGGAGCGCGTGTTGCAGGGACTTGGGCCCATCACCCCGGAAGGAGAAATGCCGGAGGAAAAGTACCGCCTCGTAGTGGAGGGCCCCCCCAACTGGACGAACTTCCGGGAGTTTTGGAAAATATTTTACGACATGGGCGCCGTGATCGTAGCCTCGTCGTACACCAAGGTCGGAGGCGTTTACGATTTGGGATGGCGACATGACCCCGACCGTCCACTGGAATCGCTGGCAGAGTATTGCATGAACTGCTACACCAACCTCAACATACCGCAGCGCATCTCGCTGCTGTCGAAACTCATCAAAGAGTATCACGCCGACGGGTACGTGACCAATTCCATCAAAAGCTGCAATTCATTTTCAGCGGGTCAACTCGCCATGATGCGCGAGATCGAAGACAAGCTCGAGGTTCCGGTTGGTTTTATCGAATCCGACCTGGTGGATCCACGGTATTTTTCGTATTCCAACATCAAAAACCGTTTGGAATCATATTTCCAGATGCTGGCGCAGCGAAAATTCATTCACGAAACACAAAATGCATAGGGCATGAAAAAATACTATCTGGGCATCGACCTGGGTTCCACAACTTCCAAGGCGATCATCATCGACGACAAGGACCAAATCATGGGCCGGGGAATTACCAACACGCGGGCTAACTACAAAGTCGCCGCCGACATTGCCCGTCAGGAGGCCATTTACGACGCCCGCTTCAACCTGCTGCACGCCAAGATCCAACCCGAGATCCAGGCCAACCCCAACCTGGTAAAGTACCTCGAAGACATCCGCCGCGTGTTTCAGTACGTGCAATTCCGCCACCGGATGAAGCGGCTGGAAGAGCTGCTGGCGGAAACCGTTGAGTCGTTCCGGCGTCCAGACAACGACGTGCTCGAACAAACCCTAAGCAACATACTTCAAACCATCGGGCCGCGCATACGCGATGGATTTTTACATCGCAACCTCGGCGGACAGAATCAGTTTTTCCGCGACATCGTCAGCGAGCAATACAACCTGGAAGTTTCTGCGGTTCCCCCCGAATTTTACGAGCCGCTGATGCTCGCTTTCGACAAGAGCATCACGCCTGTGGAAAACGAAATGTTTACCCAGAGTTTTGAAGAGCTCGTTTACGAGGCCATGCGCTACTTAAACGAAAAGTACCAGGGACTGGCCGACCAACCCAACGCGGGCGCTCAGGACGATTGGTATTATGCAGAACTCAACAGCTCGAGCAAGTCGTTCAAAAGCATCGAGCGCACGCTGACGCAGTACATCGACGACGTGGTCAAGGAAGAAATCCACATCGCCAACATGGTCGGCACGGGATACGGGCGGGCGTTGCTGCCGTTTCCCGAAGATTGCATCATGTCGGAGATCCTGTGCCATGCTTATGGTGCGCACGCGATATTCCCCAATACCCGCACAGTGCTCGACATCGGAGGGCAGGATACGAAGGCCATACAAGTCGACAAGCACGGACTGGTTACCAGTTTTCATATGAACGATCGTTGCGCTGCGGGATGCGGCCGCTACCTGGGATACATTGCCGACGAATTCGGACTGTCGCTCAACGAGCTGGGGCCCGAAGCGCTTAGTGCTACGCGCGAAACGACGATCTGTTCGACGTGTACGGTATTTGCCGGAGCAGAGGTCAAGGAATTGTTGCACAATGGCGAGGAGCGTCCCAACATCCTCGCGGGCTTACACAAGGCCATCGTGCAACGGGCTATGTCGCTTCTGGCGCGATCCGGGGGTGTGCGCAACGAATTTACGTTTACCGGTGGCGTTGCGAGAAACCAGGCGGTGCTCAAATACGTCACGGAAATGGTGCGCGAATCGTATGGCGAGCTCACCATGAACATTCATACGGATTCCATTTTCATGGGTGCTCTGGGAGGAGCCCTGTTTGCCCGCAAGGGCATGATCCAGACTGTTCCTAAGGAGGTGGCCGCAAAGGCATCCTGATCAACCATCACCGATAAACATAGGAATATGAGCGAAAAGATCTATACCATGGGCATCGACGTTGGCGGCAGCTACGTCAAAGGCGTTTTAATGCAATACGATCACGCAGGCGGCGATCACCGGCTTGTCGACAAGCAGACGGAGAAAATCCGGAAGCGCAATCCGAAGGATGTTGCTGCAGATGTTGCCGACATGCTGTTACAGCGAAACCGCCTCGATTACGATCGCGACATTGCCTACACCGCTTCGACGGGAGAAGGCGAGATGGTGACGCGTAAAACGGGTCACTTCTACAGCATGACCTCTCACGCGCGCGGAGGCATTTTCTTTGCCCCCGGAGCAAAGACGGTGGTCGATATGGGCGGGCTCTACGTACGTGCGATCAAGGTGGATGCTCGCGGCAAAGTGCTCGATTACAAAATGACCGGGCAATGTGCATCGGGATCCGGACAGTTCATCGAGAACATTTCGCGCTATCTCGGACTGGCCATCGAAGAAGTGGGCGAGATCTCCCTTAAAGCCGATAAACCCGAAGTCCCCTCTGGCATCTGCGCCGTACTCGCCGAGACCGACGTCATCAACCTCGTATCGAAAGGGCTGTCTACACCCAACATCGTAAAAGGCATCAACCTGTCAATTGCCCAACGCGTCATCAAATTGCTCGGCGCGCTAAATGCAGAATCGCCGGTGGCACTGGTTGGAGGGATGGGCATGAACGTTGGCATGATACAAGCCATTGAAGAATTGTCGCAGGAAAACAAAAAGAAACAAATGGATTTTGTAAGCCATCCCGACGCCATCTATTCGGGAGCTGTTGGAGCCGCGCTCTGGGGCGGGTTCCGCTATTACGTACTGCGACAAAAGAACGCAGCCATTCTGGCGCAATAAAGCGAAACCGTCACCTCGCCATGGATACACTGCAATCGAAGCTAACGGCAGGACCCACGTTTCCAAACATTGCGGCCATGCTGCAAAGCAATGCCGCGCGCTTTGGCGATCGCGTGGTCTTTCGTCAAAAGAGTCCGGATGGCGAATACCTCTCTACCAAGTGGTCGGTTTTTTTCGGCGACATCTGCAACATCACCCGCTCGCTCGAAGAGCGCGGCTTTGGCGCCGGACATCGCATGGTCATCTTTTCGCGCAACCGTCTGGAGATGCTCGAACTCGAACTGGCGGTCATGGCGATGGGCGGCGTTGCAATTCCCATATTCGCACACTTTAAAAAACCGACATCCGACCTGCTCATCGGGTTCTCGGATGCAGGCTGGATTGCCGCAGAGGGGGCAGACCAGTTAGCCCAAATCACTTTGGACCAGTTTTCAGGTAAACTGATCCTCATCGACCTGCCAGTCGACCGGGCGCACATTCCACCGGACATTCTTTCGTTCCATACATTGCGGCATCGCGAAGACAAAGCGGCAGAGCCCGTTTTTGTTGATGCGGATCCCGGTCAGGTGTGTCTGGGGATGTACACGTCGGGAACGATGGACGTTCCCAAACTCGTGCAACTCACACACCGCAACATCCTTTCACAACAAGCAGCCATAGCTCCCCTGCTCAAGGTGGGTCCCGATGATCGCTTCCTCTCGTATCTGCCCTGGCACCATAGCTTTGGGGGCATATTCGAATTGTTTGCTGCCATATGCAACGGTGCAGCTTACGCGGTTGAAAGCAGCTATGGAAAGGATGTCTCCGTTTTGTTCGAAAACTGGAAGCAGATCAGGCCAACCGTCTTCTTCAGCGTCCCCAAAGTGTACCAGTCGCTGTTTGAAATGACGCGGCAAAGTGCCGAGGCCGAAGACATTTTTTTTAATTCGGGTTTGCGCTTTGTATTTACCGCAGCAGCTGCGTTGCCCGTCTGGTTGTCGGATGAATTCGAGCGCCGCAAAATTCCGGTGATCGAAGGATGGGGCCTGACGGAAACATCGCCATGTTGTACCCTGACGGATCCGCAACGGGCCCGTGCGCCGGGCGTTGTGGGCATGCCCATTCCCGGTGTGTCCATCCGGATCGACGAAGAAGGGGAGATCCTCATCAAGGGGCCAAACGTCATGGCCGGATATTACAAAAATGATACAGCTAACGAACGTGTGTTCACCTCTGATGGCTGGTTCAAAACGGGCGACGTGGGAGAATTTACAGATGCGGGGTTGAAGCTGATCTCGAGAAAAGACCGGATCTTCAAACTTTCAAACGGCGAAAAGGTCATCCCCACAGATCTCGAGACGGCCATACAGAAACAATGCCATTACGTTCAGTACATCCTGGTCACCGGTTCGGGAGCAGACCACCCCGTGGCGCTGATCTTTCCCAATAAAAACCTGCTGGAGAAGCCCGACTACCTGCGCACCCTCGATGAAGGATGTTTCTGTCCGCGCAACCTCAACGAACTGGGCCGATGCCTGACGGGGTGTTTAAAGACAGCCAACGACACCATCCACCAGAAATTTTCCAAACTGAAATCCGCTGCGATCATCCTCGATGAATTGTCGATCGACAATGCCACGCTGACCCCATCGATGAAAATGGCACCCAACAACGTGCTCGCGAAATACCGCGACCACCTCAGAAAATTATACGGAGACGACGTGCCCACCGATCAGGAAGTGTACGTCATTGAATTGTGATTGAGACAACAACTATGTACACCATTCAGGCATCGACATACCTCAAAGAGATCATGGGAGCCTATTTCCACTCCTTTGCCAGCGGTAATGGCAAAGTGGCCTGGTGCACCAGCGTGGGACCGGCAGAGCTCCTTAGGTCTTTTGGATTCGAAGTTTACTTTCCGGAAAACCACGGTGCCCTGCTCGGTGCGACGCGCACGGCAATGGACAGCATTCCGGAAGCTGTAAAATGTGGATTTTCAGGACACGTTTGCTCCTACACCACTTCCGACATCGGCGCATTTCTTCAGGGGCAATCGCCGCTGCGCAAGCACTACGGACTCGACGGGGCTCCCCGCCCGGACCTCATCGTTTACAATACCAATCAGTGTCGTGAAGTACAGGATTGGTTCAATTTTTATGCACGTCATTTCCAATGTCCGGTGGCCGGAATCTATCCGCCCCGGCACCTCGACCTTGTCGGAGAGGCTGAGACCACCCTGGTGGCCACTCAATTCAGAGACCTCATTCCCATTTGCGAGAAGGCCAGCGGGAGGTCTTTCGATCCCGACCGTTTTCGCGAAGTGGTGCGCCTGAGCAAAGAGGCTACCCTGCTTTGGCAGCAGGCTCTTCGCACTGCAGCAGCTGAAAATCCCCCCATCAGCTTTTTTGATGCAACCATCCATATGGGACCCATCGTCGTGTTGCGTGGAACGGAGCAGGCAGTGCATTATTACCGCAGGCTCGTCGATGAACTCGAAGCCAACGTGCTTGCAGGTCGAGGCTTTCTGAGCGAACCGGCCACGCGCATCTTTTGGGATGGTATGCCCATCTGGGGCAAGCTGCGCATGCTCAGCGACCTGTTTGTCCAGAACCGGTCGGCCGTCGTGGCTTCCACGTATTGCAACTCGTGGATCTTCGACCAGTTTGACGAAGCAGATCCGTGGACATCTACGGCAAGGGCCTACACGGAGATTTTCATCAACCGCAGCGAAAAGGCCAAAATGGATATGCTGGCACAATGGTTTGAGGAGTATTCGATCGACGGCATCATCTACCACGATTCGAAAACGTGTTTTAACAACAGCAACGCACGGTTCGGAATGCCGCAACAACTGCGGGAGCGCACCGGCGTACCCGCTCTGGTGGTGGAAGGAGACCTGTGCGACTTGCGTTTCTTCAGCGAAGGCCAGTCCATCACCCGCATTGAGACCTTCCTCGAGCAGTTGGAGAGCCGAAAAGTTTCTATGATATGACGCCTTTGCGAACTGCCATCATCGGTCTCGGCCCCGTGGGTTCTATTCTGGCGGTCATGCTCAAGCGCGCAGGATGCGAAGTGGCATTGTGCGTGCGCAACCAGGTGAAACGCGACAAGATCCTGAGTGAGGGCATCCGGCTCGAGAACGTGCTCAACGCAACGGCGGAATTCGACCAGGTCTATCCCGACATTGCATCGATGGCGGAGCTCAACCCCGATTTCATCTTTTTTGCAACCAAGACCTACCATCTACCGGAATCGATCCAACAGGTAGCGCAACTCAACCTGAGCAAGACCTATTTTGTGTCTGCACAAAACGGCATTGACGTCGAGGACATGCTCACCGAGACCTTTGGAGAATCGCGCACCCTCCGGATGGTCGTCAATTTTGCCGGCGCGCTGCTCAGTCCCAATACGGTAAAAGTTACCTTCTTTCAACCTCCCAACTACATTGGTTCGGTAAACGACGCCTGTCCGGAAAAGGCCGTTGCCATTGCAGATCTTTTAAATGCATCGGGCATGGATACGCGCGCGGTAGACAGCCAGCAATTGCGCGTTCGCGTTTGGGAAAAAACCATACTCAACGCATCGGTCAGCGCCATTTGTGGTGTGAGCCGTCTCACCATGGCCGAGGCCATGGCCGAACCCGATACCGTCGAACTCGTCGAGCAGATCATAGGCGAAGCCGTGCTCGTGGCAGAGCAGGAGAAGATCCGTTTTTCGGATGATTTTCTGCGAAAGTGCCTCGTGTACCTGAAGCGGGGCGGCGACCACTTTCCCTCTCTGGCACTCGACCTCATTCAAAACCGGCCCACCGAGATCGACTACTTCAACGGCAAGATCGTGAGCTACGGTCGCAAACATTACACGCGCACTTCGCTGAACCTGTCTTTTACCAATGTGGTAAAAGCCATGTCGAACAAAAACATCATTTCGCGGCAACCGGGAACCGCTTCCCAGGTAAACCGGAAAATACTCGAGAAGGGACTGGTGCACAAGCAGACGATGCCGCTGGTCTTCCGGCAGATGGATTGCTTTTTAGGAGTTGACCTCGGGTCGGCCTTTACCAAATTTACGGTGATCGATGAATCGGGAAAACCCCTGTTTCGCTACGTGCTGACGACCATAACGGCAGACAACAAAGCTCAGGAGAACGTGCTCGCCGCGATCCATCAGAATTTCCGGATTGTCCAGAGTTGCGCAACGGGATACGGCAGGAAGTATTTTGAAGCCTGCGATATGGTTAAAACGGAAATCAACTGTGCAGCAGCAGGGGTGTCGCAGAGCGTTCCGGGAGAAAAGAACATCATCGACATTGGCGGAGAAGACATCAAGATCATCCGTTGCGATGCCGGAGGCAACGTAGAGCAATTTTACATGAACGACAAATGCGCAGCGGGCACGGGGTCTTTTCTTTCAGAGATCGCCGAGCGCGCGCAGATCAGCGTTGAGGAAATGAGCAGACTGGCATCGCATTCGGCCTACGACAAACCGCTGAACAGTTTTTGTACGGTGTTTGCCAAGACAGAGATCATGAACTGGATCTTCGACGGGATGAGCCGGGAAGATATAGCCCGGGGCATTTACCTTTCCATCGCAGGAAAGATCTCCAAGATGCGAATCGACCCAGGCATTCCATGTGTGCTGATCGGTGGCGTTGCGGCTCACCATCCCTACCTGAAAAATATTCTGAACGAAATGTTTCATATAGACCTACGCATCGCAGAAGCACCCCAGTACGTCGTATCGCACGGAGCAGCGTTGCTTGCATTGCGTAGCTTTCAGGCTAAAGCCGGAGCGGAAGCAAAGAAGCGCGCCGAAAAAACCCTTCCCTGACATGGCGTTTGGGGAGGGCGATGAAAAAGTGGTCCGTCTGGACCATGCGTCCGGAAGCGCATGCTGGAGCATAAAACATCTGGATCATCTCCAATAACAAAGCATCAATGATTATAAGCATCAGACAGTGGCAGGCAAACGGCGTTAATGAACCCTTTGTACAGGTAGTAAAGGAGCTCGGTACATTGGACGACGGCCAGGCGCTCGTGCGCGTGGCAGGTTGCGGGGTATGCCATACAGACATCAGTTTTTGGCATCACGGTGTGCGCACGCGTAAGGATTTTCCACTTACGCTCGGGCACGAGATCAGCGGTACCGTTGTGGAGGGTCCCCCGCATTGGGTGGGCAAAAAGGTAATCGTTCCTGCCGTTTTGCCTTGTGGCGACTGCATGTTGTGCCAGACGGGCCGCAGCAACATTTGCCAGAACCAGCGCATGCCGGGCAATGATTTTGACGGAGGGTTTGCGTCGCATGTCGTCGTTCCACACCGTTTCCTGTGCGAAGTTCCCGACAAACTATTGGAGCACCATTCGCTGGAACAGGTATCGGTAATTGCAGACGCCATCTCTACGCCCTATCAGGTCTTAAAAAAATCTGAACTGGTTCCGGGGGATCTTGCCATCGTCATTGGTGTCGGAGGCGTTGGGATCTATGCCGCGCTGATCGCAGGCATTATGGGTGGCCGCGTGCTGGCCATCGACATCGACGATCAGAAGCTCGCGAAGGCTTCAGACCACGGCATTCCGGCAACCCTCAATACGCGGGGCATGGAACAAAAGGACATCCGGAAACAGGTGCGCGCCATAGCTAATGACCTGGGAGCACCCGAGTTTGGATGGAAGATCTTCGAAATGTCGGGCACCCGCGCCGGACAGGAACTGGCATTTAACCTCATTACCTACGCCTCAACCCTGAGCATTGTGGGATTCACCATGGATAAAGTTGAAGTGCGTCTGAGCAACCTCATGGCCTTTGATGCAAAACTGATTGGCACGTGGGGATGCAAACCCGAGCTCTACCCGGAAGTGGTGGAACTGATCGCATCGGGCAAACTCGACATTCGCGACTTTGTTCAGACCCTGCCTTTGTCGTCGATCAACGAAGTGTTTCGCGATACCTTGGCGCATAAATTTACGCGTCGCGTAGTGCTGGTTCCGGATTTTGACTAACAAACGTACGTTAACATCATCAATGAATTAAACACAATATATGCAACTGAAAAACCACAACCTAACAGACGTTCGTTATTCGGAGATCTTGTATGAGAAACGGCCGGTGCGCGACTCAGACGGATCACCGGTCGACGGGCTTTATAATGCCTGGATCATCCTCAACAATCCGGCGCAATACAATTCTTATACCACAGCCGCCATCAAGCAGATCATTCAGGCGTTCGGGGATGCATCCAACGACCGCAGCGTCGTCAACGTAGTGTTTACCGCTGTTGGGGAAAAGGCTTTCTGCACCGGAGGCAACACGGCGGAGTATGCGGAGTACTACGCCGGAAACCCGCAGGAGTATTCTCAGTACATGCGGCTGTTTAACGACATGGTCAGCGCCATCCTGAAATGCGAAAAGCCCGTCATCAACCGCGTCAACGGCATGCGCATCGGTGGTGGACAGGAAATCGGAATGGCAGCAGATTTTACCATCGCCTCCGACCTGGCCCGGTTCGGGCAGGCGGGGCCTAAACACGGAAGCGCGGCAATTGGCGGCGCAACCGATTTTTTGCACCTCTTCGTCGGAGTGGAGCGCGCCATGGCTTCGCTGACGCTCTGCGAGCCCTGGACCGCCCACCAGGCCTACCACCTGGGGCTGATCACCGACGTAGCTCCGGTCCTGGTCGTCGACGGCGAATTCATTGCCAACCCGCTGGTGATCATCGATCGCTTCACTGACTCCTATGGACGCATAGTTTTCGGCACATCCAAGACCGGAGAGGAGCTGGCAACGGGAAAGGCACTCCTTGCCAAAGCAACCGTCGACTTCCGCAAATTGGATGAAGCGGTGGACCGGCTGTCGGCTAAACTGCTGCATACCTTTCCAAACTGCACCGCAAAAACGCTTTCCGAAGTGCGCAAAAAGAAGCTGGAACACTGGGACAAGAACAAAGAAAGCAGCCGGGAATGGCTCGCACTCAACATGATGACCGAAGCGCGCGCCGGTTTTCAAGCCTTCCATTACGGTCCGAAGGATCGCCGGGAGGTCGACTTCATCCTCTTGCGCAGGAGGCTTGCGGAAGGAACTCCCTGGAGCGATGCACTTCAACGCGAAATCTCTCCCCAGTTTCCCAAATGACCAATTGAAGTAGCCATGGAAAAGATAAAACTCGCCTACCGGTTTGACGAATCCATCGCACAGATCACGCTCGACGATGGGAAGGGCAACGTGTTGGATCACGTAATGATGGATGAGCTGCAACAATTGGCGGATGCATTCGCCAGGCAACCCCGGTTGAAACTCATCGCCATTCAGGGAGCCGGCAAGCATTTTTCCTTTGGGGCTAGCGTCGAGGAGCACCAGCGCGAATATGCTGAAGCCATGCTGAGGGGATTTCACCGGTTGCTCCTGAGTTTTCGCAACCTTTCGGTCCCCATGGTGGCTGTCGTAAGCGGACAGTGTCTGGGAGGCGGCCTTGAACTTGCTTTGATCTGCCACCAGATGTTTGCAGACCAGACGGCCAGGTTCGGGCAACCGGAGATTGTCCTGGGTGTTTTTCCTCCTCCTGCTTCCATACTCCTGCCTGAAAAAATCGGGCTTTCGCGCGCGGAGGACCTCCTGCTTACGGGGCGTTCTGCAAGTGCAGAAGAGGCATACCAGATCGGACTCGTAAATCGCCTGTTCGAAACGCGGGAAGCACTTGAAGCGGGAACCGATGCCTGGATCGAAGAATACATCTTGCCCAAAAGTGCTTCTTCGTTGCGGTATGCATGTCAGGCAGGGCGCATCAAGTTCAACCACGTGTTCAACAATTTTCTGCCACAGCTGGAGCAGCTCTACCTCGGGGAACTGATGAACACGCACGATGCTAACGAGGGCATCCGGGCCTTTATGGAAAAGCGCAAACCCGAATGGCGAAATGCCTGAACGGATAACGGACCGGATATCTGCAAGTGCGGCCATTCTCGCGGGTGGCAGGTCTTCGCGCATGCATGCTCCCAAGCCATTTCTGCCCCTTGGCGGACAAACGCTTTGCGAATCCCTGGTCGATGCCTTTTCCGAAGCGGGGATCCAACGCATTGCCGTGGTCCTCAATGCCGCAATGATGATGGAGGAAAACCGGGCAGCGCTCCAGCGGATCGAACGCGGTGCAGAAGTCATTGCAAACCACCACCCCGGTCGCGGGAGAGCACATTCGATCCGGCTTGCTCTCAACAGCCTGGGAAAAGCGTTTCCCGTTTTTTTGCACAACGTCGACAATCCCGTTCTCGTGCCGAACGCGCTTCGCGACATGTGCGATGCCTTAGAACCCGGTGCATTTGTCGTTCCGGTATGCGACGGGGTCAGTGGTCATCCGGTCCTGATCAGCCCGGAGATCATCGATGCACTGATGGGATTTCCCGGCAATGATTGGATCCTGCGCGAGGCCTTGCGCGCCTTTCGGAGGATCGAACTGAACTTGGCAAATCGCGCCATTCACTGGAATTTAAATACGCCGGAAGACTATGAGGCTTTCCGGCATCAGACCATAGTAGAGGAAGATGTACTTTCAGGAAATAGGCCCCATTCTGGAGTCCGTCGATGAGCCCATGGCGCTCTGTACGGTGGTGGCGACCAAAGGGTCGACTCCGAGAAAGGCGGGTGCGCGAATGATCGTCACCCAGAGGGGTACCGTATTCGGTACGGTGGGAGGTGGCCATTTTGAGCAAAAGGTCGTTGTCCAGGCATTGGAAGTCATACAATCCGGTATGCCCGGAATGTTCAGACACGAGTTGTTGCAGCAACACGATATGTGTTGCGGTGGAACCATGGAAGTGTTTATCGAACGGATGGAAAGAAAGAAAAAACTTTACATTTTTGGTGCCGGGCATACCGGCCAGGCACTGTCGCGCTTTGCCGTGGAAACGGGATTCGACGTGTGGCTGGTCGACGACCGCGAGGATTACCTCGCACAATGCAGTGATCCAAGGATCCATTGCGTGTTGCAAAAGTTTGAAGAGGCCTTACCCTTGCTGAAGTTTGACCCCGATGCATTCGTCGTCGTCATGACTTACCGCCACGACATAGACCGGCAGATCCTCGCACACTGCATCCGGCAGCCGCATGCTTATCTGGGCATGATTGGCAGCCGTCGAAAGATCCTGGTGACAAAAAAGCGCTTTCGCGATGCAGGCATCGCAACCGTGCACGAGCTCGATGCAGTGGATATGCCTACGGGCATTTCCATTGGTGCTGACGGTCCTGCAGAAATAGCCATTAGCATTTTGGCAAAACTCATCGCTGTGAAAAATAAAGTAAACCCATGAAGGCAAAACGCAAGGCACTGGTCACCGGGGCCGCAAGGGGCATTGGACTTGCTATCGCCGAGCGGCTCGTTGAGGACGGATATTTTGTGATTGCTATTGACCGGGATGAGGAAGCCGGAAGCGCTTTGCGAAAGCGATGGGATGCCGGAACGCTGGCGTTTGAGGGGCTGGATGTTTCAGAGGAAGAGGGTGTCAGGCAGTTTTTTGGTAACTTTGAGGGCCGTTACGGGGCATTGGACGTGTTGGTGAACAATGCCGGGATCATACGCGATAACTTCATCACCAACATGCCTACAGAAGATTTTGATGCCGTGATCCGAGTAAACCTGCGAAGTGCCTGGTTGATGTGCCGAGAAGCTGCAAACATCATGCGGAAACAAAATTCGGGCCGCATCATCAACATAGCTTCACGTGCCTGGCTCGGCAATCCCGGCCAGTCCAATTATGCTGCGTCCAAGGCCGGGCTGATCGGACTTACGCGCGTTCTCGCCCTCGAGCTTGGAAAATTCAATGTATTGGTCAACGCCGTGGCTCCCGGGTTGATCGACACAGACCTCACCCGAAAGTTAAAAGCAGAAGTCTTGCAGCGCTTAATCGAGATGCAACCTACGCGGAGCATGGGTAAGCCCGCTGATGTAGCCAATGCCGTGGCGTTTCTGGCGTCTCCGGATACGGGATTCATCACGGGCCAGGTCATTTACGTCGATGGCGGGAGAAGCATTGGCGCCGCCGTCTGAAATGAAATTTGCACACCACAATGTCATTGGAAAAGTTAACGATAAAAGTCAACGGAACCGGACGCACGGTATTGGTAGAAGCCCATGAAACCCTGGCTTCCGTGCTGCGCAACCGGTTGGGGCTGACGGGCACCAAGATCGGCTGCGACCAGGGTGCCTGCGGATGTTGTACGGTAATTGCCGACGGGCTCGCGGTGCTGTCCTGTCTGGCTCCTGCCTTGCGATTTGAAGGCGCTGAAATCACAACCATCGAGCGATTGCGCGAAGGGGAGAGCTTGCACACACTGCAACAAAAATTCGTCGAAAAGGGGGCCACCCAATGCGGATTTTGTACCCCCGGTATGGTGATGACGGCGCTCCAATTCGCCGAGCAAAACCCTTCTGCGAACCGGGAGGCCATACGGAATGCACTATCCGGTAACCTGTGCAGGTGTACGGGCTACAAAAAAATCGTCGACGCCGTTGCCGATTACATCCATGTCGTGCAATCGCAAACCGGCCCACCTTCCAACCACCACATTGGTCATCCCAGACCTTACCTGGAAGCGGAGCGCAAGGTTTCGGGTGCGGCGCTTTACGCCGACGACATCCCGGTGAACCATGCCCTTTATTGCAAATTTGTGCGCAGCATCCATCCGCATGCCCGAATCGTTTCAATCGATCTTTCGGAGGCATTGACCGCAGAGGGAGTCCGTTACATCGCAACCGGAGAAGAGCTCCCGGAAAAATTCGGCGTTCTGCCGATTTCACAGGACCAGACGGCAATGGCCATTGGAAAGACGCGCTTTAACGGGGAAATTGTCGCGGCCGTTGCTGCAGAAACAGAAGCCCAGGCAGAACAAGCCTGCAGGCTGGTGAAGGTCGTTTACGAACCGCTCGAACCCTTCTTTGAAATCGACGATGCCCTTGCAGATGCCGGAACGCGCGAAAAGATCCACGCACACGTTCGCTTCAACAACAACGTACATAAAAAGGCAGAACTGCGTTTTGGCAACCAGCAGGAGGGCCTGGAACGGTCCTACGCCAGGGCCCGGGGAAGTTTTGAATTCGCCGGCCTCAGCCATGGGTTTACCGAGCCGCACGCATCCATTGCCCATTGGGACGAAAATGGCCTGACCATGGTCAGTGCTACCCAGGTGCCGCACTATCTGCACCGCAGTCTGGCCAAAGTGCTGGGAGTACCTCTCCATCGCGTTCGCGTCGTCAAGCCCACCGTCGGGGGTGGCTTTGGAGGAAAGAGCGACCCCTTTGCACACGAACTCATCATCGCCCACCTGTCGCGAAAGACCGGTCGGCCCGTCCGCGTCTGCCTCAGCCGGGAAGAGGTCTTCCTGGTCAACCACGGGAGGCATCCCTCCAAGATGACGGTGGAGATGGGCGTGAGCGACGACGGCCGCTTTGAAGTGCTGGATGCCGACATAGCCATAGACGGTGGGGCATATGGCAGTTTTGGCGTGGTAACCTCGTATTACAACGGGGTTTTGCTTCAGGCGCCTTACAAACTCGACAATTTCGGATTTCGCACGTATCGCGTTTATACCAATAAGCCCGTAAGTGGAGCCATGCGCGGCCACGGCGCCGTCAATTCCCGCTTTGCCGTTGAAACGCTGATCGATGAACTCGCCGAACGCATAGGCATGGACCCCTGCGAACTCCGGATGCGCAATTTCCTCGATGCCCACACCTTGACCGTGGGACAGTATCGCATCACCTCCAACGGCAGCCGCGAATCCCTCGAAGCCGTTATGGAGGCCTCCAGCTGGAAACAGCGCCGGCACCAGATGCCAGCCAACCGGGGCCTTGGCGCCGGCTGTGGATTTTTTATCAGCGGAAGCGCGCTGCCCATCATCTGGAATGAACTACCCCAGTCGGTCGTGCACCTCAAACTCGATTTTGACGGACGGGTGCTCGTGACTTCAGGAGCCAGTGACATCGGCCAGGGAAGCGACACCATGCTGGCCATGGTGGTTGCAGAGACGCTGGGCCTACCCCTGGAAAATATCTGTGTGGTTGCCGCCGATACCCTTCTGACTCCTGTAGATATGGGAAGCTATTCCAGCAGGGTGACCTTCATGGCTGGCAACGCGGCCCTCGATGCGGCAAAACGGCTCAGCAGCCTGCTGCTCGAAGCCGTCGCCGCAAAAACTGCTTCGGCGCCAGAGGAGCTCCAGCTCGAAGGAGGTCGGATCTTCCGTACGGATCGAAGCATCGACCTGTCCTGGCAGGAAGCAGTCGACATCCTGACGGCAGGACGCGGGGCCGTCAGCGTAAGTGGCAAGTACATCTCACCGAAACTCGGCGGCGACTTTAAGGGCGCTGGGGCAGGACTGAGTCCTTCCTACAGTTTTGGAGCCTGCGTAGCAGAAGTGGAGGTGGATCCGGAGACAGGTCAGGTCCAGGTATGCGAAGTCTGGGGTGCCCACGACTGTGGCAAGGCCATCAACCCGCTGGCCGTGGAAGGGCAACTCGAAGGGTCATGGCACATGGGCATGGGTCAGGCCCTTACTGAACAATTGCGCTATTTCAATGGATTGCAAGTGAACAGCAGCTTCCTCGACTACAAAATTCCCACCGCACTCGATACCCCGGATTTTCACACGCACATCGTTGAAACCGACGATCCCGAAGGGCCGTTCGGTGCCAAGGAATGCGGGGAAGGCGCTCTGCATCCCGTATTACCCGCCATCGCAAACGCCATTTACCATGCGACCGGCGTGCGCATCCGGCGTCTGCCCATCGACCCCGAAGTGATCCTGACCGGAATGGCGGAAATCAAACTCAAAGAACAATCGGTGCATGCAAACTGACATGGACACAAACAAGCAATACCTGCGACCGCGAACCGTTGAAGAGGCTCTGCAGATGGCATCCGGATGCACCTCCCCGTTCAAATTCATCGCCGGAGGCACAGACCTGATGGTACACATGAAGCAGGGGAACGCATCTACTGCCAGCCTGATTGACATCAGCGGATTGCAGGAACTCAAGCAAATTGACCTCGAGCCAAACGGCGTATTGCGCATTGGCAGTCTGGCGAGCCTCGAATCCATAGCGCAAAATGCCCTGGTTCGCAAGCATTTTCCAGTCTTGGCCGAAGCGATCGAAACGGTGGCGTCACCGGTATTGCGAAAATCTGCCACCATCGGAGGGAACCTGCTTTGCGAAAACCGCTGCAGCTTCTATGATCAGAGTGAGTGGTGGCGACAGGCCGTAGGATACTGCCTAAAATGCAACGGCGACACCTGTATTGCCACCGGCGGAAAGAAAAACTGCTACTCCAAATTTTCTTCCGACCTGGCTGTGGTGCTGATCAGCCTCGACGCCAACGTCACCGGGACGGGCGAGTTGTTTTCCAAGGGGATTCCGCTTGAAAACATTTACACGGGCGACGGTGTTCATCCAAGGAAGGTGCGCGACGGCATTTTGTTGCTATCCGTGGAGCTGGCTGTTGACCGCAAATTCCGCTCTGCATACCACAAATTGAGACCCCGCCGTTCGATGGACTTTTCTTCCCTGACCAGTGCTGTGAGCATCGATGCTCAGGGAGAAATCAACATCGTGCTTGGAGGCGTAGACCCGATGCCCGTTGTAGCCAGAGGAAACATTCAGCAGTGCGACGAACTGGCTGTGCGCGCATACAAACGTTCGCGAGTCGTCGACAATGACCATTATTCGAGGAGTTATCGAAAAAGGATGATAAGCGTATTTGTGAAGAGGAGTTTTGAACAATTGGGCATCGAACAGGATGCTCCGCAAAGTTGATAGACCATGGCGACAGGACCTGGCATAAAAAGCGAGTGGATTGAAGCGGAGAACATCGTTGTCCGGTTTTCCGGCGATTCCGGCGACGGCATGCAGCTCACCGGAATGCAGTTTTCGGATACGACGGCGTTTTTGGGAAATGACCTGAGCACCTTTCCGGACTATCCTTCGGAGATTCGTGCACCCAGCGGTACTGTGGCGGGTGTTTCTGCTTTTCAGGTACATTTTGGGAGCAGCGCCGTGTTCACACCGGGAGACCGCTGGGACGTGCTGGTAGCGATGAATGCAGCAGCATTTAAAGCGGACTTCCCGAGATTGAAGCGCGGAGGCATCGTCATTGCCAATACGGCTGGATTCGACCGGAAGAGTCTTTCGCTTGCCAATTTTCCGGAAGGTGCGAATCCGCTTGAAGATGGAACGCTGGACGGATATACACTTTACCAGGTCGACTTCAATAAACATACGGCTGATTCGTTAAAGGGCATCCCGCTTCAGCCAAAAGAGGTGGCCCGTTCAAAAAACATGCTGGTCCTGGGCTTGCTCTTTTGGATGTTTGACAAGTCAATGGAATTCACCATTGCCGCCATCCGCGATAAGTTTCTCGATAAACCTGATATAGCTGAGGCCAACATTCAGGCGCTGAAATCCGGATGGAACCTCGGCGAGAACATGGAGATCTTTACCACGCGTTATGTGGTGCGGCCTGCATCTCTGCCCCCAGGTACTTACCGCAACGTTCACGGCAACCAGGCAATTGCCATTGGACTGATGGCAGCAGCTGAAAAGTCCGGACTTGGTCTGTTCCTGGGTTCTTATCCCATCACTCCGGCAACCGACATTCTTCAGGAACTCTCCCGGTACAAATCCAACGGCGTACTCACTTTTCAGGCCGAAGATGAAATTGCCGCTGTATGCGCTGCAATAGGCGCGGCCTATGCGGGCAAGCTGGCCACAACAACGACTTCGGGACCCGGGCTGTCCCTCAAGACAGAGGCCATCGGATTGGCAACCATTTTGGAAATCCCCCTTGTGATCATCGACGTACAGCGCGGAGGGCCGTCCACGGGACTCCCTACAAAAACCGAACAGGCTGACCTCATGATGGCATTTTACGGAAGGCATGGAGAAGCTCCACTGGTCGTTTTGGCTGCGAGATCGCCCAACGACTGTTTCCGGATGGCTTTCGAAGCCTGTCGCATCGCCATCGAACACATGACGCCGGTCATTTTGCTCTCGGATGGGTACATTGCCAACGGCGCTGAGCCATGGAGGTTTCCAAAAGCAGAAGAATTACCTCCTATCCGCGTACAGTTTTTGGACCACGCCAACGGCCCAGACAATGCCGTATTGCCATACCTGCGCGACGAGCGCGGCGTCCGTCCGTGGATCATTCCGGGCACACCGGGGCTGGAGCATCGCATCGGCGGACTCGAAAAGGAGGACAAGACGGGAAACGTGAGTTACGATCCACAAAATCACGAGAAGATGGTGAGGCTGCGGATGCAAAAAATACAAAGTGTAGAACGCGATATTCCACCTGCAGAACTCGATAGCGGCACGTCCGGCGACGGGCTGTTGGTGGTGAGCTGGGGGTCGACGTACGGAGCGGTCAAAACGGCTGTCCGCATGCTTCGCAATGACGGAGTCAACGTTGCCCACCTGCATGTGTCTTACCTGAATCCTTTCCCAGCCAACCTGGGCGATATCCTGAGTCAGTTCCAAAAGATACTCGTTCCCGAAATGAACAGCGGCCAGTTGGTTTCTATCCTCCGGAGCCGCTACCTCGTTCCTGCGAAGGCATTTTCAAAAGTGCAGGGACAGCCGTTCACTACAGAGGAACTCTGCAATGCCATTTCAGAACACTACAATGCTCAATGATGCAACTCGCTTTCACAGAACCGGCAGGTAAACTCAGTCCGAAAGACTTCGCTTCCTCGCAGGAAGTCAAGTGGTGTCGTGGCTGCGGCGATTATTCGATCCTCAAACAGGTGCAGACCATTTTTCCCGACCTGGGTGTGGCCAAGGAAGATTTCGTTTTCATTTCTGGAATCGGATGTTCTTCGCGTTTTACCTACTACATGGATTCGTACGGTCTGCATGGCATCCACGGCCGGGCATTGTCGATTGCCTCCGGAGTAAAAATGGCCAATCCGGAATTGAGCGTGTGGGTGATCTCGGGAGACGGCGATTCGCTGTCGATCGGGGGGAATCATTTCATCCATACCATCCGGAAGAATTTTGACATCAACATGTTGATGTTCAACAACCAGATCTATTCCTTGACCAAAGGTCAGTATTCGCCGACTTCCGAAAAGGGCAAAGTGACAAAGACCACGCCTTTTGGATCGGTGGAAGAGCCCTTTGATCCCGTTGCGCTGGCGCTGGGTGCCCAGGCCAGATTTGTTGCGAGGACCATCGACTCCGACCCAAAGCACATGCGCGATGTTCTGTTGCGCGCTCATGGTTTCAGGGGAACTTCGTTTGTCGAGATTTATCAGAATTGCCCTATTTTCAACGACGGCGCCTTTGAGTCGTTTTCTGACAAACACGCCAAAAAAGAACAGGTCATCCTGCTCGAACACGGTAAACCCCTCGTATTTGGAGACGCTCAGCAGATGGGGATCTATTTCCAAAATGGGCGGCCGCGCATTGCCCTGCTCGGAGATCCGCAATTCAGCGAAGACGACCTGTGGATCCACGATGAAACCGATCGCGTGAAAGCCGTAATCCTCGGAATGTTTTCACGCATGGTGCAGGATGGGCGTCCCTTTCCACGTCCGTTTGGGATCATCTTCGCTCAGGAGGGAGAAACCTACGAGGCAATGCTCCACGCACAAATTGAAGCCGTTCGCAGCCGCAAGGCCAAAATGAATCTCGACCAGATCCTGTCGGGAAGCAAAACATGGAACATTCAGTGATCGCCATTTTTCCTAATATCCCTTATCTTCTGTCATGAGCCACAACCCGGTAAAGACCCTGATGGATGAACACGAGTTCATTGCAAGTGCACAAACGATCGTTCGTAAGTTAAACAAGTTATGGGAATCTGACCCGGATGCTTACCGGGAAACACTCGACAGGCTGCTCGATTTTTTTGTTCGCTACAGCGACGGATTTCATCACCACAAAGAGGAACAGGTCCTGTTTCCTCAGATGCGCGACCATCCCGGGTTTATGCTCGACGACATCCTGCAGGAACTCGAAGAGCACCATGAAACGTTCCGGGAATTCGTTCAGGACATCCGAGTGGCCGCCGGAGCAGGAGATTTCAGGGGAGCACAGGACTTGCTTGAAAAATATATGGAGCAATTGCTTGATCACATCGCCATCGAAAACGACGAGCTGTTCATTATGGCAGAAAACCTGTTCAGCAGCGATGAACTGGAGCGCATGTACTTTTTGTTTGAAGACGTCGATGCCGAACTGGGTCGCACTCAAAAGGAACAACTCGTTTCCGGGTTGAAGGAACTGGAAGGCAGCATTCCCGGTTAATCCGTTGAAAGGAGCGGGGCGCAGCAAGGGCATTTCATGAAATCTGACTACTTTTGCGCCGCCAGGGGCGAGGCAGCGTCGGGGCAAGCCTAAAGCCCTGGCCAGAAGTGCGTTGCGTCACTGCCGGGAGGGCGATCTAGACCAGTGCATTTTTAGTTTTCGAAAAAAACCGCCCAAAAGCAAAAAACCCAAGCGACGATGGATGAAATCATGAAAACCCTGGCCGAGCCCTTTCGCATTAAAATGGTGGAGCCCATACGGATGACCACGGGCGAATACCGCAAGGAAGCGCTGGCACGTGCAGGCTACAACCCGTTTCTGTTGAGTTCGAACGACGTATTCATCGACTTGCTCACCGACAGCGGAACCGGCGCGATGAGCCAGGCACAATGGGCAGGAATGATGATGGGCGACGAGAGCTATGCGGGAGCGAGAAGCTGGCAGGCACTCGAGCGGGAGGTCCGCGACCTTACCGGAATGCCACATGTGCTACCAACCCATCAGGGGCGCGCCGCCGAACGCATTCTCTATGGGTTGATCGGAGGGCCGGATAAGGTTTTCATCAGCAACACCCATTTCGACACCACCCGGGCGAACATCGAGTTTACAGGTGCGGAAGCCCTGGACCTCATGCCAGCTGAGGCATTCGACCACACGGCCGACCTTCCCTTTAAAGGCAACATCGACCTTGACCTGGCGGAGAAGACCATACTCGAGAAAGGTCCACAGCGCATCGCGGCATGCGTTCTTACGGTAACGAACAACTCGTCGGGAGGTCAACCCGTCAGCATGGCCAACGCACGCGGGCTGCGCGCGCTGTGCGACCGCTATGACATCATGTTGGTGATCGATGGGTGCCGCATTGCCGAAAACAGCTATTTCGTCAGACACCGCGAAGAGGGTTTTGAGTCGCGCGATTACAGAGGCATTGCCCAGGAAATGCTCGCCCTCGGTGACGCTTTTGTCATGAGTGCAAAAAAGGATGGAATGGTCAATATGGGTGGACTCCTTTGCCTGCGGGACGAAGACCTCAGCAGGAAATGCATCAACCAGTTGATCATCTCAGAAGGCTACACTACCTATGGCGGATTGTCGGGTAGGGACATGGAGGCAATTGCAGTCGGGCTGCGCGAAGTGTTCGATCCCGATTACTTGCATTATCGCATCCGCAGCACGGCATATCTTGGCGAAGGACTCCGCACCCGTGGCGTCCCCGTGATCTGGCCCATCGGAGGACATGCAGTGTACATCGACGCTCACCACCTCTTCCCGGAAGTACCGGTGCACGAGTATCCCGGATTGGTACTCGCCACCCAGCTCTACGAAAGGGGAGGTATCCGGAGCGTGGAAGTTGGCAGCGTGATGTTCGGCAAATACGATGCCGCTGGTGCGCTCATCCCCGCCCGTCAGGAACTCGTACGCCTGGCCATTCCACGGCGCGTTTATACGCAAAGTCATATCGATTTTGTGCTGGAGGTGTTTGAACACATGCTGCGGGCGCCTTCCCCAAAACGAGGATTCCGGATCGTTTACGAACCCCCTTTCCTCAGGCATTTTACTGCTCACTTCGAACCCATTGTCGAATAACTTAAGCTCAATTATGATATCGAAAAAGAGAAGATCCTGGGCGGAGCCCTACAAAATGAAAATGGTCGAGCTGCTCAAAACTACGACGCGGCAGCAGCGCCAGCGCGCCATTCAAAAGGCGGGATACAACACCTTCCTGCTGCCTTCCGACGACGTTTACATCGACTTGCTGACCGATAGCGGAACCAACAGCATGAGCGACCAGCAATGGAGTGCTTTTATGCTCGGCGACGAAGCGTATGCCGGCAGCAAAAGCTATTACAAACTCGAAGCGGCCATTCACAAGTACTACGGTTATAAATACATCATCCCAACCCACCAGGGTCGGGGTGCGGAGAATATCCTTTCGCAGATCATGATCAAAAAGGGTCAGTACGTTCCCGGAAACATGTATTTCACCACTACGCGCGTACACCAGGAACTCGCTGGAGGAAAATTTGTCGACGTCATCATTGACGAGGCGCACGATCCGACGAGTTTGCACCCCTTCAAAGGAAACGTAGACCTGCAGAAGCTCGAAGACCTCATTCGCAAGCAGGGTGCAGATAAAATTGCCTACGTCACCCTGGCCTCAAACGTCAACATGGCAGGAGGGCAACCTTTCAGCATGGAAAACCTGAAAGCCTTGCGCAAGCTCACCTCGCGTCACGGCATTCCCATCATCCACGATATGACGCGGGTGGCGGAAAATGCATACTTCATCCAACAGCGGGAAAAGGCCTACGCAAAGAAAAGCGTTCGCGAGATCGTCCGCGAGATCTGTTCCTACACCGATGGCGCTACCATGAGTGCCAAAAAAGATGCACTGGTCAACATCGGAGGATTTATGGCTACAAACGACCCGGAGGTATTTGAGGAGGCACGCAACCTCGTCGTGGTATATGAGGGTCTCCACACGTACGGTGGTTTGGCCGGACGCGACATGGAAGCCATGGCCGTGGGGATACAGGAGAGCCTCGACGACAACCACCAGGCTGCACGCATCGGCCAGGTTGTCTACCTCGGGGAGAAAATGCAGTCATACGGCATTCCCATCGTAGTGCCCATCGGGGGTCACGGCATTTTCGTCGATGCAAAATCCTTCCTGCCACACATCCCTCAAGATCATTTTCCAGCACAGGCCCTGGCGGCGGAGATCTATGTCGATTCAGGAGTGCGCACCATGGAGCGCGGAGTCGTTTCTGCCGGACGCAAACCAAATGGCGAGAACTACTTCCCCAAACTGGAACTCGTGCGGTTCACCCTTCCGCGAAGGGTCTACACCCAGGCACATATGGACGTCGTTGCAGAATCCACCGCCGCCGTTTACGAACGGCGCATGCGCATTCGCGGACTCCGAATGGTGTACGAGCCCAAATACCTGCGCTTCTTTCAGGCGCGGTTTGAAAAAGCATGATCGCACAGCAGCTCTTCCAGCCGTCGAGCATAGCAGTGGTCGGAGCATCCGAAAATCCGACCAAGCCAGGAGGCAAGGTGCTTACCAACCTCCTCCGAGGGAGATTTGCCGGGCCCATTTATGCAGTCAACAAAAAACCCGTTCACGTCGAAGGAACCATCTATTGCGCAGACATCGCAAAGATGCCACCGGTTGACCTCGCCATCATCTCCATTCCTGCCAAAGACTGCATTGATGTGGTGGGGATCCTGTTGGAAAAGGGAACGAGGGCATTTATTCTGTTTTCTGCGGGATTCGGCGAAGCCGGACCAGAAGGCCAGGCGGCGGAGGAGACGCTCGTTAAAATGATCGATGCTGCGGGTGCAAGCCTCATCGGCCCCAATTGCATCGGCGTAATTCATGCCACCTACAAAGGGGTATTTACAGAACCCGTTCCGGATTACGACCCGGGCGGATGCGAGCTGATCTCCAGTTCCGGTGCAACAGCCATCTTTATTATGGAGGCTGGCATTCAGCGCGGTTTGCGCTTTTCGAACGTGTATTCGATTGGCAATGCCGCACAAACAGGGGTCGAGGACCTGCTTGAGTACATGGACGAGCAGTTCACGGAAGACCAGGCCCGCGTAAAACTGCTGTACCTCGAAGACATTTGCAACCCCTTTAAATTTATGAAGCATGCGGCATCCCTCATCCGCAAGGGATGCAAGATCGCCGCCATCAAATCCGGTTATTCTGAAGCGGGTGGCCGTGCAGCATCATCGCATACGGGGGCCCTGGCTACGGCCGATAACGTCGTACGCGCCCTGTTTAAAAAATCGGGCATCGTGTACTGCAGCGGACGCGACGAGCTCATCACGGCAGGATGCATCTTTCAAAGCAAAGAGCTGCCTGGCGACAGACTGGCGATGATCACCCACGCCGGTGGCTCCGCCGTGATGCTGACCGACGCGCTTACGTCGGGAGGCCTGCAAGTGCCGCGCATTCCCCCCGAAGTTTCGGCTGACCTGCTCAACCGACTCAATCCCGGTTCGTCGGTCGCCAATCCCATTGATTTTCTGGCAACGGGCACGGCCTCCCACCTGGCAGACATCATCGACTTCTGCGAACGTTGCGACGGAATTGACGGTATGATCGTCGTTTTCGGGAGCCCCGGTTTGTTTGCAAGCGTCCGGGATGTGTACGAAGTCATTCACAACAAAATGACGCATTGCAAAAAGCCCATATACCCGGTACTCCCGTCGCTCATCAACGCCCGCCGGGAGATCGAGGAATTTCTGGCGCAGGGTCATGTAAACTTCAGTGACGAGGTGGTCCTCGGAAAGGCATTGCCCTTTGTGCATTTCAGACCAAAGCCCACGTTTGGAATGACCCACCTGGCTCCAATGGAGACGGCTACGATCCGGAGCATCATCTCCCAGGCAGAAGACGGGTTTCTCGATCCACAGCTTACGAGGCAATTGCTCCAAGCTGCGGGAATCCGCATGGTCGAAACGCTTGTATGCAACAACCAGGCTTCTCTGGAAGCCGCATTGCGAAGCATGCACTATCCAATCGTCCTCAAGGCGGTTGGTCCGGTTCACAAAACCGACGTGGGAGGAGTGGCTTTAAACCTGAACAACAGGGAGCAGGTTTTAGAAGAATACAGGCGACTGATCAAGATCCCCGACGCAAAAGCCGTCCAGATCCAGGAAATGAAATTCGGAGAAGAACTATATTGCGGCGCAATAAGGCAGGGACAATTTGGCCACCTGGTTTTGTGCGGCCTCGGGGGAATTTTTCTCGAGGTCCTCAACGATGTGGCCAACGGCCTCGCCCCACTCAACGAAGCAGAAGCGCGCAACATGGTCAGGTCGCTCAAAGCATACAAGATCATCCGCGGTTACCGCAACCGCCCGGGTGTCAACGAAGACCTCTTCGTCGATGCCGTAGTGCGCGTCGCCTCCCTCGTCCACCTGGCTCCGGAAATTGCCGAGCTCGACATCAACCCTTTTAAGGGCTGCCCCGGCGAATTGGTCGCTGTGGATGCCCGCATACGCATCGAAAAGTAAATGAAAACCCCGCTGGTGCCTTTTGTGCTGCTTTGCATGGCCTTCATGGCCTATACCATCAGCATCTACCAAAGGCCCCTGCGGCAACCGGTTCCGGCTTCAGAAGCCGGTCGCATTGCACAGGGGAGGCTGGTATGGCAGAAATACAATTGCCAGAGTTGCCATCAGCTCTTTGGGCTGGGGGGGTACCTGGGCCCCGACCTTACCAACCTGCTGTCTGTACCGGGTAAAGATGCCAACTACCTGAAAGCCTTTGTGCGCTCGGGCATCCGCCAGATGCCCGCCTTCGACATACCGGAGGAAGAACTCGAGTTGCTCGTCGACTTTCTGCGTGCCGCGGATCGCAGTGGTAAGGCAAGCCCGGCAAATTTCCGCATCAAATCCGACGGAATGATCGAAGCCCATGAATGATCCTCGTCCCATTGCCAAACCTTTCCTGCTCACAGCACTCGTGCTGCTGGTGCTCGCCGCATTATTCGGATTGCTCGCATCCTTTTCTTACCTGTTTCCCGAATGGGGAAAACAGTCTTTTGGGTTTATCCGGCTGAGGCCGATGCATGCCACAGCCGCCCTTTGCTGGATCTTCGTCGGGGCAACCGGGGCAGTTTACAGCGCCATCGAACACAAATTTCCGGGAAGCCTTTCGCGAACCCTGATCCGGGTGCAATGGGCGCTTTGGATCGTTGCCCTGGTTGGAGCTTTTGGCTGTTACAGCCTGGGCATCTTCGGAGGAAGAGAGTACTGGGAATTTCCACCGGTCGTGGCCCTTCCCATCGCACTGTCGTGGCTCATCATGCTCGTGCATTTTGCCCGCGTCATGCGCAATCGCGGCTCCTGGCCGGTGTACCAATGGATGTGGATGACGGGCATCGCGTTTTTCCTGTTCACCTTTATCGAAAATTACCTTTGGCTGTTTCCCTATTTCCGGGCAGAACTGATCACCGATTTGACCATCCAATGGAAAGTCAACGGTTCCATGGTCGGCGCGTGGAACCAAATGCTCTACGGCACCTCGATCTTCCTGATGGTGCGCATTTCCGGAAACGACCAATTGGCAAAAAGCAGGATGGCGTTTTTCCTGTATTTTCTGGGCCTCTTCAACCTGATGTTCAACTGGGGTCACCACATTTATACCCTTCCAACAGACGCCTACGTCAAGTATTTCGGATACCTCGTCAGCATGACCGAGTGGTTCATCCTGCTTCGCATGCTTTACCTCTGGAGGTCTTCCCTTTCAGACTATCGCAAGCACTCTTTTTATTTTCCCTACCGTTTCATGATTGCAGCGGAAGTATGGCTGCTGTTGAATTTGTTCCAGGCGCTGCTGATGTCGATACCCGCCATCAATCTGTATACACACGGCACCCACGTCACGGTAGCCCACGCCATGGGAACGACGATCGGGATCAATACGATGATCCTGTTTGCAGCGATGTTTACCTTTTTGGAGAAGGACATTCCTCAAAGGATCTTCCCCCTGCTGAGCAAGACCTTTTTTCTGATGCAGGGATCGCTACTTCTTTTCTGGATCAGCCTGCTCGCCGCAGGCATTGCGCGGGGACAATGGCAAATTAATGCTAACGAACGTTCGTTTGCTGAAATGATGCAGGATTTGCAACCGATGTTTATCACGCTCGTTGCTTCGGGAACGCTGCTCACCGCTGCCTTGATGGTGTTTGCCGGTTGCCTGGGATGGTACGCGCGGCCGGGCCGATGATCGTTGGCTGAGGCGGCGCATCGCCACGTAAGCACATTGGATTATGCATTCCCCGAAAAACCGGGGCCAGGGCATTCAGGGGTCGCGAGCCACCGATTGCAGGATGCGGATGATCAGCACGGGGCAGTTGCGCGCAGCGGCGAGGTTTTCTTCCAATTCCGTCTCGTCAATGGTCACCTGGTGGTATCCCCGCTTTTCTTTGCCTCCGATGAGTATGCTCTTGCCGTCTTTTGCCGACATGGCCCACCGGCCCGGAGCTGCTTCCTGGCAGGCTCCGCAACCAATGCAACGCTCCCGCTGCTGGATGACGCGGAATTCTTTCATGCAGGAACGATCTTGTACAATTTGTCGGACGGCCGGATGCGCACAGGTACTTTCGTGGTAAAAATCTCCCCTTTGCGGACTTCCGCAACGGCCTTCCCATCTACCCGCAGTTCCCCCAATTCAAATTCCTGATAACCAGTGGTCGGACCCGTGACCATGATGCGGGTACCGGCCTGGAGAGGGGAGCTGTCGGCGAGAAATTCGGCAACGCCGGCCCGGTCGTAATACTTCAACCCACGGGCAGCGTACAACTTCTTTTGTGTGGCCTTCGACCCATGCACATCACTCCACTCGCCCATCTTCCGACCCAGGTAATAACCATCCCAAAAGCCGCGGTTGTATACCGTCGCTAGGCGCTCATTCCACCCGGCAATTTTATCCTCATTGTATGTTCCTGTCTGAACGGCGTCGATCGCCTCGCGATAACATCGCGTGACCGTGTGAACGTAATCTGCAGGCCTTCCGCGGCCCTCTATTTTTAAGATCTGCACTCCGGCCGCGAGAAGCTTGTCCAGAAAACCAATCGTGCACAGATCTTTTGCAGACATGATGTATTCGTTGTCGATCTCAAGCTCGTTGCCATCTTCTTTGTCGGTTACAATGTACGTTCTTCGGCAATTCTGGATACAGGCACCCCGGTTGGCTGAAGCGTTGTGCGAATGCAGACTGAGGTAGCATTTGCCCGACACGGCCATGCACAAGGCCCCATGAGCAAATACTTCAAGCCGGATGTTTTGTCCCGACGGACCTGTAATGTTTTTTCGTGAGATCTCCTGCGCGATCGACTCCACCTGCGTCAGCGTGAGCTCGCGTGCCAACACGACTGCGTCTGCAAATGCACTGTAAAACTGAATGGTTTCTGCATTGGTTACGTTGGCCTGGGTCGACAGGTGAACGGGCATTCCGATCTCGCGGGCATACATGAGCGCAGCAACGTCTGCGGCGATGATGGCATCGAGGCCCGCAGCTTTAGCCGCCGAGGTGATCTGTTGCATTAAGCGGATGTCGTGATCGTAGAGGATGGTGTTGAGGGTCAGGTAAGCGCGCACCCCACGTTCGCGGGTCATTTCGGCAATCCGCGGCAGGTCTTCCAGGGTGATGAACTGCGCAGCGCGCACCCGCATATTCAACTGCTCAACTCCAAAATAAACGGCATCGCATCCGGCGTCCATAGCCGCCGTCAGCGATTCAAATGAACCTGCAGGTGACAGCAGCTCCGGAGACTTCCACACGGATGTTTCCATCGATGTGGAATGCACTTCCGATGGGGTCTGGCAAGCGTTCGAATTCAGCGATTTTCTTTCCATGTGTATTGGTTCGGACCCATGATCTCCCGCCCCCAAACCGGCAACTCCCCTTTGAGCCGTTCGACCAGCTCCTCGCAGGCATCTATGGCGACTTTGCGGTGTACAGACGAGGTAAATACAAAAAGGCTCAGCTCTCCGGCAGGTACTAGCCCGATGCTGTGGTAGATGTGCATACAGGTCAGCGGATACTTGGCAAAAATTTCCTCCCGGATCTGGTGTGCCTGTTCCAAGGCCATGTCCTCGTAAGCTGTGTAATCAATTGCACTGACCGTACCTTCGGGTTTTTCGTCTGCACGCACCTGTCCGAGAAAAATGCTGTGGCCCCCTATGCCCGTGTTGTGAGCGTGTTTCCGGATGGAATCCGCGATCAGTTCCGGGGATATGCTCCCCTGTACAAAAATGTTTTTAATGGCTTTGGCCTTCATGATTGGGAAAATTGGGTGGGAGCATCGGGGTGACCCGTGCCACCTTCAATGGAATAGATGGATTTGCCGGGGAATACCCGACCAAGCAAAATGGTCGCGACCTGGCTGCGATACCCATTCTGACAAAAAATCAATACAACTTCAGCATCTTTAAAACGATGGGTATCGCGATCGATATCCTCCAGAGAAATCCGCAAGGAATCCATTAATACATCGTCGGGATATTCATGCATTTCGCGCAGATCAACGGCGCAAGTCGTCGCTTGCCGGTTCGAAAGAATTTCCATGGCCTCTTTCCAGGTGATTTGTGGACTGGCACCGCATTGCATGGCATAATCTGTCTTGCGAAAGGCCTCTTCAGAAACGGGAATATCGCGATGTTTTACACCGGCTGCCGGAAGGGCTAAAGTCCAAAATCGGTTGTTTAAGGCATTGTAATACAGCAATTTTCCCGAAAGGGTTTCGCCATACCCGCTCAGAAGCTTGATGAGTTCTGCAGCCTGAAGGGTTCCGATCACTCCGGGGAGAATGCCCAATACACCCGTTTCATGGCAATTGGGGATGGTTCCCTGGCCGGGAGGTTTCGGGTACAGATCGCGGTAATTGACTCCGCGTTCGCCCCGTCCGTCGGGGGCATTGAGCAGGGTGACATGCCCTTCGTGCTGGTAAACGGCACCCAGGGCCAGGGGCTTGTTTAGTAAAACGCAGGCGTCATTAACCATATATCGCGTCGCAAAATTATCGGATCCATCCAGCACCGCATCGTAGGGGCGAATGGTATCCAGAGCCTGTTCAGAAGTCAGGTAATGCGGATAGACGTCGATGTGTAACCCGTCAGGGTAGTCTCTTTGCAAAGCAGTTGCAGCGCGTTCCGCTTTTGAAAAACCGATGTCGGGAACGCCAAAAAGCACCTGCCGGTGGAGATTGGATGGGGCAACCACATCGCCGTCGACAATCCCAAGCCGGCCAACACCGGCAGCGGCGAGGTAGCGAAGTGCCGGACAACCCAAGCCTCCGGCACCCACGACGAGTATTTTCGCCGCGGCCAGTCGAAATTGGCCTTCAGCGCCAAAGCCGGGAAGGGCCCTCTGCCGGTCAAAGCGGTCTGCGGTCATTTCATCCACCGGAAAATGGAGGCAACAGGGCAACTTCACACATCATCCCGAGTCCGGTGTTGCCGGCGACGAGTTTGCGGTCAACCGCCAGCGAGAAATCCACTTCTTTCAACGCAGGGTAACGATCGTGCAGCCAGCGCAACAACGAATCGGTATCTTCAAAGCCAGAGGCCTTCAATTGCTCACTGCCCAGTTTTTCGGCAACCTTGCCAAAGGCCAGAATCGTTATTTGTTGTCCATCCATTTTTGCTGTAACTTGTTTAAATCCTCCGGGCTGTTGACATTTGCAAAGATCTCGGGTGCGTTTTGAACCAGGTCGTCCATGCCGACACCGGAATAACCCACCGCTGCGATGAGGTCGAGCATTCTCAGTCTGCCTTCTAACAACAAAACCCCAACGCGATCTGCCAAGGAAATGGGGTAGAGAGAGAACAAGGGATGCGGCACCGAGTTTAGGGTTGGACAAACAATTTCACCGGAACGCGCGTGGAAAATCATGCGCTCCAGCACTGCTTTCGTGAGCATGGGCATGTCGCAACTCACGAGCAACAAGAGCGTCGTCGGGCAATCTGATAAAGCCGTAAACAGTCCACCCATCGGGCCTTTTCCGGGAACGAGGTCGCGCAGAACGGGGTACCCGAATTTCAAATAGGCTTCGTCGTTGGCCACAATCCGGGGCGACAGGCCCGCTGACGCCAGCAAGCCGATGGCGTGGGCGATCAACGCGCGGCCACCCAATTCGACCAGACCTTTGTCCGTGCCCATGCGCCGGCTTTTGCCACCCGCAAGGATGTATGCCGTGAGCTGGCTGGATGGCGGGGTCTGTATGGATCCATCCGCAGGAGATGCGCCGGTTGGGAAACTGTTATCTGCGTTCATCATGCTCACCATGGATGACAGGGAACGAGGGTACCGGCAGGAAAAAATTCGCAGTGTTCTTCGAATTCGACAAAGCAGTTGGCCCGTTGGAATGCCAGGAGGTCAAATGATGCCTGTCCGCCGAGTATGTGAACCGATCCGGACCGCACTTCGGCTTTGGCAAAGTGAGTGAGTCCAGCCTTTTTCTTCCAGTCTTCTGCCAAAGGAAACTTGGGTGCCTGTGGAAAAGCAGGGGGAAATCCCATGACCATCCGCAAAACCGGGATCACATATTGATTAAGACAACTCAGCACAGCCGCCGGGTTCCCGGGAAGGGCAAAAACCCACTGATTTCCGAGTTTTCCCACGTAAAGGGGCTTGCCCGGCTTTTGCCGGACCTTGTAAAAGAGGCAATCGACCCCGAGTTGCTTCAACGCTTCGCCGACGTAGTCCGCTTCTCCTACGGAAATTCCACCGGTGATCACCAGGCAATTGTTGCGCTGGAGGCAATCCCCCAGCAGCGCGTGCAAGCTCTGGGGAGAATCAGGGGCAGCGTGTTGTTCGATTTCGCTGATGCCGGCACGTCGAAGGTAGGCGTTCACCGCCGGACCGTTCGAATTGTAGATCTGTCCAGGCCTGAGGTGTGTTCCCGGAGCACAGAGTTCATTGCCCGTAGCTACGATGGCGGCTTTTGGCGGTTCAAAGAGCATCAGGCGGGTGGCCCCAACGGAAGCGAGTAGGGCGATCATCCCGGGGGTGCACTCGCTCCCCCTGCTGGCCACGAGGTTCCCCACATGACACTGTGAACCTCTTGTCCGCACATTGGCGCCCGGCAATACAACTCCCGGCTCAAACTCAAGCACGCCGTCAATGCAAAGAGCCGTTTCCTGTGGAATTACCGTGTCGGCACCCTGTGGAATCGGAGCCCCGGTGAAAATGCGCATGGCCTTTCCTTCAGGCAAGGGATCTTCCGGCCAGTCACCCGCGCGCACGGTTCCTACGACCTGGTAGCGGCTTAGACCCTCCCGGAACGCAAAGGCGTACCCGTCCATGGCAGAATTGTCAAATCCGGGGACGTCTGTCCCTGCGACGACATCGCAAGCTAAAACCCTGCCGGGAGCCTCGTCGAGGGAATACTCCTTCGCCCCATTTGGGGATACATGCGCGAGCAGGGTCTTTCGGGCCTCGTCTACTGAGATCATGGCTGCAAAGTTAGCAGCTTGCCCTGAGCAGGGACACAAGGCTGATCTTGGGATATTCTGATTGATATTTATCATACCCCCGAATGACTTTTGTCATTCTTCAAAAATTACCTGCGCTCTTTATTTGTACGGTTAATGCCTGATGGGGTATCTCGCGAGTTTTCTGGGGGGATCTCACGGGCATAAGGTGAACCAATTAAAGCGGAAATCTATACTAAAGTCTATGAAAATCAATATTTTATCTGCTGCAATGGCAGTATGTGTTCTTATGGTGGTCGCAGGGTCAGTCAATGCCCAGACTGACGGGAAAAACCTTTTTAAGGATTATTGCAAAGCCTGCCACACGATCGACCAGGGCAAATTGGTCGGTCCGGAACTCAAGAACGTTCACGAGAAGAGGAGCGAAGAATGGCTGATCCAATGGATCCGGAATCCGCAGGCCATGCTCGATGCCAAGGATCCCGATGCCTTGGCCATATGGGAGGAATACAACAAAGTTCCAATGACTCCCAACCCCAACATGACCGACGACGACATCCGGGGCATTCTGGCGTACATCAAAGAGCAAAGTTCTCCTGCACCGGCCGCAGCGGCCGCAACGCCCACCGCAGCTGCTGACCCGGGTGCCGGCGCTGCTGCTCCTGCGAGTGGATCCAGCGGTTGGTTCTCCATGCCTTTTAACCTCCTGCTCGTCGTGATCCTCGTGCTGCTGGTCGTGATTTACTATTTATCGAACAGCGTGCGACGGCTGACGGATCAATTGGCTGATTTTTACCATACAGACCGATCATTTTTCAAGTGATAACCCGCTTCGTAATTCCCGGCCATTCGCCATGGGAAACGGTGCTTATATCAACGACTTAATGAAAGCAACCATGAAAATTTTGCCCTTCGCTCCAGCTATGCTGACCGCCTGTATGCTGCTGTCGGCCCTATCCATGCTTCCGGCTCAGGACGCCGCAGCCCCTGCGGGCGATCACCTCCGCGGAAAGGATCTCTTTGTAGGAAACCAGCGTTTTGCCAATGGCGGAGCTTCCTGCAATTCCTGTCACAACGTCGACAATGCCCTCACCCTCACGGGAGGAGCGCTGGCAAAAGACCTCACAAACGCCTATTCGAGACTGACAGGTCCGGGACTCCAGGGCATCATTTCGGGAATGCCATTTCCCCAAATGAAAGAATCGTACAAAAACAAACCGCTGACCGACGCCGAAATCGCCGATCTCGTTTCCTTTCTGAAATTCGCCGACGAAGAGTCGAAGAACATTGCTGCCGACAATGTAGGCAGCAGGATGATCATCAGCGGAATTGCCGGAGCGCTCGTGCTGCTCGGGTTGTTCTCATTTTTCTGGCTCCGGAGGAAAAATAAATCGGTCAACGACGCCATTTACCAGCGCCAGATAAAATCTGCTTAGCAGAACACCGCCCCGGAACCGGTTTAACATTATGAAATTGACAAAACAAAAAATATGAGTTGGATCAAAGACATCATATCGCCGAAGACCCGCAAGTGGGAAGAATTTTACCGCAACCGCTTCCAGCACGACCGCATCGTGAGAAGCACCCACGGGGTCAACTGCACGGGAGGCTGTTCCTGGCAGATCCACGTCAAAGACGGGATCGTCGTCTGGGAAACCCAGCAACTCGATTACCCACTCCTCGAAAATACCCTTCCTCCCTATGAGCCGCGGGGTTGCCAGCGGGGCATCTCGTATTCCTGGTACCTCTACAGCCCGCTTCGCATCAAGTATCCCTTGATCCGCGGTACTCTGTTGGACCTGTTCCGCGAAGAAAAGGTGAAAATGGGTGGAGATCCGCTGAAGGCCTGGGAGTCGCTGCAATCCAACAACGAATTGCGTCGCCGCTATCAGAAGGCGCGCGGAAAGGGCGGTTTCCGGCGTGCGAGCTGGGACGAAGTGCTCGAGATCATTGCTGCCGCCAATATTTACACGGCTAAAAAATATGGTCCCGACCGCGTTGCGGGCTTCTCGCCCATTCCGGCCATGTCGATGCTGAGTTATGCAGCCGGTGCGCGTTTCCTCCAGCTATTCGGCGGCTTCAACCTGAGCTTCTACGACTGGTATTGCGACCTTCCCACACACTTCCCGGAAATGTGGGGTGAGCAAACAGACGTTTGTGAAAGTGCGGACTGGTACAATTCCAAATTTATCGCTGACATGGGAGCCTGTCTCAACATGACGCGTACGCCGGATTGTCACTTCTTCGCTGAATCCAGACACAACGGAACCAAAGCGGTGGTCTTCTCTCCCGACTTTAGCCAGGTGTGCAAATACGCCGACCAGTGGGTTCCACTCCATCCAGGATCGGACAACGCCTTCTGGATGGCCGTCACACACGTCATCCTCAAAGAATTCCACCACGAGAAGCAGACGCCCTACTTCATCGAATACACCAAGAAGTATACCGACAGTCCCTTCCTCATTAAACTCGAAAAGCAAGGCGACCACTACATCCCCGGACGATTGGTCCGCGCCAACGAGATCAGCCGATGGAAAGACATTGAAAACGGCGACTGGAAATTCCTCAACATCGATGCGAAGTCCGGCGACCTCGTCGTGCCAAAGGGAACCATGGGCTACCGTTGGGATAAGGCGGGTGGCAAATGGAATATGAAATACGAGTGCGGTGAAACCGACAAGAACTACGACCCCGTGCTCACCACCCTCAACGCAAACGATGGCGTATTGCAAACGGAATTTGTGGAGTACGGTCTCGACAATAAATTCCTTCGCGGCGTTCCCGTCAAATACCTCGATACGGTCAATGGTAAAATTCCGGTAGCCACCATTTACGACGTGCTCATGGGCCAGTACGGAGTGGACCGGGGCCTGGAGGGACAGTATCCAAAGGATTACACAGACAAGGACGCTTCTTACACACCTGCATGGCAGGAGATTTTTTCAGGCATCGACTCAAAGACTGTGTTGCAGTTTGCCCGCGAATGGGGAAATACCGCTGAGACGACCAAAGGCAAATGCATGGTCATCATCGGAGCAGGCATCAACCACTGGTATCATGCCAACCTGATTTACCGTTCTGCTGCAATGACTTTAGCACTTACGGGATGTTTCGGCATCAACGGAGGTGGCATGAACCACTACGTTGGCCAGGAAAAACTGGCACCGGTAGATTCCTGGGGTGCCATCACCTTTGCAAAGGACTGGGTGCCCACTTCGCGCCTGCAGCAGGCCCCGCTCTGGCATTACATCAATACCTGCCAGTACCGCTACGATGGCCGCCATTCCCATTACAACGCGGTACCGAAAAACGAGATGACCGACCAGCATACGGCCGACACCATTTTTCAGGCAGTTCGAAACGGATGGATGCCATTCTATCCGCAATTCAATAAAAACCCGTTGGAGCAAGTGCGTGAAGCACAGGCCAACGGCGCCAATAGCAACGAGGAGATCGTCAACTTCACGGTTGCCCAATTGAAAGACCGCACATTGAAATTTTCCGTCGGCGATCCGGATGCTCCGGAAAATTTCCCGCGCGTATGGTTCATCTGGCGTGGAAACGCCATCCACGGCAGTATGAAAGGTACGGAATACGCCCTCAAACACTACCTTGGAACACACAGCAACGTGATCGCCCGCGATGCCGAAGAACACACCGATGAGGTGGTTTGGCACGAAATTGCTCCGGAAGGGAAAATGGATCTGGTCGTCGACCTCAACTTCCGTATGGATTCGTCGGCACTTTATTCCGACATTGTGCTTCCTGCAGCAAGCTGGTACGAAAAGACTGACCTCAACAGTACAGACTTACACTCGTTCATACATCCGCTGGGTCAGGCAGTTGCACCGGTGTGGGAAGCGAAAACGGACTGGGATATATTTAAGCACATCTCCCGTGCGACGAGCGAAATGGCCAAAATCCATTTCCCCGGCACACACAAAGACATTGTGATGACGCCGCTTTCACACGATGCCGTTGACGAAATTTCTCAACCTGTGGTGCGCGACTGGTACCGGGGAGAATGCGAGCCCGTACCCGGAAAGAGCATGCCGAAACTAACGGTTGTTGAGCGCGATTATACCCAGCTCTATGAGAAGTTCATCACGCTCGGTGAGGGCATTCGCGAAAAGGGTCTTGGGGCACACGGAAACCACTATTTCTGCAAAGAGGAGTACGATGAAATGTGTACTTCGTACCACTTCCCGAAGCGCGACTACAATGGAAAAACATTGCCGTCCATTCAGGAAGATGAGTGGGCAGCCAACGCCGTTTTGCACCTTTCGACACTGACCAACGGTAAGTTGAACGTCGACGCTTACAAAAACATGGAGAAGAAGACGGGACTTGCCCTTGCAGACCTCGGAGAGGGTAGCAGAGACGTTAAGCTCCGTTACCAGGATTTGGCCGCTCAACCGCGTCGTTACAATACGTCACCCCTGTGGTCTGGTCTGATGAACGACGGGAGAGCCTATAGCGCTTATACCTACAACGTCGAGCGCCTGGTGCCCTGGAGAACCCTTACCGGAAGACAGCATTTTTACCTGGATCACGAAATGTACATCGCCTACGGTGAGCACCTGCCCACGTACAAACCGGCGCCGCGTCCCGAAGTGTACGGTGACCTCCGCGAGACCTGGAAGGACGGTAAGGCGCTTGCACTCAACTACCTCACGCCTCACGGCAAATGGCATATCCACTCCACCTATATGGAAAACCTTCGCATGCTCACCTTGTCGCGTGGTTGCGAACCCTGCTGGCTGAGTGAGCGGGATGCCGAGACCCTGGGCATTAAAGACAACGACTGGGTTGAAGTGCACAACGACCACGGTGTATATGTAACGCGCGCAGTTGTCAGCAGCAGGATTGCTCCTGGCAGTTGTATCGTTTACCACGTACCCGAGCGAACGGTGGGGATTCCCAAATCGCAGTTGCGCGGAAACCGCCGCGGAGGCGGACACAATAGCGTTACGCGCACCCACCTCAAACCAAATTACCTGTGCGGAGGTTACGGCCAGTTTTCTTATCACTTCAACTACTGGGGACCCATTGCGCCACAGCGCGATACCCACGTGGTGGTGAAGAAAATGGAAAAACTCGTTTGGTAATCAGGCGCAGAAATGAATGCATCACATTTAATAAAAGCAACGGCTCACAGCTGAAAAAATTAAAACGATTATGGAAGTTCGTTCCCAAATTTCAATGGTGTTCCATCTCGACAAGTGCATCGGATGTCACACCTGCTCCATAGCCTGTAAAAACATCTGGACCGACCGCAAGGGTGCAGAGTACATGTGGTGGAATAACGTCGAAACCAAACCCGGTACCGGTTATCCTACGCGCTGGGAAGACCAGAGCATATACAAAGGTGGCTGGGAAAAGAACAACGGAAGCATCGTACTCCGGGGTGCCGGCAAACGGCGGGGCCTGACCAATATCTTCTACAACCCCAACCTCCCGGTGATCGACGACTATTACGAACCGTTTACTTATAAGTATCTGGATCTGATCGAGTCGCCCGAAGGCGACGACCAGCCTACCGCACGGCCGATTTCGCTGATCACCGGTGAACCGATCGATATCAAGATGGGTCCAAACTGGGATGACGACCTCAGCGGAACGCCGGATTATGCGCGAAATGACCCCAACATGGAGGGCCTCTCGCAGGCAGAACAGGAGGTGATGTTCCAACTCGAGCGCATGGCCTTCTTCTACCTGCCCAGGATATGCAATCATTGCCTCAATCCAGCTTGTGTGGCCTCTTGCCCTTCAGGAGCCATTTACAAACGCGGCGAAGACGGTGTTGTACTCATCAACCAGGAAGTATGCCGCGCCTGGAGGATGTGCGTCACGGCATGCCCCTACAAAAAATCTTACTACAACTGGTTTACCGGAAAATCGGAGAAGTGCATCCTGTGTTTCCCGAGGCTCGAGGCCGGACTCGCTCCCGCCTGCATGCATTCATGCGTCGGACGGATACGCTACCTCGGCGTCATGCTCTACGATGCATCTAAAATCCAGTCCGCAGCAAGCGCAAATACGGAAAGCCTCATTCAGCAGCAGCTGGATATGATCCTCGATCCATTTGATAAAAATGTGATCCGCGCAGCCAAGATGAATGGAATTGCCGATTCTACCATTCACGCCGCACAGTTTTCTCCAGTTTACAAATACGTAAAAAAATGGAAGATTGCCCTTCCGCTGCATGCTGAATTCCGCACGCTGCCCATGCTGTTTTACGTACCACCACTGCTTCCGGTCATGGCAACCGTAAAACAGGTCGACAACACCCAGCAATCGGAAAAAATGAACCCGATGGCAAAATACTGGGACGACAACTGGCTGTACGACACCAGTACGAAAGATCTTTGGGGAACCCTCGACCAGGTGCGTTTCCCGCTGAAATATCTGGCCAACATGCTGAGCGCCGGCAATGAAGAGTTCATCAAAGACAAATGGAAAAAACTAATGGCCGTGCGCATTTATCGGCGCCAGGTTACTGTGGGTGATGTCAGCAGCGAAAAGGTCGACCAGGTACTGCAGGATTGCGGACTGACCCGCGAAGACGCAGAGGGCATCTTTTACCTCACCGCACTTGCGCGCTTTGAAGACCGTTTCGTCATACCACCGGCACACCGCGAACAGGCCATTGAACTGATGGATTTCACCGGAGACGCAAAGGGCGAAGTGGGCTTCGGTATCAAGAACCCAATACGCCGCGGCAACTGATGCAATGCATCGGATGACGCGCTAAAATGGAGAGTATGCCAAACGAAACTGCAATAAATGTTCAATCAACTCCTACCGTGAGTATGGCTTTGGTTACGGATTACGCCCTTTTTGCGGAGTTGTTTACCTACCCGGCTGACGAGAAGGGCTATAGCCGGATTCGCGAGGCCTATGATCGCTTATGCGCACAGGCACCTGAAATGATGGACCTTGCAGAGGCGTTCGGGCAATTCCTGGAAGTAGCGACCATGGTTGAATTTCAGGAAGTTTTTCTCCGGACTTTCGATGTGCAGGCAATTACGACTCTTGACATCGGGTTTACCCTGTTTGGGGAGGATTACAAGCGCGGACAACTGCTGGTTCATCTGAACCAGGAACACCGCGATGCCGGAAACGATTGTTACACCGAATTGTCGGACCACCTTCCCAACGTCCTGCGCTTGATCCAACGCATGCAAAAGGACGAATTGCGGACCGAACTCGTACAGAGTATGCTCATTCCGGTGTTGCGCAAAATGATCGGCGAATTTTCGACGGACAAGATGGATAAAAAGGATGAGGTGTACAAAAAGAACCTCAAAGCAGTGCTTGACTTTTCTCAGCCCTACCGCACCGTTTTTAAAAGTTTGCTCCAATCGCTCAACCTGGCGCTGATCGGCGACTTCGGAGAGGGCGAAGCAGCGGAAGAACTCGTTGTGGAAAACTGGAATGCCGATATGGTGTCTGCCTGTAGCACGGGGGGATGCTGCTCCTCCTCGTCCACAGCTGGCGACTTTAGCCGGATGATTGAAGATGAAATGAACATTGAAAAAGATTAGCAAAATTCTTTACCATGAATGCGTTTGACAATTTTACCCTGATCGCCTTACCTTATATAGCCCTTGCCGTTTTTTTGGTTGGGTCCATCTATCGATACACCTACCGAGGATTCCAGGTGTCGTCACTTTCTTCGCAATTCCTCGAAGGAAGAAGACTGTTTTATGGATCAGTACCCTTCCACTGGGGCGTGCTTTTCCTGTTTTGCGGACACCTTATTGCGTTTTGCTTTCCAAACAGCGTCCTCGCTTGGAACAGCCAGCCCGTTCGGTTGATGATTCTCGAGGTCACCGCTTTCATTTTTGGCATCAGCATGCTCATCGGTCTCATCAACCTGTTCATCCGCCGATATACAACGCCGCGACTGAAATTTGTCACCAACCAAATGGACTTTGTACTCTACGTAGTACTCATCACCCAGACCTTCCTGGGGTTGTGGATTGCCTATAATTTCCGCTGGGGTTCTTCGTGGTTCTCCTCGCTCCTCACACCTTACCTGTATTCTATTTTCAAGTTTCAGCCTGAAATTTCAGGCATCGTACCACTCCCATGGACGGTCAAGCTTCACATCATCTTTGCATTCCTCATCATAGGATTGATTCCCTTCTCGAGGATGATCCACTTCCTGGTGCCTCCAATCGATTACATCTGGCGCCCATTCCAGCAGGTCATGTGGAACTGGAATCGCAAGAAGGTGAGAAGTCCGGGTGCCGAATGGTCGGTGCACCGGCCTAAAAACAACTAAGCTATGTTGCTGGCGATCGTCGCGGACGATGAACTGTTGGTCAGCCAGATCGTAAAAAGTCTATTGCTCCTGATCCTGACAACTGGATTGGGTTTTAACCTCTTCCGCCTCTATACTCACCGGTTTAGGTCAAGGCAATTGGTGAGTCTTCTGCTGGTCGTACTGCTCACAACGGTTGGATATTTCCTGGTGAATGCCTTCAGGATCGATCATGCGCTCCTGAACCAGGCGGTTTATGCCGATGGAGTGACGACCGCCTATTGTTCCGTCTTTGGCCGTGGCGAAGGCATAGAATTTGAATATGAGTGGGAGGGTGTCCGCTACCGCGCTTGCAGCAGCTACCACCCCATTGCACGCAATACCCTGCTCGTTCCTGGCGGAAAATTTAAGGTGCGCCTAAGTCGTAAATTTCCCGGTAAAGGAAGAATGAATTTCAATCTGCCGGGTTAGCTTCCTAAAGAGTAACTTCGCAGAAAGGGAAAATTATGGGACAGAGCTATATTAAGTTACTCGAAAACAACAAAACTTGGGCTTCGGAGCGCAAAGCGGCTGACCCAGAGTATTTTAGGCGACTTGCCACCGGCCAATCACCGGAATATCTGTGGATTGGATGTTCCGACAGCAGGGTCCCCGTCAGCGAAGTCACGCGTACGCAGCCCGGTGAGATTTTCGTCCATCGCAACATCGCAAACGTCGTCATCCAAACCGATATGAACCTGCTCAGCGTGTTGTACTATGCGGTAGACATTCTCGAGGTAAAGCACGTCATCATTTGCGGACACTATGGCTGTGGTGGAGTATCGGCAGCCATGGAAAATACCGATTACGGCTTTGTGAACAACTGGCTTCGGAGCATCAAAGAAATTTATGCAAAATACCGCGACGAGCTCGATGCAATCGCAGACCCCGGAATGCGCGAACGAAGACTGGTGGAATTGAATACCATCGAGCAGGCGCGGAACCTGGCCAAAACTCGGATCGCACAGCGCGCATGGATCAAGGGAGAGCTGTCCATTCATCCCTGGATCTTCGATTGCAGTAACGGCCTGATCAGGCAACTTACAAGTATCATCAATTCGGTGGACGTGGTGGATCCCGTGTTCCGTTATGACCTCGAAATTGATAATCTCATCCCTACCAACAGCTGAATATTTTTTGAAAAAAGTATAAACCATGTCGACACCTCCGACTTCAATCGCCAACCGCATCCTTTTGCTAAACACCCTCGCATTCACGGTATGCTTTGCTGCCTGGATGATAAATGGTGTTCTTGTAACCTACCTGGTTGACAACGGAGTTTTTAAATGGTCCGTGGTTGAAGTGGGCTTCCTGCTTGGTGTGCCGGTACTCGTTGGAGCAATTGCCAGATTGCCCGTTGGGATCCTGACCGATCGCTACGGCGGAAGATGGGTCATGACAGTTTTGCTGGTAGTATCTGCCATTCCACTCTTCATGCTTTCAGAAGCCAACAGTTATGCCGGCTTCTTAGGACTGAGTTTCGTGTTTGGTTTGGCGGGTAGCACATTCGCAACCGGTGTCGCGTATACCAGTTTGTGGTTTCCGAAAGAAAAACAAGGAACAGCACTTGGCATTTTTGGTGCAGGCAACATCGGCGCCTCAATGACGACACTCTTTGCACCTACCATTCTCAATAAGCTCACCCACAACGGAGCACACATCGAGGGTTGGCGAATACTTCCCCAACTGTATGCCGGCCTGTTGTTGATCATGGCGGTTGCTTTTTTTCTCGGCACCCAAAACAAAAGGCCAGCAGAGAGCAAGACCATGAAGCAGCGGCTTGCGCCGCTTAAAGAAATGCGCGTGTGGAGATTTGGCCTGTATTACTTCTTTGTATTTGGTAGCTTCGTGGCTCTGGCACAATGGCTCATTCCCTATTATGTCAACGTATATACGATGTCCATTGTGAGTGCGGGCTTTATGGCCACAGCATTCAGCCTGCCGGCAGGGCTCGTTCGCATAGGCGGTGGTTTGCTCGCTGACAAATTCGGAGCCCGCATCCTGTTGCTATGGGTATTTGGAGTCTGCATCGTCTCACTGTTCTTTTTGTTCCCGCCGCGCATGGAGATCATGGCACCCGGCGAGGGCATTACTGCAAAGGGTGCGGGCATCGTAAAGGATGTTCAACCCGATGGCATCCTCATCGACGACGTTCAGTATGCCTTGCAACAGCGAGGGGGTGAAGGATCTGAGGCGGTCATATCATTTGGTATAAAGAAGGACAGAGAGAGTTTTCTGCTTCTGCCCAACGCCTCTTTCTGGCATGAAGCCCAGGTGGAACCCGGCGATAGCATCAGCAAAGGGCAACTGATCGCCAAAGGCGCTACCCATATCTATTTTCAGGCAAACAGGTGGATCTTTTCGGCCCTGGTGTTCATCATCGGGATCATGATGGGTATTGGAAGCGCTGCTGTATTTAAACACATCTCGGATTACTATCCCGCCAACATCGGCACAGTGGGCGGCATCGTAGGCGTCCTGGGCGGACTGGGTGGTTTCTTCTGCCCAATCATCTTTGGTTACCTACTTAAACTAACGGGTGTTTGGACTTCTTGTTGGATGTTTCTTGCGGTGGTGGCTTTATTCTGCATCGTCTTCCAGCGCATTGCCATCAAGGCCGTCATTCAGGCGGAAGCCGAGCGCCAGCGCACACCCGGGGCCCTGTTGTAGCCTGAAATAGCTAAGTGCCATGCAAGCTGAGTCATCCGCGAAGATCCCGACTGACAACAGACCGATTTTATCGGTTGCCTGGAACAATGCCCAGAACATGGTAGGCGGCCTCTCGCCCTCCTATTTCGCGATGGTGATGGCCACCGGCATCGTTTCGATTGCTTCTTTCCTGCAGGGCATGGTCCTTTTTGCACAGGCACTTTTTATTCTCAACATCATCCTATATAGCACACTCTGCGTCTGCTGGTTAAGTAGGCTGATCGCGTATTCAAAACGGTTTTTCCAGGACCTGTTTGACCACGCCCGCGGCCCCGGATTTTTTACCATCGTTGCGGCAACCTGCGTGCTGGGAACCCAGTTTATCCTGTTGTTGCAAAACTATCTCGTAGCCGTCGTATTGTGGATCATCGCCCTCGCACTCTGGCTCTTGCTCACCTTTACCATCTTTACGACATTCACCATCAAGGAAAACAAACCATCCCTCTCAGAAGGCATCAACGGCGCGTGGCTGCTGGCCGTAGTTTCCACACAGTCACTGGCTGTTCTCAGCGCAAAGCTCTCCGGACATTTCGAGTCTTACAAACTCGTCATCAACTTTTTTGCCTTCTCCATGTGGTTGTGGGGCGGTATGCAGTACATCTGGATGATCTCGTTGATATTTTACCGCTATACTTTTTTTAAGTTCTCTCCCGGAGATCTTTCGCCACCGTACTGGATCAACATGGGTGCAATGGCCATTTCCACCCTTGCAGGAGCATTGCTCATCATCAACACTCCCCATGCTCCTTTTCTGCATTCGACCCTGGCTTTTCTCAAAGGATTTACGGTTTTTTTCTGGGCTACAGGTTCGTGGTGGATCCCCATGTTATTCATCCTGGCCGCATGGCGGCACGTATACAAAAAATTTCCGTTTGCCTACGACCCGCTCTACTGGGGAGCGGTATTTCCGCTGGGCATGTACACCGCATGTACCTATGAAATGGCTGAGGCCATGCAACTCCAGTTCTTATTTCCCATTCCCAACTATTTTATTTATGTTGCCATTGCCGCCTGGTGTGCAACGTTTTATGGATTCCTGGGCTCCCTGTTTCGCAACATTCTCAAGCGGCAATGTCCGCTCTAATCGATTGAGTACTTAAGGGCACTTCTAAAAACCCCCTAATGCGCCAGCCAGCCCGCACAGACTCACGCGCTCAATGAATTTAGCTTCACAATCCTTCGTTGCAGCTCAGTCAGTTGTCGCTCCACATAGCTTCCTTCGCTGCGCCTCGGCTTGTTTTGCTTGGGGGCTGCCTCCCTCCACTCCCTCTTGCGCCAGCCAGCCCGCACAGGCTCACGCGCTCAATGAATTTAGCTTCACAATCCTTCGTTGCAGCTCAGTCAGTTATCGCTCCACATAGCTTCCTTCGCTGCGCCTCGGCTTGTTTTGCTTGGGGGCTGCCTCCCTCCACTCCCTGCTGCGCCAGCCAGCCCGCACAGGCTCACGCGCT
>JADLHA010000031.1 GCA_020848995.1 Saprospiraceae bacterium | reverse complement strand
TGTGGAGCGATAACTGACTGAGCTGCAACGAAGGATTGTGAAGCTAAATTCATTGAGCGCGTGAGCCTGTGCGGGCTGGCTGGCGCAGCAGGGAGTGGAGGGAGGCAGCCCCCAAGCAAAACAAGCCGAGGCGCAGCGAAGGAAGCTATGTGGAGCGATAACTGACTGAGCTGCAACGAAGAATTGTGAAGCTAAATTCATTGAGCGCGTGGGCCTAAGCGGGCTGGCTGGCGCAATAGGGGGTTTTTAGAAGTGCCCTTTAGCTTAACAGACTGCTCATCGCAAAACTATTTCCACAACAGGTGCAATTGGTTCTGGTGAATGGGTGCTTGTCCTTCCATTTTGGGATCCTGTGCACCCGGAAGTTCTGAGACCAAGTTTGCTATCGTCAACCGGTTTATATCGACACCACGGCCCAGCAAGGCCTGGAGGATGGCCTCCGAGCGCAGTTGCGACAATTTGCGGTTGGCTTCAGGATCCTGTGAGCTAAGGTCGTGCGAGGCGATTTCAACCATAAAACGCGGATGGGTCCGGAGTATGAGGGCGAGGTTATCGAGCTGCTCTTCAGACACGGCATTGATTTCGGCAGTACCCGAGTTAAAAAGCACGCGATCCATCGTAAACCAGGCATCGCCCGTCTGGGTTTTGATGGCCTTTGCGATCCACTCGAGCATCACGACCTCTATGCCCTTGGCGGGAATACTGCGGTTGACCGTGTCGATGCGAACATTGATTGGGTTCCCAAGTGCCGTCCATCCGTCGCGGAAGGCCATTGCCGCCGAATCGTAGATCGCGGCAGCGCGCTTGCGGGCCTCCTCGATCTTGTAGGCTGCTGAATCAATGGGTGCCGTATACCCCCACATCGCCTGGTTGGCGCGATCTGCCAATTCTGAATCGCGGCAGGAGCCGATCCGCATCCAGAGCAGGCCAATGACGACTCCGCAACCGATTACCCAAATCCACCATCCATAGGTTCTTTCCATGTTTATCCCTTTTTTGCCATGCTCCGGGCGAGTCACCTGGTCTGATACTCTCCGCCGGTTGAACACCGAAGCAAGAAGCCAGGATGGCCCTAAAACGCGGCAAAGTTATGCTTTCTTAAGCATACGATTCTCGACCTGAAGCCCCCGGAACCTAACCCTTGCTCCAGTGAATGCATGCCCGGTAACTGGCAATTTGTCGCTACAGCTTTTGGGTTCGTGCTCCAAGACGGATTTCCGGGAATTCCATGTCGCCGGTACCCTTTGATTTTGAAGGCCTTCTGCTACCTTTGCGCCGCCCATGGAACACCATAGCGAAATGCAGAGAAGGCGGACCTTCGGCATCGTGAGCCATCCCGATGCGGGAAAAACTACGCTCACCGAAAAATTGCTGCTGTTTGGAGGTGCCATCCAGACTGCAGGAGCCGTCAAGTCGAATAAAATACGGAAACACGCCACCTCCGACTTCATGGACATCGAGAGGCAGCGGGGCATCTCGGTAGCGACCTCCGTCATGTCCTTTCCTTACCGGGATTTGCAGGTCAACATCCTCGACACCCCCGGCCACAAAGATTTTGCAGAAGATACCTACCGAACCCTTACGGCCGTCGACAGCGCCATCGTGGTGATCGACGTCGCCAAAGGGGTTGAAGAACAAACGGAAAAACTGGTACAGGTGTGCCGGATGCGCAAAACGCCCATCATCGTCTTCATCAACAAACTGGACCGCGAAGGAAAAGATGCATTCGACCTGCTCGACGAGATCGAACTCAAACTCGGACTGCACTGTACTCCCCTATCCTGGCCCGTTGGTATGGGCCAAAGCTTTCGTGGCGTATACAGTCTTTACGAAGGGAAGTTTATTCATTTCCGCCCCCATGGGAAACAAGAAGGAGAAGACGTCGTCGCTGTGGAAGACCTGCGGGACGAGCGTTTTTCCCAACTCATCGGCCAACGCGCCCATGAATCTTTCCTTCACGATGTCGAGACGGTGACTGCGGTGTATCCCAAATTTTCTACCCAGGATTACCTCGACGGCAAGCTGAGCCCCGTTTTCTACGGCAGCGCCGTAAACAACTTTGGGGTGCGGGAGTTGCTCGACTGCTTTGTAGAAATCGCCCCGGGCCCTTTGCCCAGGGAGACTGAAGAGCGCTGGGTCCGGCCGGAGGAGGAAGCCATGACGGGATTTGTCTTTAAAATCCACGCCAACATGGACCCACGGCACCGCGACCGCATCGCCTTTTTCAGGGTGTGCTCCGGCGTCTTTCGCAGAAATGAAAATTACCACCATGTCCGGCTCGAACGCCAACTCCGGTTTGCAAATCCAACGGCCTTTATGGCTGCAAAAAAAGAAATCGTCGACGAAGCCTACCCAGGAGATGTCGTTGGTTTGTTCGACACGGGCAATTTTAAGATCGGAGACGGATTGACGGAAGGAGAATCACTGCATTTCAAAGGGATTCCCCGTTTTTCGCCGGAGATCTTCCGCTACGTAAACAACGCCGACCCTTCCAAATTCAAACAGTTTGCCAAAGGGCTCGACCAACTGATGGACGAGGGCGTAGCCCAACTTTTTGTGCGCGAGGATAACCAACGCAAGATCATCGGCGTCGTCGGCGCCCTGCAATTTGACGTGATCCAATACCGCCTTGAACACGAATATGGAGCCACCTGCAGCTACGAGACGGTGCAACTTCACAAGGCCTGCTGGGTTTCTTCTCAAGATCCGCAACAACTTCAGGAATTCATGTTGCGGCGGAAAAAGGACCTTGCAAGAGACAAAGATGGCAAGCTCGTCTTTTTGGCCGAAAGCGCGTGGACACTCAAACTGGCGCAGGAAAACTTCCCAAACGTTCAATTTCACACGAGCAACGAATTGTCCTGAATGGATAGGGCAAGCTGAATTCAGGGTCGCAATAAAAAACCAAAAGCGGACCGCAGGGGCGGCCCGCCTTTGAAACTACACCTTTCGAATTATCTTGGTCTTTGCGTCCTGACGGGCAGGTTCATCAGATGCGCTGAAGTGCATTGCCGAGGAAGGTCTGAATCCGCAACGCCCTCTCCGGATCTGCCGAAGGGATGTGAAGGCTTACCTGTTGACCCGAGAGCTCCCAGTTTGCGGCGAGGGGTTTGCCATCCTGAACCACCAAAGGTCTTTCAATAGCCACCACCGAGTCGCCAAGACGGATCTGCAGCTTTCCTCCGGGACCGAGAGTGAGGACCGCAGCGTCGTCGGCACGAAACTGAATGGAACGGTAATCAAATCCCGCCTCGACGTAAAAATCCATCTCGAGCTGGTCGGCACGATCCGCGTACATCAGGTCGATGCCGGGATACAGCTGGTTGTAATACAGTTTACGATACTGCTTTTCAACGCAGTCCCGCACCGCTATGCTGGATTTGCGGGCTTTGAATTCGTCAGCTCCCACGATGTCCATTTGTGGGTTGAGGCCTTCCCACTGCAATTCAACCCTGGGACCCGCTTCGAATCCTCCCGTCGCGTCGTCAACGGGAATTTCGGGAAGGCGAACCGCAAACCCCGTCATCATAAAAAAGTAGGTCAGCCGCTCGGTTTCAGCAGTGTAGAGCACCGGACTTGCCACGTCTTTTCCCTTACATTGGATGGTAGAAAAACGGAGCTCTAAAGACTCCGGCCATCCGGGAAACTGCTCCGTAGCGCTTGCAGACCGGAGCCCGGCAATCAGGAATGCGGTTAGCAGAGCCAACTTGAGGCTGAACATGGTAAGATACTGATTCATATACTGGGTTTTAGTGTTTTTTGAATTCTGCGCCCCCACCTGCTCAACGAACCCCTCCCGGGGTGGCAACCGGAGGTCCACTGCGCCACCTTCAGAGCGCAAGGAAGATCCGGGCCTTTGTCCGGCAGAACCGGCGGGTTTTGCACTAATGATTCGGTTGTAATGGGAACGTTGCACGGAAGCAAATGTTTTCATGGAGAACTTGTTTTTTATTTTTTGTTTTTAAATATTTGTTAAATTAAATTTTCAAAAGTCGATCAATGAGTGATCAAAACAATATTTTATTCTGTTTTTTGCATTAATCGCCTTCACCCTTGTGGTGGTCATCGGAAGCGGAACCCGAAAATTCGGACTTCCGGATATCGGCAAAGTCGGTGACCTGGGTTTCTGTTCGCAAACTGTCCGGACCGTCATACCTCAGGTCGGCATGATCTGAGCAGCTCGCTTTGAGCAGCCCGGTGACCCGAAGCCTGGCGGAAGCAAAATCCTGTAAGCTGCATTCGGCATTCGTTGCGACGAGCGCTTTGCCGTTGAAGTCCGAGTGGTCTGCCATCGTGGCGTTGAAGTTTGCTGCCGTTCCGCCAACCCGGATGTCTGAAAAGTCGCCCAATTCAATGTTCAGGAGCGCCACTTCAAGGGTCAATTTTGCGTTGCAGTAGTCGCCGGCTTTCAGGCGGAGTTCATTCTGGCGCAAGGTGTCGTGAACGGTCAGGTTGACGTAATCCTGCAGGTCGATTTGTACCAAGCTATCAGATTGCAGTTCAATCCGGATCCTTTTCTTGGCGCGCAGCCGGTGTAAGCTGTCGACTTCGATGGTCAGGTGGGATCCATTCTGTTTGATGGCGACGAATTCCATGAGGTTGCTGTCCACCTGAACGCGTGCCTGTGGCAAGCCCCGGGTCCAGTGGATGTCGAAATAATCGCTGACATCGACTGCTGAGAAATCCTGGAGGGGCACGTCGAAGGTTTTCATTACGCCATTACCGATGGTCATCTCTCCAAAATATTTCCGGATTTCCATTTTGACCACGATCATCATGTACAGCGTGGTAAGCATTACCGCAACCAAGGCGGCGAGGGATATTTTAGTGCTGAGTTTCATGGTTGTTTTTATTTTTCCATTGGAAGTAATAAGCTTTCAGTTCGTCCCATCCGATGCCGAGCTGGTCGATGGCCTTAAACAGTTCGGGAAGGAATTCCTCGGCAAACTGGTCCTTCCTGCTTTGAATGCTCCGGTTTCGCGCACCGCTTGCTACGAAGAATCCGATTCCCCTCCGGTTTTCAAGGATTCCCATGTCTTGCAGCAGGGTGTATGATCGCATCACGGTATTGGGGTTTACCTGGACGTTGGTTGCGAATTCGCGGACCGAAGGGATGCGATCTCCTTCTTTCCATGATTCGTTGATGATGTTTTCCTGGACCGACATACCGATCTGTTCGAAAATGGACAATGATTTTTTGAATTCCATGACTAGACCTCCTTTTCTTTAATTTTTAAATAACTCATGAACCAGAAGAAAGGTGCAGCCAGGTAGCTGATGAAAAATTTCCCGAGGCGCACGAGCCAGAAATCTTCCATCATCAGATCCAGCGGAAAATTTCCGTCGAAATTGATGGTCTCTCCGTCCATGCGAAGTTCGGGAAACAGCAGGTATGCGAATGCGGCTACGAGGGCCATGTAGGTGAGGAATCCGCCGATTGCCCATGCCAGCAATTTGAACCATCCTCCATTGTTGAACGTCGCCGCAGCAAAGAAGAAGATGCTGAAGATGATCGTTGCAAAATGCAGCCCACGTAAATTCTCCGAAAGGCTCATGTGCATATCGGGAATGGGACGCTGAAGGATCCATCCTATGATGAACTCCGACAAGAGATAGTACACCAGAAAAAGGATGCATGCGCCAATCCAGTACAACACGTGCGTAAACAACCACTTGGTGAAAACCTTTTCGCCAGCCGAAGCCGGCAGGATCAGAAAGTCGGCCCGTGTGGGAAGTTTTTTCAGTTCGGAGAAAGAATTGGCGACATAGACAAAGCCAAAGATGAAAATGGCAATATTGATGGAGACGTCAAAGGTTTCGTTCGGATTGAAATAGGCGACGAGCGCACTCACGATCAGAAAAGCCCCGAAAACGATGCCCATGATGCGAAAAAAGGGCAAAAATGACTGGAAGAATTCCTTTTTGCTCAGCCAGCCAATGCGTTGCAAACTAACAGTTGTATTCATGGTTGTGGTATTCTACTGCGTGATTAAATGGAATTTGAAATGATCGCGTTGAAGAGGATCTCGATGTCGACGTCCGTTTGTGCCTGCGAATCGGCATTGGCGGACATGACGACGTGACCTCCGGGAACTGGCTCGGCGTAGAGGTATTTTTCAGGAAGCGCCGAACCCGGATGAAAGTCGAAGCGGAATTTAGATGCTACGGCAAACAGCTCTTCGTTGAAGATCACGCGCCCCCCTTCTACTACGACGATGCGGTCCAACAGGTTTTCGACATCCTTTACCTGATGGGTCGAAATGAGCAGGCTCTGGTCCTCGGAAAGCGACGAAGAGACCACTTTCCGGAATACCGTTTTAGAAGGAATGTCGAGACCGTTGGTGGGTTCGTCGAGGATGAGCAGCTTTGATCCGGTCGACAATGCAAAGGCGATGAGAAACTTTTTCTTTTGACCGAAAGACAATTCCTTCAGCCGCTTGCGCAGAGGAAGTTCAAATGCCTGACGGATCTGATCAAACTTGTCGTCACTCCAGTTGGGGTAAAAACCGGAGTACATCATCAGGTACCGCTCTATGCTCACGTCGGGAAGAATGTACTCCTCCTGGACGTAATACATCGATTCGAGCAGGTGGACCGGGCGGTTGCGGCTATCGATTCCGTCAATCCGGACACTGCCGTGTTGAGGGAACAATAAACCCGACACCAGGCGGAGGAAGGTGGTTTTGCCCGCACCGTTCTTGCCCAGAATCCCGGTGATGGTTCCCGGAGCGATTTCCAGGTGCAAACCCTCGAACAGTGGAGCAGCCTTCTTTTTGTAACCAAATCTCAGGTCGCGTACGTCAATCATGTATTTTTGTTTTAGTGTATTAGTTTATTAGTACACTGCAAAGGTATGTACGGGATTTCAGGAAATCCAAATTATTTGGAAGTTTTTTTAAAATATTTTTTTTCGTAAAGTGTATAAGACTTATTTGCAACAAATTACATTGCAATCAAGTAAACGGTGCGCAGCTCGAACCGCCCCTTTTAACTGAATTAGTGAAATTTAGGTTTAAGAAAAATGGCAGTTTGGGACTCTTCAGAGCCTGTGATCCCCTCAGGTGGACCTTCGTACAAAAGGCGACCGCCATGTTTTCCGCCACCGGGTCCGAGGTCGATCAGCCAATCGACCGTTTTGAGGACTTCTGTATTGTGTTCGATCACAAGCACCGTATGGCCTTTGTCGACCAGTGCATGAAGGGCATAAAGGAGGTTGCGGATGTCGTCGAAGTGCAGTCCGGTAGTGGGCTCGTCAAAGATGAAGAATATGCGTTCTGCAGCGCTTTCCAATCCCAGGTAGTATGCCAGCTTAAGTCGCTGGGCTTCACCCCCCGACAGGGTAGAGGAAGACTGTCCCAGTTTGAGGTAATGCAACCCGACATCTGCCAGTGGCTTGAGTTTTTTGCAGATTTCCCGGTGGTCGGAAAAGAATTCCAGTGCCTGTTCGACGCTGAGTTCCAGCACGTCGAAAATGGATTTGTCGCGAAAACGCACTTCCAGTATTTCGTTGGTAAAGCGCTTACCGTTGCAGTCTTCGCAAACCAGCGCCACGTCGGCAAGAAATTGCATCTCCACGACGATCTCTCCTTCCCCTTTGCAGGCTTCACATCGCCCCCCCTCGACGTTGAAGGAAAAATGGCGAGGCTGGTAGCCGCGCAATTTTGCCAGCGGCTGGTTGCGGAAAATGTCGCGAATGTCGTCGTATGCTTTTACATACGTCGCCGGATTGCTTCTCGAGGATCTGCCGATCACCTGTTGACCCACCATCTCCACCATATTCAATTGGCGCAATGCCCCGTCGAGCACACCAAAGTCCTGTGCCGGGGCTCCGTCCCCTTGCAGCGCAGTCTGCAACAGTGGGAGCAGGACGTGTCGGACCAGGGTCGTTTTTCCAGATCCCGAAACCCCGGAAACGCCAATCATGCAGCGCAGGGGAAAGTGAACGGTCAGGTCGTGGAGGTTATGCATATGCACCCCGGTCAGAACCAGGCGATCCGCCCCGGGAATCCTACGCGGCGGTATGGCGATGCTGCGTTGACCCGTTAGGTAAGAAGCGGTCAGATTTTCTCCGCCCCGTTCCAAAAACTCAGAGTAAGGTCCACTGAACGCAACTTGCCCCCCATGGATGCCTGCCCCAGGCCCAATGTCGAGGATTTGGTCTGCCTTACGGATGATCTCCTCCTCGTGTTCGATGACAATGACGGTGTTGCCCAGGTTGCGCAGGTGGTGAAGGGCTTCGACCAACCGGGAAGTATCCCGCGGATGGAGACCGATGCTGGGTTCGTCGAGAATATAGAGAGAAGAAGTCAGATTAGAACCCAGGGTTCTGGTCAGGTGGATGCGTTGTGATTCTCCGCCGCTCAGCGTGGAGGCCAGCCGGTCCATGCTCAGATAACCCAATCCGATCTGGACCAAAACCTTCAGCCTGCTGGTGATTTCAAGGATGAGGCGGTTTCCAACCTCGCGTTCGTAAGGACTGAGTTCGAGGGATTCGAAAAAAGTCAGCAACTCGTCGGCCGGAATGAACATCAGATCAGAAAACCGCTTGTTGCCAAACCTGACATGTTGCGTTTCAGGTCTGAGACGGCTTCCCCTGCAGTCGGCGCAGGTCGTTTTGCCGCGAAAGCGGGCGAGCATGATGCGGTTCTGGATCTTGTATAATTTCTGCTCCAGGTCCTTGAAGTAGGCATGGATGCCCAAAAATGCCCCTTTGCCATACCAGAGGACTTCGCGTTGTTCGTCGGTAAGGTCGCGGTAGGGCGCGTGGATGGGAAATTTGATGCGCCCTGCCATGGCATAGAGGGGTTCAAGACATTCCTTCCCCTTTTCTCCTGACCAGCATGCGATTGCCCCTCCATACACCGACTTGCCGGAGTTGGGCACAACTTTCGATTCATCGATGCCAATGATGCGACCGTACCCCTCGCACGTCGGACAGGCTCCGTATGGATTGTTGTAGTTGAAGAATTCCGGGCTGGGTTCAGGAAAGGACATGCCGTCGAGTTCGAACCTTCCGGAAAAGCGGACCACGTCTTGCTCACCCACGATGAGGTCGCACAAGCCCTGGCTCTCGGCGAAGGCTGTTTGCACAGAATCGGCTGCGCGCTTTCGAAAATCCTCGTCGGGCTCCTGCATGAGTAAACGGTCGACGACTACATAGCCATTGGCCACTGCCCCAGACTTTTTGGCCGGAGCCCCAAGGAGGTCCTCAATGTTGACCAGCGCACCATTTGCAAAGACCCGGGTAAATCCCTTTTGGTGCAGCATTTCCAGTTCGCGCGCGGTTGTTTTCGGGGCATGCCCTGCTCCAAGGGGAAATGCGATGTAGACCCGCTCGCCGGGTGTAAGATTGCAGAGGAAGTCGACCACATCCCTCACTTCATGGCGCTTGACCAGCTGGCCACTTACGGGCGAATAGGTCTTTCCGAGCCTGGCAAAGAGCAAGCGCAGGTAATCGTAAAGTTCGGTCAATGACCCCACGGTCGACCGGGCACTCCCCGAGACGACCCGCTGTTCAATGGCGATCGCAGGGCAGAGTCCCTTGATGTAGTCAACGTCGGGCTTTTTCATCCGGTTGAGAAACTGCCTCGCATAAGCAGAAAGGCTCTCCACGTAGCGGCGCTGGCCTTCAGCGTAGAGGGTGTCCACGATGAGGGAAGATTTTCCAGAACCCGAGACTCCGGTCACGACGACGAGCTTGTTCTTGGGTAGCTCGACGTCGATGTTTTTAAGGTTGTTAGACCTTGCGCCTTTAATTTCTATTGTGTCCTTACCTGTTGACCGGCTTGCCATGCCACTTATTGAAGATGCAAAATGAACACATTTTGAGGTCCCGGGGAAGCATTTCAAAAAATTCCATACAAATGGCATTGAATTTGCTACTTTTACACCGTAAACCCAACTTTGCCGGTTAAAATTTCGTTAAAGACCTGATTTTGCCGTAACAGTTTGGTCAATCGTCGTATCTTTCGATTACAATTCGCCTAAACGCAAACAAGCGCCTATAGAGACAGACTTCTACACTTTATTCATTCTTAAATAAATAAGGGTATGCAAGTTTGTCATTTGTCGGATCAGGCATTGATCGATCGTTATCTGCAGGGAAGTGAAAAGGCTTTTGCCGAATTGCTCCAGCGCCATCAGCAGAAAATCTACACCTCCATTTATTTGTTTGTCAAGGACCGCGACCAGGCCGAGGACTTGTTTCAGGATGTGTTTATCAAGATCATCGATACGCTGAAGCGGGGTGGTTACAACCACGAGGGCAAATTTTCGCAATGGGCGATCCGGATCGCCTACAACATGTGCGTTGACCAGTTTCGCCGCAACAAGCGCCGTACAAAAGTCGGCGGCAACGACGATTTTGACATCTTCGACGTGCTGGAACTTCCCGACGAGAATCGCGAAGACCAGATGATCCGCTCAGAGACGCACCAGCGCATCCGCCAACTGATCGACCTGCTGCCGGAAGAACAACGGGAGGTCGTCATTCTCCGGCATTACGCAGACCTCAGTTTTAAAGAGATCGCCCAGCTCACCCGGGTAAGCATCAACACGGCCCTTGGCAGGATGCGTTATGCCCTGATCAACATCCGCAAACTCATGGAGGAGCGGTCCATCGTACTTCAGTGAATCATTAGGAATTCCTTAACTAAAACGGAAAACCATTTGGCTTTTTGAGGCGTTAAGGATATAAATGAGAGTTTTTTAGGCTTCGTTTAAAATCGGGATTTGTTTTCCCACAGGGATTAGGGAGGCCGCATCGCCCGATGCGGCCTTTTTTATTTGGCCCCCATTCCCTACCCTCACCTGCTCCACATTTCTGCAAACTTGCTACTTTTGCCTGCCTGTCCGGGAACAAACCCCCGGACTCATCAAGCCACCATAGCTCAGCCGGTAGAGCAACGCATTCGTAATGCGTGGGTCCGCAGTTCGAGTCTGCGTGGTGGCTCAGGGGTTCCTAATGCTAGTGCTCACACTCCCCGCTTTCAGCGGGGCAGGCACACTCACACCCTCTCTCTCACACTCACACCCTCTCTCTCTCACTCACACCCACACCCTCTCACACTCACACCCACACTCTCTCACACCCACACCCACACTCTCTCACACTCACACCCACCGCTTATAGCGGGGCAGGCACACTCACACCCACTCTCTCTCACACCCACACCCACACTCTCTCACACTCACACCCACCGCTTGTAGCGGGGCAGGCACACTCACACCCACTCTCTCTCACACCCACACCCACACCCACACCCACACCCACACCCATGCCGAATTCGGGATGTAGCGCAGCCTGGTAGCGCGCTTCGTTCGGGACGAAGAGGCCGCTGGTTCGAATCCAGTCATCCCGACCCTCTTTAGTGTGTCGCAGATTCGCAGCTCTTCCTCAGCGTATATTGATCTCACAGATTATTCAAGCAGCTATCCAGGCATCAACTCCGCTGGCTGAGCGGAGCCGAAGCCAGCGGAGTCATAAGTCACTTCGAGTGGCTTTCTCCTTGCTCACACCCACACCCATGCCGAATTCGGGCTGTTATGCAGCCGCCGACATGCCTCAAAAACACCCTCGGCGGAGCTCGGGTGTTTTCTCGGTTCGCTGCGTCGAAAGCCACATTAAGTGGCTTTCTCCTTGCTCACACCCCCCGCTTTCAGCGGGGAAGGCATGCTCAATTCGATGATTTTCACGGTCACTCTGTTCGCGTGCGGTAATTGTTGACCCCGGCGTAGTATATGAGTTTCCACCCCACGTTGTCCCTGGCGTAGCGGCGAATGATCATCCATCCCTGCCTGCGGTCGATGATGCGTTCCTCAATCAACATGTCGGCTAAGATGAGAAATCGCGTTTCAAAGTCCTTGGGATCAAAAAGGCGGTGCATGCGCCACTGGTCCGCCGTGTAGTAATAATCTTCGACGTCCGGATCTTCTACATCGGCTCCGTCCGGCAGTCCACGAAGCGGAAAATCGATGTGGGCAATCTGATAGGTGCTGTCCTCATGGAACTTCGCGTAGAAGGTTCCAAAATCTGCGGGGAGCTCGTTTTCCGGTATGACCGGCCCGGCTACTGGAGTTCCTGCATTGCGACAGGCCAAACCCTCAAAGAGTAGCCAAAGGAGCAGCACGTTAACGGGCAATCGCCAAGGCCCAGGCAAAATCTGCATTCTTGTCATGTTTTATGTTGAACGGTCGAATACCCTGGTTTGCGTGAACGCAAGCACTTGGAATCACTATTTCCCCTTCCACCACGGCTATTTCCAGACGGATCTGCCGGGCAAATGCAATGCCCCTTTGGGAATTTGCTTTGTAAACGGCTTCTTTGACCGCCCAGGCCGTGCAGAGGTTGTGGAGGTCTTCGCCATCCAGTCCACCTAGGGCCATGCGCTCACCGGGATCGAGAAAGCGAGGGGCAATGGTGCGCAATTTAGGAGTATGTTGCTGAAGATCAAATCCTACCGCTTGGGATGACATCGCGAGGCCAGTCCAATGGCCGGAATGAGAAATGGACAGGTAGCCTCCTCCCTGAATTACCCATGGTCCCACTTCAGTTCTGGAAACCTCTTTTGCGGTGAGGCCGGTGGCAAGATGGATCAGGTATCGCGAAGCGAGGAATTCCCTCCGGCGGTGTAGGGGTGCATTGGACAGCATTTCCAGTGGCCAGGAGTTCCAAACCATGGCTTCCAGAAAAAATTGTTCGCTCTCTGTGATATCCCAAAGAAAGATTTGGCAGCCGTCATCGAAAAGCCGGTTCTCCAGCATGGGCATGATTGCGGAAATTAAGTGCCCCAACGGAAGGAATCCGTATGAACGCCGCACAATTCCAATGCCCGGTCGGTCACGGTACTTACCAGGGCATCCAGGTCAGAGGGCTGAGAATAAAAAGAAGGAATGGCAGGGCATACGATGGCGCCGGCACGCGTGACCCGTTCCATGTTTTCGATGTGGATCAGGCTAAGCGGGGTTTCCCGAAAAACCAATACGAGCCTTCGCCGCTCTTTGAGCATGACGTCAGCCGCCCGGGTCATCAGGTCGTCAGACACTCCATTTGCAATGCGGCCGAGCAGGCCAGCCGAGCAGGGGCAAACGATCATGGCATCATAACGTGCCGATCCAGACGCGAATCCTGCAGAAAAATCCCTGTTCCCATAGCGGCGAAAGGGAATTGAATCCACCGGGTAGCCAGGGTTTTCGAGTTGCCAGTTGGTCAGGGCGTTTTCGCTGAATACAAGTTCAACGGTATGTTCTCCCATCTTGTGAAGGGTTCTCAACAAGGCTGCAGCATAAATTGAGCCGCTGGCACCGCCGACACCGATGACGAGTTTCATAGGAAGGACAAACAATACGGCCAGCAAGATACGGAGGATCGGCTTGCAGACCTCTTTGCTTCCATGGGCAGCCATCAGGCTTGCAGTCGGTAGCGCTCGAGCACCTCACCCACCACAAAAATGCTTCCGGTCACCAATACCAGGTCATCTGTTCGTGCATTTCGAAGAGCCTGAGCAAGGCCCCTGCGAACGGTGTGGTAAGCATTTCCTTTGAGACCATACGGGTCTGCCATCTGCTTGAGATCCCCTGCTGCAAGTGCCCGTGGAATTTTTGCCTGTACGAAATAGTATGTTGCCTGAACCGGCAATTGGCTGAGAACCGGACTCAGGTCCTTGTCGCGGACAAAGCCACATACGATGTGCAGTTGTTGACGTGGGTAAACACCAAGCTGCTGCATCAGGTAGCGAATGCCATCTTCGTTGTGCGCACTTTCGCAAACGACCACCGGATGTGTTTGCAAAACCTGCCAGCGCCCTGCAATTCCGGTATATTGTCTCACATGCTCGAGGGCATGGACGATTCGATCGATCGATAATTTTAGCCCCAGGGGTTCTCTGAGCAGCAGTGCGGCGGCCAGGACGGTGCGGATGTTCTCCGCCTGGTAGAGCCCCCTCAGTTCAGGCTCCAGAGTTACCCGGCCATTCCATAAATTAAAATGGAGCGCTTTCAGACCGGTTTGTGCGGTTTCAATGGTCCAATTTTCGATGAGTTTCTCCGCTTCAAAAAGGGAAGTGCCTTCGATTTCGGCCCTTTGCACAAAAACGGGCATGGATTCGCTTTGGTTTCTGCCAACGAGTACCAGGCTTCCGGGTTTGATGATCCCGGCTTTCTCCCTTGCTATGGCTTCCAGGGTGTTTCCCAGGATGTCCGCATGATCCCAGCTGATGTTGGTTATGATGCAGAGGGATGCTTGCAGGATATTGGTCGAATCAAGTCTTCCGCCAAGCCCAGTTTCGATGACGGCCCATTCAACGCGGCAATCTGCAAAATAGCAGAAGGCCATGGCAACCAGCATTTCGAAATAGGAAGGCTGCACGATCTCGATCAGATGGCGGTTCCGTTCAACAAATTGCAGCACCCAGCGCTTTGGAACGCATTGGCCATCAACTTTGATGCGTTCGCGAAAATCCACATAATGCGGAGAAACATAAAGTCCCGTCCGGTAACCGTTGGCCTGCAACACCGCCGACAACATATGTGAAACGCTGCCTTTGCCATTGGTGCCGGCAATGTGGATTGCCTTGAATTTATTTTCAGGATTGCCAAGACCATCGCATAGTTTGCGGATGTTGCCAAGATCCTTTTTATAGGCAGATGCCCCTTGCCGGTGGTACATCGGCAGGGTATCGAGCAGAAATTGTTGCAGTTCCCTGTAATTCAAAGCAGAAGTTTTAATTGCATGGCGGGCGCATCTTTTCAGTTTGCAAAAGGATCACTTCCAGCCTTTAATACACTAAACGGTTGGTCCAATGTAAACTCAGCCGGGGGTCTTACCCAGGTCTCTCCAATGATGGGGTAAAGCCGGTTTTCCACCAGCATTTGATCAAAGGCCTTTCTTGAAAACAGGCCGGCACCCATCGACTTGAGGTGATCTGTATCCTGCTGGCAGTCCACCCACAGGAATCCCCGCCTTACGAGTTCGTAGCAAAGGGCCACGAGGGCCAGTTTGGAGGTGTTGGCCTTAATGGAAAACATGGATTCCCCACAAAACATCCGACCGATGGCAAGGCCATACAAACCACCTACCAGATTACCGGCTTCCCAGACTTCAACGGAGTGCACGAGTCCAAGCAGATGCAGCCGCGTAAACGCTTCTACCACCTCGTTGTGGATCCAGGTACCCGGCTGTCCATCCCGGAGAATGAGCTGACATTGCCCGATGACCTCGCTGAACGCCAGGTCAACACTCACCCGATACTGCTTTTTCCGGATCAGCGCCCTCATGCTGTGAGAGATATGGACGGCCTCGGGGCGGAGGATGAGTCTGGGTGCAGGGGAAAACCACATAACCGGCCAGCCATGTGGGTACCAGGGAAAAATTCCCCGGGAATAAGCTGCGAGGAGGCAATCGGTTTCGAGCTTGCCACCAGTTCCAACCAGTCCGGTCCGGCCACGCAAGCCGGTAGCCGAAAATGGAAACGCCTGTTCATCGACCTGGAATATCCGCATGTCAATTGCAAATGCAATGTACAAAGAACCCAAAGCCCTCCTCCATCATCGGGGTCAAATCCAATAAGCCCATACAGCCGCAAGGCCCATGACATGTGAAGAAACGCACCTTACGTCCAGAGCGTTCATTCGACCGGTTGCTATAAACGGTTTGGAAAGTTCAAACGGGGATCGTCTCGATGATCGCCGATAAACCCCGTTCGCACAAAGCGTCTTTCATCGGTTTGAGTACGTCGTAACCGGCCGTCATCACCACGGCCCTTCCTTTGAAATGAACGATCAGCGAGAGTTGTTCTGCCTGTTCAAAAGTGTGTCGGCAAACGTCCACGAGGCATTCGATGACCCAATCAAACGTATTGACTTCGTCGTTCAGCAATACGAGTTCGGCAATTTCTCCCGTGGCGTCTTCCAATTGCACTTCCTCCTCCAGTGCTTCCCAGCTTGCAGGGTTTGATTTTGGCATAGCGGAATCAGTTGATCGTACTCAAAGTTTTATTCAACGCATCGAAGTTAGGCAATTCTCCGGCATTTTCCAAAATCTCTGCATACCGGACTATGCCCTCTGCGTCAATGACAAAGGCAGATCTTTTGGAAACTCCCCTAAGGCCAAAAGAAAATTCCTCATAAAGACAGGAGTAGGCGCGGGAAGCCGTTTTATTAAAATCCGATAGAAGCGGATATGAGATGTTTAATTCTTCTTTATAGCGAGCAAGGGTAAAAGGAGAATCTACCGAAATGCCAAGCACTTGGGCGTTTGCGGTGTTATAAGATGCCATTGCGTCCCGGACCATGCACAATTCGCGGGTACATACTCCCGTAAACGCGAAAGGAAAGAAGAGCAGTACGACATTTTTACCTTTAAAGTCTGATAGGTGCACAACTTTCTTATCGGAGGAAACGAGTGAAAAAGATGGTGCCCTTTCACCTATTTTTAGACCTGCCATAGAGTTCGTTTAAAGCGGGCACAAAAATAGATATTTGCCACAATTTACCTAATTCAAATGGAAGCCCGCAAAAAAGCCTATCTGCAGTTGCACCTTGCCGTTTTTCTGTTTGGATTTACGGGTATCCTGGGCAAGCTCATACTCCTCCCTGCGTTGACCCTGGTCTGGTGGAGGTCCTTGCTGAGCTGGATCTTTATGTTGCCGCACCTCAAAAAGGCGGGTGGACTCAAATCGTTAGACCGCAGGCGCTTCTGGATTTACCTGGGGATTGGCGGGGTGGTTGCACTTCACTGGATCTGCTTTTATGGGTCCATCAAATTGTCCAACTCCTCTGTCGCAATGGTTTGTCTGGCATTCATTCCCGTTTTTACGGCTTTTTGCGAGAGCATATTCCATTGGCGGCCACTCCGGATGGTGGATGTCTTAACCGGATGCCTGACCATTCCCGCCATGTGGCTCATTCTTCAAAACATTGATTTGCAGTATCGCGTGGGCTTTTTAGTCGGCGTCCTTGCCGCCCTGCTCTCCGCAGTTTTCGTGACGCTCAACAAAAAGTACATTCACGGCGCGGGGCCCATCCAGATCTCCTGGCTCGAGCTTTTTGCAGTTTGGCTGGTTCTCAGTGTGTTGCTTCCGTTTTATGCCATGAGTGCTCCTCAGGCGGCCTTTTTACCAGACCTCAGTTCGGCCATTTACCTGGTGATCCTTTCATATTTCTGCACTGCGCTTGCCTACGTCATGAGCCTCAAAGCACTTTACCACACCAGCGCCTTCTCCGCAATGCTCGCCTTTAACCTCGAACCCGTCTATGGCATTCTTTTCGCAATGGCCCTGCTAAAGGAGCACAAAGAACTCAACCCCCCATTTTACCTGGGAGTGGCCATCCTGCTCGCTACGGTATTCCTGTACCCCATGTTGAAGAGGCGCTTTCCGGGAAAACTCAAGATGGCGGATCAGGACAAATAAACGCCGGGCGAATGAACTGCCTTCCTATATTTGCGTTCTCTTCTAACCAACAAAAAAACGCGTTATGGCTTTTTCCCTTCCAGATCTTCCTTACCCGTATCAGGCGCTTGAGCCGCATTTCGACACCAGGACCATGGAGATCCACCACGGAAAACACCATGCTGCCTATACCGCAAACTTAAACGCCGCCATAAAAGATACGGAACTCGAGCACCGCTCCATCGAAGACATTCTCAGAACGTTGGATATGACCAATATGCCGCTGAGAAACAATGGAGGTGGATATTACAATCACTGCCTTTTTTGGAATGTCCTTTCACCTCATGGTGGAGGCGAGCCGAAAGGTGCACTCATGGAAGCCATTGTCGGGGCCTTTGGAAATTTCGATGCCTTTCGCGAAAAATTCAGCCAGGCTGCCATGGGCCGATTTGGTTCGGGATGGGCATGGCTGTGTGTTCACAAGGGAGGAAAACTCGAAATTTGCAGTACGCCCAATCAGGACAACCCCCTGATGCCCTCAACGGGATGCGGTGGCAGCCCGGTCATTGCCCTGGACGTATGGGAACATGCCTATTACCTGTTGTACCAAAACCGACGGGCCGACTTCGTCAATGCCTTTTTTAACCTCGTCGACTGGGACAAAGCAGAAAAGCGCTTCCAGGATAACCGCTGAGCCTGCGGCATAAGGCATTTCAATAAATGACCTATGCAGTCCGCGCCATTCACGCTTGAACTATGCTGTGCGGACATCCATTCCGTTCAAACTGCGGAATGCTACGATGTACCCGCTATCGAATTGTGTACAGACCTCAGCTGCGGTGGACTTAGCCCTTCCCTGGGTTTGATGCGGCAATCCCGAAAGTTATTTACCGGAGAATTGGGGATGCTGATCCGGCCCCGCAAAGGAAATTTTTGCTACTCGCCGTTGGAACAGCAAGTCATGCTCGACGAACTTGCTGCTGCCTGCGATGAAGGGGCCGATTTTTTAGTGCTGGGTTGTTTGTTGAAGGACGGTGATCTCGACCGGAAGTTAATGGAGCGGTTGGTTGTGCGCAGCAACGGCATTCCGCTCACCTTTCACCGTGCATTTGACGTCTCCCCGCAACCAGAACTGCTGCTGAACCAGCTCATGGAAATGCAAATTGACCGCATCCTCAGCGGTGGCGGGTGCGCTCGGGCCTTGGATGGCATAGAAAACCTCAGCAGGTGGCAGGTCATTTCCGGAAAATCCATAGAATGGGTTGCCGCAGGCAGCATAGACCATACGCAGGTTCAGCAGATCGTGTCGGCAACCGGTATCCGGCGCATCCATTGCGCACTTCGCAGAAAGACGAAACAAACTCTTCAACCCATCCAACTCGGCAGTCCCGACGAAATCGATTCGACTAGCCTGAGGGCCATACTGGAAGTCAAATTCTGAGGACTTTTTCAACAGCCATTGCGTTATTTGCCGTTCAGTCCGCGCAGCAACTTCTGTATGTTTTTATCCGGTTCAAGTTGGTCCATTTGCTGGAGAACCCAAGGCAAACGGAAGGAAACGTAGGGCGAAAGCGGCTTGACCCGGTACCGGCGTGGATTGGGAAGGCTGGCTGCAATCATGGCGGCTTGTTCGCGACTGATCTTTTTTGCATCCCGGTTGAAATATTTCTGCGATGCTGCCTGGATCCCAAAAATACCCGGCCCCATTTCCACACAGTTAAGGTACATTTCAACGATGCGCCTTTTCGACCACAACAGCTCAATCACCGCTGTAAAATATACTTCCAGTCCCTTTCGCAACCAGGATCTTCCCTGCCACAGAAACACATTTTTTGCAACCTGCTGGCTGATGGTCGACGCTCCCCGCATCCGCTTCGGATGCTTGCGGTTGTGGTCCATTGCCTTTTCGATGCTCTCGAAGTCAAACCCATTGTGTTCCATAAACAATTGGTCTTCGGCACCTATTACCGCGAGAACGGCACTCCTGGATATCTTCTCCAAGCCCACATAATCGCGCGATATCCGGCCATCGCGCCCCATGCTACCCAATTGTGTCAATGTGAGCGGTGGAAATACCACCATCAGCAGCAACACATACATCATTTGCACGGCCCACAAAATCCCCATCCAGCTCAAAATCTTAGCATACCAGGGCAATGCACGATAACGCATGCGGACCCGCCCACCTAAAGTCAGCAATTTCTCCTTCCATTCCATTTCAGACAGCGCTACGTCAAATTTACTTATTTTTGGCGGACGTTATACGACATGACCTGGTTGCTGCGCACATTGGCGTTCTTTGTCTTTTGTTTTTTTGTTTTGCCTCTTCTCCGGGTCGAAGATCCCTTCCGTTCCATTTCCCTTCGCGTTTTCTCGCAGCCGGCACAGGCAAAACTGTACGAACACCGCTGCGATCCCGACCGCACGTATTTGTTTTCGTACGAGCTTGCCGGCGAGGCATACCTCCAGCGCTATGACGGTTATGTCGAAGCACTCGATGGCCTGATACCCGAACCGCTGCGGTGTTCCGGAACCCTGCAAACGCCCGTTTCTATGGATATTCGCTTCGTTCCCTTTTTCAGGTACTGGAGCGAACCCGAACAGGCCATCCGGCCATCGCTGGCACTCTTCCTGCTGCTCAATGCCGTGAAATTGGGATCCGTGCTGCTCATCGTCTTCACTTTTGTCCGCCGCAGATCCTGAGGTTTGGTAATAGCTTACGCTTTGCGGTTGATGGGATGGAACTGCAACACCGTATCCCGCAGAAAGTGTATGTCCAGGTGGGTGTAAATTTCTGTGGTAGTAATGCTCTCGTGCCCCAGCATTTCCTGTACAGCGCGCAGATTGGCACCCCCTTCTACCAGGTGGGTTGCAAAAGAATGGCGGAACGTGTGCGGACTGATCTCTTTGTCCAGTCCGGCCTTGGCCGCATAATGTTTTACCAGTTTGAAGATGCTGACGCGTGAGAGCTTTTTGCCAAACCGGTTGAGAAAAAGAATGTCTTCGTGTCCTCTGGCAGGAAGGTCGCGCTCGTGTTGCCGGTAGGTTTCAATCTGGCGCAAAGCCTGCCCCCCGATGGGCACCAGCCGTTCCTTATTGCCTTTGCCGATGATGCGAACGTAGCCATCTTCAGCAAAAACCTGAGAACAGCATAGCGAAATGAGTTCACTGACCCGAAGGCCACACGCATAAAGGGTTTCGAGGATGGCCCGATCGCGATGGCCGTGGTTCTGACTGAGGTCAACAGCGGCAAAGATTTGTTCGATCTCGTCGATGCGCAGAACGTCGGGGATGCTGCGATGCAATTTGGGGCCTTCCAGTTGCGCTGCCGGGTTGTCGGCAAGAGCGTGTTCGAGTACCAGGTACCTGAAAAAAGCTTTGATGCCGGACAAAATGCGCGCCTGGGAGCTCTCCTCAAAACCAAATGGCCGCAGCCAGGCAAGAAAAGCCTCGATATCCTTTTGCTTTACGGCGTCTGGCGCCATGCCCATATTTTGTTGCAGGGCAAATGACTGCAATTTCTCCACGTCATGCAGGTAAGCTTCAATGGTATTCGCCGACAAGCTGCGCTCCAATAACAGGTATTGCCGGAATCCCCCGATGGCCCCGGTCCAGTCCATTGCCCAAAGATAAGGTCTCAGGCAGGAATGAGCGTTCATTCCGGATCCGGCAAGGTTTCCACTGCCGGATCGAAATCGGTGTATTTTTGCCGGGTATGGCTGGCAATATAAAAAACGGGCATGAACGAGGGCTCCGGGAGCGCGCGAGGCATTTGGATGCGACCGACCCGCTGCGTGCATTTCGCGATGAGTTTCTGATTCCGCAAGGTCCGGGCGGAAAAGAAGCCTTGTACTTCTGCGGAAATTCCCTTGGATTGCAATCGCGCGGCATACGCGAAGTGATAGAACGCGAACTTACTGCCTGGCAACGCCATGGTGTGCTGGGCCATCACCGCGCTGATCCACCCTGGTTCAGCTATCACGAACAACTCGCCGGGCCCATGGCCGAAATTGTGGGTGCCCTTCCTACGGAAACCGTTGTCATGAATACTCTGACGGTCAACCTCCACCTGATGTTGGTTTCGTTTTACCGGCCCGTTCCGGGACGCCACAAGATTTTAGTGGAGTATAGCTGCTTTCCATCCGACCGCTACGCGCTGGATTCACAAATCCGCTTTCACGGATACAACCCTGATGATGCCTTGATCGCACTGGAGCCCGCACCCGGAAAAGTGCACCTATCGGAAGAAGACATCACAGAAGCCTTTCGCCGCCATGGCCATGAAATCGCGCTCGTGCTGGTGGGCTCTGTCAATTACTACACCGGACAGGCATACCCATTGAAACGGATGTCCGAACTCGCCCGGAGCTGCGGATGCAACATTGGCTTTGACCTGGCCCACGGTGCCGGCAATTTGCTCCTGCATCTGCACGACGACGGCCCCGATTTTGCCGTTTGGTGCGGATACAAATACCTCAATGGCGGGCCGGGGACTTTAGCCGGTTGTTTTGTGCACGACAGGCATCGCGAAAATTTTTCGCTGCCGCGCTTTGCAGGATGGTGGGGCCACGACAAACGGCGGAGGTTTCTCATGGAACCCAAACTTTCGTTGATCCCGGGAGCGGAAGGCTGGCAGCTGAGTAACCCCCCCATCCTGCCCATGGCCTGTTTGCTCGAATCGCTCCGTTTGATTTGCCAGGCTGGGATACCGCTCATCCGCACCAAAAACCTTGCCCTTGGAAACCTGCTCATCGAAGGGCTGCAGGGCCTGGCCGACGAACGCATCGAAATCCTCACCCCAGCACGCGAAGACGAGCGCGGCGCACAATTGTCAATCCGGATCGCCGGCGTGGGGAAAAAGATTTTCGATGGATTGAGTTTCCGGGGCGTTGTGGCAGACTGGAGAGAACCCGACGTCATTCGCCTGGCCCCCGTGGCGCTCTACAACCGTTTTGAAGACATCGCCCAACTCGTGGATATCATTCAGGAACTCCTCTATGAAAACAGATAGCAGAAAAGTTGTCGTCGCTGGCGGAGGGCTGGTAGGCTGCTTAACCGCACTGCGCCTGCTGCAACGGGGCTTTGACGTTTCGGTTTTTGAGCAACGCGAAGACATGCGACGGACACCCATACGGGCTGGAAGGTCGATCAACCTGGCTCTGTCGCCAAGGGGAATTCGCGCGCTGGCCCTGTGTGGACTCGATGAAGCCTTGTTGTCGCAGGCAATTGCCATGAAAGGACGGCTGGTGCACTCCGTGGATGGGAGTGTCCAGTTTCAACCATACAGCGTGCGTCCCGGGGACTGCATCCATTCCATTTCCCGAAGGACTCTGAACTGCACCCTTCTCGACGCCATCGATGCGCTGAAGCCGGGTGCCCTCCAGTTCAACCAACGCCTTATGCGCATTGAAGACGAAGGTGCACACGTGGTGTTCGAGGATGCGCTGGGCCATGCAACTGAGTTTCGCGATTCCATCCTGATCGCTGCCGATGGAGCCGGATCTGCTGCCAGAAAATGGATGCTTTCCCGTACTCCGGGTTTCCATTTCAACTACAGCCAGCACTTTCAGGATTACGGCTACAAGGAACTTACCATAGCCCCGCGCCCAGGTGGCGGATTTGCGCTGCAGGGGGATGTTCTTCACATCTGGCCACGGGGTCATTTTATGATGATCGCACTGCCCAATCCCGACGAAAGTTTTACAGCAACACTTTTCCTGCCCTACCAAGGAAGAGAGGGCTTCAACGCTCTTGACACTAACGAACGTTTGTTAGTATTTATGAATACCTACTTTCCCGATGCCATGGGGCTAATTGAAAATCCGGAAGTGGATTTTTTCAACAATCCCACGGGATACCTCTACACGGTAAAATGCAATCCGTGGCATTATGGCGAACGCATTTTGCTCATCGGCGACGCCGCCCATGCCATCATACCCTTTTACGGCCAGGGCATGAATTGTGGCTTCGAAGATGTTGGCGCATTGGACGAATTACTGGATCAGTTTGATGACTGGCCATCCCTTTTCACCGCATTCTCCACCATCAGAAAGCCAAATGGCGATGCCATTGCAGACCTCGCGGAAGATAACTTTCTGGAAATGCGCGACAAGGTGGCCGATCCCGTGTTTCAGAAAAAACGCAAACTCGAACTTAGGCTGGAACAGGCCTTCCCGCAATATTACTCCAAATACTCCATGGTGACTTTCCGGCCCGACCTCAGTTATTACTCCGCCATGGTTAAGGGAAGGCGGCAGGATGCCTTGTTGATGGAGATCTGCAAAACGGGCCTGATCCCGGAGACGGATGTCCAGTTGCAGGCACTCTTTACCCGATTGCAGGAAATGAATAACCGCACCGGCGATTGACCCGGAAAACAACCTGACAACTTCCTTTTAATCCTGGCGCGCAAATACCCGGCGCAACATGTCGCTGGTCCGCGCAGAAATGTTGTTTCGGATGTTGAGCTCCTCTTCTGCAATTTTGAGGAAGAGTCCGTCGAGGGCCTTTCTCGTCACGTAATCCGACATGTCCGGGTTAGCCTTCTTCACAAAAGGAATCTGGTTGTATTGATTCACCGCAACGCTCCAAACCTGCACGGCTCCAACCTTTTCCATCGATTCGCCGATGACGGGTTGGAACGCGTCGTACAGCGCTTGCGTTGTTGTCTCTTTCAGGTAGCGGGTGGCAGCATCATCGCTTCCCTTGAGAATGTTCCATGCATCCTGGATCGTCATTTGGCGGATGGCATCGACGAAAATGGGTTTTGCACGAATGGCTGCATCCTCAGCGGCCCTGTTTATTTTTTCTGTCACCTCGTCTTCGACTTCGCTGAAGCCAGGAACGACCCTGAGCTTGTTGCAAACTTGCCGGGCATCTTCTGGTAGGGCAATCTTGTAAATGCTTTTAAAATAGCCGTCGCGTTGGTGCAACAACTCGGATCCCTGGACGGCTCCCTTCGTGAGCGCTTCTCTCAAACCTGTGGCAACATCTTCGGTGCTGACTTCCAGGGTTTTCACTTTTTTAAGGAGTTTATCCAACTGGGCGTTGCAAGAGCTAAAAATCAACAGGCTGAACAGGGCAAGGAAGGCAAACTTCATGGCTTTTATGTTTTAAACAGCAAATGTCGCATTTCAGTACCTCGCTCCTGGTTAAATGTTTGTGAAAACCACCGAGGGTTGGGTCAACCCTCTGACAGCCCGGTCTTTTAAAATCCCCGGCCTCAGCGTCCAAAGCGCATTATTTTTACCCCTTCATTGCTCACTAGCCCAATACTCTAATGGCTTCTGCATCGACCCACCACCACAAACTAAGCCTTGCGGGCCTGCTGATTACCCTGGGAATCATCTTTGGGGACATCGGCACCTCGCCCCTGTACGTGATGCAGGCCATCACCAAGGGGAAGACCATTTCTCCCGAACTCGTGCTCGGTGGCGTTTCCTGTGTGCTGTGGACCCTCATCGTTCTGACCACGGTGAAGTACGTATTCCTCGCCCTCAACGCCGACAACAACGGGGAAGGCGGGATTTTTGCGCTCTACGCCAAGGTCCGCCGCTACAATACGAAATGGGTTATTTATCCGGCCATCATCGGTTGTGCAACCCTCATCGCCGACGGCTTTATCACCCCACCCATTTCCATTTCCGCTGCGGTCGAGGGGCTTACCATCCTTTTTCCGGGTATCCGGACGGTGCCCATCGTCATCGGCATCATCATTGGCATTTTTACCTTTCAGCAGGCCGGAACCCAGCTGGTAGGCAAGACCTTTGGCCCCATCATGTTCGTGTGGTTCAGCATGCTGGGCACCCTCGGGACCATTCACATCCTGGATCATCCCGAAGTATTGGCCGCATTCAACCCCTACTATGCCGTCAACCTGCTGATGAATTACCCGCAAGGGTTCTGGTTGCTCGGAGCCGTCTTTCTTTGCACCACAGGAGCCGAGGCGCTGTACTCCGATCTGGGCCATTGTGGCAAACAAAACATCCGCGTGAGCTGGACCTTCGTTCTGACCTGTCTGCTGCTCAATTATTTCGGCCAGGCGGCGTGGCTGCTCGACCACCTCAACGGACAGGCCATACCCTCCAATTTGAGGATCTTCTACGAACTCATGCCCGGATGGTTCCTGCCCTTTGGAATCGCAATCGCCACGGCGGCCACCATCATTGCCAGCCAGGCCCTGATCAGCGGTGTGTTTACCCTGGTCAACGAAGCCATGAAGCTGCATCTGTGGTTCCGCATGCGCGTAAATTATCCTTCCAAGTTTATGGGCCAGATCTACATTCCTTCCATCAACTGGTTCCTCATGGTGGGGTGCATTGCCGTGCAGTTGATCTTTCAGACTTCGGAAAAGATGGAAGCCGCTTACGGACTTGCCATCACCATCGATATGCTGATGACGACCCTGCTGCTCAGCTATTATTACAAAATCCGTTCGCACAAGACCTGGCTTGGACTGTCGCTGCTGATCTTCTACCTCTGTTTTGAAACGGTTTTCCTGATCTCCAATTTCGACAAACTCCTGCACGGGGGCTGGTTTACGCTCATGCTCACCATCGTTTTTGCCACGGTGGTTTTCGTTCACCACAATGCGCAGAAAATCCGCAACAAGCACACTCGATTTGTTCCGTTGGACGATTACGTCCCGGTCTTAAAAGACATCATTGACGATGAATCGATCGCCAAAGAGTCGAGCCACCTCGTTTACCTCAGCATGTCGGAGAACCGGAAAACCATCGATTCGAACATCATGTATTCGATCCTTCGCAAGCGGCCCAAACGCGCAGACACCTATTGGTTTGTCCACGTGCACATTTTGGATCAACCCTATACAAAGAGTTATCATGTAGATACCATAGTCCCCAACCGGATCTTTTTCGTTCAGCTGAAGTTCGGATTTAAAGTGCAGCACCGCGTCAACGCCATGTTTCATGAAATTGTCGATCAGATGGTTGCCAGCGGAGAGGTCGATATCCGCAGCCCGTACCCGTCCATTCGCAAGCACAATCTGGAAGCAGACTTCAAATTTATTCTGTTGCACACGCGGGTTTCTGCCGATACCGAGCTTACGGGTTTTGAGCAATGGGTGGTTCGCACCTACCGCATGTTTAAAAAATTCAGTCTTCCAGCCGTAGAAGATTTTGGATTGGAGATGTCGAATGTCGACGAAGAAATTGTGCCGATCCTCGTCGGCCCCAAAGCGGAAATGAACCTCCAGCGGGAATGAGGACCTGAAGCTGCATTACGCTAATGCGTTTTGCGAGCTTACCCTCCTGGATGGTCGTCAGGCCGTTGGCAGTCTAAAACTTATTTTTCCACATCATGCTCTCCACGGGGAGAACTGTGCGCTGGTTGTATTTTGCCCCTGGCTTTGCGTGGTAGTAGTTTTCCACCTCGCCGTCAATGGCAAAGTAGATGAGTTGCCCAATGGGCATTCCCGCATAGATACGCACGGGTTGCACACAACTGATCTCCAGGGTCCAGGAATTGCAAAAACCGACATCGCCCTTACCGGCAGTTGCGTGAATGTCAATACCCAGCCTGCCGACACTCGACTTTCCTTCCAGGAAGGGCACCGCGCAGTGCGTTTCAGTGTACTCTGCCGTGACGCCCAGGTAAAGGGTTCCAGGTTGCAATACAAAGCCCTCCTCCGGGATTTCAAAATGGGATATGGTGTTGTGCAGGCGGGCGTCAAGATGATGCTGGTCGTAAACAGCCAGCGTGCTTCCGAGGTGCACGTCATAGGAATTCGTTCCGAGGTGCTCGCGCGAAAATGGCTCGATCACAATGTGCCCAGCCGCAATGGCTTCAAGTATTTTTTTATCGCTCAGGATCATGGTTTCCTATTAAATTCCAGACGAGCACCTGGCGGTCGTCGCCGGCGGTAAAGAGTCGGCGTCGATCTTCGTCCCACCAAAGTGCATTGACGGAATGGTCGTGAGCGGCAAAATTAGGCTTAGAAATTTCCTCTGCCAAACGGAAGTCCCGGCGATCCCATAACCGCACCGTCCTATCCCGGCTGGCCGTAGCGACCCAGGGTGTACCTCGAAGGTCACAGATCGCATGGACGCAGAACCGGTGAGCGGGAATGCGCACTACTCCTGAGTCGAAGTCCTGGGAAACCACCAATTGCGCGTCCAGGCCGCCGCTGACGATCCTGCCGGATACGGGGTCACACCAGACGCAAAAGATGGTGCGCGCATGACGGCCTTCAATTCGCTCGGCATTACCTTCCGGCCACTTCATGCGCATCAAGGCACCGGTATGATCTCCGAGCAACAGAACCCCTTGCTTTTCACAATATGCTGCAGCCCTCAACCGGTGATGTGTGCACTGCAATAACGCCAGGGCCTCTCCGGTGACGGGATCCCATGCGCTCAGCAATCCATCAGAACCTGCGGCTACCAGATTCCCGTCCATTTCCAGCAGGCAAAAAGCGGCCTTCCTATGCACGCGGATTTTGCGGACCGGGATAGGCTCCCCCGGACGCAGAAACAGCAGGTCGCCCGACATCGTTGCCGCTGCTATGAGGCGGTATTGTGGAAAGACCCTCATCGCAAAGATGCGCTCACCCGTTTCAGCAACTACCATGGCATCTCCCGATTGCTCCGGCGTCCAGCAACAAATGCGACCGTCGCCACCTGCACTGAGTAGGGTGCCCGGCTCCAAACCAGGTGACAGGCAGTACACAGCGCCTGTATGGCCGGTCAGTTTGCGTGAGAAAGCGATTTGTCCGGGTACCATGATCCGTTTATCCCTCTATTTGCAAAGCGCCAATCACGTTACTAACGAACGTTCGTTCATTCATAGAATATGGCCATTTCAGCGAAGGGTTTGCGGCGTATGGCGGGTACGCAGGCGTCGTCAGCCGGATAACCTATGGGGATCAGCAGGAAAGGCTTTTCGTTTTCAGGACGCCCGAGGATTTCCTGTAAAAAATTCATTGGACTCGGGGTATGCGTGAGGCAGGACAACCCGGCATTCTGAATGGCTGCAATCAACAAACCACACGCAATTCCCACAGATTCCTGAACATAATAATTCTTTTTCTGCCCCCGGTCGTCAACCGAATGGATTTGACGAAATACGGCAATCAACCAGGGCGCCGTTTCCAGAAAGGGTTTGTGCCAGTCTGTACCAAGTGGTGCAAGGTCCTGCAGCCATTCTCCGGTCATCCGCCCGTGATAGTTTTGGTACTCCTCCTGCTCTGCAGCTTCCCGGATGCGGCGACGCAAATCCGTTTTACCAAGTATGCAAAACGTCCATGGCTGTTTGTTTGCTCCCGAAGGAGCCGAGCAGGCCGTGCGGACGACGAACTCGATGAGTTCACGGGGCACCGGGCGCGAAGAGAAGTCCCGCACCGATCTGCGGGCATCCATGAGGTTGTAAAAATGTTCCGCGCGCAGCAGCATTTTATCCGGTGAGAACCTCACGGCGTCGTAGGGAATGAAAGAGGGCGTATCCATCTATACAATTTTATTCATTCTGAAATTTACAGGTCGCCAGCCTGCGGGCGCATAATGATCTCTTCGACGACGGCTGACGGTCCCATGTCGATGGCGCATCCAATAGCCCGAGCAACGTCTTCAGCTTCCATCAGGCGCTCTTTCGGCAAATCCACCCCTTTCCAGGAGTCCGACCAGGTTGCTCCGGGCATCACCGCAGTGACTTTGATGCCACTGTGCTTCAACTCTTCGCGAAGACATTTTGAAAAGCCGAGCAGGGCAAACTTGCTAATGCAATACGAACTCCCGCCCGGATAGGCCTCAAGGCTGGCTACTGAACACATATTGAAGATGTGCCCGCGCTTATGTGCCAGCATCATCGGCAAAACAGCCCTGGTAAGATGATAGGCGCTTTCAAAATTGATCCGCATCATTCCCTCCATATTGCCGGGCGCTTCGTCCAGGATGTTTCCGGGCTGAAAACGTCCCGCATTGTTGATCAAGGCGTACAGGGGACTCATGGTCTGGAGTACCGACTCCGAAAGTGCATCGATTTGTTTCCAATCGGTGAGGTCACAGGCATGGCAATGCACCTGCTTGCAGGAAGTCTTCCCGAGCAATTCCAAACGCAGGTCTTCGAGTTCATGCGCAGAACGCGCCGTGAGGAAAAGGGAGTAACCCCTTGAGGCAAGTTCAAACGCAATGGCCCTTCCAATGCCTTTACTGGCTCCGGTGATGAGTGCATTCATGACGGAAAATTACACAGGCTTATGGAATATCCGGCCAGACCGCAGGGATAGTGAAGACCCACCACGAGCGCAGGCCTGGGAGGGTCAACATCAATTCACCATGAGTTTCGCGTACCGGTCGGGCAATCCTTCCCTGACGAGTCGCAGCAAATACACCCCACAGGACAACTGCTGCGTAGGAATTGTGCTGCCATTTTCAACCCGGTAACCTTGATGTTTCCGGCCATCCGGGCTATACAACTCCAGCCATCCGCCTGGTTCAATGCCCAAATTGATGGTCATCTGGTCTGATGCGGGGTTTGGACCGAACCAGCCGGGGCCTTCAATCCCATTTGAATTTAACTCTTTGCGAACCCTAAATTCTAAGGTATTGATTGTCATGTCTGCATCGTAACATTCTGCAACGACGAAACCTCCCAATGTCAGATCTTCAGGGTGCGACGTTTTCACGTAGAGCACCGGCTGTTCCGGATTGAGATGCACTGGTTCCGGGGCAGTCCAGCTCAGGTTCAGGGCCCCTCCTACCGCATAGACGTGAACGTCAGGCAGGATTACCTCCCCAATCTCAAGAGGCAGACCTCCTTTGTTTTGCAGAGAGAATTGAAGACCCGTTAGCGCTTTTGAGCTGCTCAGGTATACCGGTACGCCTTTGCGTTGAAGGGGTCCGGCTTCGAGAATTGCCGTGTTGGAACTTGACCGGTCCTCCGCTAAACTCTGGCGAAAACCACGGTAACTGAGGTCCACATCACCCATTTTAAGGGCAAAGACGTTGACATTGGTCAGCGGAAAATTGTTGACCTGGATGCCTTTAAACTCAATTTCCGAAATGGGCCGATACGGTTTGGCAACGTTTCGCCAGTCCGGGCGAAGAAAGTACCAGGGCTTTGCGCTGGTAAACTGCTCTCGGACACCGAGTATGATGCGCCGTATCTCCGTGATGTCGGCGGCAGTGAGTTGTCCGTTGAAATTGACATCGGCCGCGATGATCTGCGCGGTATCAGCAAATTGCTCCAGTTGCAGGATGTGCCTTTGTATAAGTACGATATCGCGGGTGCTGATCCCGTCGCGGACCTGAGAATTCTTCACCATGCGGTATTTGTACAATCCAGGTGTCCGGTTTTTAAGGGTGAAGCCATAATGAAGTCCGGCATTTTCAGAAATGCAGAATTTGCGGATCAGGTCTTCATTCTCAAATAGCACAGAATCCGGAGTGACTCGGTAGCCTTTGTCGTTGCGAACGAGTCCACCGATATCGGCGCGTTGCGACATCGATAGCAGGTCGTATACTACGGAAGCGGTGCAGTTGAATCGATCGGTGATGGTCAGGGTGTAAGTTCCTGCTGGCTTATCAAACAAAAACGCCACGCTATCTCCCGTATGCCAGCGATAACTGTAAGGTGCAAATTCTCCAACAGGAGACAGGGTAATGAAACCCTCCTCCTCGCACACGGCGTCAGATTTGCTGATGATTTGCTTGTAATTGTTGAAATATTTGTGGACGTACATGAAGGTCGTTCCCGTGCGGACCTGCCCGTTGCATACATCCTCTATCGACCATTGCCTGCGGATCCGCAGTGGGATGTTGCAGTTTTCGGAAATGCGGGTATCGAAAAAGTTGATCTTGACCGATCCCAGACTCTTGGGAATGCGCAACAATTTCACCGTCAGGGTACTGAGGCTGTCGGGGTAATCGATCGTGGTGTCGACGGGAATGCGAATGTCGTTGATGGTGAGGTGCTGAAGGGTGATGAACTGATTGCAGCGCACCTGTTCGCCCGCGGCGTTGGTAATTGTAAAAATGCGGGTAACCAGGTCAGCGCGGTTTTTGCAATCGCCCTTCTGGTAAACTTCCAGGTAGGATATGGTCACCTTGCCACCGGTGTTGGCAGTGACTTTGGGAACTCCGGTTACGGTCGTGTCAAACGCAGATCCTTCCTTGAGGGTAACAGGGAGCGGACAATCAACCGTCAGGGTCGAGGGACGCTCAACTCCGCACACGTCTGCAAACGACAGAACCGGCATAATCAAGCCGGCCAGCAAGCCATAAATCGTACGCATAAGCAGGGCAATTTAACACAAAATCAGGACGCAAACGCTTTTTGGGGTCTGAAAGACGCTGAAAACGTCTTTCCTGCAATACATGCAGGTAATAATGCATATATAAATTTCAGCACCCGACGGGGCTAGGCGGAGAAAAAGTAAGAATATGAACAAAAAAAATGTGATCCCGGTTCCCGGTTCGATAGTGGATTGACGTCATTTTCGAAGAAAGCGAGCGGTCTTCTGAATTCCGTCCAAACCCTTTCGGACGAGGGCGGACTGGCCATACCGGCTTTGAAATTCCTCTTCGGTGAGGTTCAGCCAGGCATCGATGTCGAGCAATCTGCGGTCGTCGCAGGTCTGGAATTCCGCCTGCATAGTGGGCCGTGAAAAGCGGTTCCAGGGACAGACTTCCTGGCAAATGTCGCATCCGAAAATCCACTGCTGCCATTTTCCACGGAAGGCATCGGGAATTTCTCCCTTGTGTTCGATGGTGAGATAAGATATGCACTTTCCCGCATCCAGTAAATGGCCTTCGGGATGTATCGCCTCCGTAGGACAAGCGTCTATGCAACGGCGACACCGGCCACAATGGTCGGGTATGGGATTGCCGTAGTTGAATTCCAGGTCTGTAAAAATGCATGCCAAAAAGAAGTAAGAACCCATCCGGGGATTGATGGAGAGGGTGTTTTTCCCGTTCCAGGCGATCCCCGCTTCGCGAGCCCAAACCCGCTCCAAAACGGGCCCTGAATCGACAAAGCCTCTGGCAACCCTTGCACCTCCGGTCTCTTTAAGGTAGCGCACGATCTGCTTGAGCTTTTTGCGGATGGTCTTGTGGTAATCTACCCCGGAGGCATAGCGCGCAATTTTCAAGGACTGGGCATCCCCGTCGCCTGTTTCATTGTAATGGTTCATTCCAAGTGCGATGACCGAATGACTTCCGGGAACCAGGGTTTCCGGGTCGGTGCGAAACTCAAAATGCCGTGCGAGGTAATCCATCCCTGCATGCATGGAAGCGTCGAGCCATGCTCGCAATTTCACAGCATCATCTTTGAGGGGTCGTAGTGCAGCATACCCCACAAGGTCGAATCCCTGGGCGTGGATCTCCCCAGTGAGCTTTTCCTGGTAGCCGGTGTCCATCACTTTGGCCAACAAGGTGGCCAAAAAAGAGGAATGCACCAAATGTTAAGGGCACTTCTAAAAACTCCATTTTGATGCCAGAATGAATTTTGCAAGACGAGGCGCAGCGAAGGAAGCTATGTGGAGCGATAACTGACTGAGCTGCAACGAAGGATTGTGAAGCTAAATTCATTGAGTGAACGAGCCTGTGCGGCAAACTAGCTGGCGCAGGAGGGATTTTTTCGAAGTGCCTTAAATTCAGCCAGGAATTGTTAGAGTCGCAGGGGTTGGTGCGCTGTTGGAATATTTTTTCTACATTTCTTGTTTACCCTATGTGAATTGGGTTGTTACTTTCTTTTGCCGCAAAAGAAAGTAACCAAAGAAAGCTCTTCAGTATGCTAGGCGCTCACGCCGTTCTCATTCACCGCGCTTGGCTAACCCTAATGGCAATAGATAATCTACTGCTTGGCTTCCATGCAACGGCGTGACCGTGTCCTGCGGCCTGGGTTTGGGCTGCGTCAGTTGAGCATGAGCAAGGAGAAAGCCACCAAGTGTGGCTTTCGACGCAGCGAACCGAAAAAACACCCGAGCTCCGCCGAGGGTGTTTTTGAGGCATTTACTGCAGCTGCATAATAGCTCTGCCCCGCTAAAAACAGGGCCAGCCAGACTGTATGCAGCCTGATTCCCTCACTAAATGGAGCTGTCGCTCCATTTTGCTTTGCACCGTTCGGTCAGGCTGGCACAAGAGGGGGTCTTTAGAAGTGCCCATTAAACTACTGGAAATACTTTGGCAGAAGAGACTGTATCAAAGCGTTATCCACAAACCACACTCGAGGTTACGAATATCGGAATCATCCCAAAGGTCGTTTAGATCCATTTTGCCAAAGAGTTTAAATGCGCCGATGTCGAGATGGGCTGACAAGCCATAACGGATCTTGGCAAATCCAAAGTTTTCTTCTGTTTCGATGAAACGCTTGGGATTGTTCAGCGTCAGTTCGTGCTCCTGGTGCAGCAAAACACCGGCATACGCACCGAGGCCGGCTCCTATGCGGCCAAGTCCCCGGATTTTGTTGCTCTCAACATACAGGTTCAGGGGCAATTGGAGGTAATGCGCCATAAACTGAGATTTCTTGACCAGTGTATCCTTTGAGTAAACAAGGGTTTGCCCGGGTTCAAAAACCAGTTTCTCCCGAAATTCAAATTGGGAAATGCGCCAGGAAAGACCAGACCGCAGCATGACATTTCTGCTACCCAGGTAAAACCGGGTCGGGAAAAAAGTCAGGGTAAAACTGGGCGAAGGCCAGTTTTTGAGGTCGAGATCACTTTGAGTCGTTTCAGTAATGCTGCTTCCAAAATCAAGATAATTCAATCCGGCTTCAATGTCCAGAAAATCCATGGATGCCACTTTCTTCTTCTTTGGTACAGAGGGCACTTCGGGTATCGGCGGGATGTTTTCGCGGTGTCTTTTCCTTCTGCGGTCAGGGTCTTGGTCCAACCGGGCGTCGTCGAGTTCCCGCCGCGCATCTTCCAGTTCCCTTTTCGCCTGATCGAGCTCGCGCCTGGCCTCCTCCAGTTCAGTATGGGACTGGGTGCTGTCAGACAATTCTCTTTTGAGTTCGCGCATGGCTTCTTCAATTTCCCGTCCTGCCGCTTCGAGTTCCCGCTCCAGCTCATCCGTCCAGTCCTCCCGTTTGCCGCTTTCTGCATTCGCGGTTGTGTCCTTGGTGGTCTTTGATGTAATGATCAATATCTGCCGGTTTCCAATCTGTATGCGGGAGGTGTCTTCCATGCCGGCCGGTGGCGGAACCGGGGGAAGTGGAGCGGGTGGCTGCTCCTGTGCGATCGCACTACCGAAAAATAAAATGCACGCGGAGACAAGTTTGATGGCAATTAGGAACTTTTTCATGTCGATAAATTGATGGATTGTTTGATGAATGGATTGAATGAATATCACAGCATGGATCAGTCCTCTGACCGCCTGCTGCGGTAGGATTTGTACAAATCAATCAGGCCCGAGGAAAACTGCGCGGCAAGGCCGCTTTCACCGGAATCGGTCTCTTCAACTTTTTCAAGCGCATTCTCCCTGATTTCGCCCAAGGTCCTTCCAACTTTTCGCAGCACATTGCGAGCGAACGAAAACGTCGGGTGTTCGCTTTCTCCATCGGTGTTTGATTTTGGCGCTTCGGCAGCCGGATCCTCCGGCACGGCTTGTGCAACGGCAGCTTCCTTGGGACCCTCGTCCCCTAATTCATCCGCGCCGGCATTTGATGACAATGGGGTTTCCTGGTTTGCGACCACCTCTTGTGAAGTCGGATGTGCAGCAGATTCCGTTGCATCCACTTCGTGTTGTATGATCCCGCTCGCATCGAACTGCCCGTTTGAGGATGCGCCGGCAACGGCAGGTGTCGTTGCTTCCTCGTTACCCGAGATTTCCCGTTCCCGCGATCCGGTCAAGGAACCGGTTTCCTGACCGGAAGCCGTTTGCTCCCCTGGTTGTGCCTCTGCGACGGCCAGCTCCTGGCGAATTGATTCAGAAGCGGTAACAGGACGAACGAACGTTCGTTCGTGTTGTTCAGGCTTTCGATTTGTTCTTTTAGGAGCAGCGGGATGCGGGGGTCTGCTTGGATGTGTTTCTATTGCCAAGGCCGTTCCATATGGATCCGGCATGGGAAGGGACGGGGTCGCCTTGGGTGATGGAAGCTCAAGGCGCTGTTCCCGGGTAACGGTCTGGGCCAGTCCTCCTTCCGGATTCACCGTGTCGCCACCCGACCACAAAAGCGCAATTCCTGCCACGATGAGGGTCGTCAAACATGCTGCAGCCGCCATGACCAGCCGCCGTTTGCGCAATGCGGCGCGACGCCTCTGCATCACCGACAGAGCCCCATCAAATACACTGCTTCCGGGAATCCCCCGGTCAAACTCATGCCTTGATTGCCGGATGAAGTCTTTCAGTTTGTCCTCCATGGCTGTATTTTCTTTTTACGATTTCCAAAAGTTTTTGCTTTGCGCGCAGGTACTGACTTCTCGAAGTGCCTGCAACAATTCCCAATTCGCGTCCAATTTCCTCATGGGAATAGTCCTCCAGGGCGTAAAGCGTGAATACGATGCGATAGCGGTCGGGCAACTCAGCGATGCCCTCGTGAATGCAATCGATGAGCCTTGCATCGTCGCTTTCAGACAGCAGGACGGCTTCCTCGCTCGCGTTGACTTTATCTGCATGTGTTTCAAAATCTTCAAAGCGCAGCTGCCGTTTGTGGCGAACAAACTGCAGAGCCGTGTTTACGCAAACTTTCCGGATCCAGGCGGGGAAAAAGTCGGCAGATTTCAGCTGTCCGATTTTTTCAAAGACTTTGGCAAAACTTTCCTGAAGCACGTCGTTGGCGTCTTCAGGATCACCAGTGATCCGCAAACACAGGTTGTACATGGAACCGGCGTAGCGATCGTAAAGCTGCCTGTAGGCTGCCCCGTCGCCCTTTTTGAGTTCCTGGATCCAAGCCTGCATGTGTCCTTCGTTCTGCGTTTTCACTAAAGATGCACTCCGATTCCCAGCGTTGCACGCCGGGAGCACATTTTTTAAATTCCCGGTCCAACTCCCACAGGCTCAAGGCCTTCAATACCGGCAGCGGTCGCCATGCTGGGCCAGCCAGGCTTCAGCCCTTTCGTAGTCGGGCATGACCTGTCGGACGCGTGCCCAGAATTTGGGCGAATGATCCATATGGATGAGATGGGTCAGTTCGTGGACGATGATGTAGTCGATAACCTGAGGAGGAGTCAGCAGCAACCTCGTCGATAGATTGATCCGCTGATCGCTGCTGCAGCTACCCCAGTTGGTCTGGTTGTGCTTGAGCAGTATGCTCCGGACCTCCTTTTGAAAATGGAGTGCGTTGAGTTCCATCACCCGATTGAGGAGTTTTGGGTAAAACAGTTTTCCCAATATGCGGGAGAGGATCGTGCTGCAGCATTTCTGCTTTTGTGCCGGGCTGATGGCACGGGGAAGCCGGATGCGTATTATCCTGCCTTCGAGTTGTCCGGTGGCCATTTTTTGGGGCGTGTCCTCTTCGACGACCAACTCAAATTCCATTCCCTGCATTTGGATGAGGCTACCGCTCCGGTAATCCTTATGCCGGTATCGCAACAACAAGTCGGGCGACCGTTGGATTCGTTTGTGCACCCAGTCGCTGGCCCATTTCACCAGAGACTCGCGCCGCGCTGTATCTGCTCCAGCTGGAATTCTCAGTATGGCCCTTCCCGTAGCCAGGGAAATCCGGGCTGAGTTTCTCCGCTCCGTTACGATTTCCAGGGGGATTTCATCTTCCCTGATGCGGAGATAGCGGTACTCCGTGCCGCTTCGATCAGCCATGTGCGCGTTCAAATTCCCGCATAAGCTGGATAAGGACCTCTACGCTCTCAAGGCCCAGTGCATTGTACAGCGAGGCCCGGAATCCTCCGGCAGACCGGTGCCCGGCAAGTCCGACGCAGTGGGCCTCCTTGCAGCGGTCCAGGAAAACGGCTTCCAGTTCAGGGCGGGTCGTTCGAAAAACGACGTTCATCCAGGACCGGTCTTCCTCGGCTACCGGAGAGAAAAAGCAGGTGTTGCGTGAGATCTCGTCGTAAAGGCGCGTAGCCTTCTCGAGGTTTTGGGCCTCAATGGCATCCAACCCAAGGTTGCGGATCCATTTTAAGGTCAGCAAACTGACGTAAATTGGAAAAACCGGCGGGGTGTTGTACATGCTTCCGTTTTCTGCGTGCGTGCGATACTGTAGCATGGAAGGCAGTTTCCGCTGCACGCGATCGAGCATACTGCGTCGCAACACAACTAAGGTGACGCCTGCAGGGCCCAGATTTTTTTGCGCCCCGGCGTAGATGAGGGAAAATTTCGAAAAATCCAGTTTCCTGCTGAAAATATCAGACGACATATCGCAAAAAAGAGGCACCTCGCCCGCTTCGGGCCAACGGTGGTATTGGGTTCCGTAAATCGTATTGTTAGAGGTGATGTGGAAGTAGGCAGCATCCTGAGGAATGGCAAAATCTTTGGGAATAAACTGAAAAGCACTTGATTCCGAGCTGGCCAGCACCTCCACTTTTCCAAACAGGGAAGCCTCCCGGATGGCCTTGGCCGCCCAGACCCCGGAGTTGACGTAACAAGCCCGATCGCCTTCGTTCAAAAAATTCATCGGCACCATGTAAAACTGCGAACTCGCCCCACCTGTGAGAAACAACACGGCATAGCTGTTGTCGAGACCCATGAGTTCCAGTACGAGGGCGCCTGCTTCCTCCATCACCGCTTCAAATGCCTTACTCCGGTGTGAGATCTCGAGCAGAGACAACCCCGTTCCTGCGAATTCCCGGATGGCTGCCTGAGCACCTTCCAACACCTCCTGAGGCAAGATGGCCGGGCCTGCATAAAAATTGTGTTTTTTAGTCATATGTCTTCTGCAAAATGCAAAATTACGCAATGTGCTGCGATACCGTCCCAGCAGTCTTGACAAGACCGGGCACAACGGAACTCCAATCCGGAGTCCATGCTGACGCGCCGGCTGTATCTTTGAACGCAGATTCACAACAGCTATGGGGATCCCCCGCATTTCAATCACGGTAAAAAATGCTCTGGTTTACCTCGTCATCATCGCGTTGACCAGTGCAACCCTGGGTTATGCCCTATACAGGCTGAGCTCGGCAAAAGTGCTCGAAAATACGACCCTCACCCTGATCCATAACAACGAGACGGTCGTTTTACATTTCGATGCTTTTCTGCAGGATGTTTGTAAGGATGCCATATACCTTTCAAAAAATCCCTTTCTCGCAGACTACCTCCAGGGAAATGGCGGTACCGGTCTGCGCAACAAAATTGCACAGGAGTTTCTAGCGTTGCTGACCGCAAAGAACCATTATGCACAAATCCGCGTGATCGGACTGGAAAACAAGGGGAAGGAGCAAATCCGGGTTGACCAGTTAGACGATCGGTTGTTTGTGGTGCCTGATTCTCTGTTGCAAGTCAAGGGCGACCGTGATTACTTTCGCGAGACCATCCGCTTGCCGCAGGATTCCATTTATTTCTCGGCGATCAATCTCAATCAGGAATACGGAAAGATCTTTGTGCCACACACGCCCACGTTGCGGGTGGGAACCCCATTGTATCGCGATGGCCGCGTTTGGGGCATTGTCATCATCAATGTTGATTTGCGCCCGTTTTTTTCTAAACTGAGGCAGCTTGCCGGACAGCAAAATGTCTTGAAGCTCTTCAATGCAGATGGATATTACCTGATACACCCGGATTCCAACCACACTTTTCGCTTTGAATTTGGCCATGGACCGGATGTCGATCCTTCCGAATTGCAGAGTTTATGGACGTCAGCACCCCTGCCCTCAAGTTCGCATGCAGCTTTTTTCGACAAGGTCAACGGGGCCTCGGTCGTAACCTATGCCTATCCGCGCAGAAATTACAAGCTCTACTTTACCCTCGAAGCTGCACAGGCAGATTTGCTCGCCGTTTTCAACCGCTGGAAGTGGAGCATCGTCAACATTACCTTAGGCTTCATATTCGGTGCGGTTTTGTTGGCCATGTGGTGGACGCGCCGGCAGGCACGCCAATTCCGCAAAATCACCCAGAGCATCATCGATTTTGGGAAAAATCCCAACGTGGTAACGCTCGACATCAACCGCAACGACGAGATCGGCGACCTGGCTCAATCGTTTCAGGAGATGTCGTCCCGGATACACCACTACGTATGGGCGTTGCGCGAGGCAAAAAGCGACGCCGATGCGGCAAACCGCGCCAAACAGGCCTTTATTGAAAACATGAGCCACGAGATGCGCAATCCTTTGCAGTCTATCCTTGGCATGGTTCACCTGCTTGAACAGCACCAGCCCAGACAGGATCAGAAGACCTTTGTGGAAAATCTTCGCTTCAGCGCCGAACACCTCCGCACTCTGGTCAACGATATCCTCGATTACCGGAAGTTGCTCAACGACCAGATATCCCTGCACCCGGAAAATCTGGAGCTGCGGGATTATTTCCAACAATTGATCAAAGGGCATCTGTTTGAATCGAGTCGCAAAAAGATCCGCATCGCGCTCAAACTCAGCGAAGCATTGGAAAACTGCAGTGTATACGCTGACCCGGTGCGTCTTGGACAGGTCGTCAACAACCTCATGACGAATGCCATTCGCTACGCACCCGAAGGCAGCGAAGTGCGACTGGGCGTTCGGGAAGCCGGGGGGCAGGGCATTGCGCTGAGCATTGTGGATGAGGGGCCCGGCATGAGCGACGAGAACATTGCCAATGTATTGGCTTTGAAGCCCGTCAGCGGTGAGGTCAGCCATTCACAAAGCGTCGGACTGGGCCTGCCCATTGCCATCCGGCTCCTGAACCTGATGGGAACCCAATTGCGCATCGATCGAAATCAGGGTCCCGGCCTGCGCTTTCATTTCACATTGCCCACGCCACTCCACAAAACACCATCCGGGAAAAAGCAAGCTGTGCAAGCTCAGTCGCTTTTGCATAAACTGGTAAGGCTTGGCGCCTGCATAGACGACGATGCACAAAATGCATTTTATTACCAACATCTCTTTGAACAGGTTGACATTCCGCTAAGCTGTTTTGACAATCCCGGAGCGCTGCTGGCATCGGCTGAACAATTTGACCTGGTCATCACCGACATTCACTTTCAGGATACCCATCTGCAGGAACACCTCAGCCAATTGCGCAAACACCTCGGCCCCCAATGCATCCTCATTGCCGTAACGGGGATGGACGATCAGCCGGAATGGCTCACCGGTTTGAGCAAGGGGGTCGACGCTTTGCTGCAAAAACCAGTTAGTCCGGATCAATTGCTGGATTCCGTTGAACGCGCCATCTTCCAAAAACGCTTTGGCAACATGCAACTCCAGCCTCTGCTTCAACAATACGATGGCAACCGGGAAAAAGTGCGGACAGCACTGGAACTCATGGTAAAGGAATGGACAGACCTGGACAATAAGTTGCAGGTCGCCATGACCACCGGCGACCGCAAAGAATTTGATCGCATTGCCCACAGACTGGCAAATGGAATGCGACTGACCGGTCTTGAAATCCTGGAAATCACCCTCCGGGAGATGAGGGCGCGCATCCATCCAAGCCATGCTGCAACCGGCGAAGACCTTGCCATTGTCCAATTGGCTTTCCGCTGTTGCATTCGCCAATTGCGCGAAGCCATAAACCAGCCGTAGAGATGCTCCTCAAGGTGGTCCTGGTTCTCACCACATCAAAACCTTCGTCTCCTAAATAACCTGATTGCGCTTGGATCAATGGCCATTACCATTCGCGGATCTTGCCCATCAGCTCCGCTTTGTATTTCTCCCCAACCGGCAATTCTTTGCCGCCAACGGTCACCCCGTCAGCCTGGATGATCTGAATTTTCTTGATATTGACGATGTATGAACGGTGCGTACGTACAAAGTTTGGTGGTAGCTTTTCCTCCAGTTCCTTCATGCTGATCAGGCTAAGGAACTGGCTATTTTCCGTAACAAAGCTGGCATAATTGCCTTCAGACTTGATGTAGAGCAATCGATCGAGTTCGACGCGGACCAATTTGCTTCCGTCCTTAATGAAGATGGATTGTGCAGATTCCGCAGGAGGCATTGACGATGACGGGCTTACCCGGCCAACCGCCTTTGCAAAGCGATCGTACTGCAGCGGCTTCACCAGAAAATCAACTACCTGGTCGTAATCGTAACTTCTGGCAGCAAAGTCTGCTTCGCTGGTGACCATCACTACCGGGAGGGCATAGGGCATCCGCTCCAGAAACTCCTGTCCCTTCATGTCCGGCAGGTGGTAATCGAGAAAAACGAGGTCAATTCCGCCCCCGGCCAGTGTGTTCAAACCATCCAGGGCCGTGGAGGCAACAATGCAGAAACTCACCTGTTCGGACTTATCACAAAAGTGCCGGAGCAAGTCCCCCACCAGGGGGTCATCATCGACGACCAGGCAGCGCAGTGGCATTTGATGTGGTAAAGTTAGTTCGTACAGGCGGGCAGGGGTCCTGGATTCAAATAATATTTCCACCCCTTTGTCCATGTGTGAAGCCGTTTCGCATAAAAAGCCAGGGCTCACTCCGGTCTGCCGGTACCTTTGATGCATCATGAGGATTGCGCCGAAAGCCGGCGATTAAACATTTGATTTGGTTTTTGTCCCCCGAACGATCCCTAAACGATTTGAAATAGTTTTGGAACCGTTTCCCAGTCATCTAAAAGACCTTTGATCACGGGTACCTTTAGATGACTGGGGTCAGGCGGTAGGGAATTCACACTGGGAGCAGGATGCCGAATCGTTCAGATCAGAAAGACTACTAAAACCCGATATTGTGAAAAGACTTAGCGTTCTCACCATTTTTATTTTGCTCGGCCTGCAGTTTCAACTTTCCGGCCAGCAGTCTACCTCTTTCAAACCCAGTCTTGCGAATAAGTGGCTCGACATTGCACTGGAAGTTACTGCCAACGACGTTGACCGGTACGGCGCCCTTCCGCCGATCCAGGCCAGGCAGTTGGGCATAGCCATGACCGCGATGTACGATGCATGGGCCTGCTACGACAAAAAGGCAGTAGGAACCCGGTTTGGGGGAAAACTTCGCAGACCGTCAACCGAGCACACGCAGAAAAATAAAGAGAAGGCCATTAGTTATGCCATGCTGCCCGTGCTCATGGACCTTTTCCCAAAAGACAAAGCGTACCTCGAAGGGGAATTTCGCAAACTTGGCTATGATCCCGGACAGGCTTCAACAGACAAAACCCAACCCGAAGGTATCGGCACGCTGGTAGCCCAGGAGATCATACGCTATCGCCACAACGATGGCTCAAATCAGTTGGGAGATGAACCCGGTTCAATCGGCACCCCCTATTCTGATTACACGTATTACAAACCAGTCAATCACTACAACCGCGTGATCGATCCCGATCGCTGGCACCCCCTCCCATTTGTGAGAGCCAACGGAGATACCTTTCTCGTCGATTTCATTGTGCCTCACTGGTACCGAGTAAAGCCTTTTGGGCTCCGGACTGCTGCGCAATTCCGCGCACCAGATCCACTGAAGTACGGAGATCCCAAACTCAAAGCGGAGGTGGATCAATTGATTGACTTTAATTCACACCTCGACGCGGAGCGGAAAGCTACCATCGAATTTATGCGCGATGGTCCTCGCTCGACGGGTCAGGCTGGACACTGGCTGCGGTTTGCACAAATGGTATCCTACAGGGATAAAAATGACCTCGACCGCGACGTAAAATTGTATTTTGCCGTGGGCAATACCAGCATGGATGCCTTTATCGCCTGCTGGGAAACCAAGAGGTATTACGACATTTCCCGTCCTTGGACACTGGTGCGCGAATATTACAAAGGAAAGTCCATCCGCGGCTGGGGCGGTCCCGACAAGGGAACGTTGGACATCCCTGCCGAAAGATGGCATCCTTACTCCCCTGCCGATTTCGTTTCTCCTCCGTTTCCGGCTTATGTGTCCGGTCACAGTACGGTAAGTGGAGCTTGTTCAAAAATGCTCGAACTCTTTACGGGGAGTGACCATTTTGGAGAAGTCGAAAAGCGCGTAGCGGGCATCATTACTGAGACGCCGGGTGATCCCGTGTCCATTCCGCTGCCAACGTTCACGGCTACCGCAGAACTTGCAGGAATTTCGAGGGTTCTCGGCGGATATCACATCCAAACCGACAACATCGAAGGTCTCAGCATGGGGAGAAAGATCGCTCACTACCTCTGGGAAGAAGTGATTCAAAAATATTTTGACGGAACGCATAAATGCGAAGAAGAAAAGAATATGTGAGGCACCCTTTTTACTAAGTGAATGCATTCAGGCCGCTTCCCGAAAGCGGCCTTTTTGTTTAGAGAACGAATGCAGCAAACGAAACCGACTCATCAAAAGAAGGATTATTCTTCTTTGTCCTTCTCCTTGCGTTTGTGTTTGATCACTTTGGCTTCGATGTAGAAGATGATCTCTTCGGCAATGTTCTTGGCCTGGTCGCCAATCCGCTCAATTTTTCGAATCATCGAAAGCATGTGAAGTGTCTGCCGCTTCTGGTCCGGGTATTTGTCCAGGCAATCTACTGCCCGGAAAGATGCCACGCTGTTGATCTTGTCGAGCATGCGGTCGCGCTTGTAAACGGTGCGGGCCTTCGCAGTATTTTCCAGGAGGTAGGCCTCCCGTAAATTTTTGACCATTTCAATGGCCAGGATCAGCATGCGGTCGGCCTCCATATGCTTGACGATTTCCCGGTTGAATTCAGTATCATGATCGCTAATGAATTCTGAGATCCCGCAGGCAATATCGCCGATTCGCTCGAGGTTGGTGTTGATCTTGAGTGCGGTGAGCACAAAGCGCAGGTCTGAAGCAACTGGCTGTAACAGCGCAATAAAATCCTCACAGGAGCGGTCGATGGTAAGCTCAAATGCATTGATTCGCCGCTCTGTAGCCTGGATCTCGAGGGCCAGGTCGCGATCGTGACCCTCCAGCGCCTGCTGTGTTTTGTCAAGTTGTTTGATGACGAGGTCCCACATCGCAATGAGCCTGTCCTTTAGTTCCTGGATTTCACTTTCAACATGTAGCATGATGATCTGCTTATAGTATTAACCAAATCGGCCTGTAATGTAGTTCTCTGTTTGTTGCTTTTCCGGATTGCGGAAGATCTTTTTCGTTTCATCGAATTCGATGAGTTCGCCCAGCAGGAAAAATCCGGTGTAATCGCTCACGCGGCTAGCCTGCTGCATATTGTGGGTAACGATGATGATGGTAAAGTTGCTCTTGAGCTCGTAAATGAGCTCCTCGATCTTTCCGGTTGAAATTGGATCAAGTGCCGATGCCGGCTCGTCCATCAGCAGAATTGAAGGCTCAATGGCCATGGCACGCGCAATGCAAAGGCGCTGCTGCTGTCCTCCCGAAAGCTCGAAAGCAGATTTTTTTAGTTTGTCTTTGACTTCCTCCCATAATGCTGCCTGGCGCAAAGCCTTCTCAACCTGTTCGCCAATGACCTTTTTATCCTTCAATCCGTTTACCCGCAATCCGTAAGCAACATTCTCAAATATGGTTTTTGGGAACGGGTTGGGCTTTTGAAAGACCATCCCAACCTTTCTGCGCAAACGGTCGACCTCCGACTGGGGAATGGAGTATATGTCCGTGTTGTCGATCAGGACTTTTCCGTCAATGCGCACGCCATCGATGAGGTCGTTCATCCGGTTGAAAAGACGCAAATAGCTCGACTTCCCGCAACCGGAGGGCCCAATCAGGGCCGTCACGGTGCGTTCGGGGATTTGCATATTGATGCCTTTCAATGCATGAAAATCTCCGTAATGCAAGTGCACATTGCTCGCTTCTATTTTCGTGCGCATAGCCTTATTTCATTTTTACCTTGCGGCTGTAGTGACTTCGTACAAAATTTGCCAGGAGGTTCATTCCCAGAACGATCAGAATCAGGATGACGGCGGTTCCATAGGCAATGGGGCGGGATGCCTGAATGTTGGTGCCACTCGTCGAAATGACGTAAAGGTGGTAGGGTAAGGCCATTGCCTGGTCAAAAAGGGACTGGGGCAACTTTGGTAGGAAATACGCTGCCACGGTAAACAGTATAGGTGCTGTTTCACCCGAGACGCGGCCAATTCCCAAAATCAGCCCCGTAATGATGTTGGGAAAGGCAATAGGCAGGACTACTTTCCGGATGGTGCGCAATTTGCTGGCACCCAAGGCATAACTTGCATGGCGGAATGTGTCGTCCACGGCTTTGAGACTCTCTTCCGTCGTGCGTATGATCAAAGGCAGAGCCAATAACGCCAAAGTGAGCGATCCCGCGAGGATGGAGGCACCAAATCCCAACCGGTTGACGAACAGCGCCATTCCAAACAATCCAAACACGATAGAGGGTACACCTGCCAGGTTGTTCGTCATCATTTTGACAAACTGCTTGATTGCTCCTTCCTTGGCGTATTCGTTGACGTAGATTCCCGACAACACGCCGACGGGAAATGCTATGATCATGCTCATCAAAACGAGGTAGAGGGTTCCAACGATGGCGGGCAAAATGCCGCCTTTGGTCATACCGTCGATTGGCATGGCCGTCAGAAACTCCCAGTTGATTACCCCAATGCCCCGCTTGAGAATAAAAAACAGAATGAGAAAGAGGATGAGCAGGATCGAGTACGAAATGATCCGGGCAATCCAAAAAGCAATGGCCTGGTGCAATCTCTTCTCGCGGTCAACTTGTTTGGGGAAGGAGATCATGGTTTTCAGCTTTTTCGACTTTTGCTGGTGGTGCGTTCAACCAGCAGGTTGGTGGCCAGGGTAATGAGAAAGAGCAGACAACCCAGGGCAAAGAGCGCCTTGAAATGCAAACCGCCGAAGGAAGCTTCTCCGAGCTCAGCCGCAATGGTTGCGGGAATCGTTCTCACCGGCTGGGTGAGCGAAGTAGGCATCAGGGCTGCATTGCCCGTGACCATCAGCACGGCCATGGTCTCGCCCACTGCACGGCCAATTCCCAGTATGGCAGCTGCCGTAATGCCCGACGAGGCATAGGGCAGGATGACGCGAAAAATGGTTTGCCAATGCGAAGCACCCAGTGCCAGGCTTGCCTCCTTAACCGCAATGGGGCACGTCCGGATGGCATCTTCCGATACCGTAATGATGGTCGGAAGGGCCATAATGGCCAACAGCAGGCTTCCAGCAAGCGCCGTTTCACCAACGGGCAGCCCAAATAGATTTTGAATAAAGGGCACAATCACCACCAAGCCGAAAAACCCGTACACCACGGAAGGGATCCCCGATAGGAGTTCGATGACCGGTTTTAAAATGTTTCGCATCCTGGGATCGGCGATCTCTGCAAGGTAAATCGCGGCAGCCAAACCCAGAGGAAGCGCAATCAAAATGGCGAGCAGGCTCACCAGCAGCGTACCCAAAATCAGTGGTAAGGTGCCCATCATGGCGGCCGGCTGGGCGGTGGGAAACCATTGCCTGCCAGAAAGAAATTTCCACAAACTGATGTTCGGCACCGGCACGATGCGGATTGCAGGGCTCAGACTCAGTTGTCGCTCAGAAAAATATGCCAGCGTGCCTGGCACCGTGTCGATGTAATGGGCAACGCATGCGCTGAGGTACTCCAGATTGTTCCCCAGTTGCTCCGGAGTAAACAGGCGCTCCAGGTCGTTGGCAGTTAAAAGGACCACTGGATGGCCGTAGTCGGTCAGCTGTTTCCAATGATTGATTTTCTTGTCGAATAAATCCTTGATCTGGCCTTCTTCAAGTTGGGTGACGGGGTTGCCGGAATGCACAAATAAAGCGTGATGATCCTCAACCGGAGAGGAGTTGAGAAAGGATATCCCCTCTTTAAACAAAAAAAATACGATGAGCAATACGGTCAGTGCAGATGCAAAACCGCATGCCTTGATCAATCCCTCTGCACTCCGTTCAACCAACCGCTTCATCCCCGAATCACTTGCTCAAAGGGATATACCCAACTTGCTCTACGATTTGCTGCCCCTCGGCAGAAAGAACATAATCCATATACGCGGCAACTTTCTCTGCATTTTTAACATCGTACAGGTAATAGAGCGGACGGGAGATTGGATAACTCTTGTCTTTTGCGGACTCCATACTGGGGCCGACAAAAGTCTGTCCCTGATCATAAGATACTTCCAATGGTTTTACCTCAGGAGTCATATATGCAAAACCTATATAACCGATGGCGCCAGTGGTCTGACTAATGCTTTGAACAATGGCACCCGTGGCAGGCATGTTGAGCACTGAACTAGCATAATTTTTTTTGTCCATCACGTGCTCTTTAAAAAACTCATAGGTACCGGAGCTGTTTTCCCTGGAATACACGACAATGGGAGCATCTTCTCCGCCAAGGTCTTTCCAGTTGGTAATGCTACCGGTAAAGATGCCCTCGAGCTGCTCGCGTGTCAGCCGTTGAACGGGATTGGATGGATGAACAATGACTGCAAGGGCGTCCACTGCAAGTGTCTTGATCTCAAATTCAATCTGTTTGTCCTGCAATTTGAGTTTTTCATCTGCTTTGAGATCCCGGGATGACATAGCGATATCGGTGTTGCCATCCATGAGGGCTGTAAGCCCCGTTCCGGAACCCCCTCCCACAACGGTGATGGATACTCCGGGGTTGGCCGCCATGAACGATTCGGCGGTCTTTTGCGCAACGGGCAAAACGGTATCACTGCCTTTTACGGTAATGGATTTTGTCGCGCTGCTCCCTGGGCCGCCGCAGGCATACCCCAACAGGCAAAGAGCAGTAAATAATAAGCTGTTTTTCATAATCATAAAGTTAAAATTGAAATTGTGTTCTTATGGTAAATACATTGTCACGAATGTCCTGTTTGAATCCCGCTAAAAAGGGAGCTTCCTCGTTGGTAATAAAGTCGTAGTACGCCATGAAATAAACGTTTTTCAGATAACAGTTCACTCCGAGACCCAGGGTCGTGTACTTGATATCTGCCGCACCGGTCCTTGATCCGGATTGCCCGATGTCGACTCCACCGATTGCTGTATTGGGATCGTACCAGTCAAACTTCAATACCAACATCCAGGGGGAAGTTCCAAACCGGTGCAGGAAATATCCACACACCGCGTTGAAATCGCGCAGGTAGGCATCTGTGCCAGGAGGTGCACTGCTCTTTGGGCTATCAGAATTTGCTGCGAGGCCGGGTTGCTGCCCACCGACATATTCAGCTCGCAGGGTGGTTTTTCCAATCGAAGTAGTGAAAGAGTACTGCGCATCTGCGCCGAAATATTGGCGAGGTACTGCACTGCCCTTGACGTGAGCAAGGGTGTCGCGCAAGATAAATTCGGGTACGTCCAAATTATTCTTCAGTTCATAACGATAAGCCGTGCCCTGTGCCACCGACCCGGTATAATAAGACAAGCCAGCGCTCAGCGATTGTTTTCCGAAATTCTGCTTCACGGATGCGCGCATGACAAAATCCTTATAGGAATCGAAATCGGCAGCCGTAGCGGTACCGTTAAACACTCCTACATCGAGTCGCACGGGACCAAGCGCCGTGTGACTCAACATCAAGCCGAGGTCTGCTTCTGCGGGTAAGAGGGTCGTAGAGAACCGGGCACGTTCTGGTCCTTCATGGTTGCGGGTCGAGTAGCTTTGCTCAAAACCAAATGGCCGAGGAAAGAGTCCGGCAGTCAATTGCATATTGGCCTCTGGAATTTTGTAAACCCCAAAAATATCATGGAGGCTGATGCCCCGCTCCGTGTTCTCCGTAACGAGGACCCAACGCATGGAACGGGTTTCGTAGTTTGCGCTGAATCTCGCCCTGCGCATGCTGAACCGCTTATCGACACCACTTGCAAAATTTCCACCCGGATAGGCAATGCCCTTCGCCTCTGCAAGCTGGAACTGGGCCTGCAGGTAACCACTGATCTTCAATTTTTTTAGATCGCTCAATTCCTGGTTCAATTGTAGAACAATACTGTCATGCACTGCAGCATCCTGGCCCAGGGACAGGGTACAAGACACGCATCCCAGGAGAAGCCCTAGAAAGACTTTCATTTCACACTTTTTTTTTAAAAAAACACCTTTTACCCCACAAAGGTAGACCCCACTTACCCGGCGAATATGTAGCTAATATTAAGAAATGATTAAATCGAGCTCCGCGTCGAGACCAGGAGCAGCCTTGGTATCCCGGACAAGTCGCCCCAATCAGGACTTCCGCACCGTGAACTCCAACACTTTGAGCAGTTCTTCCTGGTATCGGTAGACGTCCTTTGGTTTTTTGAGGATCATCTCCTTCAAGTGGAGTACCTGATCGGGGTGGTTCCATTGCATGGCGTCGTAGACGAAGGCCACATCAGCAAGTGTCCTCCGGAATTCCGGCTCGTGTGGCTTCCTGAATCCGGTCTTTTGCAAAAAGTTCTGTACGCATGCCCGCTCAGCCCGGTGGCGGTTGCCGTCGTGATGTTTGTTGATGTATGCCGTGACCTTGGCGCGGATGGTCTCCAAGTCGGGTCCGCCGGATTTGTGCAAGGCAAATGCCAAAGGACGCGAAACGAGCTTTTTCAGCAACTCTTTGGAAACCTCAGGCCCGCCTTGGGGAGATTTCTTGGATTTTCCATTCAATTTGGGAGCTGACTGCTCCGCAGTCCGGAATCCCAGCGCAAGCAATTGCCGAACTTCGTCGGCCGTGTGGCCCGCGATCTCCAGCCGCCAGACCCCAAAAACGCCGTGCAGAGTCCTCAATACATTTGCAAATCCGCATCGGAGAGAGAGAGCCTGCCGGAACCATCCGCTGTAATGAGGAAATACCTGCACCTTTCTTCCGAAAACCCTTGCTTCTCCAATGCATGCGGGTATGCCATTTTGAAACAGCGCAAAACCAACCAGGGATTCCAGCGGCAACTGCCGATCGTGCCCTGCAGCAAAAATGGCCACGGTAAACCCGTTCTCAAAGGCGTAATAGTGGAGGCTTTCCGTATCCATGTAGGTCACGGCATCCAACTCAACGCCATCGTAGAGCAATTGCATCCTGCACACCCTGGGAATGCCGTTGCGCATATCGATCGATAAAAATTCAGGTGCGGGAATTGGCTCGCAGATCGCTTCACGCAAGGCCAGTTCCGGAACCTTGGCCGATCGGGCGTAGTGCACTGAGTCGACCGGAACGCGGTTGAAAGGCAGGGAAAGTGCAGGATCGCTGAGGCGAAGCTTGCAAATCAGTCCCATTTGCTGAAAAAGCTGGTCCTTTAAAAAGGGCAGGTGGTCCAGCTTTTGAAACTCCGACAACAAGAAAGACTGCAACTGCTTGGGTTTCAGCTTCAACAGTTCCAGGATCTGGCCATTGTTCCCGGCCAGATCTGCCATCCCGCGCTCCAGGTCGGGTAAGGTTACCCGGAGGAGATTCAGCAGGTCACTTTTAGTTGCTTTCAAACCTGACAACTCAAATTCGGCCTCGTCGTGCAACAACCAACGCAACATCCTGTGAGACAGAGCGCACTGGATTGAAGTGTACGGCAGACCGGAATTTAACCACGCAGGAGGGGCCTTTGCCGTCCGCTTGAGCCGCTGGGTAAGGCGGGCCAACTCGTCTTCGGCGAGCAATCTCAACTCTGGTGAACTTGGGCAGGCCAATTGGTAAATCAACGTTGAAACGTAGGCCGGAATGGCCTGCAGCGGCAGGGTTTGGGAACGCCTCATTTCTTGCAAAATACTGATCCTCAATGTATTGCTTTGAGAATCGTCTTTGCCTGAGAGTACGTTCAGGTCTTGAATCGAACGGCTGTAATGATTCTTCATCTCTTGTTCAGGTGTTGGTCACGTCCTGAATATGCCTTTCCCGATCCTATCCCGGACCAGGAAAAAACAAAAATATCAATTAATGTGAAAGTAAAGCCGGAATAAAGACCCGAAGAGCAGAAATTCTATTGCAAAAAAAAACCCGGATGGGAGCCATCCGGGTCACTGAGCCAAAAAAGCTGCAGTTACTTTTTTACAGCATCGGCGAGCCCCTTGCCGGCCTTGAAACGCACTACGCGGCGTTTGGGGATCTTGATGGCTTTACCTGTGGCGGGATTCCTTCCGGTCCTTGCTTTGCGCTCAGCCGTTGAGAAGGTGCCAAAACCAACCAGGATTACACTGTCACCTTTTTTAAGGCTTTTCTCAATTGCAGTAAGCACCGTGTCCAATGCTGTACCAGCCTGTACTTTTGTAACTTCTGCTTCTTTTGCGATCGCGTTGATCAGATCAGATTTGTTCATGCTTTTTTTTTAAATGATTAAATTTACGACACAAATATATATTACATTTTTTGGTTATGCAATACATATTTGAAAATATTTCATCCTTGAAATGCCCTGCTTACGGGCATTTGGGCCCTATAGCGCCCGCAACCACCTGTAAAATAAGGACATCTGCAATGAATCCCCTCCAAAAGCCCTGCAAATGGGAAGGTTGAGAAAGTTCTGGCAAAAGTTTTTGCCAGTCTGCCTGGTGGTCTTCATCGGGTTACTGGGGTCGTGCAACCGCGGGACAGGCTGCCCGGCAGAAGATGCCAATACCAAAACCAACAAAAAAGGGATGCCGACTTCCAAAGCCAAATCCGGTCTCTTCGATAAGAGGACCCTCCGCAAGATGAAATGAAGTCTGGCTGCACTTCAAGGGAATGCTGATCCGCCTCCAGAATGGTCCTGCGAAAAGTCCCGGGACAACCAATCTCCCAGTGCGTTCAGCGAGTAAACGAGCCAAAACAGCAGGATGGCTGGGAAAACGACGACCCACCAGGCCGACGGGTTGCTGCGCGCGGCATGCATGATGGTTCCCAGGCTGACGGTATCCAATGACAGGCCAAGCCCTAGAAAAGACAAACTGGCTTCGAGCAGGACGACCTGTGCAAACCCAAAGACCAAAACGGGGAACAGTTCCGGCCAAACCCTGGGCAGCACATGGCGGAAATAAATCCTGGCCGGGGAAGCCCCCAAGGCCAACAGGGCGTCGATGTGGGGCTCGGGAATGCGGCGCATGGCAAAAGAACGGCTGTACTTGATGGCCACCGGACTGTAGAGCAAGGCCAACATCAGAGCGATTTCTATGGCGCCGGCATTGGGTACAATTTGAACGAGCAAGAGCAACAACAACAATCCGGGTATGGATTTCATGATTTCCACATAGGCCAGGCTGATCCGGTCGAGGGAAAAATGGATTTTAGGCCTGCATTTCCAGGTTTTTACTGACAGCCAAGCCAGCGAGATCACCACAGCGACCAGCCCGGACAGTCCCGTCCAGCTAAAGTTTCCCGGTTCGGCAAAATGCAGGGCTTCGACCAGTATGAGCAAGAGCAGCAGGCTTACGGCGGCAGCACTCACCCAGGAGATCCTGCCGTGCCGCTGTGATTGGAACGCTGCAAAAGATCCAATGATGCCTCCAAGTACCCCGGCGATGCCCATGGCCAGCAGGCCAAGCCACGCACTCCGCTGCAAACCAAAAATGCAGGCAGCAAGCAGGTCGCGCCCCAACTCGTAGGTGCCCAAGCAATAAACATTGCCGGCAAGATCCTTTTCCAGCGGATGGAGCCATGCCGCTTCTGGCTTTAGCAGGTGGGGGTCCCGGCTAAACAAGGGCCACAGGACCAGATCATAAGAAAGGAGCTTGTAGTCGGAGCCTGCTCTCTCAATGAGGTCGAGGGCCAACCTGGATCCCTTCCGCGGTTGGTCGTCCAAAACAGGTACATGCCATTCCCCCTGGTATTTGCACACCACAGGCTTCGAACCGGTAACCCAACTGGCAAGGACTGTCCATCCCAAAAGGAGGTGCAGCGACACAAACAGCCAGATCCTTTGCTTTCGAAGTTGGGAGTATGCGTTCACGCGGTTTGTTTTAGCCTCGGATCCAGCCATCGGAGCAGGAGGTCCGAACACATGAAGCCCAGCACCGTCAAGGCGGAACCAAGGAAAAACAAAAACTGGACCATGGGCCAGTCGCGCACGGCAATGCTCTGGTAGAGTAAACGGCCCAGACCGGGAATGCTAAAAATCTGCTCAATGATGACCGATCCAGATACCAGGGCCGGGAGTACTCCGGCCATCCAGGTGACCAATGGAGGCAGCGCTGCCGGCAGGGCTTCCATCAACAAAGCCGTTCGGATTGGCAGCCCTGTGCTCAGCGCTCTTTTCCAGTGAGGCTTTTGCAGGTGCTCCAGCAAGCCATTGCGCACCAGCCGCTGCAGGTATGCCAGCGAGGGCAATACCAAACAAAGTAAGGGGAGCAGGTAATACTGAGGGGCCACCCACCACAGGCGATAGGGGTTTGGCGAAGGAGCTCCGTGCATGCCCGTGGGCAGGATCTGGAGGCATTCTGCATTGGCAAAAAGCAACAGCAACACGGTCGCCAGCCAAAAGCCGGGAACCGCGTAAAGGCCTGTAAGCAAGCGATCCGCAATGGCCATCGACCAGGAGCCGGAGCGCATGACCGCTTCAAGGGCAAGCCAGACGCTGAGCAATAACAATAAGGCGATGGCTGGCAACTGCAAAGCCATCGACCAGGGCAAGGCCCTGCGGAATTTTTCTTTCACTGGCAGGCCATCCACCAGCGAATTCCCAAAATCCATCTTCGCGTAACGGCAAGCCCAAAGGTGAAATGAATTCCCGGTTCCGTTCCATTGAAGAAAGGGCCCTCTGCTTTTCGAAAAAATGCTGCCGATGCTCCAGTAAAATCCTGGCAAAGGGGCTTCTTGCCCTGCAGGGGTGGACTGCTCAGCTTCAGCTTCCCAGGCTGCGAGCTCCGCATGGCTACCCGGAATTTGCCGGATGATCCACAAGCCCAGCCACAGGATCGCCATAAAGGCAAAGGCTCCTGTAATGAACCGGCTCAGGATAAAGCGCAACAAGTTCTCTGTGGATTAAACATTGGTCTAATGATCTTGCCAGGATTGGGGCTTCCTTTATCGAGGGAATCCCTGAACCCATTAGGCGTCGTCGCCTCTCAAAGCGAAAAATAAATCAATGTCGGCGAATTTGCCCATTTCGCCCAAACTTTGCGGCCCGGCTTACCCCCATCGGTTACCAGGACCCCCTCAAAGCACAAGACCGGGGTGCCCTGGAGCGGTTTTGTACTGATATACTTGTGGTGGGGTGGCTGCGTTAATAGTGTTGTTGCTCAAATGAAAGCGCGCATGTCTTTTAGAAAACCCATAGCTCTGTCAGCCCTGGCACTCCTGCTGTCCAGTGCTGTTTTCGTGTCTTACGACAAGCACTTTGAGATTGCCCGGAACATCGAAATCTTCGCCAATGTGTACAAGGAGATCAATGCCCATTACGTCGATGAGACCGACCCGTCGCGTCTGATGAAGGCGGGAATTGACGCCATGTTGCAGCAACTGGATCCCTTTACCAATTACATCAGCGAAGTTCAGATCGAGAATTACCGGCTGGTGTTTGAAGGCAAATACAATGGCATGGGTGTACGGGCCAAAAAAATAGGCGACTATGTCACCATTACCGAGGTTTACCGCGGCTATCCCGCCGACGTGGCGGGTATCCGCGTGGGAGATCAGATCCTGGCGGTAAACGGACTCGACGGAAAAGGAAAAGAAAGCGAAGATTTGTTTCAGATAATGCGGGGCATGCCTCGCAGCACAGTGGAATTGACCATTGCGCGTCCAGGCCAGGAGGGATCGCTTCAGCTTACCCTGCAACGCGACGAGGTCAACATTCCCAACGTCCCTTACTCCGGCATGGTCTCGGATTCTGTGGGTTATATCCTGCTGACGACTTTTACTGAAAATGCGGGAAAAAACGTCCGGGAAGCATTTAAAAAACTGCGCACTGCCAACCCATCCATGAGTGCAGTGATCCTTGACCTGCGCGACAACGGGGGCGGGCTGCTGGGCGAAGCCGTCGAAGTTTGCAACGTCTTCCTGCCACAGGGCCAGCTAATTGCCACCACAAGAGGAAAAAACAAAGAAAAAGACCAGGCCTACCACACCCGTCAGACGGCGGAAGATGCCCAGATCCCTCTCGTCGTTTTGATCAACGGCAAATCGGCCTCAGCTTCTGAGATCGTCAGCGGGACCATCCAGGACCTCGATCGCGGCCTGGTGATCGGACAGATCAGTTATGGCAAAGGCTTGGTACAAAACACCCGCGAAGTGGGGTACAATGCTAAAGTTAAGCTCACCATCGCCAAGTATTACATTCCTTCGGGAAGGTGCATCCAGAGCGTTCGCTACGAAAACGGAGAGCCGGTCCACTTGCCCGACTCCCTGAGGGTACCCTTTAAAACTAAAAATGGCAGACGGGTTTACGATGGAGGAGGGATTCAGCCAGACGTTGAGCTTCCTTCCGCCAACTATCCGGAAATCGTTCAGCAAGTGCTCGACCGGGATCACATCTTCGAATACGCAACGGATTATTGTCTGAAACATCCTGCACCCGATTCGGCCCGGAACTTCCAGTTCGCCGAATACCCGGATTTCAGAGATTACCTCGTTCGCAAGCGCTTCGACGACGGGAGTCTGCTAAAACAGCGCATCGCGGACCTGTCGGCCGAAGCCAGCAGGGAAGCCCCTTCCTCCCCGCTGTTGCCGGAGATTCAAAAGATTAAGGATATGGCACAAAAACGGCAATGGGAGGCCCTCGACCGGAATGCCGGATTGATATGCGACCTCATCGAGGAAGAGATCGTTGGGCGGACCGGTTACCGGGAGGCCATCATCCAAAAACGGATGGACCACGATCCAGTCATTTTGGAAGCCTCCCTGCTCCTGGCCGACAGGTCGCGCTACCAGCGGTTGCTGTCCGGCCTCTGATCCAGCCCATGGAACCGCGCCTTCTGCACATTGAGACTTCAGGCCCCGACTGCAGCCTTGCACTTTCCGTTGGAAACCAGTGCCTGGATAGCCGTTTTGAAGCCCATGCCGATCACAACGCCATCCTCGCCATCGCGGTTGGTAAGCTGCTGCAACAACAGTCGTGGACACTCCAAACCCTGGATGCCATTTGTGTGGATACCGGCCCGGGCGCCTACACGGCTCTGCGAATTGGCATTGCCTTCGCCAAAGGACTGGCCTTTGCCAGCAAAAAACCCCTGATTTCCATCAACAGCTTGCAGGCTCTGGCCTCGGCCAGCCGAAAGGAATTTCCTGAGGCCCGGCGGCATCTTGCGATCATCGATGCGCGCAGGTGCGACGTGTATTATGCCCTCTATGAAGCATCCGGGGCCATCTGCCTCCCCCCAGCCTTTTCTACCCTGAGTCCCGAATGGCCCTTCAACATGGACCTCACCCCGGAAGGCTGCGCCTTGTCCGGAAGCGGAACGTCCAAATGGCCTTCCTGCACCGGCTTCACCTGGCCCATGGTGCTCGCCAGTCCCCTGTCGGCTACCCTGCTCATTGACCCTGCGGTCAGCGCTTTCCTCCGCGGTGACTGGGAAACGCCCCATTCCCTCCAGCCGACCTATCTGCGCGATCCCAACATCACACAAGCCCGGAAAAAGTGCTGACCGGTTGAACTTTTTCCTGATCCATAGCATTATTTTCAATATGTACCGTTTTGATTGAGTGCACCCACAATTCGTTTCTGTTCTGCCATTTGGCACGGTTAAAAAATTCTGCCCAAAATTTCAAAATTGGCCCGGTATTTGAACCCGATTCCATCGTCATCGATATTGCGAATCAACTAAAAACTGTGGCATGAGAAATAAAAAGAACGAAACGATTACGCTCAAAAAGGGGTCGAAGGAGGTACAACTCGACTATGCAAATTTGCGTAGGGCCGTGCTGGTTTTGAGAGCGGTCAATCACAAATTGAGACAACGCGTGATCGACCTGCTCGAAGAAAATGACACGATGACGGTTACAGACATCTACATTAAATTGCGGTTAGAACAGAGTGTTGCATCTCAGCATCTCGCAATTCTAAGAAGGGCCGGCGTCGTAGTTACAGCCAGAAGTGGTAAGTTTATTTACTATTCATTAGACCGCGACCGCCTCAGCCAGATTTCTAAATTAGTTGAAGACCTAGCAGGTTGAGCGTTTCAAAAAAACGCCCGCTAACAGGCAAAATACACTGCATTTTCTATCCGTTCTTTTTCTTCTCATTTAATAATTCTTTCCTCAAAATTTATAAGTAATGACAGGCATTTCCATAGCAATTCTCCATTGCTGTGGAAACCACTTAATGCCCGTATTCATTGGGTTTAAGAGCATAGCAGTCCATGATAAACTCCTATGAATGCTATCCATTTCGGTACATTGCTGAACATCTAACAATCGTTAGTTCATTTGTGATTTTCGATCTATAAATGCGTGTTCACTTTTGTTTGCAAACATCCTGAATTGAAGTTACCGATATTACCTATTGCATCTTGGATTTTGAAATTACATCATTGCTTTTGTGCATTAAAAACTTCATGAAGGTGTTTCATCAATTGAGGTGATGGTCGCTCATGACCAAATCAATATTCAATTCATGAGCATGCTGAGACCATTCAATTTCATTAAGCAATTTTTTTATCCTTGATGACCAAACACCCTAATTAAAGATAAATTAATCACCATCTAACGAACGAACGTTCATACAAGTTCTGATCGACAATAAGGGTACCATTTTATACATTGCAGCCATGCAAAAAATATTTTACACACTACCCGGCACCGGAAAGGAAATTGCGGTGTTGATTGACCACGCAGAGGTATGGATTGACCGCATTCTGATTCCGGTTCTCTTCGGGTGTTCGACCCAAGACCTGGATCGGACAGCAATTGAAGAAGCAACCACTGAAACATGGCGTTCAACGCGCCATGCCCAGTTGCTTGCTGTCGATGACGGAAAAGGTGGGACCGGATTGAGGGAGCACTTTAGCCGGGAATTTGTTCTTTCACTGGGTTTTCGGATGCATCACCAGGCCGCGTTGGCGTTTTACCGCTGGGCCGGAGATGCCCTTCGACGTTTGGCACCACCTGCAGAAATGAGCGCGGAAGGACACCTCAAGGCAGCCCCAACGACACTGGATGTAGCTGCCCTCATCGAAAGCTACCTGCCTTGCTTTCTGCTCCTAAATCAATACGATGGCCACCGGCTTCCCATTACAGGGGAATCCAGCCCCATCCGAAACGAACTCAGCCACCCCGAGGCCCACTCAGCCATCTCGGCGCTAAAGGATCGCCTGACGGGATTGAACGAAGCCACCGCACTGTTTGGCCATGAAAAAGATGAAAGTTTTCAAGGCACCCTTCAGTCCATTGCCCAGACGTACGGCGGCCAGTACCTCCACCCCGGCATTGGGGAACAGGCTGCCCACCTACTTTACTCAGTCATAAAAAACCACTCCTTTTCAGATGGCAATAAGCGCATTGGCGCATTTCTCTTTAGCTGGTTCCTCGAAATCAACCAGTACCGGCGTCGTCCCGATGGAAGGCCAAAATTGGATGCCTTGGCGCTGACGGTCCTTGCCCTGCTGGTAGCCCAAAGCCGGCCAGACGACCGCGAAGACATCCTTAAACTCATACAATGCCTCCTCAGTTAAGGGCCACACCGGGAACAGGCCGACCAATCGACATAGCAGCCCTTTAAAGGGCACCTCTAAAAACTCCATTTTGATGCCAGAATGAAAAGGGCTGCCTCCCTCCACTCCCTGTTGATGCCAGAATGAAAAGGGCTGCCTCCCTCCACTTCCCTGTTGATGCCAGAATGAAAAGGGCTGCTTCCCTCCACTTCCCTGTTGATGCCAGAATGAAAAGGGCTGCCTCCCTCCACTCCCTGTTGATGCCAGAATGAAAAGGGCTGCCTCCCTCCACTCCCTGTTGATGCCAGAATGAATTTAGCAAAACAAGCCGAGGCGCAGCGA
>JADLHA010000030.1 GCA_020848995.1 Saprospiraceae bacterium | reverse complement strand
TCACAGTATCCAGGTAAAGTTCATTGCCCTGGTGCAAACCGGATATGATTACATTATTGTCCTGATCAATGGCAATTCCATAAGCTTCGATTCCTATATTATTTGTTTTAAGCGCCCGGCCCCATAAGAGCTCACCTGATGGACTGTATTTCAGCAACACGGCATTTCTGGGATAATTTTCCGGATTGATCCACTTAAAGAAAAATTTATTGTCGATGGAGAAATGTGTTGATCCTACATCGCAAAATAGATAAATGTCTCCTTTCTTATCTACTTTCATGACGCGGTCTATTTCAGATTTACTACCACCGAATGAACGAGCCCATTCAAATTTAAACTGCTGAGCCCATATAACAGAAGGGAGCAATATCTGGATTGAGAGCATTAGTTTTAATAAATATTTCATAATTCGATAATTTTAAAAAATGGAGGTCAAAGCATATTGACCTCCATTTACACTATTTAATGACTTACAATAAATTTGAACAATTTCCTTTGTCCGTATTGTTCAGCTGAAATAAAATACAGCCCGCTGGGCAAATGCCCTACCGGCAGGCTGGCTGCATGAGGATCTAATCGCTTGAGCTCAACATCCAAAAATTTACCCAAGCTGTTGATCAGTTTGAGATCATCAGGCCATTGATTCTCATCAGAAGTCTCCAGACGAATGATCAGCTCATCGCGAACCGGATTGGGGCTTAATTGGAGTTCAAAATTCTTTCTGAGTCTGGTTTGTACTCCTCCAAAATTATTGCTGCAGTTTTCCTGAGCATAGTACTCGCCCAACAAAGTCAGACAGAGATTTTGGCCATCAAATACTGCACGACCCCCATAAGCATAACAATACTGCGCTATCGCCCGCAGATCATCTTCTTCAGTCATCGTTAAAGTCTCTGCTCTCCAGATCTTCAGGATGATGTCATTGATCTTTTTTTCGTTGAGTTCATCCAAAGTAGTGGCAGACAGGTTGTTGTTGGTCGTTTGAAAATCGTTGATCGCAGTCAGGTTTGCTTGTTCGTTAGACTGCATGTGGCTAGTGATGATCTGGATCAAATCCTCCATTTGCGACTCAATACTGCCCATTTGGTTGAGCAGGTTTTCAATGACCAACGAATCGGTTTCATTCAACAACTGCAGATCCAAGGCCGCTAATTGAACGGCAAGACTATCGTATTGGGCATATAGTGCATTCAATGCAATGGCCTGAGCCTCGAGCACCAGCAGAAAATCCTTCATTTGACCGCGCAATGCTGAACTTTGGCCTATGAAACCGTTGATATTCGCATTGTAAAATGCCGCAATATTGGCATGCCCGTTGATCCAGCCCGGCCACGACAGGATCAGCTCGTAAATCGACTGTTTCAAACTATTGGCTAAAGGCAAGTCCAGACTATCAAACAAACCGCTCGTACCCAGCAGTTCGTCATAAGCAAGCGCTGTCAAAGAATCATTGCTGTGGTACTGCAGATAATTTTCGCCTCCTGTACCTATGGAGCACGCCTGTGGAAATCCGGCAGGTGGGCCATTTCGAAAAAATAGTTCTTCTACTTGACGCATAGGATAATGGATAGAAGGATCAACTGCATTCGCAGGAGCCCAAAACTGGCATTGTTCCGCTAAAGCTCTTACCGGATGGTATGCCTTAACAGAGCTCACCACCGGCAGCCATGAATTGTACATTTGATGATGCTGAATCCCGGTCAATGCATCACCATTATACAAAGAGCCTTCCTGAGAATTGCTCTGAAATTTGTTTTCCGCGATAAAAGAACCCGCGGTAGCCTGACAGTTACCGTTGAAATGAACGCCGTTCACGTTGGCATAACAGGTATTGTTTACGATATCATTTTCCGGAGAGATGTTAAACAACATTCCTTTTGTGCCAAAGTTGATCCCATTGCACTGGATCAGTGAACCGCCGCTGTTTGAAAATTCGATGCCAGGTTTGGGCGAGCCCATGGTCAGCGTATTGTCGGTCACGTTGGACGTCTTCCAGTTGCTTACATAGATGCCGGCTCCGGGATCCAGGCCCACTGCCGTTATTTCATTAAATTTTAATACGGCATTTTGCTGGTTATCCATGTCTGCCAGAAGACTGATGCCCATGCAACTGTTTCCACCGGATGCTACCGTGACCTGGTTGTGATCGGCTGTAAATTGGTTGCCTACACTACCCGTCAGTGATACTTTGATCCCAAAGTTAGTTGCACCTCCGTTGGTTGCAATCTGATTGTGGTTGATGGTTCCGATAAACTGGCTTTGATCAATGGTGATATCATAGCCTCTGAATATTTCTGAAAATTTCAGGCTGGAATTTGGTTGTGGAACTGATGCAATCGCCGTTAGGTTATGTGATCCACCGCCACTGATCTGATCTCTGACTGCTGTCGGTATATTTTGAAATTCCAACAAATCCATCGTGAGATGAAAAGGATTCGCCAGGTTTTTTACAAACCATAATCCTGTGCCATCAACATCATGTATATAAAAATTTTTGACGGACAAATTGGTGTTGATGGCGTGAATGCCGTACTCGAAATTTTTAATAATATTTCTCGATCCGGTTACAGGAAAATTGGTTGGTAATGACGAAATGCCATCCATGTCGAGATATATTCCGGTGCCTTCATCACAACCACAAAGTACCGTGCAGTTCTTGCAGCCCTCAAACGTATTGTTATGAAAATTTCCAAAGCGGGGCCTGTGGCGAAATGATCTTATACCATTGACATTTTCAAGAAAATTATTGTCGGTAAAATTCAAAGTTGCTCCGATACTGATATACGGACTCAGAAGTTCGAGCATGATCTCAGCATCCGTGATGGTTGCAGAAGACCAATTTAAAGTAGCCCTCGGATTTGCTTTGATCCCACCCCACCTGCAGCAATTAAAATGAATATTTCGCCTGAACGCGGTCTGAATAACAGTACCTGTCAATCCAAAAACCCTGTTGTAATTTACAATAATTTGCGAACCCCGTGCCATATTCCAAACACCCTGATTGAAATTGGAATTGATATCCACGATCAGATTACCCTCAATATACAAAGGAATAATAGGGTTACTTGCATTTTGCGTAATAAAATCGAGGACCGTGATTCCACCCTGGTTGCTTAATACATCAGACATTTTGAGGTCTTCTCCAGCTTTTCCCAGATAAGCTCCCGGATAAAAAGGCAAACATTTGGTTACTGCATCAATGACCTGGTTATCACATAAGATCTGATGGGTTACGCAAACCTGACCGGTTGAATTGACATAATTGGTGAAGACATGATCCGGTGGCGCGCCTCCTGGAGTTCCAGTCAATATGACCGTACCATCCGAATAAATCCATTGATGAACAGTCATTCCGGGCCTGTCGCATAGTGGTGCACATTTATACATATTGCCCATACAGGACTCGTAATTAGTAAAGTTCTGAACATCAAAACTAAAATCTGCGCTCTCACAGCAATCGCATGGCGGCAGATCGATCCATTCACAACAGGTGTATGGCTGATCTTCTATAAAATAGGTCACGCAGATATAAAATGGCCCGCGACCAATGAAATTATGTTCTGCCGTTTTGGTAGTTGTCGTCACCGGTGGACTCTGATCGCCAAAATCCCAAACGAATTGCGGAGAATTATAAGGAGAATTGAAGTTAAAGCTAATGCAGCATTCATCTCCGGCCGGAGGGCACTCTTCCCATGAGATCGGATCGGGTTCGCATTCGGGGCATGGCGGAACATACACGTCAAAGCAGCAAGTCTGATAATAATAGTCATCAACATGAATCGTGACACATACCTGATAGGTTCCAGGATCAGCATACAGATGATTAATTGACTTAATGTCAAAGGGATTCTGAACTGAATTACTGCCATCTCCAAATACCCATGTAATATTTTGCGCACCAAAATTAGGGTTAAGGCTAAACGTTACAGAACAGTCTCCATTAAATACAGTACTAAAATTCCAGGAACTGCAATCGGGGTTACAGGACACATTCACCCTTTTATTGCAGGATGACGGTAGTCCTTCCAATGGAAGGAACGTATGGTCGATCAGGAGATGGTCATTTCCGCTTAATGTGCATTGGAAGCAAATTTTCTGACCTGTAAAATGGGTTTGGCCGCACAATCCGCCCACTGAAGTGATGTCCCATTCGTGGGTCCCGGGGAGGTCCAAACCTTCAACACAAATTTCCTTAAGTCCGTTTTCCAGGCAGATCGTCTTAGTCACCAAGAAGTCACAGCTACCGGATTGGGCGGAGCCCCCATTCATCGGGAGCATGAAAACGGCTACAGCCCAAAGAAAAAATAAGTTTCTCATTTTCAATGATTTAAATTGTTAAATAATTATGATACCCAACAATTTCATCCTCATCAAAAAGAAGCCTAAATTGCAGACTATTTTTGCGAATAGAAGGCCTGCATCCCCAGTCGATGGGTGATCGTGGGCTTTTTTTGTGCTATGAAGTTGTTTTGGAAAAAGCTTTGAATAAGAGCTTAGCTGATCATAGGTTTTTATTGGGGTGGTTGGTTAAACAATGGCGAAATTTACTCAACTGTTTGAGGTTTTTTACCCCCCCGGAGATTTAACAAATTTTTAACAATTCTGATATTTCTCTTTTTGCCTTACAGTTGGGCTGGATTTTTCATGGGCGTTCAATGCCCTTGCTCTCACAAAGACTGGCAAACTATTTGCAGCGATAGCAGACTATGGATGTATTTGAGCGGTCACTTCAACTGCACGAGGCTTTGCGGGGTAAGATCTCTGTGGAAAACAAGATGGACATCAGTACGACCGAGGACCTTTCTTTGGCCTATTCTCCCGGTGTTGCTGCTCCCTGCGAGGCCATCCACAACGACCCGGCCAAAGTCTACGACTACACCATTAAGGGAAACACCGTCGCCATTGTCAGCGATGGTTCGGCCGTACTGGGACTGGGCAACATCGGACCGCTTGCGGCAATTCCCGTCATGGAAGGCAAAGGCATGCTGTTCAAGCGTTTTGCAGGAATCAACGGCTTCCCCATTTGCATCAGCACCCAGAAGACCGACGAATTGATCCAGGTGATTCGCAACATAGCACCCGTTTTTGGGGGTATCAACCTGGAAGACATTTCCTCTCCGCGCTGTTTTGAGGTGGAGGAAAGTTTGCAGGACCTCGGCATTCCGGTATTCCACGACGATCAGCACGGCACCGCCATCGTCGTTCTTGCAGCCCTGATGAATTACTGCAGGCTGACCAGCCGGAGGTTGGAAGACCTGAGGATCGTCATCAACGGAGCCGGTGCTGCAGGCATTGCCATTGCCCGCTACCTTGGGCGGCGAGACTTCACCGCTACAAACCAGAAAATCGTGCGCGAAATCGTCATGTGCGACACGATGGGCATCATCCACCGCAACCGGTTGGGTCTGCAAGGCATCAAATACGATCTGCTCGCCTACACCAATCCGCGCAACCTCAGCGGTACGCTGGAGCATGCGCTGGTGGGTATGGATGTATTCATTGGAGTCAGCAAGGCTAACATTCTCAACCGAGACCACATCCGGCTCATGGCAAAAGATCCATTGATCCTGGCCCTTGCAAACCCCATACCCGAAATTCTCCCCGATGAAGCCAGGGCGGGTGGGGCCTTTATCGTGGGCACGGGACGCTCCGACTTTCCCAATCAGGTGAACAATGTGCTGGCCTTTCCAGGGATCTTTTTAGGGGCCTTTCAGGCACGTGCACCGAAGATCACGCTCAATATGAAATTTGCTGCGGCAGGGGCGATCGCCTCGGCGGTCACACAGCCTACTCCAACAATGATCATTCCTCCGGCCCTCGATGAAAGCGTAGCGCATCGAGTTGCCTCAGCGGTGGCTGAAAGCAGCCGGGGGCCAAGCGGAGGGTAGGTCAATAACGAACCTTGCCCATCGCCAGCGTATCTTTGGCGCATGCCGGATGGTGCAGCTACTTCCCCTGGCGGACCGGGGCATAATGCCCACCAAGCGCTTTTTGATCGCCTCGAGCGCGCGCGTTGGTGCCAACCCTACCCCGCTCTTGGGCACCGCCTCCAACGGCTCCGGCAATTGGAAAGCAGCCTGTTGTCCCATCGACATGCCTTCGAATCTGCGCTTAGGGAGGACTTCCAGAAGCCATCCTTTGAAACGGTCTCCTCTGAATTGCTTCCCTGTCTCGTTGAATTGCGACGAACCCGGCGACGGCTTGGAAGATGGATGCAATCGCGCCGGGTACCCGCTCCCTTGGAGTTGTCCGGAACGGACCATTTTGTTTGCCCGGAACCGAAGGGTGTAGTGCTGATTTTGTCGCCCTGGAATTATCCCATCAACCTTTGCATCACTCCGTTGATCGCGGCATGGGCAGCCGGCAACCGCGTCGTCATCAAACCTTCCGAATTTACACCCGCGACTTCGAAAGTCATCGAAAAGGTCATACGCGATGCCTTTGGAGAGGATGAAGTCGGCCTGGTCCAGGGAGATTCGGCCACTGCAAGGCATTTACTGCAATTGCCCTTCGACCATGTGTTTTTTACCGGATCAAAGGCCAAAGCCGTTGAATTGATGAAAACGTTGGCCGATCGCCTGACTCCGGTGACCCTGGAACTTGGAGGCAAGTCGCCGGTGATCATTTCACCGGGGGCGAACATCAAACAAGCCGTTCGCGACATCGCTTATGCCAAGTGCCTCAATGCCGGACAAACCTGCATTGCTCCTGACTTCGTGTTGTTGCCTGAGGACCAGGTTGAATCGTTTTCCAGTGCCTGGAAGGCCGCAATGCACCATATGTACGGCATCAACCCGGTGGACCATCCCGACTATTGCGGCATCGTCAACGCCCAGCACTTTGAGCGCCTGCAACACTTGCTTCACCAGAGCGTGCGACAGGGAGCGAAAACAGATATTGAGCCCTCATCAGACCCTGTGAGCCGTAAGATTTCACCTTGCCTGTTGTTGCACAGCGATTGGCATCACGCGTCTATGCAGGAAGAGATCTTCGGTCCGTTGTTGCCGGTAATTACTTACCGGAATGCAGAAGACCTGCCGGCTCAACTGCGTGCGTTGCCCGTTCCGCTCAGCCTGTACATTTTCGATGAAGATCAGAAGACGGCGAAACATCTCGCTGCGCAACTTCGCTCAGGAGGGGTCAGCATTAACAACTGCCTGTTGCACTATTGCAATTTCGACCTGCCCTTTGGCGGCAGAAAAGAAAGCGGCATGGGCGTTTACCACGGCATTCATGGATTTGAAACCTTTTCCCATTTGCGATCCGTTTCCGTTCAGGGAAAATGGATTAATTTGCTGCGTTTGTTCCATCCGCCTTATGCACCCTGGAAAAAAGCGTGGATGGAGCGCATCATACAATTCATTGGCAAAATATGACCGTTCGCTATTTATTTTTCATTGCATGGCTCTTACAGAGCCTTACTGCAGACGCTCAAACCCGGGAAATCTCACTCGAGGACCTCTATGAAAGAGGTACTTTCAGTGCGCGAGGCGTTCCGCATTTCAACTTCATGAAAGACGGGAAGCACTACACTCGCCTGATGTCCGGCAAAATCGCAAAGTACTCCATACTGGACGGCCGTGAAGTCTCCGTACTGTTTGATGCGGCGAAACATCCCGAAATCGAAAAAAGCGTCGATGCCTATGAATTCAGTGACGATGAAGGGAAGATCCTGTTGTTCACCGAAACGGAATCCATCTATCGCCATTCGCGCATTTCGCGCTGTTTTGTTTACGACGTAGCGGGTGACGCCGTTTACCGCATATACCCTCCGGGGAAAATCAAGTATCCATCCTTCGATCCATCCGCAAACCGCGTGGCCTACGTGTACAACAACGACTTGTATTACGAAGTGATCGAAACGGGAAAAAGGGTTCGCATAACCAAAGATGGACAGGTCAATGCAATCATCAATGGCGCTTCAGACTGGGTGTACGAAGAAGAATTTACCCTCACGAAGGCTTATGCCTGGTCGCCCGGTGGAGATTACCTTGCCTATTTCAAATTTGACGAAAGCCGCGTAAAGGAATTTTCGATAGAATACTACAACGACGGCGCTTACCCGGAAAAATTTGCATTTAAGTATCCCAAAGTGGGTGAAGAAAACGCGGTGGTCTCGGTTTGGTGTTACGACGCAAAGAAAAACAAATCAAAACCCATCGACATAGGCCCGCGCGAAGACGACTACCTGCCACGCCTCAAGTGGACCCGCGACCGGGATGTCTTGTGCGTGCAATGGATGAACCGCAATCAGAACCGACTTCGCCTGATCCTGAGCAATGTCCGCAAAAACGCATTCCGGGTTCTGCTTGAGGAGGAAAATGCACGTTACATCGACGTACACGACGACCTGACTTTTCTAAACGGCAACCGGTTTCTCTGGACGAGCGAACGCGACGGGTACAACCACCTCTACCTCTATGGTATGGATGGAAATCTGGTGCGGCAGCTAACGCGGGGAAGTGATGAAATGACGGCCTTGTACGGATTGCATGCAGACGGGCAGTGGGCCCTGGCACAATTTTCGGTTAGCGATGGTCGCGAGCGGGAATTAAGACGCATTGACGTAGAAACGGGCCGCGACAGCGTGTTAACGACCAGGCCCGGGTTTCACAGCGCCCAGCCAGGTCCGGGTCTGCACTACCTCGTCCTTTCGCATTCGGATGTCCGGACTCCAACCCAATACCGGATCGCCGGTTCCGATTTCCAGACCATTCGCATGCTTGAAACGAACGAAGCCCTTGCTGGGAGGATGAATGAACTGCAGTTGCCCGAAGTGGAGTTGTTGCAAATTCCGAATCGCGGGGGCCAGGCCATGAATGCGGCCCTCATTAAGCCAAAAGACTTCGTGCTGGGCAAAAAATATCCGGTCTTTATGTTTTTGTATGGAGGTCCCGGCAGTCAGCAAGTAATGAACAGATGGAATTCATTTGGTTATTACGGATGGTTGCAAATGCTTGCGCAGAAAGGTTACATCATTTGCGTTGTCGACAACCGCGGAACCGGAGGGCGCGGCGAGGAATTTAAAAAAATGACTTACCTGCAGCTTGGCAAACTGGAGACTGAAGATCAGATCGATGCTGCCCGTTACCTCGGTTCGCTCGATTTTGTGGATGCATCGAGGATTGGAATTTTTGGATGGAGTTACGGCGGTTATATGTCGTCGCTTTGCCTGCTCAAGGGGAATGACGTATTCAAGGCCGCCATCGCAGTTGCTCCGGTCACCAACTGGAAATGGTACGACACCATCTACACCGAGCGCTACATGCGTCGCACGTCGGATAACCCCACGGGTTACGCAGAAAACTCTCCAGTTTACTTCGCCGACCGGCTCAAGGGAAATTACCTGCTGGTTCACGGCCTTGCAGACGACAACGTTCATCCTCAAAATTCGATTGAGATGGTGAATGCGCTTGTCCGGCATCGCAAAGCGTTCGACATGTATTTTTACCCAAACAAAAACCACGGCATAGGAGGAGCGGATGCGCGCATGCATCTGTTTGCAAGGATGACGGATTTCGTTTTAAACAAACTCTGAGCGATTGATATGAATCATTACATGGCAATTTTGGGGGCAAGCCTGTTATTGACTTCCTGCAAGCCAGCCCACATTCTGGTCAACCCAAAACCCATTGAGGTGGAATGGATTGCCGGCACGTGGAAACATCGCGACAAGGAATACTATGAGAAATGGGTACGCATAGCTGACGATCATTATGGAGGAGTCGCCTACGACCTGCTCCAAGGATACGCCACCCTGCATGAGAAAATGCGCATTTTCCGCGACGGGGAGGGAAGCTGGTTTTTTGAGGCCCGCGTTGCCGAAAATGAGTACAAACCCATATTGTTCCGGTGGATTCCTGATCCTGAAGTCGAATTGAAATTCGCGAATGCATCGCACGATTTTCCGCAACAGGTCATGTATCGGAAAGAAGCATTTGACGTAATGACGGCCACGATATCAAAGATGGATGGAAGCGGGGCCATCCATTCTGAGTACATGAGGTATACCGAAAAGTGAAAAATCTCGAGATCACGAACCGCAAGGCTGCGCACCTTTACCATCTTCATCAGTCATTTGAAGCGGGAATAGAGTTGACGGGAAGTGAGGTCAAGTCGGTCAAGGAAGGCAACGCCAATTTGAGTGACGCCTATTGTGTGGTGGAGGGCAGGGAAGTGTGGTTGCGCAATATGCACATTTCGGAATACAAGCAAAGCCAGGATCGGGAGTTCGATCCAAAACGGCCGCGCCGGCTTCTGCTCAACCGTCAGGAGATCCGCAAAATTGCACGCAAAATTGCAGAAAAGGGGTTTGCCCTCATTCCTTACCGCATTTACCAGTCGGACCGCGGATTTATCAAGCTTGAAGTCTATGTGGCGTCAGGGAAGAAAGCATTTGACAAACGCGAGACGCTGAGGGAGAAAGACGAAAAGCGAGACCTCGAAAGAGACTTCAAACACCGCATCTGAACTCTTAAAATTCCATTCGCGTTACCGGTCGGCCGGATCTTCAGGGGGAACTTCGTAAGGTGTACCGTCTTTGCCAAACACCGAGATGTGAACGTACCGCTTCGGGTTGAGGCGCAGGTCCTGTAATAGCAATTCCAGGTTGCGGGAAGAGCGGTTGAGGTTGTTGTACAAAGCAGGATCGTTGATGAGTTTTCCCAGACTGCCCTTTCCCGACCGGATGTCGCCCACCACTTCATTGAGCTGGACAATGGTTTGCTTGCTGTCGGCGAGCGTTTGAGTGAGTTGGCGAAGCGCCTGCTGACTTTCTACCAGCGCCTGGTCGGCTGATTGGATCATCTTTCCCGGTTTCGCCGCCGCGATCCCGGTTGAAATATCTTCAAGACTTTTGATGGAATTGGAAAGTGCCTGTGAATTTCGCGCCAGAGCGTTGGTTACGGTCTCCAGATTTTGAACGGTCTGATCCAGCCCGCCGGCAGAATGTTCGAGCAGTTGATTGATACGGGCAGTGGAAGCGGCGAGGTTGGCAAGGATGAGGTGTACATTTTTTACTGTGGCCGCGAGCTGTACATTTTCGTTGGTTGCAGCCGTGTCGAGGATTTTATTGAGTTGGCTCCCAACGGATTTGGCATACTCCTGCACTTCTTCCTTGCTGACCATACTGGAGAGCATTCCGGCAATTTCACCCGGGATGAAACTTCTGTTCGGCAGACAGTTTTCAAGACAAACAGCGGGATAATCCAGGATGAGGGCTTTGCCACCCATGAGGCCCTGACTGACGAGGATGGCGCGGGCGTTCTGAGGAAGGCGTATCTCCCGCTTAACGGCAATGGTCACCAGCACCCAGTCTGCGCTATCCGGGTCGAGTTGGATTTTGGTGACCGATCCTATGCTGAGTCCGCGTATGAGCACCGGTGCAGAGGCGTCCATCTGGCCAACGTCCCGGAAGCGGATGTAATAGGTATTGGTGCGATCCATGATGTTGCTGCCCTTCAGGTATTTGTAGCCAAAAACCAGGATCAGGATGGTTGCAAGACTGAGGAGTCCAACTTTTACTTCATTTCTCAAAACGGTAGGATCTCGTGAAAAACGCCGTAAAAATAGGAAATAGGCGACATGCGCTAAGGTCTATGTTGCATGGTGGCATGGTCTTGTAAACTGCAGATCAATCAGTTCCTGGGATGGGAACGACAAAAGCGTCTGAAAATCCCCGCTTAACCCACATAAACGCATCTCGTCTGGCTTGACCGGGATCTGTGTAGCTTCCCACAAAAACCCGGTAAAGCTGGTCTTCGCGAGCGATTTGCAATCCTTCCACTCCCCGCCAACGGGGATCAGCACCTGGGTCATTGCGCGTGGCAGCAAGCTGAATGCAGTACATGGCCCCATCGGATCCCTCTGTCTGGCTCGCACAAGCCTTTACAGGAGCATTTGCCAGCAAAGCCCCAAGCCCTTCGGCGATTGACGTTGCCACGTTCCTCCGGCCTTCTGTCGAACAGAGGAGTGCTGCATCGTCAGGATGGGTAAGGTATCCCATTTCAACGAGCACTGCGGGCATAGCAGCCTGGTGGAGCACGACAAAACCAGCCTGCCTGGGGCCCCGGCTGCCACCCGGATGATTGGTCGAAAAGGCGCGTTCGATGGCATTGGCGCATTCAATGCTGCGCTGAAGATTTCGGTCCTGCAGATGGTGAAGCAGGATACGTTCCAGCGCATCGTCGCTTCCGGCCTCCTGCCCTTCTTCGTAGAGGAGTGAAAGATTTTCCCGCCGGGCGACTTCGAGGTTCTCTTTTGTTTTGTGAAGGCCCATGACATAACTCTCTGACCCCCTGACCGCCCGGGGATGACCTGCCTGTGCGTTGCAATGCAGTGAAATGAACCAGTCTGCACCGATTTCATTTGCCTGTGCGGCGCGCTGTTTCAGTGGTACAAACACATCGGATTCGCGGGTTAGGACCACCCTTACTTCGGGCATGCGGCTGTTCAGTTGATCCCGCAGCAGGCGGGCCACCTCCAGACAGACTTCTTTCTCAAAACACTGGGCATTCCCGGCCCCGGGGTCCCGCCCGCCGTGTCCTGGATCAATGACTATGACGGGGCCGGAATGATCTGGGCCGATTTGGGCACAGGCCGCCGCTGCCGCGCCCCAGAGTGCGGCAAAGACCATTGCACGCCGTACTTTTCGCGCAATTGTTCGCGTTGTGAAGGAGTCGTAGTTTTGCATTTTGAGCCAAATTCCACACAAACTTACATATTATAAATAATAAAATGTATAATTAACTAAAATTATTTGAATAAAGTATTCATTTTTTTTGTTATTTATAGTCTGGCCAGGGTTGGCGGGTCATGGGCTCAGGGTGTTGTGCCGGTGAGCGACACCGTGGGAGGGCTAGCCCTTCGCGATACTGCCTTATTTTTTGTTTCCCCGGATAGCATAGAGGTTCCCGTGCATTACGGAGCCCGCGACCGGGTGCGATTTGAGTACGGAGACCGCGTCATTCACCTGTATGGCGAAGCGTACATTCGTTACCAGACCATGGAGATTCGTGCTGGCTACATCCGTGTTGAGCTGCGCAACAACATTGCGGTGGCCGAGCCGGCTTCAGACAGTCTGGGGCGACGCATCGAAGTTCCCGATTTCAAGGACGGGCGGCAGAATTTCCAGGCGCAGCGCATCCGCTACAACTTCAGCACCCGCAAGGGGTACATAGACGAGATCGTCACCCGGGAGGGCGACCTCTTCGTGCACGGCCGGCAGACCAAATTCATTTCGGGTCAGGCCACCGGAACGGACGACATCATTTTCAACCAACACGCGTTATTGACGACTTGCGATGCAGAACACCCCCATTACGGCATCGCCAGCAAGCGGCAAAAGATCATTCCCAACAAGCTGGCGGTTATTGGACCGTCATACGTACAGATCCAGGACATCCCAACGCCATTGTGGCTTCCCTTTGGTTTTTTTCCCATTTCAAAAAATGCCCGGGCAGGTATCCTCTTCCCGCGCGAATACACTTATGACGACCGGGGGTTTGGACTAACGAACGTTGGTTATTATCTGCCGGTGAGCGACCACTTAGACCTCAAGTTTTTAGGCGACATTTTTTTTAAGGGGTCATTCCGACTGGCGGTTAACGGCAATTACAAAACCCGCTACAAATACAACGGCAACTTCAGTCTTCAGTATGAAAACAGGATCCAGGAACTTCCAAATTCTTACCTTACCAACGCAAATCGCCCCATCAGCATCCGCTGGTTCCACAACCAGGAGTCCGGGGCGCATCCTTACCACAGCTTTGGCGGCAGCGTAGAGATCGAAACCGGCGGATTCTCAAAACTGCAATACGGAAGTTTCCAGACGGCCCTCCAAAACATTTTGCGGTCAAACCTGACGTACAATCTCCAGATCCCCAACAGTCCGCTAAAGCTTTCTGCCAGCATGTTCCATTCGCAAAATCTGATCAGCCGAGAAGTTAACCTGACCCTTCCCGAGCTCAGCCTTCAGATGCGCAGCGTAAATCCCTTCCGCAGGAGAAACCGGGCCGTTCAGAAAGAGCGGTGGTATGACCGGATCGCGACGACTTACTCAGCACAGATCCGCAACAGCGTCAACACGACCGATACCTTGTTGTTTAGTGAACAGGTCTTCGACCAGTTGCGTTACGGGTTTCGTCATGGACTGGAAGTCAACAGCAATTTCCGGGTATTGAAATACCTGAGCATCACGCCGGTCATTTCTTACAAGGAGGAGATCAGTTTTTTTGACCAAAACATCCGATTGCTCGATACCGTTTACACCAAGCCGGGCGATACGACCCTGATTTATGGCAAACTCGATACCACCCTTTCGCGAAGCATCACGTCTTTTCGCACCGTAAGCGCTTCAGCCACCATGAGCACGCAGCTCTTTGGTCAGATCCTCTCCTCCCGCGGGTGGTTCCGGGGGATCCGCCACCAGCTCACGCCCAGCATCAGCTTCAATTATTCTCCCGATTACCACCAGTCTCCGTTTTCCTATTTCAGGACCTACGAAACGGATTTGCGGCCGGAGAAAAGCGAAACCCGCGAATACCTTCGCTTTGCCAACAGTCCGTTTGGTCTTCCCAGTGTGCCGGGAGAAAATTTTACACTTTCCTTCAACCTGCTCAATCGCGTCGAGATGAAGTATTACCGGAGGCAGGATTCGAGTTTTCGCAAGCTTCCTCTGATCGATAACTTTAACCTGAGTGCGCAGTACAGGGTCTCAGCAGATTCATTCCGGCTTTCCCCAATAACCGGTGGAGGCAGCAACCGCTTTCTCAATGGAATTCTGACTGTTTATTACGGATTTCAGCTTGACCCTTACGGTCGTAAGTTCGTGGATGGGAAAGAAGTGCGCAGCAAAGAATTTGCCATCCATGAAAACAAGAAGCTGGTCATCCTGAATTCTGGTTACCTCAACTTCAACGCAGCGGCGACCCTGGGGCAACTGGCTGGTATGTTCGGGATCAAATCAACCAATAAGGGTGCTGAGGAACTTCCCTCGCTGCACGAATTATTTTACGATTTCAGTTTGCAGTACATTCTCAATTTCAGGCATTCGCGCAGCGCCGAGGGAAAAGATGTCTTTGAGCGCACCGTGCACAACATCGGATTGCGGGGGACCCTGCCGCTCACCCGAAACTGGCGGATCAACCTCAACAACATCAGCTTTAATTTTGATGGCGGGGGAGTACAGTATCCAACGCTGGGCCTGGAGCGCGACCTGCACTGCTGGGTCATGCGGTTCGACTGGTCGCCACAATTTGGATACTATTCCTTTTACCTCGGTGTAAAACCCGGCAGCCTCGAGTTCATCCGCATTCCCAGCAACCAGGCGTTTTCTGGAGCCACACGTTGAGGCATACAACCCATTCCGTCAACGAAAGCGGCCTTTAATGGAAGTCCATTGATCTTTAATAAGGTCATTGAACTCCGGAGACAGGCGCAATACCCACAGCAAACCCGCAAAACAAACACCGGCCAAGCCGGCCATTCCGAAAGCAATGCTGAAGTGCATTCCTGGAAATTGGATTGCATAAAATGCGATAAACACCAACAGCGCCAGAAGGATGATCCCTCCGGTACGTCGCCGGAAAGGGTGCATATGCAACAGCTGATAGACGATGACCGTTTTGAGCAGGTTGTAAGCGCTGACCGATATCAGGGTTGCCAGTGCTGCTCCGGCCATGCCGTATTCCGGGATCAACAGCAGATTCAGAGCGACATTGGCGGCTGCCATGCCGAGCAACAGGTACAGCTCGAAGCGATAGTAGCTGGAATACGAAAGCAGGTAATGGTTAATCCCTGTCGCAGCATCGACGATGCGTGCCACAATCAGGCAAACGAGCGCCGGCCAGATGTGCAGGATCTCGTCGCTATTGGGCATAATGGCCGCCAATCCGGGAAACGCGAGCAAAAGTCCCATCGACAGCAGCAGGGTTGACAGCAGCATCGTGTCTGATGACGTGCGATAGAGTGCTCTGAGTGCATCTGCCTGGTGATTCCGGCTATGCGAGGCTACCTTGGGGTTGAGCCCATCGGCAATGGCCGTTGCCGGAATAAAAACCACATTGCACATAAACATGGCAAGGGTGTATTTACCACTTGCTTCAGCGCCAGCCATGGTTCCGACAAAAAAGGAATCGATTCGCAATGCAAGAACTGCGCTTGTACCGCCCAGTAAGGCAAAACCAGCATACCGAAAAATGGGTGAAAGGTGCTCCCGTGTCCACAACGACTGGGAAAAGCCGATGTGGACGGGATGTTTTCGTGCCAGGGTCAGAAACAGCCAGCACACCGCAGCCAGGTAGAAAACCATGAGCATGGCTAGAAACGCCTTGGTGCTGCACCACCCGCCGACTGCAGCCAGGAAAAGGACGGGCAGTACGACCTTCATCGCAAGACCTGTGGCCGCCATTTTTGCGATCTCTCCAAAGTTAATGCAGAATTGCGAAGCCATTTCGTAGAGCACCAGACATGCGGTAAATGGCAGCAGCCATGGAAAAATGCGAGCTATTGAAGGATCGGTGGCGACCTCAGCTCCTCTGAAGAGTGAGCCAAGCAGGAAAAAGAGCACTCCAAAAGCCACCAGACCGGCCCCATACGCGGCGACCACCAATCCAAAAAAGCCGTGATGGCCGCTGGTGGGATCGCGGTAATAGGGGTAGAATCGCAAAAGGACGTGGCCGAAGCCCAGGGTAACAAAGGGAACGAGCAACGAAGCCGTATTGGTCAGGAAGCCGTAGATGCCGTAGAGGTCCAGGTCTGATGGATAGACGAACAGCGTACTGAGGGCGCCCACTGCAGCTGCCACGACTTGTATGGAGGCGGCGCGGAAGCTCCGGGATCGCACGCGCGTTTCTGATGACATTGCCCGTTCTTGATTGATTTACAATCGGCCCGTTTATCCGATCATCGGACAAAAATACATTCCATCGACTGCCGGCAACGGGTCAAACGGACAGAGTGCGTAGATTTGATCCTTATGGTGCAAACACCCGGCCGGAGCAATTGCCTCATACGTCTTCACGAAGAATCGATCAGCCCTGCTCTACATGATCGTTTGAGCGCATTGGTGGATTCCGGAACGCTAGCCTCTGATAATGCGACTCTGGCGAAGCTATCTGCCTGGTTTACCGGAGAATTCGGCAGCGCAGCCGCTTACCTGACCCCGAGTTGTACCGATGCGCTGGAGCTGTCTGCTCTTTTGGCGCAACTGGGTCCGGAAGACGAAGTCATCGTTCCAGCGTATACCTTTGCCACTACTGCAAGTGCATACCTGTGGCGAACGGTAGCATTGCGGTTTGCAGACTGTCTTGCAGAGCGGCCATGCGTCGATCTGACCACCATTGCACCGCTCGTCACCGAACGCACGAAAGTCGTCGTGGTCATGCATTATGCAGGAATTGCCGCCGATATGGATCCCATCGTTGCATGGTGCAGGGAGCAAGGTCTGCTATTGGTTGAGGATGCGGCCCACGCCATGGGCTCCCGGTACCGGGGCAGACCGCTCGGCGCCCTGGGGGATTTTGGCACCCTGTCGTTTCACCACACCAAGGCCCTTTCCTGTGGCGAAGGCGGATGCCTTCTGGTTCGCGATGCCGAATGGATCGATCGCGCCGACATCCTCTACGAAAAAGGAACCAACCGGAAGGGCTTTTACCAGGGCGACGTTCCTCGTTACGAATGGATGGAACTCGGCTCCTCCTACGTCATGTCTTCTCTTCAGTCAGCAGCTCTTGCAGCCCAACTGGAAGTTTGGCCACAGCTCCTTGAAAAGCGCCGGACACTGTGGAGTCAATACGAACAACTGTTAGCTAATGGTGCAGAAAAGGGCTGGTTTGCTCTTCCCTCAGTGCCTCAATGGGCTGAGGCAAACGGATCGCACTACTACCTCGTGACCCACGACGAAGTAACGCGCGACCGGCTCAGACAGTACCTTGCCGACCATGGTATTGAATCTGCCTTTCATTACGGGGCACTCCACCGCAGCCGGATGTGGGCATCCCGAAATCCGTCTCCTGAGCTGCCCCATGCCGAACACTTTTCTGCCTCCCTTTTGCGGATTCCCCTGCACCCCCTTCTGACCAACGATCAACAGGAGCGCATTGCCGAGGCGGTGCTCAGCTTTTTTAAAAGAGCCTGAAGACAATATTCCAAATCATTTAAGTGACATTCAACCTCTCTAATTCTTTGCAGTTTGCTTCTTTACAGCTACCTTTCTTCAAAATAGTTAATACTAACATATGTTAGCTCATGTTTATCAAACTGATGAATCAATAAAACCTAACGGGATATTTTATGAGGCACTTCGCAAAATTTCATTTTGATATCACAATGTGCAAGGCAACCTCTACCCACCTTGTGTTGACGCCAGAATGAATTTGACCAAACAAGACGAGGTGCAGTGAAGAAAGCTATGCAATACTGCAGCTAACTGGGTCGAAACAAAGTATCTTGTAGACTAACTCATTGAGTTGGTTAGGTTGTGAGGCAGGCGAGCGACGAATAAAATTATTCGAGGTGCCCTTCAAGTCATTAAGAGATTTCATCAATGTCTGCCAAAACGCTCCGTAAGACGGTTCCGCAAGCCGATCAGCGCGGAACTGCGATGAATGAATCGCAGGTGGCCGGTAAAGTGAAGATATTTTGCAACATCGGCAAAAACACACCAGCACAACAGCGACCATTGCAGTAAGGCGACTGCACCCAGCGCGGTCAGGACTCCTGTTATCGTATAAATGTAAATGCCAAATGCCAGGGTGACCGACAGGTGAAAGACCATGCTGGCTGCCAAGCGCACGGGTGCATAGAATTCGACGTGCTTCATCGCCTTGCGCGCAATGGTTCGCGCCAGCAGCAGCGGAATGCCATAAACGGCGATCGCAGCAAGAGATCCGGTAAAGGCAAACAACGCACCGCAAATGCAGCTAAGGCGGGCAAGGGGTGAACTGAACAGTGCCATGTGCAGTGATCGTCCGTAGACATAGGGATCCCCTTCTGCGCCAAGTTGTCCCTGCAGCTGGTCCCGCTCAGCCCGGTTCATGGCATTGAAATTTTTTGCAATGCGCATCAATGTTTGCCATGGCCCATCCTTCCGGAGCAAGCCAGGCCTTTGGAACGGGAGCAGCGCTGGTTCGAGCATTCCCAAAAGGCGGTAGAAAAGCACCTCGCCGCCTTCCTGCCGGGCAGACACGACACATTTTTCCATCGACTCCTGGAGATGGTTTGTCAGTGCTGCAACTTTGTCATCAGCCCCGCGGTTTTCGCTCAGCCATCCACTAATGGAAATGGGCTCCCCGAAATGAATGGCGATGTCGCTCCGGCTGCGCGTGGGCTCAGCATAAAATAGACCCGTGGGGATGACCCACAGTTCCTTTGAAAATTCGCCCTCGAGCGTGCCAATGGACAGTCGTGCCGCCCCCTTTTGAAGTGGGCGCAGGTAGGGGACCATCAACGTGCTGGCTTCCGGAAAGATCAGCAACGCTTCGTTGCGGGCGAACACCTGGTAGCATGCATCAAAAGTTCCCTTGTTCTTTTTGAGATTCGCAAACCCGTCCTTTAGACGGAAAATCGGGATCTGGTGGATGGTCCTGAGCAGAGGCCGCAGCCACCATTTCTCAAACATGTCTCCTCTGATCAGGGTATTCAGGACGCGGTGCTGAAAACAGGCCACCAGTGAAGCATCCATGAAGGACTTAGGATGGTTGGCAATGAACAGCACGGCCCCGGAGCGGGGAATGCCTTCGTTTCCGGAAACCCAGATGCGCCGGTAAAACAACAGCAGGCTGCATTTGGTCCAAATTCTTAAAACTTTGTAAAACACTTGGTCGTTGTCTTAGCAATCACTTTTGTTGGTCAAAACATCTCACATACTGCGCGAACTCATCGTCATCTCGGGCCCTACGGCAAGTGGGAAGACCGATCTGGCATTTGCCCTGGCTTCGAAATGGAATTGCCCCATCCTGTCGGCCGACAGCCGGCAAATTTACAAAGATCTCGACATCGGCACGGCGAAGCCTGCCCGTTATATGCTCGAGGCTGTAGACCACCACTTCATCGATCATGTGGGCATTGACCAATCCTACAGTGTGGGACGCTACGCCGAGGAAGTTCGGGAACGACTTGACTCGCTGTTCGCGGTACACCCGCGCATCATACTTTGCGGGGGCACCGGCCTGTACCTGCGCGCCGTGTTGCAGGGCATGGACGAGCTTCCGCCCACAGATGCTTCCGTCCGGCAGCGCATTCAGCACCTTTTAGCCACAGAGGGTCTGGAAGCCTGCATAGCGCGGTTGCATGCCTGCGACCCCGTCTACGCGGAGACCACCGACTTGCACAATCCCCGACGGGTCACCCGCGCCCTCGAAGTGTATTACACCACCGGAAGGCCCATGAGCAGTTTACTGAATAAGATGCGGCTTCCCCGCAACTTTTCGGTGCACGGCATTTGCCTACTGCCCGAGCGCAACGTTTTATACCAGCGCATTGAAAGGCGCGTCGACGAAATGCTCGATGCGGGCTGGGTCGATGAGGTGAAACGGGCACTGCCCTATCGAGATTGCCAAAGCATGCAAAGTGTTGGCTATCGCGAGCTGGTCGACTTCCTGGAAGGTCGCATTGACCTGGAAGTAGCCACGGCACTGATCAAACAAAAGACCCGCAACTACGCCAAACGTCAGCTGACGTGGTTCCGCAAATATGGGGAGGGAGTCCCCTTAGATCCCATGGACCATGGCAGGCTTCAACAATGGCTGGACAATCTATAAAGGCCAGGTGCCAGAGTTTTCCCGCTGGCTATTCTTCCCGCGGCAAAATTTTCCGGTTGAAGTTGGCGTGACGAACTCCCGACTTTTTCCGGATGACTACCAGCATTTCGTAGGGGCCAATCGCTGCCCGGTCATAGCGAAAATTCCAGAGATTCATCAGCGGTGAAATGCGCTTTTCGCGCTGCAGGCCGTAAGCTAAAAATGCGACTTCCATATCTTCTGGTGTCAGCGTAGAATCCATCTCGACGATGATCTCATCGTAGATGACTTCAGGATTGGTGGTCTCGCTTTTGCGTTGGAGCTGGGTCCATTTTTCGCTTCGAATGAGCTGGTGCAACTCTTTGGCAAAATCGCCCAGGTCGGCGGGCAGGTTGGCATTTGCTCTCACTGACTTAATGCGCGCCCCGTTCAGGTCGTAGTAATGAATCTCCGTAACGGGAAGATCTGCAATGTTTACAAAATATTCTGTCTGCAACTGTTGCCAGGGAATGGATTTGTCGAGTTTGCGAAGTTTGTCCAACCGGTCGCCCCGGATCTCGGTAAAGTAAACGCCTGCCTTATCCAGGTGCTCCTTTGCTTCGAGGAGGATCAGACCGTTGCGGTAAACGCTCATCCGGTAGGTCTGGCAATGGCCGAAACAGGGAAACTTTTCCATGCTCATCCAGCGTTTTAATACATTGGCTTCAACAACCTCCGGTGCCCGGCTGCTCCGGCAAGCGAATAACACTACGATTGCTCCCAATGCAGCAACCAGCGACGGTACTCTCAATGTGTGCATCAATTATCGGTTTATCAGTTTTAACGTGCGAAGATGCTGGTCGTTGTAAATCTTTGCATAATAAATTCCTCCAGGGAACCCCGAGTGGGGATCGGGTATGAGCAGATGCCCGTAACAGTCGCTGGGAGCCTGCCAAAGCAACTTTCCGGTGCTGTCGAATAGATCAACCCGGGCCTGCCAGCAGCTTCCCTCTTTACCAGAGAGAAGCCAGTATGCTCCATCATAGGCCCATCCAATCTCGTCGAAAACACCCCCGGGTTCGAGCAGTGGGCATTGGCTCGCCAGCGTGGGCCGGTAATCTTCGATCACGGAGCGCATGCGGTTAACCTGTCCCGTCGTAAACAGCTGCAAGCAGTTGTCATCGGCCAGGCTCATGTAATTCATAAACATGTCGCTGCTCCCGCAACTGAATTGTTTTCCTTCGGGGCAGCCAAAGTACTCTCGGCCCTGTGCAGGCGTATCGTCCACGAGGTCGTCGCCCGTGCAGTCTCTCAGATTTTCTGATAGGTGCAGCAATCCGAAATAGTGACCCATCTCATGCACGAGCGTTAGTCCCAGGTTGAAAGGGGCATTTTTACCCGTGTCGCCGGAATAGCCGACCGCGCGATGATCCAGTATAATGCCGTCCTCTTCCGCATTGGCATCCCAAGGAAAGATGGCTTCGCCCGGAGCAGGACAGCGGTCGCGATTGACAACGTACACATTGATGTATCGCACAGGATCCCAGGGGTCTTGCCCACCCAGAGAAGAAGACATCAGACTCCGCCTTCCGTTTTCCCGACGGCAGGCAATGCCAGGGTCCCCTATGGCTTTGTACAGGATCCCCGTCGTCGGATTGCCGTTTGGATCTATCGACGCAAGGCAAAAGCGAAAAGGAGCCGGTGATTTCAGCTTTCGAAATTCTTCAGGTATGTGTTGGGAAATGGATGCAGGTGAATTGAACACATCGTTTAGCACCTGAAGCTGTCCGATGATCCGCGCATCGGGAAGACGCTCCGAAGAATCCTGATACAGTATGTGAAACACCAGAGCAAAGTGCTGAACGTTACGCATGTTCAAATTGCCATAGGAAAATTGCGGCGGCTCAATCCGGCTTGCCGCAGCACAGCGCACAGGTTGTGCAATCAACTGAAAACTCATCGCCAACATGGCGCCTTCCAGGAGGAGAATCCTCATGTAGCTACTCCTCATGCAGGCGAATTTCGATGCCGGAGGGAAACTCGGCCTTAGCGAGCCGGCGAGCACCAATGCGCATGCGGTCAGGTGGAATGCCCAACGCGCTCAGCAATTTGAAAACCGTGCTGGCATAGCGCACCATCGCATCCACACTTTGGGCCTCCGCTCCTTCTGCAGCACTGAATCCGGAAACCAGGAAATGCAGACCGGGTTGTTCTTTCAGTACGGGGGCAAGGGTAGACAGAACTTCAGAACCCCGCGCAGTCATCGCGTAGCTGTTTGCCTGAAACAGCAGTGATTGCGACAAGCGCATTTCCGGTCCGTGACTGCCTTTGCTCAAAGCTGCTGATTTAGGTCCCAATGTCATCAAAACAGCCGTCACCCGCTGTTCATAGCGCCGCAACACTTCTTCGGGGATGTGCGATGCCTCCGTGCCCGCAGATGCATCTCTTCGGTCGGATTGCAGTTTGATGTTTGCCGTTTCGGCTTCCCGCAGTTGAGACTCCAGAAATCGCGCACGGGACTGATATAACCTGATCTGCTCTCCGAGAGAATCTTCGCGTACGCGGCTTGCGTCCAAATTTCTTTGAAGCGTTGAAAATGCGGCTTTCAGATTCTCCAGGCTGTCCATCGAAACGGTTTGCCGCTCGTTTGTTGGCGGGCGGTTGGCAGATTTTTTTTCCTCCTCCTTCAAACGTGCCAGTTGCTCTTCGCGTCTGGAAAGTTCAGCCTCCAGTTCACTGGAGCGGTCCCGGCATGCCTCGATGGCATCTTCCTGCGCGCGGCGTTCCTTTTCCGCCTGGTCAATTTTGCGCTGGAGTTCTTTTCGCTCCGACTCAAATTTCTGTCCGGTACCCGCCATTTGTTTTGCTCCGGCTGCTTCAGATGCTATGCGGGCATTTTCTTCCCGCGTCCTTGCCAGCTGCTCGCGAAGACCTGTACTTTCCTCCTTGGCAGTCTGGATCTCTCCATTTTTGGAGTCGATCAACTCGTTGAGTGCGACAACCGTTCGTTCGAGTGAGTTCACATCCCGTTCTGCCGTTTCGAGCCGCTGGTTGTGCTCATCCAGTTTTATTTTCAACTCATCGGCTTCACTGGTTTTTGCCATCAGCAGGCGGTTGAGTTGGTCCGACTTCTGCCGGAGGTTGGCAACTTCTGTCCGGAGTGGGCCAACTTCCTCAAGTCCCTGAGCCTCCTTTTGCATGCGCTCGCTCTGGACCCTGAATTCATCCGCTTTTTGCAAGGCATCGTCGCGCTCCCGCTGGGCAGTCGCAAGATTTTGTTCTGCGATTGCACGATTATTTTTCTCCTCCACCAGCGTTTCAGTTCGTTGTTGCAGCAAACCCTGCAGTGAATCGACCAAGTGCGCCTGTACATGTTCTTCGCGGCGTTGAGACTTCAATTTGCGCTCGCTTGCATCGGCGAGTTTCTGCTCCGCTTCTTTTCTTTTTTTGCTTTCCATTTCGAGCGATTCGGATCGCTGCTGCAGCAAACGATTCAGAGAATCAATCACGCGGGTCTGCAAATCTTCATCGCGGCGTTGAGACTTCAATTTGCGCTCGCTTGCATCGGCGAGTTTCTGCTCCGCTTCTTTTCTTTTTTTGCCTTCCCGTTCGAGCGCTTCGGATCGCTGCTGTAGCAAATGCTGCAGCGAGTCAATTCGCCGCACCTGAACTTGCTCCTGGCGGTTCGAACTGGTCTGTTTTACGGATTGGGCATCTGCAAGTTGTTGTTCAGCTTCCTTGCGACGCATCCTTTCCTCCTCCAGTGCATCGGTTCGCTGATCCAGCACATCCTTCAGTGAATCGAGGCTGACGTTCAAGTCTTCCCCAAACAGTTTGTGAGCAGCTGTTTCCCTTTGCATTTGTTCGACGGATTCCTTAAGGAAAAGGTTTTCTTCGCGGAGAGCGCTGCAATCGTCTGTCCGGGGTGAAGCCCCATTTCCATCCAGACTTGGCGGGGTTTTGCCTTCGTATCGTTTGTAAAACTGGATCAGGGCTTCCTCCGTTTTCCTGAGTTGTTCGCGGGTCTGCTCCCACGATGCCTCATGGCTTTTGTAACGGAGGTTTTCAGCAGCCAGACTGTCGTTGCGCAGGGTGAGTTGCTCATTGGCCGACTGCAGTTTCCCGCGAGCTCCCCCCGCAGCGCACGCGCTCAGACACAGGGCGAGGAAAAGGGCGCCATAGCTCAAATTAACCTGACTTGCGACAAGCATAGCTTTTTGCAAAATTAGCCCTTTCATTTTAACTACGTGCTTCCTGGCAGTTGAACATTTTGCCAAAGTGGCAGTTGTTAAGCTGTTCAGCACAAATGAAGACCCTTATCCAGCGCTCGGGTTACCGGTTTTGCATTGCGCAATCCATTTCGGGCCTCGAATCCGCCTGGGATTCCATAGGGTCTTCCACCGTGCTTCTGAGCTCTGAATACCTTGAAATGCTCGAAAGGTATCCTCCCGCTGGTATGCAGTTCAAATACGCCCTTGCCTACAGGGGCGACGACTTACTGGCCGCATTTTACTTCCAGCTCATACCATTCAACGCGGCCGAGCGCCTGAAATTGAACAAATCGCATCGCCTGGGTCTCCGTTCCTGTTTCTACGACCATGTAAAAGCCTTGGTGGCATCTCAGGTGGATTTTGTAACCCTCGTTTGTGGGAACCTGCTTGCGACAGGTCCCTATGGGTTCAAAAACGTTCCTACCCTGGCACCGATCGAGCTGCAGGATGTTTTCGATCAGTTGCTCAAAGCCCTTTTTGAAGAACCAGAGCTCATCCATCGAGCTTCCGTATGCCTGGTAAAAGAGCTTCAAGAGGCACGTGCATTTACCATGGATCGCAAGCTTCCACTGAACTTCCTGCACCAATTTTCTGTACAACCCGCTATGGTCTTTGAGATCCGTCCTGAGTGGAGGCATTTTGATGACTACCTCTTGGCACTCGAATCTAAATACCGACTGCGCATTCGCAAAGCCATGGAAGCCTCCGGCGTTCTCCAGCACCGCGAACTCGATCTCGGAGACATCCAAAGATGCGAGCACCAGCTCTATGGATTCTACCTCCGCACTGCAGCGAATGCCGATTTCAACCTGGTGGATTTGCATCCCGGCTACTTTACTGGGCTTAAATCTGCACTGGGTGATCGCTACCGCATTTTTGGTTTTTTCGAAGCGGAGGAACTCGTTGCCTTTTACAGCAGCCTGGACGACGGTCGCGAGCTGGTTGGACATTTTTTGGGGACATCCTCAAAAGTCAATGGCCACTACCAACTCTACCTCAACATCCTCATCAAGTACCTGAAGTTGGGAATTGAGGGCCATTTTGAACGGATCCAGCTTGCACGAACGGCCATTGAAATGAAAAGTTCCGTGGGGGCAACCCCCGTGCACATGGCTTGCTACATTGGCCACCGGAACAAACTTTATAACCGATGGGTTCCCAGCCTGTTGCATTATCTGTCGCCACAGAACGATTACACCTTGCGCAGCCCTTTTAAGAAAGCTCCTGCGGAAGTGCAAAAATAGCCGTTAAAGTCCTGTTAAGCAGCTCATAATGAGTGGGTTGCTTTATTAGGTGCGCTAATTTTGCCCACATGGCGCCTATTCGGTTCAAATTTTTGTGGCTATTCTTTATTGCTATGATCTCCTGTTCGGGCCTTTTTGGGCAATCGCCGCTCATTATCCGTTCAGATACCGGTGCGCTCTATCTTTCGGACAGCAGCCGGCTATTGCTGGGGTCCCTCAATGACCAATTGGTTTTTTTGGTGTTTCATGCCGAAGAAGACAGCATCGGGCTCGATCCGGGTTTATCTGTGCCGGGGCGGTACCGTGCCCTCAATCTCAAGACCCTGTTGCGCCCAGTTGATCTGCGGGGATGTTTCAGCACCCCTTTCCGCAATAACATTCTGACCTTACACCCACTTGCAGAAGACAAGCGTTTGGAAACCATTTATTACGACCAGGGAGACCTGGCCGCCCTGGTAGCGCGCATTGACCGTCTGTTTCCCGCCGCAGTCATCGTAGCAGTGCATCCCCAGACCACACCGCAACTGCTGGAGCTGCTCGCTGGCAAACCACATGCTGCAGATACTTCGCAGCCGCGTGCCGAAAAGCTTTTCGTGCTGAATCGCGACGGCAAGGGGAAATCCAGTCTGAGGCAACTTCGCTACCTCTTCCGTCAATAGCTTTGCAAGATCATGGAGGTACATTACAATCCCGCGGAAACGGAAATCCGCATATATGGCCGGTGGCTCGAAAAGGGCCATTTCCGTTCCACCCCCGATGACAGACCGCCTTACACCATCGTCATGCCCCCGCCCAATGTAACGGGAGTATTGCACATGGGACACATGCTCAACAACACGATTCAGGACATCCTGATTCGCCGGGCCCGCCAAACAGGATATAACGCATGTTGGGTCCCCGGTACGGACCACGCCTCCATTGCAACCGAGGCCAAAGTAGTTCAGATGTTGCGTCAGCAAGGTATCCGCAAGTCAGATCTGAGTCGCGAACAGTTTCTGGAACATGCCTGGAAATGGAAGGAAAAATATGGGGGCATCATCCTCGACCAGCTCCGGCGGCTGGGGGCTTCCTGCGATTGGGAACGCACCGCCTTTACCATGGATCCCGTGCGATCCCAGGCAGTCATACGTGCCTTTGTCGATCTCTACCGCAGGGGCAAGCTCTACCGGGGCCAGCGCATGATCCAATGGGACCCCGAGGCTCAGACCGTTTTGTCAAATGAAGAAGTCCTTTATCAGAGTGAGCAGGCCAGACTATACCACATCTGCTACCGGTGGGCTGACGGCCAACCCGGCGGCATCGTCATTGCCACCCAGCGACCCGAGACGATTATGGCAGATACTGCGGTATGTGTGCACCCCAATGACCCCCGCTATGCCGGACTCGTCGGGAGGGAGGTGCTCATTCCGCTGATTGAGAAGGCCATTCCCGTCATTGCGGACGAGTACATTGACCCGGATTTTGGAACGGGTGCCCTGAAAGTTACCCCGGCTCACGACCCCAACGACTATGAACTTGGCCAGCGGCATGGCCTGGATGTTGTAGACTGCCTAACGGCAGATGGCCGGATCTCAGAAGTAGCCGGTATTCTGGTCGGCATGGACCGGTTTGAAGCACGTGAAGCCATCCGGCCCATGCTGGAGGCTGCCGGGGTCTTGGTTAAGACCGAAGATTACACGACCAACATCGGGCGCAGTGAGCGTACTCGTGCGGTGGTCGAGCCCAGGCTCAGCCTGCAATGGTTTGTCCACATGAAGGACCTGGCAGCTCCTGCGCTGGAGGCCGTTGAAAACGACTCAGTGCGCTTCATTCCCTCCCACTTTAAAAACACTTACCGCCACTGGATGGAAAACATCCGCGACTGGTGCATCAGCCGGCAGTTATGGTGGGGCCACCGGATTCCAGCCTGGTACCTCGACGACGAGGTCTATGTTGCAGAAACCGTCGAAGAAGCCCTTGCGCTGGCGCGCAACAAGACAGGTCGCCAGGATCTCATTGCCTCGGACCTGCGCCAGGAAGAGGACGTACTCGACACCTGGTTCTCTTCGTGGTTGTGGCCCATGTCGGTTTTCGGTGGGGACGATGGTGCAGACCTCAGGTATTACTTTCCCACCAATACCCTGGTCACCGGTTGGGACATCATCTTTCTATGGGTTGCCCGCATGGTCATGGCCTCTTACGAGTGGCACGGCCAGGCCCCCTTTGCACAGGTGTATTTTACCGGGATGGTGCGTGACCAGCAGCGCAGGAAAATGTCAAAATCCCTGGGCAATTCTCCCGATGCACTGAAACTCATCGACGACTATGGTGCCGATGGCGTGCGTTTTGGCATACTGGCAAGTGCCCCTGCCGGGGGGGACCTGCTGTTCGACGAGAAGCTGTGTGCTCAGGGACGCAATTTCTCCAATAAACTGTGGAATGCATTGAGGCTGGTGCGCTCCTGGAAAGACCAGACCACTCTCACGGAACCGAACGCGGGCGATGCATTGCTGATGCGCTGGTTAGAGCAGCGACTCAATGGCATTGCTGCAGAACTGGAACAGGATTTTTCACAATTCCGGCTCTCTGAAGCCATAAAGCTGCTGTATTCCTTTGTGTGGGACGATTACTGTTCATTTTTTCTGGAAGCTGCCAAGCCTCGTTCTGGTCAAGCTATCCCGGCAAAGCTTGCGGATTCTGCACAAAGCGGATTTTTGCAGATCTGCAGCCTGTTGCATCCTTTCATGCCTTTTGTCACCGAAGAGATCTGGCAACAATTGTGCGATGCCGAAGCTGTGGAAGACTGTATGGTGACTCCTTGTCCCTCAGGAGGTCCTGTCGATGAGGTCCTTCAGGCGCAGGTTGTCGAGTTGCGAGAGGTCATCCGGAAGGTGCGCGAACTTCGTGCACGCCACCGCATCAGGCGCGAGGAGTCTCTACCTCTTTACGTGCTGCGTCGCGTTAGCCATCCCACCCTGGAGCAATGCGACGGCGCGGCAGCGCTCCTGGAGCGCACCTGTGGAGTCACTTGGCTGGGCCTCGTCGATGAAGAACCCGCCGGAGCACAGGCTTTCCTTGGGCTGCGCGACAGCTATTACCTGCAACTGCCAGTGACTGTAGACACTGCTGCCGAAAGGTTACGCCTCGAAGAAGAGATCCGCTACGCGGAAGGCTTTGTGCAGTCCGTCCGCGCCAAACTTGAAAACCCCCGCTTCGCCCAGTCCGCACCTGCCGATGTGGTAGAGCGCGAGCAGCGCAAACTCCAGGACGGCCTTTCCCGGCTGCAGGCCCTGAAAGAACAACTTGGAGATCGATAAACCCTGGCAAAGACCCTTTATAGGTATTTAATCTCTGAAGTCGAAAATTTTTTCAGAGCCAGAATGATTGTCCGACTCCCTTTACTGATCCAAATGCTCCTTTTGCTTATTTAGGAAATCAGCCCGCAATAGAGCAGCTTACCGTACTTGACTAAATGAAGTAAGAGGTGTACATTTGTCAGTATAACCCCACGCATGCGCCGCCTGCTCTGCTTGATCTTTGTGCTGGCCTTGCTCTCCGGTAGCACAACCTGCCTAAAGGCTCAAGAACCAGCCTTCCTGCATTTTACCGATATGGATGGCCTGCCGTCCATGACCGTGTACAACATTTTGCAGGACCGGGAAGGCTTTATGTGGATCACGACCACGAAAGGCATTTGCCGCTTTGACGGCCGACACTTTCGGCGTTTCAGTACGAACGGACTCAGCAGTCACGATACACCTTTCTCCTTGATGGACAATGAAGGGGTTCCCTGGTTTTACAATCTCGCAGGAGATATCCTCAGCATTCATCGCGACTCCTTACAACTGTTCAACGTACCTAAGCCCCACACCTCGTCTACCATTTATTCACTCGCAGTCCGGAATCCGTATATCTACATCACCTGGTCGAATATGGAGCAACCCCTTTCGTATCGCTACAACATTCTTCATCCCGCAGACAATGTGTGTCTGCAACGAGGATATGTCTTTCTCGGTCTGAAAGAAAATGAATTGGTCGGCTACGACATTGCCACGCGGAGGGTATCTTTCGACCTGTATGCTATTGACCGGCAGGAGCTGATCCTGAGCCACAGACTGCAAGTACCCATTACATCAGAACCCATCATTGAGCATGACCGCCTCTATTCATATTCTAACGGAAATTATGCCATTATAGCTACTAATTATTTCAGAGTATTTAACCGGTGCGACGAATTGATTCTGGAGACGTGCCTGCCACAATTGTTCAACGACCGCATCAAATACATCACCTTCATCAACGGAGAGGAAGTCTTCATCAGCACATCGAAGAGTTCATACATTTTCAGCACTTCAAACAAATCCCTTCAAGAGACAAAATATTTAAGCCAATACATCAACACCATTTTTGAAGATTCCTTTCACCGCAGGTGGTTGAGCACAACAGATATTGGTTTGTACCTAGACCTGAATAACCAGGCTGAAATTTTTACCACGCACAATTCACTTCTCCCAACCAACGAAATTACCGCCATCAAAAGCCTTGATAATGCCATCTATCTGGGCCATAATAATGGTACCTTAACCCGGTACGATCCTGCTTCCGGTCGCCTTTCAGAGATCTGGCATACAAACACGGGCCGGATCCGCACAATCACAGCACAAGTCAAAGCTTCGGCGCTGGTTGCATCGGATCATGGGATCCACCTGGTCAGGTTTAGGGATCACACTTTTTCAAGCTGTAAAGATTTGTCCGTTGGCAGTTTTAAATCGGTGCTCTGTTTAAACAATGGAGACAACTATCTATCCACATCGCTGGGGCTTTACAGAGCAGGCCCTGTAACTCAAAGTGGTCTCCCTTGTGAAAAATATATCCGGGCACGTGAAATTGCCAGTCGCTGCCTCACCGCGGTCGTATTTCAAAACGACCTTTACGCAGGAACAGTCAACGGGCTGTTTTGCAAAGAAGGCAACACCTGGGTCAATGTGCTGGGTCGCAGCGTTTTTGTAACGCGCCTGCTAAACGTCCGTGATTCCCTCCTGTTCGTTGGAACCGACGGTGAAGGCCTGCTCCAGGTTGACAACAGTCATCCGCAAGATGCCAGGATCACAGTTGCAGCCAACTTGCCAAGCAAGCACATCACTTCTCTATGCCAGATCGATCTCCGGACCATAGCCATTGGCACCGACAATGGCATTTACATTTATCCAATCAACGGTACGGATGGATTTGGCATCAACTTGAGAGACGGGCTCCCAGGAAAAGAGGTGCTTGACATTGAATGCAAAGACGGAATGCTCTACGCCGGAACCACGCGCGGCCTCTATCGCATCCCCGTGTCGAGGATCCGTGCGAACGCAGAAAGACCCTATTTGAAAATCGAAAACATCGCATGCTTTTCCCGATTGAAATCCTATCCCTTCCGCAGCCTTCTTCCCTACAATCACAACCATCTCCGTCTGCATGTTTCGCAGCGTTCTTTGGTCTCCGGCAGCGAATTGCGATCGTATTACAGACTGGGTGGAAAAAATGCTTGGACCCCATTCCCCGGCCCCGAAATCGAATTGTGGGGATTGTCGCCGGGAAAATACTCCATCGAATTGTTCTCTATCAACGAAGACGGGTTGTCCTCTTCCGTCGTATCAAAACATTTTGAAGTCGACATACCCTGGTGGAAATCCTTATGGTTCAACACTTTGCTGCTAACCGGTATATTCAGTCTGGGCTTAACCATTGCCTATACCCACCACGCCAAAAAGCGAAGGGAGGAGAGACGACAGCGGCAATTCCAAGACCAGCTGAACAGGTTTAGAGAAAAAGCCCTGCAAAACCAAATGAATCCGCATTTCATGTTCAATGCATTGAATGCAATCCAAAGTTTTTTGTCGAAAAACGATCAGCTAAATGCCATGACCTATCTTTCCAAATTTGGAAAGCTGATCAGGATGATCTTCGAACAATCAAAGTTGCATAAAATCACTTTGGAAAATGAAATTATATTCCTCAGAAACTACCTTGAATTAGAAAGCCTCAGATTCAAAGACAAAATACAAATCGAACTCAGTGTTGATCCTCAGGTTGAAACCATTGCATCCGAAATACTGATACCGCCACTTATCATACAGCCCATTGCTGAAAATTCATTTAAGCATGGGCTGCTTCATAAGGAGAGCGGGGGTATATTTAAGATGCACTTTTCTATGGAAGGAACACATGTTTCCGTTGTCATTGAAGACAACGGCGTAGGTCGTAAAAGAGCAGATCAGATCAACGGCTGGAAACGAATATTTACAACATCAACGGGAATTGCCTCGACGATCGAGCGGTTAAAAATTCTCGACAACGGGGAAAACAAAATGGGACTAGACATCATAGACTTGTTCGACGGCAACGGGAATCCAACAGGAACGAGATCCATTATTAAATTATAAGCATATGATAAGTTTAAGATCCATCATCGTAGAAGACGAATTGCAAAGCCAGGTTGCGTTGCAGAGCATGCTCGATTTGCACGCAGACAAGCTCTCCGTTGAAGGTATTTTCGATTCGGTAAGAAAAGCTAACGACTTCATGCAGGATCATGAAGTAGACCTGGTATTCCTGGATATTGAACTACCCAATGAATCAGGATTTGCGTTGTTTGAAAATTGCATCCACAAAAACATCAAAATCATATTCACAACCGCCTATAACCACTATGCCATCCAGGCATTTAAAATATCAGCGGTGGATTACCTGCTAAAGCCCATCGATCCACAAGAACTAAGGGAAGCCATCGAAAAAGCCATACGCATTGAGAACGAACACCGGCTGACGGAAGCCTACAAAATTCTCGTAGAAAACCTAAATCATGGAAACAATCGCCTGGCAATTGCACACCAGGGCGGCTACGACATGGTGGAAATGGCCGACATACTGTGGCTCGAAGCGGAGATCAATTACACGACGCTCCACCTTTGCCAGGGAAGGCGGGTCACGGTAGCCAAAACGCTTCGCTTGTTTGAAGATGCCCTCGACCCACAGAATTTTTACCGGATCAGCCGGAGTGCCATTGTAAACCTGGGCCGGATCGTCCGGCTTCATCGCGACGGTGGCCTTACAGTCACCCTATCCGACAATACGATTCTTCCCGTTGCAGACTCACGAAAAGAAGGGTTCTTCAACTACTTCACCCGCATATGAGCCTGGCTGTTGCCTCCTTGACCCGGCAAGCCTTTCCATCAACCAAGCCGCCTCCACAAGACCAAATGGCCGAAGGAGCGATCTCAAGAAGCGCCAATGGTTTTGGATACTGCATGGAGTGAGCAGCTCAATCATTCCCAACCCAATCAAAGCTGACTCGAGACGCCGCGGGGAAGGCAGGAAAGGGTTGTAACTGAATGAACAGCAGTTTACATGGCAGAACCCCTGCGGTCCGCTACCCTATTCAAAAAAAAAAGTCCCGCACATTTGCAGGACTTTTCTGTTTTTCGTTTTGAAATAGATTTATCAGAAAGTACGAGTTAATTCGCTTTGAAAAAGAAGCCGGCTGAAGGCGCCAACCGGCTTCTTATAATCCCATGAACATATCCAAAACTAGCTTACTCTATATAAAAGACGAATCTCATGCACTGGGTGGATGCTCCGGGAAAATTTGTTAATAGGAGCTCCGGCCCGGAAGCAGAAGCTCCCTATTAACAAATTATAATCCCATGAACATATCCGAATTTTACGGTCGCCGATACGTTTACCGGCATTCTGATTGTATTTCTTCCCTTTGTTAAACAATCACAGTACAAGTATCCGACGATTGCTCAGGCCCAACAAGGACAAAAAAAGAGGCTTGTCATATATCAATTTATTATATATATATAGCTAAGTCATTCAATATGCTGATTTTCATATAAATAGATCCAGTTTTCCTAAGGTTATAGGCCATATAATCTTTACTTAAAAGGAAATCAGGGGCCTTTCCGGCCAAAAAAAATCAATGAGTCTGCTCAAAAAGGACTCAAAACGTCGGGATTCTGCAAATAGCTCGTGTCGGTCAGGCAGTTCAAAAAGGAAAGCAGGCTCCTTTTCTGTCTGGGCGTCAGGCCCAGTGGACGGATAAATCCATCCTTATTATCTGCTGCATGTCCTCCGCCGTTGTAGTGGTCGATCACCTCTTCCAGGGTTTTAAAGCGGCCGTCGTGCATGTATGGCGCCGTAAGGGCGATGTTGTAAAGGCTTGGGGCCTTGAATTTGCCGTTGTCGAAAAATACGCCGTTGATCCCGCCCCGCCCTTTGTCCGCAAACTCGTCCAGGTCACCCACCGAATCAATGCCATTGTTGAAAAACTCGTTGGCCTGAAGCAGAGGCGCTGAATGGCAATGGAAGCATTCTGCGTCGGGGATCAGGGGGTCGAGGTTAAAAAACAGGTCGTGCCCTTCTTGTTGTTCGTCGTCGAAAAACCGTTCGCCTCGCACCTGTTGTTGATAAATTGACTGTCCACCTGTGAGCAGTAGGCGCTCGTACTGTGCAATGGCGCGGGCCGCCAGGTCACGCGTGATCTCGGAAGTGTTGCGGATGCCAAAGGCCTTGCGAAACAATTCCGGATACTTGGGGTGCCGGCGCAGCTTCTCTTCCACATTTGGCCACTGTTCGTGCATTTCTACCGGGTTGACCACGGGCTCCAGGGCCTGGTCTTCCAACATCGCCGACCGGCCGTCCCAAAACAGACCACCGGTATAATAGGCTGCATTGAGCGCCGTCATCGAGCTGCGACTGCCAAGGGTTCCGCCCACGCCGGGGCTCAGCGCCAGGTTGTCGGTAAAGCTCCGGCGCGGGTCGTGGCAACCCGAACAGGAGAGTGTGCTGTCCAGTGACAATATGGGATCAAAAAAAAGATGGCGTCCGAGTTGGACTCCGTCGTAGGTCTGAGGATTTCCCGGGGATGGGGGCAGCCCAGGTAAGCCGGGCGGTACAACCAAAGGATATTCCTTAGGCGCATAGGGTATGTGGCTCAAATCGCGCCCGGTAATGTCGCCACCGTTGGACGGGTCGCATCCCCAACCCACCAGGAGCAAGCCTGCACCACCAATCCACAGACCAATCTTCCCCATCAAAAATCTATTCGAAGTGCATGGCTTCAACGTAACGGTCCATCATCCCCTGCATCACATCATGTACCACATGGACATAAGGATTCGAAAAGATATCAATGCCCTGGTCGCCTTCGGCGAAGAAATGGGCATGGTCTATGTACAAATAGAGCCGGGTCGTCTTCCCCGCCTCAATGCGCAAGGGTGCCTCGTACCGATAAGGCCGCATCGCCTCGTCAAAACCTGAGTGGTAGAAGTAATTCACGCTCTTGCCTCCTTCTTTGTACACGCCCTCAACTTTTGAAAACATATAAGTGTCACCACCTGCCCAGTAGCGCGCACCTTCCCCCATGGGGTGCGTTGCCGGATAATTCGCTGGGTTCGTATTGTTCTGTGCCTCGTCGAGTCCGATCAAAAATGAGATTCCGCTGAATTCGCCCGGGGCAATGCCGCTAAAACGCAAGGGCATGCCTTCCTGTGCCCGGGCCTCGGTCGTGTGGTGTTCGTGGATGCGCAAATAGTCAATGTCTTTGAGCTCCATAGCAGCACCATCACTGTTCAGGCTGAGGTGGCTCATAAAGAATTCTGAGCGGGTGAATTTCATGGTTCCACGACCGTAATAGTCGTAGCTCTGCCCGATGACCAGTGGCTGGTCGCCATACGTAGCGCGAACCATGATTTCGAGTGTTCCGGTTTCGGGGCTATCCTCTGAACAGGAAGAGAACCCAAACCCTCCCAGTAAAATGCCCAACAGGGGCAGTATGATCTTGTACAGCATGGCTTTGGAAATGAGTATTGTTTGTCTCTTTTAACGCACGGCGGTGCCCGAATGTTTCCAACAGCGGGTCACCGGCTCAGATCCGGGGCTTGTTTTGCTTTTTTTCTTCGACAAACTTGCGTACGATCTTTTTCACCTGATACGAGAAATCGCGGTCGAGTATCCAACTGAAATAGGTGGGCTCCTTTTGCCATACTTCCTCAAAGCTCTGGTTTACGTATTTTCCAAAGTTGAAGACGACTTCAGAGCGTTCGTTGAGCCTCAGCCTCTGGGTGACGTCGAGGGTATTGAGGTCGTTGGTAAATTCGCTCAACGCCTGAAGGTCATTGCGCACCGGATGGTTGGTTACATGGCCATCATCATCGACGTAATCGGTATCCCGGTAGCGTTCCATTTGACCAAGCAGCACTTCAACGGTAGCGCGGGTGTCTGCCAGTGCGTCGTGGGCCTCGTCGAGCGTCTTCCCGCAATAAAACTGATAGGCTGCTTTGAGTGAGCGGGGCTCCATCTTATAAAATATGCGTTGTACATCGACGAGACGTCGGGATTCCAGTTCGATATCGATTCCGCACCTAAAAAATTCTTCAGCCAGCAAAGGCACGTCGAACCGTATGCTGTTGTAGCCGGCGAGATCAGAACACCCAATAAAGGTATGCATTTCGCCGGCCAGATCGGCAAAGCTCGGTGCGTCAGCAACTGCCTCATCGTCGATGCCGTGGATGCGGGTCACCTCTGCGGGAATGGGCAAACCGGGGTGGATCAGGCTGTAAAACTCTTCAGGCGTTTCCTTTCCCGGGGAGAATTTGACCATGGCGATTTGCACAATTCGGTCGCGCAATACATTGATGCCTGTGGTCTCCAGGTCGAAGAAAACGAGTTCGCGGTCAAGTTTAAAGGGTTGCATTTACAATGGATCGTGTACTGAAATCTTTGCTGTCAGGGGTCCCAGGATCAGGCTGCAGCGGGCTTTTTACTCAAGGGTACTTCTAAAAACGCTCTATTGTGCCTCTCAGCCCGTAAAAGCTCACGTGCCAATCGAATGGATCATCACAATACTTCGTTGCAGCTCAGTAAGTTATCGCAAAATAATGCTACCTTCGCTGCGCCTTGCGTTGCTGCAAACTTACGACATTTTAGATACGGCCCGGCGCTTCAAGTCTGTGCCATTGATTACCTTTGGGGCCCCGTCGCAAAAGCCTGCGGCAAGGGCAATGTTTTGGGTGCTTAGCTCAGTTGGTTCAGAGCGCCGCCTTGACAGGGCGGAGGTCGGCAGTTCGAGCCTGCCAGCACCCACCAGGCTGTGCGACCTGCATCAGGGCATTCTGTTGTTTTCGAGGAATTCCTGCTCTTCCGCTTACCAATTTAGGTCCGGGTAAATGCCAAATGGATGCTTTCTTTGGCATTGTTCAATCGCAACCAGTAGGATCCGGGCGCAAGAGTGCCCAGCACTTCTGCACCCAGGCAATTGGCCCCGGAGGGAAATTTTCCGCGAAGCTGGCTTCTGCCATTGAGGTCCAGTATTTCCCAATTTAACAGGATCAGATCAGTCTGTATGCAGAGTTGATCTTTTACGGGATTGGGAATGATCCGGGCAGCACCCGGTTTTGAAGGATTGTCTGACGCCGGTACCACTACGTCAATGGAGTCGGACAAAGGGCTTACGCAGCCATTGGAATCGACGACCTGTACGGAATAAAAGCCATCCGCTCCACCTACCTTGAAGTAAGGCAGATTGGTCTCTTCGTGGATCATTCCGAACCGGATCCAGCGGTACAAAGCGTAACCGGGGTCTGAAAAGACGGAATCCCGGATAGCACCTATTCCCGGTTTAGGGGGAAGAGGCAATTGCTTCAATTCCACCGCACCGGATGGCTCAGAAAGGCAACCGATGCTGTCAACCCAGCGAATCCGGTAACTGCCGGCAACTGAGGTCGTCAGTTGGCGACCCGTTTGCACGAGCAGGCTGTCGTTGCGGTACCACGCATACGTTCGGTTCGCTCCGGCATCACAAGCGACTAAGGTGGTTGAGTCGCCTTCGCACAGGGAAATGAAAGGCACACTTTCGGTACATGCAGAGTCCGGAGTTGCCCCTGATATTTCAAATTGCGCTGTTGCTGGACAAAGTCCGCGGGTAATGGTTACCGAATAGGTTCCGGGTTCCAGGCCCTGCAACTGCGCGGTGGTGTCGCCCGTTGACCATATGAACCGGACCCCCATTTGCTCATTCCATTGCGTTTTGGCGGATCCATCGCGGTAACCCGGACAAGATTCATCCTGGGTCTGTACGGATACCGTCAGGCTGCAGGTGTCGAGGATCCTGAAGATGGCGCTTGCAGATGCATCGGCAAAATACAGTCCGCCCTGAGCGTCTTCGCCAAAAGCGGTCAACGCATTGTTTGTGTGATCGTATACCAGACCATTGGAGATGCCTCCGCCTGGAAGTTGTTCGATGGTCCACATCTTCCCGCTGCAATAGTCGGCGTAAAGGTATTTGCCGTAAAGGGATGGATAGTCTTCTCCCCGGCAAACATACCCTCCGGTTACCGAACACCCGTTCACCCTTTCGTCGCTGAGGTATTCATGTATTGGAAAAGTAAAGTTCTCCTTGGGTTCACAGCCCGCGAGGTTAAAGTTGGCATTCCCCTCGTAACAGCGCCAGCCATAATTTCTACCTCCGGGGTCTCCGGCTGCTTCGAAATCGATTTCCTCCCAGGTTCCCTGGCCAACGTCGCCAATCCACAGGTCGCCGGTGAGGCGGTCGAAACTGAAGCGCCAGGGGTTTCGCATGCCTAAAGCCCAGATTTCCGGAGCGTATTCTGGTTTGTTTACAAAGGGATTTAAGGGAGGGATGTTGTAAGTTGTCGGAGCGTTCACGTCAATGCGAAGCATTTTGCCCAGCAGGGCCAGCTTATTCTGGCCATTGTTGTTGGGGTCGTTCGCGCTGCCACCATCCCCCATGCCGATGTACAGAAATCCATCCGGACCGAACTTCAAACACCCTCCGTTGTGGTTGCCAAAAGGCTGCTTGATGTCCAGCAGTAACCGGTTTGACTGATGATCGATGTAGTCGGTATCGTTTGAGATGTGGTATTCCTCAACCAATGTGTGGTTGGATCCGAGGGAATCGGATGTGTAGTTGACGTAGATCAATCCGTTGCTTCGAAATTGCGGGTGGAATGCCAGTCCCAGCAAGCCCTGCTCGTTGCCACTGGAGCGGACTTTGGACGTGATGTCTAAAAAAGCATTTGGGAGCAGGTTGTTGTTGCGGATGATTCTGACCTTGCCTGGCTTTTCGACTACAAAAAGTCGGTCGTCGCCGCTATGGGCAATGTCGACGGGAATGGTCACGCCGTTGATCCAGCGCTCTATCCGAATACCATTCTGTGCATTTATGCATAGAATGGAGGTCAGCATAAATCCGCAGGTTAGGACAATGATTCTTTTTAGTTGGTGTTTAATGATCATGCGTTATGATTTTTGCAGATTGAATATTTCCAAACTCGTCGGTGATGAGCAGATGGTATAAGCCAGGAGATTCCGGCAAAGGAATGCGTTGCGGTTCATTTGTCGATAAGCTAGCGAACGTTCGTAAGGAATGTTTTCTTCCCCAGATATCAAATAAGCTGACTTGCACTGTGCAGGGTGAACCTGTATTTTCAATATACAGATTTCCTCCGGACGCAGATGGGTTGGGAAAGATTGCAAACCGTGGCAGGAAGCCGGCACCCGTCGATCCTGAAGTGCCTACGGTTTTAGGTACAAAGAAGTTAAATATGGCAACGCAGTCTTTCGCATCGGTTACAAACAACTGGTAGTTTCCGGAAACAAGGTTGGCGATCCCGGGGGTCCTGCTGCCATTGCTCCACAGATACTGATAAGGCGGAACCCCACCTGCCATCACCACGCTGACGACACCGGTTCGCGTACCGTCATCGGGAAATATCAGCGTATCGGTGACGATCAGTTTGGGCCACCAATGCAACTGAAGGCGAACAATGCTGTCACATCCATTGGGAGCTGCGCCGTCCAGGGCGATGTCATGGGTGCCCTCCGCAGTAAAACTGCGGCCGAGGTAGGTATAGGTAGAGCCGAAACAAGCCGTATCGCTGAAGAAACGGAAAGACCGGTTCTTGGAAATGACATCGAAGCAGGCCTCATCCGTACAGCCGTTGGTTGCAGTAACGGTTACACAGTAGCGGCCTCCGGTATCGATGGGCAAGAAGGGCGTTGACGTTCCGTCGTTCCAGCGATAAGCCGTATAGGGTTCACTGACGAGGATGATGGCGCGATCTCCGGTGCACAGGCTGTCCGGAGCTACGAGGCTTGCCGATGGTGCAATTGCAAGTACGACGGTCAGGCAGGACGAGCCACTGCATCCGGATGCATCCGATACGGTGAGGCAGTAGGTCCCGGGAGCATCCACATGCAGCACGCGCGTTGTATCACCCGTTGACCATAGGTACCGGTCGAAGTTTCCTCCGTCGAGTTTGGTATGCTGTCCCTCACAAACGTTTGCAAACCCTCCGATAACCGGTTGAAGGCCTTCCTGGAATCGTATGCGCAGTTCGTCTTTGCCTGTACAATAACCATTGGTCACCTCAAACGCAAAGCTGTAATCGCCCAGCGAGTCCACCTCAACGGTGGTCAGGGCAGCGCGGGCATCAGCAAAGACGGCCTGGCCGGGGCCAGAGACGAGTTTCCACTCCCCCGTGGTAAAATTGCCGAAGGCTTCCAGCGAAGTGGCGGTTCCGCAAGCCGCGCGGTCGGGGCCCGCGGAGACCAGAGGCTTTTGCCTGAAAATGACGGGTTGAAAATTCGAGATGCTCAGACATGGGTGCAGAAAGTTGAGCTCTCCCTTTGCATTGCGCCGTCCGACGACCCGTGATACATAATACCAAACGTTGAAACGGAATCGCGCCGGGTCAAAAGGAAAAATTCCCGAACCGTTACTCCGGATGATGCTTCCGGCTGGGTTTAGCGGGTCCGTATACAGGATGTAAATTGCCAAATCACCGGAGTCTCTGGTTTCAGAACCCGTATACTGAACGGTAAACGTCTGCCCCTCGCAAATCGTCAGGCTATCCTGAGGCATGCTTCCTGCAAGCCCATTGCATCCGCAACGCTCGAACCCGGAAACAGTAGCCTGACATCCGCTGGTGTCCCGGATTTCAAATTCGTAAGCCGATTTGCACAACAGAATGTCCGATGTAAACCGACCTGTGGCGGTATCAATGGTTCCCCTGCCAAGGGTAAGCAGGTAGGGTTTCACACCACCCAGAATGGTAAAACTCACGACGAAGGCGCTGTCCATGGCCAGGGTCGTTACCGTTAGCTCTGCCACGCGCAGAAACGTGTTGACCTTGAGTGGAAGGATGCTGAAGTTGGTGGTATCGCAAAAATTGACCGCCCGCACTTTAAGCAGGTATTCTCCAGGTTCGAGGTCGATGAGTTCAACCAGGGTGTCGGGAGTGCTGGCAACTAAGGAGTCATCTATAAACCACTGGTAGGTCGTCGCACCGGAGATCTTGTTGGTATGGTAGGGATGAACCGTGCCGTCGGCGCAAATTGAATTTTCTCCTGAGATCGGACCCGGTTCAGCGAGTTCGAACGGTTTGCGTCCGTGGCGTATGACGACGAGGTAATTGCAGTTATCGCCCATGCAGCCATTGACGACCAGGCGATAGGTTTGGCCGATTTGAAAGGCGTTGGAGGTCAATCCGATGGGGCTCTCTGAGCAATCGCTGTGGCAAAGCAAAATGCTGTCGGGTGTCTGTCCGCAGGATGACCAGACTGCCGCCTGCATTCCCCGGAAAATGGTCCCTCCAACGTCAATTCCCGTGCAACCATACGGGATCACCTCGATGAGCAGGCTGTCGGAAGGGGCAACAAACGACATCCAGCGCGGATTGTTTACGGGGATGGTGCTGTCGCATAGGAAATAATGAATTGCGGTATCCGAGTTTCCCAGCGAACCGCAATATTTATGGAGTTCGGAAGTACTGCAAAAAGCAATGGCGGAATCGCAGCGTTCGCCAGCAAGTGGTTTGTCGCAACGCAAGGGGTCATAGACAACCAGGCGAAAAGGGGCGATCCGGATTTCAAAATTGCTGATTTCCGGGTGGGTGATCCTGCCACTGTAATAGCCCTCGTCTGCCTCGGAAGCCTGCGGTATTTCGTAGGTATTCCGGTTGCTGATGAAGACCAAACTCGTATCCTTAAACCATTTGTAATTGTTTTCCGTGATGCCGGGGTCGACAAATGTTTGTACGATGTACTGGCTTCCGGCAGTGAGCAGTTGCAGGGAATCAAGGGTCACTGGGTCCTGGGGGTCAAAATCGTAATAAAAGCGCGGGTGTATCTTTTTGAGGGGAAGCAAGTCTTCGAAAGTAAATGCGTTTCCCGTGATGATCAGTCCAAAAGGGAATGAATTGCCCCAGGTCTGTACCGAGCTGAAATCCGGAATTCCTGAGAAACGGTTGTCTTCAATCCTGAAACTGGCCAATGGAGCTGCTGTTAAGTCCGGAACGTCTCCGGTAAAATCGTTGTCGAAAACCCAGAAGTGGTTCATCTGGTTCAGATTACCCATGGATGCCGGTATGGTGCCGCTGAGACGGTTGTTCTGGACGTAAAACTCCCGGAGAGAGGTCAACTGTCCCAGGGAGGCCGGAAGCGAGCCACTGAGCTGGTTCCGCCTCAAGTCGAGCACACCGAGTTTAGCCAGGTTGCCAAAAGAGGCGGGAATGGGTCCGGTAAGTACATTGTTCGACAGCACCAGGGTGACCAGTTGGGAAAGGTTCCCCATTGCCGCGGGCAATTCGCCGTCCAGGAAATTGTTGCCCAGGCTGAGCGTTTTGAGCGAAGCGCACATTCCCAACTCCGGGGGAATGTTGCCGGAGAGCTGGTTGTTCTCCAACACCAGATCCTCCACTTTTCCGAGCTGGCCCAATTCCGGAGGGATGGGTCCGTTTAGAAAATTGCCAAACAGGTACAGCAAACGCAGATCCGACAAAGTGCCCAGTGCCGCCGGCAGGATGCCATTCAGTCCATTGTTGATTAATACGAGGCTGCGCACACATCCCCCAGGATCGAGAAGAACGCCAGCCCAGGTCGTCATGGGATTGTCGAGGTTCCAGGAAACGGTCCAGTTAGGGCCGTCTGTTGCCTGGTAAAGGCTTACCAACGCGAGCGAGTCGGCTTGACGGGAGCATGCCGCGCAGGGGGCACTGATGGCTGAAACAGGTGTACAAAAAGAAACCAGCAGACCAATCCACAATAATTGTATCCTCATGCTCATGCATTTGGGTAAATGGCCATGGGGAGCACAAGGCCCCGACCTTGACGCAATCTTTTAGTAAAAATAACGGTTTACTGGCGCATTTGCCAATTTTGTGTTTAGTTGTCTTCCCAAATATTTACTTCAGGTTCCAACAGCAACCCGTAAGTATCCTCAACCGTCCGGGCAACTTCACCAGCAAATTCGAGGATTTCAAGACCGGTTGCGCCGCCGCAGTTTACCAGGACGAGGGCTTGTTTTGCATAACAGGCGACCCGTCCCTGCTGCTTTCCCTTCCACCCGCAGGACTCGATAAGCCACCCGCTGGGTATTTTAAAACTACCGTCTGGCTGCTGGAAAGCGGGCATTCCGGGAAAACGCAGCTTCAATTCGCTGTATCGCCGGGCGTCGACAGAGCAATTTTTAAAAAAGCTTCCGGCATTTCCCAACGCTGATGGATCGGGAAGCTTGGTTTTGCGGATCTCTACGATGGCTTCACTCACATCGCGGATGGACGGATCTCCGATGCCCTTTTTTTCGAGGGCCTCGCGAACCACGGTGTAAGACGTATTGGGCCGCGCATTGCGCCGAAGGTGCAGCACTACATGTGTAATGATGTATCGGCCTTTCCAAGCTCCTTTGAAATGGCTGTCGCGATATCCAAATCCTGCTTCTTCACCCTTCACCTTCCGGATGCTTCGCATTTCGAGGTCCCATACTTCTGCCCAGGCAAACACCTCGCTCAGTTCAACTCCATAGGCTCCGATGTTCTGAACGGGAGCTGCACCAACCGTACCGGGTATCAGGCTAAGGTTTTCAATTCCGCCCAAATCGCGCTCGAGTGCCCATTCAACCAAACCGTGCCACACCTGACCAGCACCAGCGCGCACCCAAACGCCTTGTGCATTGTCTTCCAATACCTCGATTCCGTCGATTTCCATGCGCAGCACGGCACCCTGCAAATTAGAAGCAATGAGGATGTTGGTTCCGCCACCCAGAATTCTAAACGGCATTCCCGGATGATAGGCGGCAAGTTGCTCCGCCTGGCGAATGTGCATCAGGTCTTCCGCGTAGGCCTCGATGCCAAAACTGTTGTAGGCTAATAAAGGTGCACCCTTGCGGCTCTGTTCCAAGTTTACAATTTTAGGCTAAGCTAAGGCTTTGCAATGGATTGTAATCAGGTGCCCCCTTCCCGATGGCATGAATCGCGCTTGCTATTCGACCGGATCCAGTTGAAGCTCAACCAGACGGCGGTAAACACCGTATTCGATGGATACCAGTTCCTCGTGGGTTCCCCGTTCAACGATGCGTCCCCTTTGAAGTACGTAAATGCAATCCGCTTCCCGGATGGTCGAAAGTCGGTGGGCAATGATCAGCGAAGTGCGGTTGGACATGAGTTTGTCCAACGCGTCCTGAACCAGGCGTTCACTTTCAGCATCGAGCGATGAGGTGGCTTCGTCGAGGATGAGGATGGAGGGATCTTTCAGGATGGCCCTGGCAATGGCGATGCGTTGGCGCTGTCCGCCACTGAGTTTCATTCCGCGTTCGCCGACAATGGTGTCGAAGCCCTGTGGAAAGGATTCGATGAATTCCAGTGAATTCGACTTTTGAGCGGCATCGCGGACTTCGTTTTCACTCGCATGCGGTTTGCCATACTTAATGTTGTCGCGGATGCTTCCTCCAAAGAGGAGAATTTCCTGGGGAACGATTGCCAATCGGCTTCTGTACTCGCGCAATTCATAACTGCTGGCAGGCCTGCCATCCACATGCAATTGTCCGGCAGAAGGTTCGTAAAAGCGCATCAACAATTGCACGATGGTCGACTTGCCGGCTCCGCTGGAACCGACCAGGGCAACGCGCTGTCCGCGTTCCAATTGCAGGTTGATGTCGTGAAGGACTTCAACATCCGGCCTGGAGGGATAATTGAAATGAACCTTTTTGAATTCCACCTGACCGGCAGCAGAGGAAGCGATTTCCGCAGTTGCTGATACGGAGAGATCGACTTCTGAGGGGCGATCCAGTATGGCCTGAATGCGCTCGGTCGCACCCACAGATCCGGCGATGGCTGTATAGAGGTTCCCGATTCCGGCGATGGCTCCCCCGATGATGCCCGTGTAGAGGATGAAAGAAAACAGATCGCCCACTTCCATTTCCCCGCGTTCCACCAGGATGGCTCCTCTCCACAATATGAAAAACAGCCCACCAAACAAGATGGTGATCACGAAGATGAAAAAAACGCCTCTCGTGCGGGCATAGCGCATGGATATCCTCACCATGTCCCGAATGGAATCGCCGTAGCGCCCAATTTCAAATAACTCGTTGGTGAATGCCTTAACATTTTGAAAAGATTGCAGGGTTTCTTCCACGATCGTATTGGCGCCAGCAAGCGCATCCTGGCGCTCACGCGACAATTTGCGAACGTAGCGACCAAACAGAATGCTCGCAACGACGATGATGGGAAAAGTCAACAACATGGTCAGTGCAAGCCGGGGTGTCATCCATGCGATGATCCCGATTCCGGCAACCAGTACGACGATCTGGCGAATAAACTCAGCCAAGGTCACGGAGAAGGCAGCCTGCAACTGTTCGACATCGGCGGTGAGGCGGCTGGTGAGTTCCCCGATGCGGTGGCTTTCGAAATAGGCCATGTCCTGGCATATAATTTTAGAATACAGTTCCTGCCTCAAATCGGCCATTCCATATTCGCTGACGCGTGCGAAAAACAAGGTGCGGAAATAAGACAGGATGCCCTGAATCACCAGGATCGAAAGGAACAACAATCCATAAGAAGCTAAACTGAACGGCCATTTGCTTTTTCCGATGGCTGCATTGGCCATTTCCCCTGCGGCAGCAGGAAAGACCATAAACAGTCCACTCCCCAGAACTAGGAACACCATTCCAAAAAAGAAATACCAGCGATAGGGTTTGATAAACCGGAAGATGCGATAGGACCGCACCAGCTCTCCCCAGTTCATCACAGGGCGCGTTTGCATTCGCAAAAGTATTCATTTTAGAATTTCAATCAGAGTCCCCATTCCGGTTGAGGGCTTGTTGGCTCACGGAGCGCAGGTCACTGTGGTGCATTGGGGTTATCTGGGGGAGCTTCTGGCCAGATCCCTCCATTGAGCCGCCCCTTAATTCCGAAATGCGGGGTGTATGGAAATCGATGCAGGAGTAGATTTTTTGTAAAGGACCATTTGAGCATTCGATCAACCCCGGGAAGGGCGATCGAATCCGCTACCGGCATTGCCCTAAACACAAAAGAGCTGCCCAAAATGGGCAGCTCTTTTGTGCACAGAGTGTTAAATGATGTCCTCACATTTTCTGAAAACGAACGGAGGATACAGGAACGAGTTCATGAATCAACGTTATCAAATAGCTCCCTGACCTAAGGTCATTGAACACCAATGGAATGCGGTTGTCTCCCGCCTCGAGTTCAATGGGAATTTTGCGCAACGGCATCCCGCTGAGATCAGAAATGACCAGCAGGGCTTGTGTACCCTCATCCGTGCGAATGGTCAGTACCGGTTGTTCCGCACCTGGGTTGGGATTGATTTCCGCAATTTCGACGGTGAACCCACCACCTGAGCGATTGCCCACTTTAATGCGTTTAGCCGATTTGCATTCCACGCCGTTCACAACGTAGTAGAGCACCACGGTATAAACTCCTGCCTTTGCATACGTGTGTTTGAGCGCCAACTCTGCTGAGGTATTTCCATCCCCAAGGTCCCAATAAAATTTATCGGGCCTAACCTTGAAAACAGCTTCCAGCTTAACGGTGAGCTGATCGGTCAGAAAGCGAAAATCCGCGCTGCAGGGATCATTCGGGTCAATGTTGCCACCTACGCGTACTTCTTTGGTGACTTCGCAGGTCTTTCCTCCTATGGAGACGATAAGGCTTACTTTATACACACCCGGCCGGGCATAGGTATGGCTGGTTTCAGGATCATTAGACGATGACCCGTCGCCAAAATTCCAAAGCAACTTATCAGCTGTTTGTCCTTTCAGGTCAGCACGGAACTTTGCCGAAAGTTGATCGACAGAAAATCCAAAATCGATGTTGCAGGGCTCCGGGCGTTTGCCTACGTGTATCCACGTGACGAGCTCAACTTTACAGAACTCCCCGGTGATGGTAGTAACCACTTTGTAACGCCCCTCAGCGGAGTATGCATGGCGCGTCTCTTCCCCGCTGCCCGTCTGTCCATCGCCAAAATCCCAGTGAACTTCTTTGATCGGGAAGCCCGCGCTGGCGCGGAACACGAAATAATTGGCGTTGGTGCTGGCCACTGCCGCAGCAGAAATGTTCACTTTGCCACAGCACGCCTGGTCCCAATGCGTTGGGGGAGCCGGTGGTTTTGTATCGCGCACTTCGACTTTAAATGCGTAGCGCTTTTTGCAGTTGGTACCTGCAATCACAAGGCTCACTTCGTAAACGCCTGGAGCGCCATATTGATGACGCACGTCACGACCCGTGCCGGTGGTGCCGTCTCCAAATTCCCAGTGGAATTCGACCCGTTCTGAAACCGCCCCTGCATGGAATTCCACCCAACCGTCGCTGTGAACAACAAAATTAAATTTGCCATCACATGGATCAGCACCCGGAGTGGTGCGACTGCAGATTACAAAATCATGCTGGAATTTGCCCTCCACGGCTTCCGCTTTTTGAATCTGTGGAGCCTTCTGACATGGATCCGCTACAGAAATGACGTAAGCTGCCGTATTCGGGTTCAGGCTAAACTCCTTTTCATAATAACCGTCGGCGTTTGTCGTCAGCCGTACGCCCCCCACGTTGGTCGCGGGACTGGTCATGATGTGAACCGGCCAATCGGCCACAGGTTCCTTGTCGCTGTTGTACACGGTGCCATAGAGCACAATGGATTGGGCACTCAGACCGCAGACTGCGACTAAGCACAAGGTCAAAATCTTCAAGGCATTTCGCATAGGATTACATTTTGGGTTAAAATTAATCATCATATACTTTCCATACGGGGGTGCAGGCTAAAAGGTTGCCCCAACAGAAATTTTAACTTACCGATCACCGGCCGGGCTTCCATTGAGCGGGGAGGGTGGATCGTTGGACGTTCCGGGAGAGCATGCGCTCCGAGGCGGTTCAAAAGCCACAAAAAAAAGTCCGGGCGGGCGCCCGGACTGATAAACCAATCTCAAGAAAAGGTATGAAAAGACGAAGCTTCTTTAGTCGACGTTGTCGTGCAGGAAGGAGCTATCCTCACGGATCTCGGGACGATTGTCTTCGTCCACGACCATCCGCACCCTGGAGCCATTCAGCTCATTGGAGGCACTGACTGAGTCGAGCCGTATTTTTTTGCGTTCATAAGCGGGAACGTTCTCCGCGTCATGAAGCGTTTTTGAATCTGCCAAAGGAGAATTTTGATCTCGAAGCGCCCCAGTTCCCGATTGCGACTTTGCGGAACCTGTATTTGAGGAGCTTGCACCCCAGTTAACCATCGGGCTGCCTGCGTCGAGGTATTTTTCCTCTTCGTCAAAACCGTTTGCTCCACCCGCATGCTCCACATCAAAGATCCGGGCATTGGAAGGATTATCAGAGTGCATATCGGCCGTTTCGTCGTCGATACTGACCCGTATGGTTGCTTGTTGCCTTGCTTCGAGGTTGCCCGCGTTAAACCCGGTGGCGATCAGCGTTACGCTGATCTGATCGTCGAGTGCATCATCCACGCAGGAACCCCAAATGAGATCCGTGTCATGGCCGGCAGCTCTTTGAATGATCTCGGTGATCTCACCGACTTCGTCCATGGTAATTTCCGGATTGCGCCCCGTGGTGATGTTGAGCAAAATGTGCTTGGCTCCCCGGATGTCGTTGTCTTCGAGCAGCGGACTGTTCAATGCAAGTTCGATGACCTTTTTCGAGCGATCCTGGCCGCCCGCGACGGCTGAACCCATAATGGCCACACCACTGTCTTTCATCACGTAATTCACGTCTTCGAAATCGACGTTGATGTATCCGGGAACCGTTATGATTTCAGCAATCCCCTTCGCGGCGGTTGCCAATACGTTGTCGGCGTGAGAAAACGCGCTTGACATGGCGAGGTTGCCATAGACTTCACGCAACTTATCATTGGAGACGACGATCAGTGCGTCGACGCTTTGTTTGAGTTGTTCGATGCCTTCTGCCGCATGCCTTCCCCTGCGGGGCCCTTCGAACGAAAAAGGCATGGTGACGATACCTACAGTGAGGATACCCAGCTCTCGGGCCATTCTGGCAAGGATTGGTGCGGCCCCTGTGCCCGTACCACCCCCCATACCTGCCGTTACGAAGAGCATGCGGGTTTCCTTTTCGAGAAACTGAACGAGCTCTTTGGTAGATTCCTCACAGGCCAACTTGCCCTTTTCCGGGTTGTTGCCTGCGCCACGGCCTTCCGTGAGCAGGGGGCCCAACTGGATTTTCACCGGCACCCCACTGAGTTCCAGCGATTGCTGGTCGGTATTGCAGACCGCAAAGTCCACCCCACGGATGCCCTGGCTGAACATATGAGTCACAGCATTGGTTCCGGCTCCGCCGACCCCGATGACCTTTATGATGGAACGCTGACTCATATTACAGTATATGAATATCTGTTTACGGTGTAAAGATATGTATTTATATATTACAAATAAAAATAAATTATAATTTTTTTTTATATATAAAAAAATTCAGGCTACAAGGGGGAGTCCTTGCCGGGAACAAATATTTTCGTAAGCGTGTCAATGCCCCGGTCGAGCCAGTTCTTTCCGCTCCCGTGGTGTTCCTCTTCGAGCTGTTGGGTATTTTCCACCCCGTCTTCGATCTCAAAAGTTCCCATCCCCCCTCCGGCTATTGCTTTTTCCGTTGCAGGGACCATTTTCTCTGCTTCTCGGTACCCGGCCGCCTCGAGCAATATTCCCATCGGAGCGGAGAAATCCGGTTTGAGGACATCATCGGCAAGGTGGGAGAAGCTGCGCTCCAGCGGTATTCCAATCCGGGTTTCCAGGCCCGTGTGCAATTCGGCCAGCAGGTTGATGTTGCGCAAAGCCGAGCCGCCGCCGGTGAGTACCATCCCGGCTTGGAGGCGGTCTTCGAAACCGCTTCTCCTGATTTCCCACATCACAAAGTCAAAAAGCTCTTCTACCCGGGCCTGGATGATCCGGGCGAGGTTTTTTTCCGATATCTCTCTCGGGGGGCGGCCCATCAGTCCCGGTACGGTTATGATCCGGTTGTCGACGATCTCTCCGGCAATGGCCGAGCCAAATCTGACTTTGAGTTTTTCTGCCTGGTCGGGAAGGACAGCACAACCCGCTTTGATGTCGTTGGTGATCACATTTGATCCAAGGGGAACGACTCCGGTAAAACGAAGGATCCCATTGTGGTAAATGGTTACGTTTGTCGTGCCTCCTCCAATGTCCACCAGCACGACCCCCAATTCCTTTTCCTCGTCTGAAAGCACAGCTTGTGCTGTTGCCGTGGGGGCGAGGATGAGGCCCAGGAGCTCGATCTGCGATTTTTCGATGGCGCGTCTCATCTGTTCAATGGAATCTCCGCTTGCGGTGATGATGTGGAAATTGGCTTCCAGCCTCGCTCCGGGCATCCCGATGGGATCAATATGTCCTTGCTTCTTGTTGTCGATGAAAAACTCCTGAGGGATGACATGCAGGATCATGTCGCCATGTGGCAAAGCGATTTTGTGCATATCCTTAACCAGTTGGTCGATGTCTTCCTGGTTGATTTCTTCCTTTCCGTTGTCTCTGTACTTGACGGCCTGGTGGTGCAGACTGCGGATGTGCTCACCAGATATTCCGGCGTAGACGCTCCTGATTTCCTGGCGGGAGCTTTTTTCAGCGCGGTCGATGGCGTCGCAAATGGCCTTGGCCGTTTTTTCGATGTTGCTCACGGTTCCGCGGCTAACGCCCTCACAGGCTGCAACACCATAACCCATCAGCTCGAGTTTGCCGATCAGATTTTTGCGTCCAACCAGTGCCGTCACTTTGGTCGTGCCGATGTAGAGTGCTACGATGATCTTTTGTTCAGAAGTGTGAAATGCGTCCATGTTCGTCGGTCTTTTTATAGATTCAAAACTCAACTTTCAAAGTGCTCGCGTCTGCCGATGACCTGACCTTCAAATTTGAGGTTGATCGTCTGGTAGACATTCCATCCTTTGCGCCCCATATTCTCCCGGTAAAAAAGCCGCAACCGGCTCAGTTTATCCTGCATATTTTCTGTGCTGCCAAACAGGATCTTTTCATTTCCGATTTTGGGAACCAGGGTAAACTCTCCATGCTCATCCAGGTCGATTTGTTCAACAAGGCATCTGGCGAAGCTGTCTGCAGCAATGGCATCGACCAGGCTGAGCAGGTGCCGGTAATAGCTGAGCTCCCTGTTGTCCAGGCGGTTTCCGCGCACTGGCATCCAAGCTCCGGTCGCCACGGGTACGCGAGAACTGTACTGACTGGAAATGGGAATTTTAAAACCCGTAGCGTCCAGATAGAAATGGTTGCCCCGGATGTCAACTACCCGTACCACGGGGTTGCGTTGGGTAACCCAGATGCGCAGCCGGTTTTCGGGATCGATGTAAACCTCTGCTTTCTGAACCAGCGGGAGTTGCTCAATTTTAGCCTCGAGGGCCTGTGGGCGAAGTGCGTACACCGGTATTTTCCGGAAGTCTTTGCGGTAGAAGGCTTTTACGCAGGTTTCAACATCTGCTTCTTTCAGCAAGCTTCCGGAGCCTTCGGCCCTTACTGAAATTTCAAGCGACGCAGGTCGTGCAATGCGCCGGGTGCCCACAGCATGCATCCACAAAATGGCAATGGCCAGCAGGGCGGCCAGGTTGACCACAACGAGGATGAATCCTTTGAGCTTTGAGTTCATTTCGTTTTCGGTTTCGCTATTTTATCGAATCCAAATCCCGGTTGCTGCGGGTAATTTGTTCGTTCATCACTTCGACCATCTCCCCAATCCGCGTGTCCAGGTCGCCGGCTCCCAGGGTCATTACCACGTCGAGATCCATGTTTCGCATCAACCCGGGCAAGTGTTCCAGATCGGTCAGCCACTTAGCGGAATGGCGAATTTTTTCGAACAGGGTTCCCGAATCAATTCCGGGGAGGGGCAATTCTCTCGCCGGATAAAGTTCGACGAGCACCACCTGATCCAGCGATTCGAGCACCCGTGCAAATTCGTCCATAAAGTCGCGCGTCCTGGTATACAAGTGCGGCTGGAAAATGCCCGTCAATTTGCGCTGGGGATACATCTCCCGGCAAGCGCGAATGACGGCTCTCAATTCCTCAGGATGGTGGGCATAATCATCGATGAGCACTTTGGCGGGAGTATCCAGCCGCCATTGCAACCTCCGCTGAATCCCGCGAAAGGATGCCAGTGCCCTACGAATCTGTTCCGGATCCGCACCCAGTTGCAATGCAACTGCTATGGCAGCGGTGGCATTGCGAACATTGTGCTGACCCGGCAAGGCCAAAGTTAGGTCTTTTATATGATATATTTTACTAATATATTCAAACGCAGTGAGACGTGGGGAGGTTCCCAGGATGCGTGCGCGGTGTGCTCCCGCATCCAGACCAAAATCCTCCACGTTTAAAATGGCAGGGCATCCCGCAGACAATTGTGTGCGATCCGCTGCGGCAATTCCGTCGCTGAGCAGTAAGGGTCCATGCCCCCTAACCGCTTGTGCAAAGCACGCGTAAGCGTCCAGCATCGCCCTTCGGCTGCCGTAGATATCTAAATGATCTGCATCGAGCGATCCGACAATGCCGATGTCCGGCCTCAGTTGAAGAAAGGACCGGTCGTATTCGTCCGCTTCCTCGACCATAACCTGGTTCCCCGTATCGATAAAATTGCTGTCGTAATTTAGGCAAATCCCTCCCAAAAAGGCCGTCGTGGGAATTCCGGAGGACACCAGCAGGTGGGCGAGCAAGGCGCTCGTCGTGGTTTTACCATGTGTACCTGCGACGGCAACGTTGTAGTGACTTTCCGTGATCCTTGCCAATACTTCGGAGCGCTTATGCATGGGGATTCCGGAGTTCATGAGCATGCGAAATTCCCCGTGCGTCGCGGGTATTGCCGGAGTGTAAACGACCAGGTCAATGCCTTCGGGCAAGTCTTGTGGGCGGTCCTCAAAATGGATTTGCATGCCTTCGTTTCGCAAGGCATCGGTCAGAGGACTCGGCGTTTTATCGTAACCGGAAATGCGCACTCCGCGACGGTTGAAGTAACGCGCAATGCTGCTCATTCCGATGCCTCCCAGTCCAAGGAAATAGATGTGGCGCAACGAGTTGAGATTCATGCGTTCGTCATTTGAATGATGGTCCGTGCAATGTCTTGGCTGGCATCGGGGCGTGCCAACTCCTTCAAGCGGATGACTTGCAGTTCTATGGATTGGACGTTTTCCAGTTGTTTGCGCACTGCGGGGAGCAATTGCACAGGCAACGCCGGGTCTTCAATGCATAAAGCAGCCCCGGACCGCTCGAATTGCATGGCGTTGATTCGCTGATGATCGCCAGCGACGTTCGGAGATGGAACCAGTATGCACGGTTTGGCAACCAGGGCGATTTCTGCGAGCGTCAGCGCTCCGGCTCTGGATACAACCACATCAGCCGCCGCGTAAGCCATGTCCATCCGCTCCACAAACGGATACCGTCGAACATGCGCTGGCAACGAGGGCGCGGCATCTGCCAATTCGCGTTCGTAGACCCCTCCACTCTGCCAAAGCCATTGGATGCTTTGGTCGGCAGCGATGTCCCCAAGATTTTGCGTCATTGCGCGATTGATGGATCGTGCGCCGAGACTGCCTCCAAAAACGCAAACCGTACGTTTGGAGGGATCCAGGTCGAAAAACCGCAGCGCTTCCTGCCGCGACGGCAGGGTTGCCAGGGTTTGCCGCACCGGGTTTCCCGTTACGACCAATTTACCCGCATTAAAATACTTGCCCATTCCCTCAAACGCCACGCAAATTTTGCGCGCGCATCGCCCCAGGATGCGGTTGGTCATTCCGGGATAGGCATTTTGCTCCTGCACCACGATGGGGATTCCAAAACAGCAAGCCATCGCCAGCGTTGGACCGCTCGCGTAACCACCAACCCCTACCACTGCGTTAGGACGAAAACGCCGCAAAATGCGGATTGCTTCCATGCCGGATTTAAGGAGGGCAAAGGGCCAGGTGATCAGCGGCCAGCCCAGTCGCCGGGGCATTCCGCGAATTGGCAAACCTATGATCTCGAAGCCTGCTTCCGGAACTTTGCTCATTTCGAGGCGACCTTCGGCACCAACAAATAGCAATTCAATCGCCGGATCGAGCTGCTGAAGGGCGCGACCGATTGCAATGGCGGGAAATACATGCCCGCCGGTACCCCCTCCGCTAATCAACACCCTCATGGCCATTCGCTAAAGCTTGAGCGTTCTCTTGTCTCCCAGCTATCCCATCCTCAAGGGTTAGGTTCTGGATGCGCCGACTGACACTGATGACCATTCCCAGTGATACCGATGTGAGCAACAGCGACGTACCACCCATACTGACAAAGGGAAGCGGCAACCCCGTGACCGGGATCAGACCCAGGGATACGGCGATGTTGGCAAATGCCTGAAGAACCAGGTTCACTCCCACCCCCATGGTCAGCAAAGCACCAAAGGCCCGCTTGGAATTGCTGACAATGCCAACGCAATGGACGAGCAGTGCCAGGTAAATGACAATGATTCCGAAACCTCCGATGATCAGTCCGTATTCCTCGCAGATGATGGGGTAGATAAAATCAGCATAGGAATAAGGAATGAAGGCCTTGAGTTGGCTGTTCCCCGGATTGGGAATCAGCAGGTTTCCGTTGGCGATGGCCATTTTGGCCTGTTCGAGCTGGTAGGTATCTTCCGTTCCGTAAAAGTGTGACTGTATCCGCGACACCCAGGTTTCTGCACGGGTCGCACCCGGAAACAGATTCTCGACAAAAAGCAGCAAGAGAAAAACCGCAACGCCCAAAAAAACGACCATTGCGATGTATTTCATTTGGATGCGGCCGACAAACATCATGGACAGCGCACCTGCAAATATGATGACCGCTGTACTCAGGTTTGAGGGTGCGATCAAACCGCAGATGAGCAGGATCGGGCCCATAATGGGTAAAAAAGCAGATTTAAATCCCTTGATCACATCCTGTTTTTCTGAAATCGCCCGTGCCAGGTAGAGGATCAAGGCAAGTCGCGCAAAATCTGATACCTGAAATGTCACCCCAATGACCGGGATGACCAGCCAGCGCGTGGCATCGTTGATCCGCACGCCAAAGTAGTACATGAAGATCAGCAATATGACAGAAGACCACAACATGACAACCGCCCAGCGATTGAACCAGATGTAGTCGATGCGGCTAAACACCCAGACCAGGCCAATTCCCGCGAGAACAAACACGACATGGCGCATGATGAAATGTCCCGTGCTGCCATAGCTGTATTGGGTAAGCGTCACCGAGGTACTGTAAACGGCCAGCATGGAAATGAGGGACAGCGTCAGGATAACGGACCACATGAATCCGGGACTGAGGATTTTATCTCTCCAGCGAATGATCAATTGGCTCATAGCGTCGCGTTTGGATTGTTTAATTTCAGGAACTCGCGGCGAAACTGTTCTCCGCGGTCCATGTAGTTGCTGAACAGGTCGAAACTGGCACATGCTGGCGAAAGCAGAATCACCTCACCGGGTTGTGCAAATTCCATGGCGGCAGCAACCGCCTTTGACATTTCATCGGTTTCTGCAATTCGGTCCACCGTACCCTTAAAAGCGTTGACCAGTTTGGCATTGTCGGCACCCAGACAAACCAGCGCCGCCACCTTGTTGCGAACTAACGTTTGTATGGATTCATAATCATTTCCCTTATCAAGCCCACCGGCGATCCAAATTACTGGTTTGGTCATGGCGTCGAGTGCCCAATAGACGGAATCGACATTGGTTGCCTTGGAGTCGTTGATAAAATCAATGCCCTTGTGTTGACCAAGGTATTCCAGGCGGTGCGGATCATTGACAAAGCTGTTCAGTGCCGAGTGGATTACCGCATCAGAGAGGCCACACATCCGTGCTGCTATTACTGCGCATGCAGCATTGACCGCGTTGTGCCTTCCACGAAGACATGTCTCCGACAAATTCGCTACCGGTTCGCCATTGATGCGCACGACACCGTGAGGATCGAGCTCGGGTTGTATAGGTTGAAGCCTTCCCTTTTGGGGATGTTTCGCGAGGTAATCCCTGATCACTGGATCCCCGGCGTAGACAATGAAAGCATCTTCCGGACGCTGGTTCATTGCGATGCGAAACTTGGAAGCGGTGTACCGCTCCATCGAATAAGCATACCGGTCGAGGTGGTCTGGAGTAACATTCAGCAATATGGCGATATCAGGTCGGAAATGAGCAATGCCGTCGAGTTGGAAGCTACTCAACTCCAGCACGTAACAGGAGTGCGTTCCTTCCGATAAAGCCCTTGCAAAAGAATGTCCGACGTTGCCTGCCTGGATGACGTCCAGTCCTCCTTCCTGCAACAAGTGCGTGCAAAGGCGCGTGGTAGTTGTCTTACCATTGCTCCCGGTGATGGCAATTACTTTTCCGTTACAGTAATTCCAGGCAAATTCAATTTCAGATTCCGGGCGGATGCCCCGTTCAATAAAATGTTGTATGACGGGGGCAGTATCAGGAATACCCGGACTTTTCACAAGTTTGTCCGGGAACAAATCCATTGCGATCTCGTGCCCTCCTTCTTCGAAGTCAATCTCCGCATCGATGAGTTCCTGTCGATAATCAGGTGAAATGTGTCCGGCGTCGCTGACAAAAACGGGCAAACCCAATTTGGCCGCCAACCGTGCGGCACCGATTCCACTTTCTCCAGCTCCAAGCACCAGGATCATGTCAGCGGATTTTGAGGGTGATGATGGTCAAAACGGCCAGAATGATGGTAAGGATCCAGAATCTTACTGAGATGGTAGCTTCGTGAATGCCAAGTTTTTGATAATGGTGGTGCAGTGGGGCCATCCGGAAAATGCGTCGTCCTTCGCCGTACTTCCTTTTGGTCAGTTTAAAATAAGACACTTGCAGGACGACAGACAGGTTTTCGATGAAAAACACTCCACACAGAAGCGGAATGAGCAATTCCTTTCTGAGCACGATGGCCATGGCGGCGATGAGCCCTCCAATGGCCAGGCTTCCGGTATCGCCCATAAATACTTTGGCCGGATAGGTATTATACCACAAAAATCCTACGCATGCGCCGACGAATGCTGCAGAAAAAATAACCAGCTCGCCTGTGTACGGCAGGTAAAAAATATTGAGATATTCGGCAACGCGGGCATTACCTGATACATAAGCTAAAATGGCAAGCGTCGCTGCAATGATAGCCGACACGCCGGTTGCAAGACCATCCAGCCCATCCGTCAGATTTGCTGCATTGGAAACGGCTGTAACGATGAATATGACGATTGGAATGAAGATCAACCATACCCAAATGTGCTGGTTATCTCCAAAGAATTCAGAAATCCAGTAGTAGTCGAACCGGTTACCCTTTAAAAATGGTACGTTAGTTAGCTGGGTTTTTACGTAAACGTAATCTACGTTTACATTGCGCACAACATCGTACCCTTTAAATTCTTCCAGCACCACATAGTGCTGTTTTTCTGCTTCTGCCTTGGGCATGCGGACAACTACGTTTTCGTGATAAAGCATCACAACGGCAATTACGAGACCACACACTACCTGTCCGGCTATTTTAAATGCGGCTTTCAGGCCCTTCTTGTCTTTCAGAAACACTTTGATGTAATCGTCGGCAAAGCCTATGAGTCCCATCCAGACGACGGTAAATAGCATCAATTGGATGTAAACATTTTCAAGCCGTGCAAGCAGCACTGTTGGAATGACGATGGCCATCAGGATAATTATCCCCCCCATGGTTGGAGTGCCTTCCTTCTCCTTTTGTCCGTGCAGGCCAAGATCGCGTACGATCTCTCCAACCTGCATGCGACGCAGAATGCCAATGATCCTCCCTCCAAAAAAGAGCGATATCACCAGTGAAAGGAGAATGGCTAGTCCGGCGCGAAAGGAAATGTAATGAAACAACCGCTCTCCCGGGAGGTCGAAAATCCTTTCTGCAAACTGAAAAAGGTAGTAAAGCATAATCTATAGAATGCACAGCGCTTGGCTGCAGACAGTTCAAGGTCAAGTCCACACCCAGGTCGCTTAAAAATTAACAGTACAGCAGGGATGTGATCCCGTTGGTCACGCTCCACTGCTGTAACTGTTAAAACCAACCTGAGAATGCTAATAGAACCTACTCTATTATCTTGTATATCGTCACAAATGTGTTTTCAGCATTTCCACATCGTCGAAGGGCAACTTTTTGCCCCCGATTTCCTGGTATTTTTCGTGGCCCTTTCCGGCAACGAGAACGATGTCGTTATTCCCCGCCATCAGACAGGCCGTTCGTATGGCCTGTTCTCTGTCTGGCACCACGACGTATTTTGCCGCATATTTGAGGCGGACTGCCTGTTCCATTTCCCGCAGAATCCCTTCCGGGGATTCGCTGCGCGGGTTGTCTGATGTCAAGACGACCCGGTCGCTCAACATGCAGGCTATTTCTGCCATGACCGGACGCTTTCTCCGGTCGCGATCTCCTCCACACCCCACGACGGTCACAATCTGCTGGGCCGGCTTCCTCAATTCGAGGAGGGTGGTGATGACTTTTTCAAGTGCGTCGGGCGTATGCGCATAATCCACAATGCCCGTCTTGCCTGAATTTTTGCTGCTAACCCGTTCCATTCTTCCGGCAACGGGCAGCAAGCCGGACATTCCCGAAAGCACTTCCTCTGCTTCTTTGCCCAGACACAATGCGCATGTGTAAACGGCAAGCAGGTTGGAGGCATTAAAAACTCCGGTCAGCCGCGCATTCCATTCAACGGCATCGAACTGCAGCAGCAAGCCATCGAGTGAATTTTCGAGAATGCGTCCCTTGTGGTCTGCAAGTTGGCGCAAGCCGTAGGTTACGCATTTCGCCTTTGTATTTTGGACCATGACCTCCGCGTTGGGATCATCTGCATTGATGACCGCAAAGGCTCCCCGATCAAGCCGGTCGAAAAAAGTCTTCTTGGCATACAGATAAGACTTAAAGGTTCCGTGATAATCGAGGTGGTCATGGGTTAAGTTGGTAAAAATGCCGCAGGCAAATTCAATACCTTCAATCCTTCCCTGATCCGCCGCATGCGAACTCACTTCCATAAAGACATATGAGCATTCTGCGTCGTGCATCGTCCGGAGCCATTCGAACAAGCCAATCTGGTCGGGAGTGGTATGTGTTGCCGGAAAGACGTTACCTCCGACAATATTTTCGATGGTTGAGAGCAGGCCACACCGGTGGCCCATTCCCACAAAGAGCTCGTATAACAAACGCGCTACCGTAGTCTTTCCGTTGGTGCCCGTAACACCAATGATGGTCATTCCCTGCTGGGGAAACCCAAAGTAGCGGTTGAGAACTTTTCCGAGTAACTCCGGAAGCGGATCGCATGAAACATAGCAAGCATCCGGATGGATTTCATCCGGCAGATGTTCGCAAAAGATCACGCGGCATCCGTTCGCCAAAGCATCTCCGATATAATCATGTCCGTCAGAGCGGCTTCCCTTTCTCGCGACAAATGCTGTCTGTTCTCCGGCCAGACGCGAATCGAAGGTAAACCTAACGATCGTTTGCTCCGCATTACCGCAGATGCGGCAACCATTGATATCGGGCAATATGTCCGCCAGTTTTTTCAAAGAACGTTTGTTCACTGCAGCAGCACTTCCACTAAGTGTCCCTGTATGAGGGATCCCGGCGGAATGCTCTGCCGCAATATCTTTCCACTTCCCGAGGGTACGACCCTGACCTCATAAGCATCCATGAGAAAACAGGCATCGCGAAGTCCCATACCCCTGAGGTCGGGCATATAATTTCGTTGCAGCATTTGTGGGGCAGCGGAAATGCCTTCGTCGGAAACGTAGGTCTCGACCCAGTCGCTTTTCCCCACTGGCAGAAAGGGCAGCCCGATCAAAGCAAACACCTGTTTAAAATCATGGAGGTGTCCCTTGTTGTCCGAGGGAAGATGGGCTGCAGAAGGCATCACTTTGTCGTCGAGATTCACTACAGCTGTTCGTGAAAACTCTGCACGCATGCAGCGGTCGGCAATCCTGCGAAAAACCGGTGCCGCCACTTCTGCTCCATAGAACCCCGTTTGGCTTGGGTTGTACACCACCACGATGCAGGAGTATACCGGGGCCTCAGCGGGAAAAAAGCCAGCGAAAGATGCCTGATAAGCTTTTTGCAGGGCATCCCGGTCGGAATAGTTGGTAACAGCCGTTCCGGTCTTTCCCGCAATCGCATATGTTTCGGTTACTATGTTATTTGCAGTGCCGCGCTCGACCACTGCTTTGAGGAGTCCCTGAACTTTCAGAAGTGCCCAGGGGGCAATCAGCGAGTCTGCCTTGCACCGGTGTGAAAGTGCTGTCACTCCGTGGCCGTCGTCAATGGCGCTCACCAGGTGTGGCAACACCCGTTTTCCCCCGCTTGCCACGACATTGTACAAGGTCAGCAATTGCAGAGGGGTCAGTTTAACTTCGTATCCAACCGACATCCAGGGCAAGGTGGTTCCGTACCAGCTCTTTTTATCGCGTAGAGGGTCTTTGATAACAGGAGCCGGCTCCCCATCCAGGTCGATGCCCGTTTTCTGTTCCAGACCGAGTTTGCGCAGGTAGGCTACAAAGCGTGCGGGGTCCTGGCCAAAGTGCTGCACCGTCAGACGGGATATGCCAACGTTTGATGACTGCGCAAAGGCGTCGGCGAGATCCGACATGCCGCGTCCGTGGATGCGTGAGTCTTTCATGGTATGCCCGTAAAAATTGCAGGCACCTCCCATGAGATCGACCGGCGCCGAGGTGTCCACGCCGGCTGCATCGACGAGTGCAAGCAGAGCAGCGAGTTTGAAGGTCGAACCCGGCTCAGTAGAATGAGCGACGGCGTAATTGTAGACCTCTGTATATGCGCCTTCCGGATTGCGCTGCAAATTGGCAATCGCTTTGATGGCACCGGTCTCTACCTCCATAACCACCGCACAACCACCTTCTGCCTGGTGATTTTGCAGGGCATCCGAAAGTGCAAGTTCGGCGACTTCCTGTATTCCGGGATTGATGGTCGTAATCACGTCGCCCCCTTTGCGTGGGAGGATCTCATCAAGCCCATCGACCGGCAGGTACAGGTTACCGGAGACTTTGCGCACCACACGGCTTCCGCCTTCGCCGCGCAGATGAGCATCGTAACTCTTCTCCAGTCCCACGGCTTCGGAGTTGGACCGGTTGAGCCCGACCGTGCGGCTGGCGAGGTTTTTATAAGGCTTGATCCTGCGCGTTTCCGACTGCACGATCAATCCACCGCGGTTCGGCCCCAGGCGAAGAACCGGAAAGCGCTTGACAGCTAACATCTGTTCGTAATTCAGGTTCTTGCCGATGAGCAGGTAGCGCTTCCTTTTCTTACGCGCATCCTGCAGCATGTTCCGCACCTGGGTAACAGATTTGTCTGGGTACGACAGGTTTCTCACACAAAGGGCCAGAGAATCCAGTCCCGCATAAAAGGTTGGATCATCGAGGCCTTTGGCCGCTAAATCCATTCGCATTTCAAAGATCGGTTGGGAAGTCGCTAGCGGACTTCCGTCATCGGCAAGGATCTGACCCCGTTCGGCCTCCGTGCGATCGACCCGGTAATACAATTCCCGGCTCTTTTGCCGCAACACCCCGCCCTCTGAGAGGTAGATGACAGCAGCCTTTGCCATCAGGATCATCGCGATCGCCACGAAGACGACAAGCAACATGTAAACCCGAGACAACAATTCCCTTTTCCGGCTCATTGCTTGCCTGATTTATCCCTGAGCAAAATCTGTGGCGGTTGCTCCTTGATCACCATTTCCCGGTCAGACACCTTTTTGCCGACCTGCTCTTCCATGCCTTCGTACATCATTCCCGATTTGATCGTCCAGTATCGCCACTTGAGCTGGGTGATCTCGCGCTGCAGTTCCTGTGCCCTGCGCATGCGGATCTCCGTGTACTGGACATTTGCGATGTACACCAGGAACAGGGAGAACAGGAAGATCAAAAAGATCCTGTTTTTCCAAACGACCATTGCGCTGACCGAGGAAAACCTGGACGCACCTGTCCTGGGAGGTCTTGAAAATTCTAACATTCGTTAGTCTTCACATTTATTTTCTGACCGCAACCCGCAATTTAGCAGATCGCGACCGTGGATTTGATTTCTGTTCCTCTTCGTCAGGCACACTGGCCTTGCTGAGGAGGGGTTCAAACGGCGGCGTTTGGGAGGAGTCCCCATCGGGCGCTCCTGAACGCATCCAGTGTTTGACGAGCCGGTCTTCCAGACTGTGGTAGCTGATGACCACCAGCCGCCCACCGGGTCGCAGACACTCTGCACTTTGTCGCATCAAGTCGCTCAATGCACCCAACTCATCGTTAACTTCGATGCGAATGGCCTGAAATACGCGAGCCAGAAACTGCTGGTGCTTTCCATAAGCGAATGCTCCGGCCCATTTCGCCAAGTCGGCGCAAGTAACAAAGGCGCGCTGCCTTCGCTCCCTGATCAGACTGGCCGCCATGACGCGCGCATTGGTCAGCTCACCGTATTCAGAAAAAATCCGGACAAGCGATTCCTCCGGATATTCCATCACGACGGTGCGGGCCTTGAGTTTTTGCCGCTGGTTCATCCGCATATCCAGTTCGCCTCCGGCCTGGAAAGAAAACCCGCGACCGGGAACGTCGAGATGAAAAGAAGACAAACCGAGGTCTGCAAGCAATCCATGCAAGCCATCTGCTTTGAAATAGCGCAGGTATTTCGTCAAATACCTGAAATCCGACAACACAAAGCGCAGACGCGGGTCATCGGGAAGATTTTGCAGAACGTCCCTGTCCCGGTCGAAGGCATACAAAATTCCACCTTCGCCCAGCGCTTCGAGTATTCTCCGGCTGTGGCCACCGCCACCGAACGTAACGTCGGCGTAAGTGCCCTGCGGATCGACCACCAGATGACGTACGGCCTGCTCCAGCAAAACGGGCCGGTGCCGGTAATCTGGCGACTCAAGCATCTTGATGCCCAAGTAAATCCTGCGCGAGACTTGCATAGTGCTCCGCTCCGCGCTCCATGAGCTTGAGGTAATTTGGCCTGGACCAGATCTCGACCTGCGATTTACAGGCAAACAAGACGACTTCTGCAGTGAGCTCAGCATGTGCTGCCAGCATGCGCGACAACAGGATGCGCCCGGTTGCATCGGGAATCGCCTGGGACGCACCGCGGTAAAACAGCCGCATAAAATCCCTGTGGCGCTCGACAAACGGATTGAGCCGATCGACTTGCTTCGTCATATCCATCCAGACGGGCTCCGGATACAGGACCAAACACTTTTCAAACCCCCGGTTGACAATGAGGCGGACACCACTTCCTCCCAGTTGCTCCAACAGCGACGAAGGCAAGCGAATCCTGCCTTTGTAATCCATTGTTACATCGTACTCCCCGATTAGATTGTACATGTCCGCTCTCAGCTGGTTTGTTCATGCAAATGTAGAAACATATTCCACATTCCACCACATTTTCCCCTAAAAAAATTAATTTTTTTTAATATGAATCTTATTGATAATCAATCTTCAATCTCTAAATTAAGCAACAAATTGGCTTTCAATAAGTTATATAAAATTATATATTAATGCATATTTTACTGTTAACAACTATTATATGCATACTACAAAGATATTATATATACAATACTTTTAAAAAGAGAAATACATATTTATATAAATGTAATAAGTCAACGAATGGGTCCGTCGACGCCACCCCACAGCTCCTCGCTGCACCGCTAACTTTGTGGTTGAAAATTTGTTAGTCAGTTGAACCGCCCATAGAGTTCCAAAGTGCCTTTGTCGTCAACCGATGCCCATGAACGAACATTCCTATATCTCCAATGCCGACCCGGCCTACATCGACTCCCTTTACCAGCGCTTCCTCCGGGATCCTCAATCCCTCGATACCGGCTGGAGGCAATTCTTCCAAGGCTTTGATTATGCCCGGCGCTTCGATTCTAAAGAAGCTATGGCAAGTTCAGCGCCGTCAAGTGAGCTCCATCGCAAATTTGCCACATGGCAGCTGATCGAAGCCTACCGGAGCCGGGGACACCTCGTCTCCGATACCAACCCCATACGCCCGCGCAAGGACCGCCAGGCTAAACTCGCGCTTTCCGACTTTGGGTTGACGGAAGGCGATCTGGAGCAGCCATTTGCAGCCGGTGCCTTCCTCGACATGCAGGGTAACAGCCTGCGAGCCATTCTCGAGCGCCTGCACGCCATCTATTGCGGAAAAACGGGCTATGAATACGCCCACATTGAATCGGTAGAAAAGAGACGTTGGCTGCAGCAACGCATCGAATCCCCAGCCGCTGACCTGAGCCTAGAAGTCAAGCAGCGCATCCTTCACAAGCTCAACGGCGCCGTAGTTTTTGAAAAATTCCTGCACACCAAATACGTTGGACAAAAGCGCTTTTCCCTGGAAGGCGGGGAATGCACCATTCCCGCCCTGGATTTCATCATCGACCGGGCCGTTCAGTCGGGAACAGAAGAAGTGGTCATCGGTATGGCCCATCGCGGCCGGCTCAACGTGTTGGCCAACATCGTCGGCAAGACTTACGACCAGATTTTTTCCGAATTTGAGGGGACTTCGATTCCCGACCTGAGTTTTGGCAGCGGTGACGTAAAATACCACCTCGGGTTCTCCTCTCAGGTTGACACCGCTTCGGGCAAGCGGGTACAGATCAAGCTGGCTCCCAACCCGTCTCACCTGGAGGCGGTCGATCCCGTTGTCCTCGGGCTGGCGCGCGCCAAAGCGGACCTCCTGTACGGATCTGATTACGATCGCATTCTTCCCATTCTCATCCATGGAGATGCTGCACTGGCCGGGCAGGGCGTCGTTTACGAAGCCATGCAAATGTCCCGTCTCGATGGATACTCGACGGGCGGAAGTTTTCACTTTGTGATCAACAACCAAATAGGGTTTACGACCGATTTCGACGATGCGCGTTCGTCGGTTTATTGTACGGCCCTGGCCAATGCCTTGCAGGTTCCGGTTTTTCACGTCAACGGTGACGATCCGGAATCAGTCGTTCGTGCGGTGCTCCTGGCCATCGATTACCGGCAATACTTCAACGATGACGTCTTCGTCGACATGGTGTGTTATCGCCGGCACGGGCACAACGAAGGGGATGATCCCAAATTCACCCAGCCCCGCATGTACCAGGTCATCAACGGCCACCCCAACGTGAGGGAGCTCTACAGCCGCCAGTTGGCCAGTCGCGGTCAGATTGAAGCAGAAATGGCTAAGGAGATGGAGCAGGCCTACTGGAATTTGCTGCAGGAGCGGCTCGACGAAGTCCGACAGCGGCCCCTGCCTTACGTCTACCAGGAACCCGAATTGGCCTGGAAGGCCCTCAAACAGCATGCTCCTCCCGTTGCGCAGGCTAACGGGGCTCCGCCAACGGGATTGCCAAAAGATCAACTCAAAACTTTGTTTGAACGCACCCTCACAACGCCTCAGGAATTCAAGGTCCTTCCAAAACTCAAAAAGATCTTCAAGGGCTGGCGGGATTTGGCCAACGTCGGGCAGGCAGACTGGTCTATGGCTGAGATCCTCGCTTATGCCAGCCTTCTATGCGAAGGCAAGAACATTCGCCTGAGCGGTCAGGACGTCATGCGTGGAACGTTTTCTCACCGCCACGTGGTGCTCTTTGACGAACTCACCAATGTGCCCCACCTCCGGCTGTCAAATCTACAGGCCGGACAGGGGCGCTGCTTTGTGTACAATTCCCTGCTCTCAGAAAACGCCGTACTCGGTTTTGAATATGGCTATTCGCTGTCTTCCCCGGACCAACTCGTGCTGTGGGAGGCACAATTTGGAGACTTTGCCAACGGAGCTCAGGCGGTCATTGACCAATTCATTGTGAGTGCCCAGAGCAAGTGGAACCGCATGAGCGGACTGGTGCTGCTGCTTCCGCACGGTTACGACGGCCAGGGGCCTGAACACTCTTCGGCGCGACTCGAACGCTTTTTGCAGGCTTGTGCAGAGACGAACCTGATCGTTGCCAACGTCAGCACACCTGCCAATTTTTTTCACCTTCTGCGTCGCCAACTCGCCTTGCCCTACCGCAGACCTCTGGTGGTGATGTCGCCAAAGAGCTTGCTGCGACATCCAAAATGCCTTTCTTCCTTCGAAGAAATGGATGCCGGCACTCAATTTCAGGAACTGTTACACGACCTGCCATCCGGGAGTCGAAAGACCATCCGGACCGTGATCCTTTGCTCCGGACAAGTTTACTACGATCTGCTCGCACGCAGGGAGGCGACGGGTTCCTCGGATACGGCATTGGTGCGAGTGGAACAACTGTATCCGTTTCCCAAGGCGGGCATCCTCCGTTTGTATGAGCGCTTTGACAAAGCCCGCTGGGTCTGGTGTCAGGAAGAGCCTGCCAATATGGGCGCAGCCGCATTTGCTGCGCCACAATTAGCAGAGATCTCATGCCTCGAATGGGTTGCCAGGCCTGCAAGCGCTGCACCTGCCGTGGGTTACAAAAAAATTCACGACGAACAACTCGAAAACCTGCTCGTCCGTTGCTTTCCCCGATGAACTCCGTTCACATGGGTGACCTCTTTTTTGGAACGAAAATTTCAGAAACGGCATTCAGGATCGATATGCCCGAGTTTCACCACTGCGTGCACGTCACCCGGCATTCCGCCGGATCGAAAGTGCTGGTAACGGCATTTGATGGAAACATCTACTTCGGAACCATCGACCGGGTAGAAAAAGACCATGCCCTGGTGTCTATTGCTGGCACTTACCTGCACGAAGACTCTTCAGGGGCAAAACGAGCAGTAGCCATCAGCCTGACCCACCAGGCGGACCGCTTTGAGTGGTTCGTGGAAAAAGCCGTTGAATGTGGCATTCATGCCATCTACCCCATGCATTGTCAGCGCACCCAATCGAGGCGCTTTGCCGAAGAGCGATTGCACCGCATCATCCACGCATCGGCTAAACAAACCCTGCGCCCGCTCAAACCTTTACTCGCAGCCTGCCAACCCCTCGCAGGAGTGTTGGCCGACACCGTCAGTTACCCCTTGCGCTTTTATGGTGACTGCGCCGCCACTCCCAACCAGTTTCTTGGGAAGATGGCTCGGGCAGGTCATGACACGCTGGTATTCATTGGGCCCGAAGGAGACTTTTCAGAAGACGAATTCCAGCTGCTTTCCAGCAAAGGCTGTGTACCTGTATCTTTGGGCCGCTACCGCCTTCGGACGGAAACAGCCGGCCTGGCTGCCCTACAAATCCTGCAAACCCTGCAATGCCTATGAGATCTCTCCTTGCTCTTATGCTGACGACCCTGCTGATCGCAACTTCCTGCGGCGAGGTTCATGCTCAATCGGGACAAAAGCTCCGCCTGGCCCTACTCAAATATGGAGGTGGAGGCGACTGGTATGCTAACCCCACGTCGCTGACCAACCTGGCGCGATTTTGCAACGCGGAACTGCTTACCCAGTTCGACCCCAACTACTCAACGGTTGAGCCGGCCAGTGCAGAATTGTTCAACCATCCGTTTGTACACATGACCGGGCACGGGAATGTGGTTTTCAGCGACGCAGATGCTTCCAATCTCAGAACTTACCTGCTCGGTGGAGGATTTCTGCACATCGACGACAACTATGGGATGGATCCCTTTGTCAGGCCAGCCATGAAGAAAGTCTTTCCCGAACTCGATTTTATAGAACTGCCATACAATCATCCGGTTTACCGGCAAAAATTCACCTTTGCCAACGGCTTACCCAAAATTCACGAACACGATAAGAGAGCCCCTCAGGGTTTTGGACTGATCTGGGAGGGACGGCTGCTATGCTTTTACAGTTACGAAAGCGACCTGGGAGATGGCTGGGAGGACCGGGAAGTGCACAACGATCCCGAAGAAAAGCGAAGAGAAGCCCTTAGGATGGGCGCTAACCTCGTTCAATACGCCTTTGGCTACTAAGGGGAATCCGACCGGGGTTCCGCCGGGTCAGTGTTCACTCCAGTTCTGATGCTGGGGCCGCCGGATGGTGATGGTTTCTGCAGACAACAATTTCCATTTTGCTCCTTCGAGCACGTAGCACTGTAGTAAATAGATGCCGGGGACTTCGTAGCGAATGCTCATGGTCGGGGAAGTCATCCGGTGACGAATGCCATTCCCATAGTCTAAGAGATAAGAACTGCGGGGATCAAACGCGAGGTTGCTGATCCGCGTAATCTGGCCTACCAACATGGAACCCTGCACGAGCAGGGCCTCCTGTCGAAATTGATATGCGGATTGTGAAAGCCCTTCCGCAGACGTTGAAGCCTCCTCTTGCCCGCCAACAATCCGATCGTCAGCTGGCAGCGCCGTGAAGGTAATTCCGCGGTCCCGGATGGATTTCCCCAGCACGAGGTAACTCCCGGCCAGGCCGATCAGGGCAATGAGGAAAGCAAGCAGCAAGTCCTTTGAGCGCTCGTTAAAAATGCCCTTGCGCAAGTCGCGCAGCGATTGTACCGTTTGTTCCATATACCGGTTGTTGGGAAGGCAAATATAGGCGACAAAATTGATATTATTTTACATATAATACTGAAAATAAATAAATTATAAGTTATAAAATTATTTAATTTGTAATGAGGCATTTACATATTTCCATTTTATCCATCGGTATGGGACGGGGCAAAAATCCACCATCCCCGGCTCAAAGCAAATGTGGGCTATCTTTGACCCTCAATTTCAGCCATGGAGTTTTTGCAACAGGCTTTTGATTTCGTATTGAACATAGAAGGTCATCTGGTCGAGCTCATCGAACAATACGGCATTTACATATACATCATCCTTTTTCTGATCCTCTTTGTCGAAACAGGGCTTGTGATCGCGCCTTTTCTTCCCGGCGACTCGCTGCTTTTTGCTGCCGGGGCTCTCGCCGCAGGAGGCAACCTCAATGTTTTCGTACTTTTTGCCGTCTGTTTTAGCGGAGCCTTCCTGGGCAATCAACTCAATTTTGCCATTGGTTCCGGTTTTGGAAAAGCTCTTTTCGAACGCGAGCGAAAGTTTATCAAAGAGGAATACCTCGTGCGCACCCAGATCTTTTACGACAAACACGGTGGGAAAGCGCTGATCATTGGCAGGTACCTGCCCTTTATCCGCACTTTTGTACCCTTTGTGGCAGGAATCGGAAAAATGAATCTGGCGCGATTCACCTATTTCAACATCCTCGGGGGCTTGCTTTGGGTCATTCCGGTCATCGGGATCGGCTACCTGTTCGGCAACATCCCCTTTGTCAAACAAAACTTCTCGATCATCGTCATCGCGATACTCTTCGTAAGTTTGTTTCCTATGATCTGGGGATTCTTTGCTGCAATGAAGCATGCGAAAAGAGGTTGAAATGCGTCTGCGTATTTTTTTAAAGAACAATGCGAATTACTTCATTCTCGGCGCAGGGATAGCAGCCCTCACCGCCTCATTCCATGCCTTGGGCTGGCTGCCCATGGGGCCTGTTGCAGCCGCCGCGGTTCGCTGGTGTGGTCTGGCTGCACTTGTGCTGTATGGCCTGTACAAGCGCACACTCACCGCGTGGATTTTCGTCAGCATGCTGCTTGGGGCAGAGATTGGCTACGACTTTCCCGCGGTTGGAAAAGAGCTTGATGTGTTCAGCAAGATTTTCATCAAGCTGATCAAATGCATCATTGCCCCGCTGCTGTTTGGCACCCTGATCATTGGCATATCAGGGCATTCCAATACGCGACAGTTGGGCCGCCTCGGATGGAAATCCCTGCTGTATTTCGAAGTGGTTACCACGCTTGCCATGATCATTGGCCTGGTGGCCATCAACTTCAGCAAAGCAGGTGTTGGCATCCCGGCGTTTAAGCCCGAAGGAGCTTTGCCGGTTACGGCCCAGGCCCACGGATGGAAAGACATCATCCTACACAGCTTTCCGGAGAATTTTTTCAAGTCCATTGCGGAAGGCCAGATCCTTCAGATCGTCGTTTTTTGCCTGCTCTTTGCCGTTTCCCTGCTGATGGTGCCTTTTGATAAGCGCAAGCCCTTTCTGGTATTTGCCGAATCGCTATCGGCAGTCATGTTCAAATTTACCGACCTCATCATGCATTTTGCCCCCTTAGGGGTTGCGGGTGCAATTGCCTATACCATCTCCAACATGGGCATCGAAGTGCTGCACAATTTGTTCCTGCTGTTGTGCACCCTGTATCTGGCGCTGGTCGTGTTTGTCTTAGGCGTTTTACTGCCCATTGCGCTATTTTTCAAGATCCCCCTGCGGAGATTTCTGTCACACGCTGCACAGCCTGTCACCATCGCCTTTGGCACAGCAAGTTCCGAAGCGGCGCTGCCCGTTGCCATGGAAAACATGGAGCGGTTTGGCGTGTCGCGCGAAGTGGTCTCATTTGTATTGCCTACCGGCCTCAGTTTCAACCTCGATGGCACCAGTTTGTACTTGTCGCTGGCCACCATTTTTGTCGCGCAGGCCGCAGGAATCGAATTGAGCATAGGGCAACAGGTCATCATGATGCTCACGCTGATGCTCACCAGCAAAGGCGTTGCCGGTGTTGCGCGCGCCTCGCTGGTCATTCTCGCAGGAATGGCTGCATCTTTTGGTTTGCCCGAATGGCCCATCGCTGCCATCCTGGGCATCGACGCCCTAATGGATATGGCGCGCACTGCCGTCAACACACTCGGCAACTGCCTTGCAACGGCTGTGATCGGCAAATGGGAACGCGAACTGAAGATCCCGCGAAAAGGCGACCGCTGGCAGGAAGTGGAGCACCCCGCAGAAGAATTGTAATCATGCATTGGTTGCGGGAACCAGACCAGGTTCTCCGTTCAATGGCGAGCCTTTTGATGTGCCCCTTAGCTTGCACTGGCAAAGGTTTTTCGCTCCCTTGTTGATCCACCGGGCCAAAACGCTAAATTTGCAATTGATCACACGTATCCATAGCCATGAACAGTATCCTTTACATTCTAATCTCACTTACATGCTTTGCTTCCTCTTCCTGCAGACAACCGTCAAAACCAGCTAACGATGAACCTGTTATTCAGCCTAAAATTACTAAAATTGAGGTAAACCCTGATCATTACGATTCCGTTTCAATTCCAATATTTTTTCAAACCCTTTTAAAAATCACTTAAAAGCTTTCTTTCTGATTGACAGCTCCGCATTTTACAATCTTTGCGTTAAACATCAACTGGTCAGAACTGACTCCCACAATATAGAACGATTTTTTACCCTTAAAATCTTACACGATTTATTTACTTGCAAGTCAGCATCAAATTGTTCGGTTGGGGAAATACTGGACATTCCCTATTATTGGCATTGGATCACCCCCAATCCAAGGCATGAGATCCGTTATGCATCGTCCTCTCAATGGTTGAACAGATCACCTGCATCAAGAGATTTTCCGAATTATCATTCATTTGCTGACATTGACAGAACGCCCTTTTTATTTTTAAGTGATTTAGTTGAAGTAAGCCCTAAATACTACAGTGCCACCTGTGATACCTTTTCGACCTTTGGCTGGTGCACCGAACGCGAAATGGCCTTTATTGCATCAGCAACCCTGTTAAGGCTTGATGGCAAAGTCGTTGCCGAAGGAAACCACAGCTGGTCGGAATTCTGCGTCCCCCTAAAATCACAAAATGGCACACTCCATTTCGTCGCGAAAGTCGACAATGCCTTTAACATGTTTGATTGGTCAATCATTGAACAACCAAATATTACGAACTGGCGTAAGTATTTAGGCAATTCGGAGCGTGCCAACTGGTATAATCAAAAAGCCCATCTGAACAGCGAACTGAATAAAATATCAAAACGGATGGTAAGCAGTGGTGCTGCTCAAAGAATAGAAAATAAAGTAGTTAAATTTTAAAACAGCAAATTACAACATCACTAACGAACGTTAGTATCATCTGTTCCGAAAATGCGTTTCCTGAACCAGGCGATGTCTTCGGGATTGTTGCGCGGCCGGCCCTGCGGCACCATTTCAAGCCGTCCATTCCGATCGGTCAGCTTCATAGTGAAAACCGATCCATGGGGATCATCCGGACGCCCGCTCAAACTGCCGAAGCGCAGGTCGCTGAACAACAAGGTGTCTGGGGCGATGCGCTCGAGCCGGTAATAACCCCCACTGAACCAGGATAGTTTTTGCAAGGTTCGGTCTCCCTTGTAAGCGTCACCAAGGTGGTGATTTGATGGGAATCTCATCAATCGTTCAAAGGGCATTCCCCGGTCAAAAATGGAATAATAGCCCGCCACAAAACCCGTATCCGTCTGTGCAATGGCATACCAAAGTGCGTTATTTAGGATGGATGGCGTGCTTATTTGACTACTGTAGGCAATTGTTTCGGAGTTGAGTCTTGCGCGAAATTTTTGGTCAACAGTCAACTTGTGTGCAAAGGTCAGCATCAGGTAGATAGAACCAACGGCAATTCCGCCAACAACCCACCTGCGACGGCGGGGATCGTCACGGCGATGAACTGCTGCCCCAAGCAACATCAAACCAAATGGCACGGTGTACAGAGGGTCAACGATGGAAATGCTCGAAATTTGCACCCTTGTGTTTTCGAAAGGCCAGAAGAGCTGTGTTCCATAAGTCGTCAGGGCATCGAGCAGGGGATGTGTAAAAACGGACCAAAAAAACAAACGACGCCAAAGTCCGACGCCAACCGGTTCTGCTTCAGGTGTATGGCCAGCTAACACTTGTTTGTACCGGAGGAGGAAAAATCCCAGGCCAACCAAGACAAAAAATCCGATGACTGTCCACGGTGTTGTTCCGGAAACGAGGCCCGCAACGAGGCAGGCCAAAACAGCAACGGCGACGTAGAGCAAAAGGCCTACCCCATAGCCAGTCCATTGCCAGATCCTTTTCCGGTGCCAGTTGCCGTCGTACAGCCGTTTGACCAACGGACCGGCCAGAAGGGGCAAAAGTGCTGCAAACAGCAGAGAGTGCATGGGCCCGCGATGGAACATCATTGCATCCAGGGGCTCGAGAAACCAGTTCGACAGCACGTCGAGGTCGGGGATGGTTCCGCCAATGGCACCCCAGATCATGGCGCGATTGCCCAGTTTTTTGCCCGCTACGGCTTCTCCACAGGCAGCCCCCAAAACGATTTGCGTCAGTGAATCCATGCTTCCAGAATCACATAACAACGCGCTGTTTCGCAAATGGTTGGGATTACCCCGGTGAAAGGAGGAACCGGGGGTGGAGCAGATATTCTATGGGGTTGAGCAAATGCTTCGGGCATTGGAAATGTTATACATTTGGGCTAGCGGAGCAAACTGTGCGTCCAAAAAGGTAAATTTTATAAAATCCAACGACATGAGTGACCAGAACACTGCCAATCCAAACCAGTTGAATATTGAGCTGACGGAAGACGTTGCCGAAGGCATATACTCCAATCTTGCCATCATATCCCACTCGCATTCGGAATTTGTGCTCGATTTCATCCGCATGATGCCCAATGTGCCCAAAGCCAAAGTCAAGGCGCGCATGGTGCTCACGCCGCAGCACGCCAAGCGACTGTTGCGCGCGTTGATGGATAACATCCAGAAATACGAGCAGCAGTTTGGCCCCATCCAGGATCCGGAACCGCAAATCGTCCCGCCGATGGCATTCAATACCCCTACTGCGCAGGCCTGAGTCAGGTCCCCTTCAGTCGAAAAGTCCTGGCTGTCTGAACGGGGCTCCGGGCAGACCAAGGTGGCGGTAAGCCTTTTCTGTGGCTATCCTTCCCCTGGGCGTACGCTGGATAAAGCCCTCCATGATGAGAAAGGGCTCGTGCACTTCCTCGATGGTTCCGGCTTCCTCCCCAACCGCTGTGGCGAGTGTGTTGAGTCCAACGGGGCCCCCGGTAAATTTCGTGATGATGGTGCTGAGAATGCGGTTGTCCATCGCATCGAGCCCCAGACTATCGACGTTGAGCGCGTTGAGTCCGAAGCGCGCAATCTCGAGGTCGATCACCCCCTTCCCTTTGATTTGTGCAAAGTCCCTCAAACGGCGCAACAGGGCATTTGCAATTCTGGGCGTACCCCGGCTTCGCCTGGCAATTTCGCGTATGCCCTCTTCGTCAGCGCTCACATTGAGCAGCCCTGCTGACCGCCGGATGATCCCTTCCAGCACAGACTGGTCGTAGTAATCGAGGTGGCAGGATATACCAAAACGGGAGCGCAAGGGAGCCGTGAGCAAGCCTACGCGCGTGGTTGCTCCTACCAGAGTAAACGGGTGTACCTTGATCTGTACACTCCGCGCATTGGGACCTGTGTCGATCATGATGTCGATCCGGTAATCCTCCATGGCGGAGTAGAGGTATTCCTCCACCACCGTGTTCAGCCTGTGGATTTCGTCGATAAACAGGATGTCGTTTTCATGCAATCCGGTAAGCAGACCTGCTAGATCCCCAGGCTTTTCGAGAACGGGCCCCGAGCTGATTTTGAGTCCCGACCCCATCTCGTTGGCGATGATGTGCGAAAGGGTTGTCTTTCCCAATCCAGGCGGACCGTGCAGCAATACATGGTCAAGGGCCTCAGCCCTCAACCTCGCCGCAGCAATAAAGACCTTCAGGTTTTCAACCACGTGCGGCTGCCCGGAGAATTCAGCCAGGTCTTTGGGGCGCAGGGCTTTTTCCAATTGACGGTCCTCCTGCGGAAGATGGTTGCGGTCGCTGTCCAATGCAGGGTTTCGCATGGCCAAAATTACTCCGATTTCCCTTTACGGGACAATGACAGCCCCCACTCTGCACCAGAACTTATTAAATAATATCTTAATATTGGTAGCATCACCCCGTTCTGCTGCCCGGTGCGTCTTACTTTTGCGGTCGAAGTTCCCGCATTATCCACCTAAATCACCTAAAATGGCCACTCCGGAAAAAATCACCATCCACCAAGGGCAACTCTCCGTCCCCAATCACCCGATCATTCCTTTCATCGAAGGAGATGGAACCGGACCGGACATTTGGGCTGCTTCTGTTCGCGTTTTTGATGCTGCAGTCGAAAAGACTTTCCGCGGCACGAATAAAGTTTACTGGCGCGAAGTCTACGCCGGAGAAAAGGCCAATCAACTTACCGGTAGCTGGCTGCCCCAGGAAACCCTGGACGTCATTTCAGATTGCCTCGTGGCCATTAAGGGACCACTGACCACGCCCACCGGCACGACGGGTAAAGGAATGCGCTCATTGAACGTTGCCCTTCGCCAGCAGCTCGACCTGTATGCCTGTGTGCGTCCGGTGCGTTGGTTTGAAGGCGTTCCTTCACCGGTGCGCGAGCCCCACAAGGTCAATATGACCATCTTCCGGGAGAACACAGAAGACATTTACGCCGGAATCGAGTTCGATGCAGAATCCGACGAGATTAAACAATTGCTCCAATTTCTAAAGGAGAACTTCCCGGACCGTTATAAAAAGATCCGTTTTCCCGATACAACCGGCATCGGGATCAAACCGGTTTCAAAAGAAGGAACCCACCGCCTCGTCCGCGCCGCCATTGAACACTGCCTGAGCCATGGATCCCGTTCGCTCACACTTGTTCACAAAGGCAACATCATGAAATATACGGAAGGGCGTTTCATGGAATGGGCATACGAACTCGCCAAAAACGAGTACGGCGCCACGCCGCTGGATGGAGGCCCATGGATGGTTTTGCCCCAGGGGCTCGTTGTAAAAGACTCCATCGCAGACGCTTTCCTCCAACAAATTTTACTGCGCCCAGACGAATACCATACCATTGCCACGCTGAACCTCAACGGCGATTACATTTCCGATGCCCTCGCCGCACAGGTTGGAGGGATTGGGATTGCTCCGGGAGCCAACATCAACTACCTCACCGGACACGCCATTTTCGAAGCAACCCACGGCACAGCACCCAAATACGCAGGCCTCGACAAAGTAAATCCAAGCTCCGTCATTCTGTCCGGTGTCATGATGTTTGAATACATGGGTTGGCAGGAGGTCGCTAACCGGATCGTTCGCGGCTTGGAAAAAGCCATCCGCAACAAGCGCGTCACGTACGATTTCCACCGTCTGATGGAAGGGGCCGAGTTGCTGTCCTGCAGCGGCTTCGGCGATGAGATCATCGCAAACATGGATTGATTCCAGGATGCTGATTTGATTGAATTGCCATCCTGACCTGACTTTGTCAGGCACTTCCCCCAAATGCCCCCGTTTTAGCATCAACAAAACAGGAGTATTAACGAACGTTTGTTCGTATTTTGTCCATAGGAGTATCCCTTCCAGATGCAAATTTTTAGGTGGAGTGTGAACGGCTATGGGGTCAGGTCAACACCATTTTCTGGGCAAGCAAGCCAAGGATGATTCGTTGTTCCGGATAACTTTTCCCCGCAACGAGGGCTCCATTCACTCCCAGTATCCATTTGAATCACATCATCCACATTGGGGTTGGTGTCCACAACATTGGAGCACAAAAAAAAGATTGGAGCAGCAAAAAAAAATCCCGGAGCTTGAGCATCCGGGATTCTGAATCGTAGAAGATTGTCCTTTAGCCTTTGGGCGTCAGGATATTGCCCTCATTCTTCGGCAAGGTCTGCTCTTCGTCAGCCGAAATATTTCCCTTCAGGGAAATCCGGCTTTCCTGTTCGCTTTCGTTGGTTGTGACCGTTACGCTTTTATTGATGGGCCCAACGCGCTGGGTGTCGTAGCGGATCTCAATAACGCCGCGCTCACCGGGCATGATGGGTTCTTTTGGCCAGGTAGGTACCGTACAACCGCAGGAACCGCGGGCACTTTTAATGATGAGTGGCTCTGTTCCGGTGTTCGTAAAAATGGCTTTGCGAAGCGGATCGGAACCCTTTTTAATTTCACCGTAATCGATGACCGTAGTTTCCCATTCGAGGTGTGGTCCACTGGATTTGGCGGGAGTATTGGAAGCGGGCGTGGTCTGCGCTCCAAGGTAGGCCAGGGAAAGAAAGAATGCGAACAGTGTTGAAATCGTTTTCATGTAAATCTTTTTTTTGGTTGTGCTGACAAATTTAACGCTTTTCTGTATTCGAAGAGTCCAAATTGATCTCAATTGTATGTTAAAACCCTGTTAAATGAGGGATTCCCCTTTGGGCCGACCCAAGATAGCGCATTGTCCCTCCAGTCCTAGGCGCTGAGCACTGCCGGGAATCCAAATTTCGTTTGTTAACTAACCGTGTCAATCGAAACGGGGTTTCGCCCAAGATCCGCAATGATCCCATAACCAGTTGATCATCAAATAATTATTATTAAATTAGTTCTTTGTTATCGCGTGCCAAAAGGGCAGATTGGCTCAACATGGCGTATTTAGAGGTGCCCTGAGCTATTTTTGTGTTTTACAAAGCCAAGCATTGCCATGACAGAACCCATCCGGGAAATTCTGGCTTCCCTGCCGGAGCCCTACGCCGAATACAAACGCGAAATCCTGAGCGATTTCTGGATCGGCCTCGTCAGCCGCGAGGCATCCCTGCTTGGCCGACGTGAAGTGCTGACGGGCAAGGCCAAATTTGGAATCCTGGGCGACGGCAAGGAAGTTCCTCAACTGGCGATGGCCAGGGCTTTTGAGCCGGGAGATTTTCGCGCAGGATACTACCGCGACCAGACTTTTATGATGGCGAAGGGCTTGTGTTCGGTACGCGACTATTTCGCACAATTGTACGCCGACCCGGTCAACGATCCTTTCAGCAAAGGGCGACAGATGAATGCGCATTTTGCCAACCCTCTCGTGCATCAAGACGGACGCTGGATGGACCATACGGATCAATTCAACATTTCATCCGACATTTCCAGCACGGCTGGGCAGATGGCCCGGGCGCTAGGCCTGGCCCTGGCATCAAAATACTACCGGCAGTTTCCCGATTTGGCCAAAAAAGGACATTTCAGCCGTGAAGGCAGGGAGGTCAGTTTTTGCACCATTGGCGATGCTTCCACTTCTGAAGGCATTTTCTGGGAAACACTCAATGCTGCAGCGGTCATGCAGGTTCCGCTGGCTGTTTCCGTTTGGGACGACGGATACGGCATTTCCGTACCCATCGAACTACAGACCGTAAAAAGCAGCATTTCCCGGGCTCTGGAAGGATTTGCCGACGAAAAATCCGATCCCGGCATTAAGATTATCCGTTGCAGGGCCTGGGACTATCCCGGCCTGGTCAACGCCTACCGGGACGGGATTCGCTGGTGCCGGAAGCACCACCGCCCAGTTTTGTTCCACATTCAGGAGGTAACGCAACCCCAAGGGCACTCTACGTCCGGTTCACACGAACGCTACAAATCAAAGGAACGCCTGCAATGGGAAACTGAGTTTGATTGTTTGAGCCGCATGGAGCACTGGATGCAGCAAAACGAGGTTGCCAATCAGGAGCAATGCGCCCAATTGCGGGAACTCGCTAAAGCTTACGTGAGGGGTGAAAAAGCTTCAGCCTGGACTGCTTATCTCGACCCCATTCTTGTTGAGAAGTCCCAATTGGAAGAAATCCTGCGCAACGCCGACAGGATGGAGGAAGCAGGCCTGGTTGCTGCTCTGTCGGCACCCGGGTTGGCCGAGCTCATTGAAATCGCACGCAGGGTTAAACTCAATGCTCCCCAGCAAGACGTCCCGGAGGGTCTGGAGGCATGGTTGCAGAGACAGTACGAGTTTGCCGGGAACGCGTATCACCGAGACGTATTTTCAGAAACTGCTTTTGCCGCAACGCGCGTCTCCGCTGTACCTGCCCTCTATCCGGAGTCTCCGGAAGAGGTCAATGGCTATCAGATACTCAACGCCTTTTTTGAGCAAAAACTTCAGTCCGATCCATCTGTCCTCGCTTTTGGCGAAGACGTTGGACGCATCGGCGATGTCAACCAGGGGTTTGCCGGTTTGCAGGAAAAATTTGGTGATGGGCGCGTATTCGACTGTGGAATCCGCGAGTGGTCCATCATCGGTCAGGCAATTGGTACTGCGATGCGCGGACTGCGGCCGATCGCAGAAATCCAGTACCTCGATTACATTGTGTACGCCTTATCACCCCTGATGGATGACCTGGCTACCCTCCGCTACCGGTCCGGTGGGAGGCAGGCCGCTCCGGCGATCATCCGCACGAGGGGACACCGGCTGGAGGGCATCTGGCATTCGGGCAGTCCGATTGGCCTGTTGCTGCACGCGCTTCGCGGGGTCTGCCTTTGCGTTCCCCGCAACATGACGCAGGCTGCAGGGATGTACAACGCCCTACTGAAATCGGACGATCCCGGTTTAATCATTGAATGCCTGAACGGATACCGGCTAAAAGAACCCCTTCCAAGCAATCTGGACGAGTTCACCGTTCCCATTGGCGAGGTCGAAATGCTTTCAACGGGCGACGACTTAACGCTGATCACTTACGGATCCTGTGTGCGGATCGCTCAGTCGGCGCTGAATTTGCTGACACCTTTTGGCGTTTGCGTAGAACTGATCGACGCTCAATGTCTGCTTCCTTTTGACATCAGCCGGAAATGCGCCGATTCAGTCCGAAAGACCAATAAGCTCGTTGTACTCGACGAAGATGTACCGGGTGCTGCCAGCGCCTTTATCCTGCAGCAGGTATTGGAAACTCAGGGCGCTTACCGGTATCTCGATGCCAGTCCCCAGACCATTACCGCTAAACAAAACCGTCCGCCCTACGGAAGTACCGGCGATTATTTTACCAAACCCAACGCTGAAGATGTTGCAGAAACCATACTCGGATTGCTCAGGGAATACGATCCGCAGCGCTTCAGACGTTGACTCAGCGGGCTTCGCCCATCAGCCCGTTGCGGTCCTGATGCCTATTCCACATTGGTAAACCCATAGAAAAAAGCACTTGAAAGAATTCCTCGTCATCATTCCCAGTTACAATGAGATCGAAAACATCGATGCCATCCTAAAGGCTGTGTTGTCTCTCCCGGTAGCCTGCGAAGTGCTCGTTGTCGATGACGGTTCTCCAGATGGAACGGCCACGCGCGTAAAATCCATGATGGCAGCATTCCCGGAAAGGTTGCACCTGCTCGAGCGTGTGAAAAAAGAGGGACTTGGCAGGGCCTATATTGCAGGTTTTCAATGGGCCCTCGAAAGGAATTACCAGTACATTGCAGAAATGGACGCCGACTTCTCCCACCCTCCGGAAAAACTCGAAGCCCTGTTCCATGCCTGCGCGGAGGGCCATACCGACGTCGCCATTGGATCGAGGTATGTGCCTGGAGGAAGTGTGCTCAACTGGCCAAAAAGCCGTTTGCTGCTGTCTCGGGCTGCTTCGCTGTACGTGCAACTGATTACCGGAATGCCGGTCATGGATCCTACCGCGGGCTTTGTTTGCTATTCCCGGCAGGTGCTCGAGGCCATTGGTCCCGAGCAGATTCACTTTACCGGGTATGCCTTTCAGATTGAAATGAAATACAGCGCTCACCGGCTTGGTTTCAGGCTGCTGGAAATCCCCATACAATTCTCGGACCGCGTCAGGGGGCAGTCAAAGATGAATATTTTCATCATCCGGGAAGCGCTAACCGGAGTGGTCCGGCTAAAATGGCGCAGTATGCAGAAGCGAAAACAGCCTTAGTCCTTCGCTGCAGTCATTCAGGAAATTCGTCTATTACTTCCTTCCGAAGTCTGCTGGATTTTCTCCCCACGATTCGGTCTCCCATTTTCGCAAGGGGTTGAGTTTGGGGTTTGCCAGAAGCCATGCCTCCGCTCTTCGCAGCAATTCCTCAATTCGCCGGTTGCGGTCGCTGAACAGCAATTTTGTTGCAGGACGTTTTGCATGAACCCATTTGATGGCGATGCCGGAATCGGAAAAAACAGTCGTACTGTTCTTTCCCTGTTCTTTAAGCATGGCCATTGCATGCACAATGGCTAAAAATTCGCCGATGTTGTTGGTGCCATGTGGATATGGCCCTCTCCGAAACAGTTCGATGCTGCCAAATGGATCGACGCCTCTGTATTCCATGTCGCCGGGATTCCCGCTGCAGGCAGCGTCTACAACGACGCAATCGCGCGGAATGACAATGCGCCAATCGATAAGCATACCGGGCTTTGGTGTTGCAGGACGTACATCCCAGCCCTGATGAAAAGCCTGGCGAGCGGCCTCCTCCGTATCAAAGGCCTTGTACTTTGCTCCCGGAAATGCCTTAACCTGCAGTTGGCATTTTTCCCAGGAATCGTAGATGCCCGGGTCGTGACCCTGCCACACTACGTAATATTTCTTCTTTTTCGCCATCTTCACGCATGCAATTTATCGACACCCATGCACACCTTTTCGTCGATGCATTTGATGCAGACCGCGACCTGGTCATCGAAAGGGCCCGACAGGTAAATGTATGTAAAATTGTCCTTCCCAACATCAACGCTGCCACCCTCATTCCCATGATGGACTGCTGTGCCCGCCACCCGCAAATCTGCTTTCCGGCCATTGGACTCCATCCCTGCGACGTGACCCAGGATTACCGCACCCAATTGGATCCCATGGAAGCAATGGCGGCAAATCCCGGCTATGTAGCCATCGGGGAAACCGGTACCGACGCCTATTGGGATACGACGCATTTCGAAGAGCAGGAACGCGCTTTCCGGCAACAGCTGTGCTGGGCGAAAACCTATCACAAACCGGTGATCATTCATTCCCGCGAGAGTCTTTCCAGAAATTTGGAGATCGTTGCATCAGAACAGGATGGAACGCTCCGGGGGGTATTCCATTGTTTCGGAGGGACCGAGGAGGATGCCCACAAAATCATAGACCTCGGGTTTATGATGGGCATTGGCGGAACCCTTACCTATAAAAACAATCCATTGTCGCGAATCCTCTCATCCGTTGGGCTGAAACATTTGGTTTTGGAAACCGATTCGCCTTACCTCAGCCCTGTGCCCCACCGTGGCAAGCGAAACGAACCTTCCCACCTTCCGCTCGTCGCTGCGTTTCTGTCGCAGTGCACGGGTCACTCCCTCGAGGAGGTTGGTGGGATTACCACACAAAACGCCCTGTCCTTGTTCAGACTGCCCGACGCAGGATCACCAGGCTAATGCTCCTCACACCCAAGCGAAGATGCTCCGGAGGATGAAACGTCGAGCCACTATGGACTGATGGTGGAATTTCTTAATTTTGCGGCCCACGGAAGGTTGCAAGAGTGGTTTAATTGGCGCGCCTGGAAAGTGCGTGTACCCCAAAAGGGTACCCAGGGTTCGAATCCCTGACCTTCCGCCAGGTTATGGGACGCACCGTCGTCCCATTTTTATTCCTGCACCACCGTCAATTTTGCCGTGCCTGAGGCGCGCCCCCTGGTGGCCCTCACCCAATAGGTCCCGCCCGTCAATCCGTCCAATGCGCTGGCCGGATGATTCAACTCCAGCAATTTAGTACCCAGGGCATCGAACACTTCGAGCTGATCAAAACCACCAGGAACATTGACCCGGATGCTTCCTGAAGCCGGATTGGGCGACAAAATAACCCCAAGTGTGCCCGGGTCATTGCCAACGTCAACAGTGGCCGACTCAAAGGCAAAATACCCGGGACTTACTCCTGCGTCAAATGAAAACAACAAGTCAAGCTCCCGGGTAAACACGAGTACTTTGCCGAAGGTCTTAAAATCCGTGATTCCGGTACAGAGCATTTCATGTTGTGGGTGGTACTGCATTCCGTAAAATGCTTCGTTCAGGTCTTTGTAGTATCCGGAAGTGTTGGAAACCAAATCGAATTTTCCCACCTCGGTCTCTCCAAATTCCTGATACAGCACGCTTTCGCCAACCAGTACCGACGTGCCGCAAAGCGACTGTACATCGGTTACAGAATGCGTTTTGACATCTGCTGCTGCAAGATCGATCACTGAAATAGAACTGCCGTTGTAAGATTTGTTGTTGAGGCTGACGAGTTTTTGGCCAAACCGCATGAGGTTTTCTGGATTTTTACCGTCTGGTCCGAGGTCAATGGTACTTATCCATTGCAAGGTCTTCAAATCAATCACCAGGACCTTTCCCACCTCCTTTCCAAACTCAAATCCATTGTTGACCCCAACATAGGCCCGGTCGCCGTCGATGATTATGCTCTCTGTTGTGTAAGGCATGTCCGCCTCAGGGATCTCATACGCCAATTTCAAACCCGAACGATGGTACACCTGAACATAGGAAGATAACTTTTTCAGGTATTCCCCTCTGGTAACAACGACATAGTCATCGTTCATTGCGAATTTGCGGATACCGGGAATGTTGATTTGGTTTAGCACCTGCCAGGAGGTACGGTCGAATTCGATCAGCCACTGGTCAGCTGCAACCCATGCCGATTTCCCGGTTAAGGCCAGGTCAGAAGCAAAGCGCGCATCATCAACCTGAACCAGTTCCTGGTATGTTTTCGACTGCAGGTCGTAACGTCCCAGGCTGACCGGCACCTCAGACTTGCCGTTTACGTAATCATAGGCGCCTTCATTCAGCACCAAAATTGATTTTAACTGACTGAAAAGTAAGCAGTTGGTTAAGAGGATGCCCAAAAGGGTTACAAAGTTTCGCATACATCAAATTTTAGCAAAAATAATGGAGGCAAGACGAATGCCACCAAGCCCGCCAAATATATTGACCTGAAAAGGTCAAAAGGAAGAAAATTCCACAGCCCATTGGCAGCTCAATCTAAGCCGGACCATTACTGTTTAACCGGGTAAGAGGCATTCGCCATGCCTTTACGGATTTTGTCGAGCTTGCTTTGGAGCATTCGTCGACGTAGCGGGTTGATCCGCTCGATGAAAAGCACTCCTTCAATGTGGTCGTATTCGTGGAGGATGATGCGGGCGTTCATATCGTCGAACTCCTCTTCGTGCATTTCAAATTGCTGGTCGAAATAACGAAGGCGAATTCGCTGACGACGCTCAACGTCTGCATTGATTTTCGGAATGCTCAGGCACCCTTCCTCAAAATTCCAGTTCGCCCCGGAAGCATCCAGGAGTTCCGCATTGATAAAAACCTTCTTCATTCCTCCGCCCCCGTCCTCATCGCCATAGTAGGACCGGGAATCCACAACAAACAGCCGCAAAGACATTCCAACCTGGGGAGCTGCCAGACCAACGCCCTTTGCAAAGTACATGGTCTCCCACATATCTTCTATCAACTTGCTCAGTCCCTGAAGACCGGGATCGACCGTTTGTGCCTTTCTCTGGAGAACAGGATTTCCGTACAAAACAATTGGTAAAACCATATTCAAAAATGTCCCAAATACCTTTGTAAAATGATCACCGCGCTCACTTCGTCAATCCGCATCTTTTGCTGACGTCGCTTTCGTGGAACGCCCGCTTTAACAAGCGCTTCGACGGCAAGGTTTGAAGTATTCCGCTCATCCGCAAAAACCACGTCAATACCAGGCAAGGCACTACCAGCCCAGGCTGCCAGCTCATCAATGCCAGATTTTAGGTGCGTAAAGCTACCATCCCTATGCACCGGAAGCCCGATGACCAGAAGATCAACGCTTTCAGAAGCACAATAGTTCTCCAGCCAGGACCTCAACTCTTTGGTTGGAACCCCCTTCAGACCAGACACAATCAACTTCAGAGGGTCCGTTGTAGCTAAACCACAACGCATTTCGCCGTAATCGATGGCAAGAATTCTTCCCATTTAAATCTTCCTGCAAAATTACGCACAAAAAAAAGACCCCCTCCATAACTTTTATGGAGAGGGGTCCCATCCCAAAAACAGTAAACTCTTTAGAACAAAACGAATTTAGCCTTACCTGAGGACCACCATTCTCTTAGTGGCCGTATAACCCAAAGCGTCGAGCTGGTAGAACAGCACACCGGTAACACCAAGTTGTGCCGTGTTGAGTTCAACGCTGTTATACCCTTTGCTTCCGCCCATGTTCTTTTGGAAGAGCACGCGGCTGTTGAGGTCGTACACAGTCAGCGTAGTAGGCGCTGCCTCTGGCAGCTCGAACCCAATGACGGTGACATCAGCAAAGGGGTTGGGTTGATTCTGGTAGACCACGATGCCTTCACCCCTTGGGAGTTTGCCATCCTGACTCCGGAATCCTAACTGAACGTTCATTTCTTCCGACGACTGGTTGAACGCCAGTGCGGGAGTAATGAGAGAATTAAATTGTAGTACATTTGAGAGTTGACCTTTCGAAAGAGCCCTGAATTTCAGCGCAAAGAGTTGAGTATTTCCGTCGACGTCGAAATCCGACGGTGCATTCCAACTCATCGTAACCACACCTCTTCCAGCAGCGGCATCAGACAGGTGCTCCGGATGAACCGTGCACGCGCCAGGTACCATTCCTGCATACTCCATCAAGGCTGGATCGAATTGAATTGTAAACTGGAATCCTGAAATGCGGGTTGCTTGTCCGGCGAATACCGGGAGCACCATTTCATCACCGCTATTGAGAACAACATCATCGATGACGAGTTTAAAAGACGGTATTGCTTCGCGACCTGTAATTGCTCCAAAAGCTGCAGCAGCATTACCCGTCACGTCTCCAATTTTGATTCCCTTAAAGTCAACACCAAGCATATCGCGCTCAAATGGATTGATCACATACGTTCTTGGCCAGGATTCCTTCAAAACTTCATCACCTGCATACTTAAATTGGTATGCCGCATCGACAAAGGCCCAACTCTCATTGGAGCTGAATCTGCTGTTGACACCAAGAATCAGCTTGCGCAACTCAATTACGTCCTTTGAAGTGATGTTAGCGTCGTTGTTGACATCCGCTGCAATTACCCGTTGAGGCGTATTCAGCAATTCCAGTCCCAGGATGTGGCGCTGAATTTTTACAATGTCCGCAGTTGATACGCCATTCAGGAAATCGTTGTTGCGCGAAGGCTTCACAACGTAATGCCCTTTGTTCAGCGGCATGCTGCCAAAGACAAACTTCCCGTCGTTCGAGGTCTTAACTTTTCCGGAAACCACACCGCCTTGTACCCTTTGGTCAATGAGACTCACTTCAACATCGTTCATCGACTGGTTGCTCTCGCGTACGGAAACCAGCCCGTCGATTCGTCCTCCCTGGATGTTGCCACCACTGCACGCGCGGTTGTTGTCCTGAACCTCGATGAACGTGCGGCAAAAGGCCTGCTGTCCGGTAAGCCGATCGGTCACCCACAACTCAACCGTCTGCTGACCCAGGGTATTGCAATCAAAGACTATGGACTTAATCGTGGTGTCACTGGAGAAGCTGAGGGTCACTGGATTCTTACAAGGACCGTAACTTCCCTGGTCTACATCGCTCGCCCATACTTCGATCATACCCCAGTCGATTCGACCATCGCGGTTCGTATCGAGAGGCATCAGGTCAATAGCGACACCGTTGATGCAATACGGAGTAGGAGGCTTGCAGTTGAGAATGGTAAACAGGCGTTCTTCGGTTGTTTTATTTCCACAACGGTCTTCAAAGACGTATTTGATTTTATGCGTGCCCAGGGGATACCTTCCACTTGCATCGATAAATCCACCTACACCACTGTGAATGATATCGAATATGCCATCGTTGAAGGCGTCAATTTTGTATTCCCACGCAAGCTCATCGTCTGGGGTGCAATCATCTTCGCCGTAAGCTACCAGGCTGATGTATCCGTTCGTACATGAATCCAAGGTACAAACCGTAGTATCCTGAGTCGGAATCGCATTTAGAGTCGGATCAACTAGGTTGTTAACCTTTATGATCTGGTAGTGCTCCGCTGTATAAAAATCAGCACCATTGGGGGTATAAACAAACTGACACCAGTCAATCACTTTCCATTTGCGAATGATCTTATAACAGGCATCACCGCTTTGTACAATCCGGAACAGATCATCCTTCCAGCTAATTCCCAGCAGGTCGCATTTTGTCTCGTTATGCAGGGTAGGATAACTGTTGAGCGCATCTGGGGTAAGTGTTGCCGGATCCAGGCACGTGTACATTACAGTATCTCTCGGCCACCAGATTGAATCAAAGTTGTAAGGATGGAAATTGTAGAAGGTAATGGTTTGCCTGCAGGTGTCCGATCCATTTCCATCGCTCACCACCCAGGTCCTGACGATGGTTCCCGTGTTGCATTGGGTGCGGTTGTCAACATAACTTTTTTCGATTTCGAATTCGCAGTTGTCGTGCGCAAAGCCATCGTGGAACGTGATCACAGAGTCGATCCAATTATGTCCTTTATAATGGATGCTCCGTGCATAGTTGAAATAGGCTGAATCAGTTTGAATCTCCCCAAAGACACTCAGATCGTTGATGTCAAAATGGAAATCGCAGGCAACGGTCAGGTTTTTGGGCGGATAGCATTGGGGCCTGATCTTATCCTGAACTTCTACCTGAACCATACAATCGTTGTAATTTCCATGCGCATCTTTAGCGCGGAAAATCACGGTCACCGGATTGCCAATATCTTCACAGCAAAATTCGACATAAGGGCGGAACCAGGGGATATACTGCCCACAAGGTTCTCCGTTGTCCATCCTACGCACCAGGAACGAATCGATGTGACAGTCGTCGTAGCTGCCGTCGTCAAAGGTCTTAGCATAAACGTGCGTGGTTCCGTAAATGGACAGCGAAACCACCGTCTCGCGATCGCATACAGCTACCGGAGCCGTAAGGTCACGCACGTTTACGATCATCGAATCGACGGACTGGTTGTAACAGTTGTCGTAAGCTCGGTAGTAAATTTTATTTTCACCAACGGGAAGTGTAACAACGCCTCCATTCTTATTGGACAGAATGCCTCCAGGATAGGCCACGTCGACCCTCACCGGACTCAGGCAGGAATCAAAAACAATGGCAGGAGGAAGGTTTACTGTCGCTAGGCATTTGTAACCACCATCCGTGGTTGCATCGAAGTCATAAGGAGCATGTACGTATGGACCTTCGCGATCGACGATCTCGATGATCTGGATGCAAACGCGAACGATCTCCGTACTGCACCACCATTCACGGATGGTCCACATCCGCATGATCTTGTGCACACAATTGATGGTGCCGAGGTCGATGTCCTCATAGGTGACGGCAATGTTGCAATAGATATCGCGAACGGGCCAAAGGGGGAAAGCGACCGGATTGCCCTTTATATAATCATTGTAACGTGGTACTCCGGTGTAATCGGGATGGGGATGGCCATTCTTGTCGAGCGGGATGCGCTTGTAAACGAGATCTTTGCAGTTAATCGGATTGCCAAGTGCGATGGTCCAGTTGTCCGGACAAACTACGTTAGCCGTATCAAAACGCTTGAGCAACAAGGTATCGTAACATTCAGCTGAGCGGTTTCCATACGCGTCAATGGCGACAAATTTTCGCACAACGCGTTTAATATAAAATGGATCGCAGTTAAACGGCTCGATGATCTCGTCGAGTTGGATCAACGTATCCCAAGTGCACGCATCGAAGTGTGTTGGAAGACAACCTGATGCGGCAAAACAAGAAACGGTATCAGGAAAGCACTCAATAACAGGAGGCAGCTTATCCTCAATTTTTGCATAACCCCAGCATCGGTTCCCGGAGATGTTGTCGCGAACTTCCACTTCGAGGGTTTGACCTACATATTGCCCGTTTACAACCGGGGAAGTGGGAATCAGTTTGCCCCACTGTAACACCCGAACTGAAAACTGCCCACCCGGACAGGAAGTGAGGGTATCGTTGAGCATCATGGCAGGTGTTATGGTCGCCTGACAATTTTGATCCAGAGATACCTGAATGAGTTGGTTACACGCCAGCGAACACTGAGCGTGGAGTGTTCTGGTGGGATTGGGGACTACCAGCCACACGAGGCAGATAGAAAGAGCCAGTCGAAGGCCCGAAGGGATTTTTCTTAATCTGCGGAAGTCAAACGTAAAATTCGTTTTCTCCATGAGATCCTCTATTTAGATGTTAAAAAATGAATAAATGCGTCCTGCATTTCCACGGTCGACATTCGACAGGGAAAGGGCTAAATCATTTTTTTTCTTCCGCGGAGCTCAGTGCGATGCAAACGCAAACGCCACTTCTGCTCTCCGAATGGAAGAACCTAGAGGGTCTAAAATCATTGGGTTGGGTACAAGCTAAAAGTCGCTTGCTCTAAGAGAGGATCTAAAGATTCAGGGCTGGGATAAAACTAACTACCGCAAAGATAGTTGTGATATTCAATTTTCCAACTATTTGTTAACTATTTTTTTTCAGCAGTTTACAAATAGCAGGAAATCGTAATACCAGCACAAAAGTAATGCGGCATCCGGCAATAATTCATCAAATGTGTAAAAATATTTTATATAATTAAATATAATAATACGTAATATATTGATTATTATTAACTATTGTATTAAATTTATTTTAAATACTATTATTTGAAGAACCTGGCCCAAACGGGGTCTCCCGGAGGGCTCATTTGATCGCTTGAATTCCACCGATTGCTTTCCGGACGTCGAACTCTTACCGGTTCCAGGGGCACTCAGCCACCCGGAACCGGTCATCCGGTTCGCTGGCCTATTCAGATGCGTTCATTTCCCAACATTCACCAAAACGCCATTTATTGTTTGATCGAGGCAATGAAATGCGTAAACGTATGTGCCACTTCCGGGCAACTCGTCAGACCGTATTTCCATGGCATTGTGCCCTCTGCGAACAGACCATTCGCGTTGCAGGATCAGTTTTCCTTCCACGTCAAAGAGGTAAAAGCTACCAGTCGCAGGCTGCGTTGACTCAAAGCGGATCTGACACCTTCCTGAAAATGGATTTGGCTCAACGACCCATCTGTCCATGGAGAAGGGCGCCGTTTCATCAACGGTGTATCGAAGCAGCAAGCCAATTGGTACATCTCCGGTTTGCCATAGCTCATTTGTCAGGCCCGACCCCAGCCGAATGGCAGACGACACCGAGCCGTTCCCTTTCGCACGAAATACCAGCCTGGCAACCGCATCGCCCTGTTCCAGGTTTCTTCCGGGAACGTCCCACAATGCCAGCAATTTGAGGTTCTGTCCGTCAAACTGGTTATCCTCTCCATTGAGAACCGGTGGTGCCAATCCTTCTCCAAAGCCTTCTACCTGGTACATTTCGAGTTGTGCAGGGTCAACCACCAGGTGCAATTGAAGTGCCGTCGCCTCAAAGGAAGCGCCGATCCTGAGGTCGAGATACACCACGTCGCCTCTGGCGAATTTTTTATCCTGAACCAGCAAATCGCATTTTTTGAGGCGCTGTCCGGTTGTTTCTTCTGCGCGTCCGTTTGCGGTATCTCCACTGATGTCCCCCACTTTAACCGCACGGAAATTCACCGCAGTGTCCTGCCAGAATCCCTTCAACTCCAGATGTTCTGGAAACGTTTCCGCAAGCGGATTGTCGCTGCGGGCAAACGCGTATCGCTCATCTACAAATCGCCATGACTCGTTGGATGGGACCGATTGCACTTTTCCTAGGATCAGCTTGCGCATCCAACTGATATCTGCCGCACTCAACCTTCCGTTCCTGTCAACGTCTGCGGCAATCCATTGCATGGGCTGCTCAAATTCCTCCAATCCAAGTATGTGCTTCTGCAGCATCAGGATATCCAGGGCGCTGATGCCTTCCGGCCAATGATCGTTACACGAAGGGTGCAGCGTGTATGGTTGGTTGGTAACGATGTTCTTGAATAAGTATTTTCCATCCTGAGAAGTGATCCGCTCTTCGCCTTGCCCTTCCAGACGAATGCGTACCCCCGCCATCGGTTTTGCTGGACCCGCTTTTACCAGCCCGCTGACCTCGCCAATCCGGATGGCGGTGGTACAGTGGTTGCTGGGGTCAAAGACGTGTACGCGGGCAATGCAACTTCCGATGTTTCCGGAAGAATCGCGGACGAACACCGTAAAGAAAAATGTATCGGGAATGGTCTGCAGATCGGCACAGGTGATGAACCGGCATGTATCCGAAAAGTTGCTACTCGAAAAGGCAATTAGAAGATCATTCGCATCCGAGCAATTGTCGCTGTAGGCATCGAGCAACTCTCGGGCAGTCAATTTGATGCTGTCGTTGGGATTCATGTTCACAAAGAGGATCTTGCAAACTACTGCAGGATTTTCGAGATCCAAAACGATGATCGTGGTGGTATCCTTTAGTGAACCGCAGGAGTCCGAAGCCGTAAAGATCACTTGCGTAATGCCTACAGGATATTCGCCGCTGGCATTGGCACCCCCACCGTTGAAATCATTGGTAATGGTTGCGTATTGGCTGCAGCCCTTCAGCGTGGCAGGCTTTAACACCACATAACGGGAACAGGAGTCACTTCCGTTGGCGAGGGTAGTATCGCGCGGGCCCTCCAATTTGGCATGGGCCAGGCTGATCAGGGTGAGGTATTGCGTGTCGACGAAGGTTTGCCCGGTGCATGCAGAATAAGCGGCCCATCTCCGGGGCAGGATCTGGCAACTGTCTGCGTCGAATTCAATGTCGAGATCGGTGTAGCTGAAGTCCACGGTTCCACAAAGGTCGCCTACGGCCTCAGGCCTTGACCCCAGCGAATCGGGATGGTTGCTTCGACACACCGGCAACTCAAGATCGCCGGGCCAGTCTATATCGGTCGAATCAAACCGGTAATCATTATCTACGGTGATCAGCTGGGTGCAGGAACTGTCAATCGAACCATCTGGAAACTGCAGGTAAAATCTTCGCCTGACACTTCCGGTCTGACAACTGTCAATTTGAATCTGGTCCTGGTACGTGGCTTCAATGGTATCTAGACAAGCCGTGACGACAAAGTAGGTTCCGGTAATTTCCGGATTCAGGTAATCATCCGAACAGTTGAGCGTCGTGTCTCCGGGGCATTCAGGAGTGCCCATAGGGTTTTTGTCCTGAACGTAGATCTCCATCATGCAAAAGTTCATGTTGCCGCTGCAATCGGTGGCCTTGAGAACGAGCATCAGCGTATCGCGAATGTCGTCACAGCAAAAAGCCACATCGTCCCTGAACAGGGTATCCTGTGGTCTACCACATGCCACAGTCATGCGGCGAATATCCACATCGTCGATACAGCAGTTGTCGGTTACCAATCCACGGGAAGCAATGAACTCTGCGGTGATGATGACCATGCCGGCCGGATCGAGGGAGACTACCAGTCCCGGTGGACAAACCAGGGTCGGGCTTATCTTATCGAGTACATGTACTTTGGCCGAACAAGTGTCGGAATTGCCGCATGGATCAAAGGCTATGTAATCGAGCGTATGCGTGCCGGGATTGAGGGTAATTGTACTTCCCGGAATGGCTATATAAGAACTGTCGACGCGTACGGCGTACAAAAGGGTGGCTGAAGGACTGCATGCGTCGGTTGCTGCCGGAGTGGGAATGCGGTAGGCACTCGTGCAACTGTTGTACTTCAAATACAAGTTAGTATCCCGCGGACAAACAATCACGGGGTCAGTCGTATCGGAAACGAGGATCTCCTGAAGTTCCGAGCGCATGGCGCGCGTACACCAGTCGATTGCCGTCCAGGTCCTCCGGATCTTGATCATTCCACCACAAACCGGAATGGAATCGTCGGAATGCGTTGCAACCAGGTTACAAAGATGGCTCAGGCTGTCCCCAAAAAGCGTTGGAACGCCGGTGGACCCGAGGTCTGGATTCGGGCAATACACGGTATCGTTGCGAGGAAAGTCCACACTGTCGACCGATGCTTTTTTAAAATAGATGTCCTGTGCACATGTACTTGAATTGCCAGAGTCGTCTGTTGCAATCCACTTAAGATGCACCACCATGCTGTATCTCGGATAAATGCAATCAAAATATTCCAGTTGCATATCGGCAAGAGTCATCACGGCCGTATCGCAGTTGTCTGTGGTCTGCACATAGTGGGTGTAATCGAGTGCAAACGGATTGTTCGCACAGGATACGGTATCTGACGTACAGGTAATGGTTGGCGCCAGTTTGTCTTCCACAATGAGTGTGGACCAGCACATCATGCCGGTCGTGGTATCAATCACCGTTGCGGTCAGGTTCTTGCCAACATCTGTACAATAGACTTTGTTTCTTCCCGTCTGGTTGACAACGACTTTACATACGGCAGCATTGGCATATGGGTCTGACAGCAGCATCTTGGGCGTAACCAGCGCTTCGCCATTCTGGTCGAGTGAGATTTGTACGCTCCCATAGCAACTCAGTTGCAGCGCCGGGGATACCTGTTCCAATTCAACCACCGGCCCCAACGCCGAAGGCCAGTCTGTTGGGACGGCCTTCAGGGCGTTGCAGAACGGAGATGCGGATGCGATGCTCCATAGGAGTGCAATGCGTCCGATCAACTGTTTTGGGATGGGATTCGCTATCGAACACTTGTTCATATTTCCTGATTTATCGTATATCATTATTAAAATGCGAGCAACTTCCGGCAAACAGTATGATTCCCGGATGAAATCCGGAGCAGATACATTCCTGAGAGCCCAAATTGTTCGCGAAAAAATATCAATTCGTTCAACCCCTGTTGCAGGGGGCGCGTTGCTGCAGAAATGGTTCTTTGGTTGAGATCGTAGATCTGCACATCCACATCCCTCGCAGATGCGGTATAAAGATGAACCAGGTGCATTCCCGTCCCTGGATCCGAATGGGTTCTGACCCAGCTAAACGGGGGTGATGCAGTTTGAAAGTCGTTTTGCAAGAGGCTTATGGTGAGTGCGGCATCCACCAGATAACATTCCGGATCTAGCACATTGCTGAGTTGAAGTTCTCCAGAACAAAATGCGGCATCCTCAGTTAGCTGAATTTCAAATAGCGGAACCGATGGATCCCAGTGTAGTATGCCAGGCGAAGAGTAAGAAATGACAATCTCGCTACCCTCCAAGCGGTAATGCTCGTGTGACCATTCCGGAAGTGCGCTGATCAATCCGGTTATCCAATCCTTGCACAGCCCGGAAGCTGACAAGGACATCTGAAATCCCCTGATCGACACAGGCTGGCTGATGAAGACGCCTATTCTGCGTGCAGATCTTTCAGCAACAAAGCGAATGGTTTCATAAGGCACCTCAGTCAAACCATTGGCCCGGTAGCTTTGGTTGACGTCGCCAATTTTTATTGCAAGCATGCGCACGGTCTCATTTTGCCGTGCCTGGGTGATGACAACTTTGCTGCAAAGGTCGAGCTCAGCATACGGGGAGGCCGGATTGGCAAATGTGTAGTTGGGGTCGATAAACAGGTAACTGTGCTGATGCGGCAATTCCTGTATCTTCCCAAGCAACAAACGGCGGAGGAATACGATGTCCCGGGTTGAGATTCCGCCGCTCATATCGACATCGGCGGCAAGGTATTCCCATGAATTGGTGAAAGGTTCCAGGCCGAGCAGTTGCCTTTGGATGCGGATGATGTCGGCTGTTGTCAAACCTGCCGTGTACGTTCCCGACCGGCGGGAATGGATTTGGATATCGCTGCCAGCAGGAATGTCGGCAAAAGCGAAGTTGCCCTGCGCATCGGTCTGTGCTTTCCTGGTTATCCCGCCCGACTCCAGCCAAACGTCAACTTCCGGTACAGCCTGCCAGTTCCCGGTTGCCACGACGCCTTCGATGCGCAAGCCGTGCAGGCCTCCCGGGCAAATCGAATCCGGATCATCGACCACAAAATAGGTGTAAACCTCGTTGCTGTTTCCCGCTTCATCCCAGACTACCAGTCGTATGTCACGGCGGCCCAGGCTATCACAGGTATAGATGCGTAGGGTATCGGAGATATCCTCTGAAAATGAATATCTCAATCGCTGAGTTGGCGTGCAATTGTCGTTGCTTTTGTTGTTGAACAGACGCGCAGCAACGCTGACCATGGCGCCTGCCGGCATTTGAGTCAGACTGGACGATACGCCGTACATCGCGATGGCATTGGGTGCTTTGGCATCTACCACTTCCACCAGGACCCGTAAAGAGCCTTCGTTATGGCAAGAATCCACGGCAAAAAAAGACACGAGGTGTCTGCCGGGTGGGAACAGACCACTGGCATCTCTTCCCGCTCCCGAACGGTCGGTTACGCCGTTTTGGTCATAGTCGACTTCGTAACGAAAAGTCAAAGCCGTGGTGCTGCCGCAATCTTCGGCCTGGACCGCCGGGATGGTCACCTGACCCGGACCGCATCCGGGAACCTGAATGCCGATAACGGTATCCTGCACCCCGAAGAGTTGGGGTGGGATCGTATCAATGACTTTGATTTCCTGAACATAAGCATAATAGCCATTTTCCGGAACGCGGGGATTCGGAGTAAAAAGTGGGTCATAGCGACACCAGTCGATCACCTGCCAGTATCGCAAAACCTTCGCACAAACGCCTCCCATGCTGAACTGGTACACTTCGTCGCGTTTGGTCACGACGACCAGCGCGCAGGCATCCTCGACGATCACGGGTGATCCCGCCTGAATGGAGTCGAGCTCGATGCGGCAAGCGTACACCGTTTTGTGTGACGGCCACTGAAGCTGTGCAGGATCTGTCCCATCAAAGGTGGGCAGGCGCAAATAGTGCAGGGTCTGTGTGCAACTGGTCACCAGCCCATGGCGGTCGGTAACCGTAAACGTCCGGCGAAATTCGCCCCCACCGCAGGGGTCCCTGAGATCGAGAAAGCTTGTATCGACCGAAGCAATTCCGCAATTGTCGGAAAACAGTGGGCTGCCTGCGGCAAAGAGGTCGTCAGCATCTGCCCCGCAATAGACGGTGCGATCGGGAGGGCATTCTAGCGAAGGCGCCAATTTATCCCGGACGATGGCCGTGACCATGCAATCTACATACCGGCCCTTGGCTGCCGTATCGGAAACAACGCCTTCCCCCGGAAAGACATCGTACACGCGGAGCACGAGCAGAATGCCAGAAGAATCGGCATCTGCGCAGCAGAAGCGCGCGTAGTCGTTGAAAAAATTCAGTGGGTTTAAGGGATCCTGGCAAGCCAGTGCGCTGCTTGCCATCATGCGTCGAATTTTGAAGTAGAGGTGACCACAGTTATCGGTAGAGCCGCCATCGAAAATGGAGGCAGGAATATCTGCATATCCGCTCTCGGAGAGGTTGATGGTCTGAGCGGGTGCACATACCATTTGCGGGAGCTGTGCATCATAAATGGTCACCTTCATAGAGTCCAAACCGGACATGCGGCAGACATCGCTTACCCTGTAATACACGGTGAAGGTGCCTGTCGGAAAATACATGACCCCTCCATTCGAGTACAAAGTGTCGAAAACCGACCAGGTTGCATAATCGATGGGGCCAGGGCAGTGGCCGCTGAAGATGGCTGGTCCCAATAAAATGGTGGTATCGCAGTTCGTGGGATCCTGCAGATGAATGGTGATGTCGGCAGGAGCCTGCACGGTGACTGCCATGCTGGCAGGGCAACCGTGCAGTGCACCCGATCTGTCCTGGACGTTCCAGACGAATCCGAATACCAGGACAGACCAAAGGGATGACAAGGCCCGGGAAGAAGGCCATAAACGTTCCAAAGAGTTTGTGGTGCACATATTCGCTTTTTATTGCAGCAAGCAGAAGCCGGATGGGGTAATCCTCACCGGCCCGTGGTTGCCTTCATGTTGCTAAACCGTAGGACGCTCTGCCAGGTGGCCCGGAATCTGCACGACGCAAACCCTATAGCGGATTGCGATACCCGATGAGGCCAGTCTAAATGGCTTTGCGCTCCTGCGGCAAGAGGGACTTATTTTGCGGGTATGTGGGATTCAAACCCACGCGAAGCCCCCTGCCGGGAAGTCTTTGGGATGGACTGTTTGGATGGAAATGTTCAGGGGATGCTCAAATGATCAGATGATCATTCATATTACAAAATTATATAATGTCTAATTACTTGCAAAACAATTTGGTAAAAAATATTACATATTTATTTTATATATACAATACTATTTTACAGTGATCTGAATATTAAAATATTAGATAATGTGTTATAATCAGACGAAAATGATGGAATCCGGCTCCTCCTTGGCTATTGCGACCTGTTTCGGCGCACATTGCAGCGGAGGCACTTTATCGGGGGACCGGCCAATTGGAGTACAGTAACTGGCGGGTACGCAAGCCAATCCCTACAAATGGGAACGCGGCACCAGCCCACACGCCGGGCGGATTTCCTACCCGGGGATGGGGCAATATGGCTGGTGCCCGTGCCCGCTTTGGATCTGAGTTACTGCAAAAAAAAAGCCCCCTCCCGATTGCTCGAGAAGAGGCCATCCCAAAAACCGATTTAACTTTTCTCACGAACGACGATACACGATCGTCGCAACCACGAGGGTTTGGGACTGGGGTGATCGAACTTATTCGATCACCACCATCCTCTTAGTTGCTGTATGGTCAGCGGCATCGAGCTGATAGTACAGTACTCCGCCGGCGTTGAGGTCAGCCTTTTGCACCTTGAAGGTGTTGAGGCCTTTCACGCCCTGCATTTCGTATACGCGCAGCACTTTGCCGGTCACGTCGTAGATGCTCAGTTTAACCGCACCTGCTTCAGGCAGGCGGTAACCGATAACCGTCTCTTTGGCGAACGGATTGGGAGTATTCTGGTACAATTCGAATACGCCACTGTCCTCAACACCTCTTTCGGTGCGAACGCCCAGGTTGACATCTTTTACATTCAGTTCGGCATCGTAAGCTTCAGCAGCCGTTACGTCGGACGTAATGGCGAGCAGCTTGCCGATGTTGGCGTTGGCAGCAGCGCGGAACACCAGGGTAAACAGCGTGCTGTTTTCGTCTGTGCTCTGGGCTACTTTATTGTTCCAGCTCGTCGTCAGGATACCATCGTTGATGCGGGTCGTGCCAAAGTTGCTTTCGTCGACGTTCAACACACCTGCCTCAATGCCTTCAAAGCTGAGGGTCTGGCGGTCAAAACGCAGGGTAAACTGGTAACCAGCGATGTTGTTGAAGTCAGAAGACTTAAACTCAACGCGGTACAGTTCACCGGCAACCGTCTGGCCGTTCTCGATCTCGAGGTTCAGTTTGCCGTTGCTTCTGCTGGAGCTACCTGCGAACTGGTGTCCTCTTGCCGTCGTGTTGACGTCTCCCATCTTGATGGCAACGAAGTTCTCGATCACGTTCGAACCGGCATCCACCGTGGTGGAGAGTTCGCGCGGAGCATTGTAAGGCTTCGTTGGATCGGCGAATACGTAGTTCTTCGGAACGAAGGTCCACGATTGAACTTTGTTGAACTGGCTGGTCACACCGAGGATCAGTTTGCGGATCTCGGAGATGTCAGCGGCGGTAACGGTTGAGCTGAGGTTTACGTCAGCAGCAATCAGTTTGTACGGGCTGTTCAGCGTTTCGACTCCAAGGATATGCCTTTGGATCTTCACGATGTCGGCCGTGCTGACGCCGTTGGTCGGATCGTCGTTGCGCTCAGGCCTTACTGCGTAGGTATTGGCAGCGAGGTCACCGAAGAGGTATTTACCATCGGCAAGCGTTACCATTTGGCGCATCATGTTGTGCGACAGGTAAAGTTGAACGTTGGCCGATTCGGTCTCGTCGTTGTTTTCTGTGCGCAGGTCACCCGTGATGCGGCCTTTAGCCGAACCCGTATTCGGGCATACATCCTGGTTGTCCTGTACGATCACTACCGTTTTGCAGTAGTCCGTATTGCCTTCTTCGTCTTCAACCCACATTT
>JADLHA010000029.1 GCA_020848995.1 Saprospiraceae bacterium | reverse complement strand
TGTGGGTGTGGGTGTGGGTGTGGGTGTGGGTGTGGGTGTGGGTGTGGGTGTGGGTGTGGGTGTGGGTGTGGGTGTGGGTGTGGGTGTGGGTGTGGGTGTGGGTGTGGGTGTGGGTGTGGGTGTGAGTGTGAGTGTGAGTGTGAGTGTGAGTGTGGGTGTGAGTGTGGGTGTGGGTGTGGGTGTGAGTGTGGGTGTGGGTGTGAGTGTGAGTATGGGTATGAGTGTGAGTGTGAGTGTGCAAAATTCGTTTGCACATGGGCTTCACTTAATCTTCACGCACATTGCGGTACATTCCGAGCAACATCTTAGATATCTGTTCGTATGACCCGTACAAGTCCTCATAAAGATCATCTTCCATCATTTTCATACTTTTCAGAACATCTAAAATCGCCACACATTCAAAAACAGAAGAACGAGACACCGTAAAAAAATGTTTCTTTTCCTTTGGGCTAAAACGTCCTGTACCTTCTGCGAGATTCAGTTGTATGCTTAACGTAGCCCTCTTAAGCTCATCGCTCAGGTATTTGTCCTTGACTTCACCACTGAAAATATACTTCAATACTTTGTGGTTATTCGTCCTTATCACCTGGTAAATTTCCAGCTTTTCAAAATCAAACATTCAAATCTTCTTTAATCACTAACCTTATGGCTCAATAAAAATTACTTCGCAACCTCATCCAGCCACACACTCGCGCTGCCCGCTTTCATCTGGGCAGGCCCACTGTATTCGGCCCTTCGTGAAGCCGCAGACATGCCTCACACATTCACACTCACACTCACACTCACACCCACACCCACACTCACACCCACACTCACACCCACACTCACACTCACACTCACACTCACACCCATACTCACACCCACACCCACACTCACACCCACACCCATGCTGAATTCCTCACCCATGCCGAATTCGCGGTGAGGGAGGGATTCGAACCCTCGGTACCCCTTTCGAGGTACGACGGTTTAGCAAACCGTTGGTTTCAGCCACTCACCCACCTCACCGTCGTTATGAATTCCGGCAATTTGATCGTGATCATCCTTCGAGATCATGAAGCCTATACAGGGGAATAATTTGATTCAACCCTCTGACTTTCAAGTCTATCGGAAGGCCCGCTTTAAGGCACGCAAAAATAGAAAAACTATTTGATCCGCTGGCTTTTCTGAATTTTCTTTTCGACGGCCTCCGCGGAATCCCGGAAGATTGGGTCGGAGTCGAGCAGGTACTTTGCCATGTTGCAAGAATACAGGACGGTTGCATGGTCCTTACCACCAAAAAATTCGCCGATCTGCTTGAGCGATCGCTGCGTGTATTGCTTGGCAAAGTACATAGCCATCTGACGTGCCATCACGACCTGTCGCTGGCGGGACTTCCCCACCATGCGCTCGATCGGGACCTTGTATTGATCCGCTACCAGGCGGGCAATGGCGTCAATTCCAAGTTCGTGGCTCCACTGACTCACCGTATTGGTAACCACTTCACGGGCAAGGTCGAGGTCTATTTTGCGGAAATTTAACGAGGACTGTGCCAAAAGGGATACCAAAGCTCCTTCGAGTTCGCGAATGTTAGACTTGATGTTTGCACACAGGAACTCCATGACATTCTGCGGAATGTCCATATTGTTTTGCTCCACCTTCGCCATCATAATCGCCATGCGCGTCTCAAAATCCGGGCTTCCCAGATCTGCACTCAGACCCCATTTAAAACGGCTGATGAGCCGTTCTTCGATATCTTGCAGATCTTTCGGCGGGCGGTCTGCACTGAGCACGATCTGCTTGCCGTTTTGGTGTAACTGATTGAAGAGGTGGAAGAAAATTTCCTGGGTACCAGACTTTCCGGCAAAGAACTGAATATCGTCCAGCAACAGCACGTCCAGACCAGAATAGAAATTGGAGAACTCCGAAACGCTATTGTTCTTCACAGAGTGAATGAACTGGTTGGTAAACTTCTCCGCATTGGTGTAAACGATGGTCTTTTTAGGACTCTTTTGGCGGATGCCGTTGCCAATGGCCTGTACCAAATGGGTCTTCCCCAACCCAACGCTGCCGTAAATGACGAGGGGGTTGAAGAGATTGCTTTGCATCTGGACGATGTGAAGCCCCGCCTGACGCGCAACGCGGTTGCAGCTTCCTTCAATAAAATTGTCGAATGTGTACTTCGGGGACAAATTGCTGTCAACCCGAAGGTTCCGGATTCCCGGAATGACAAATGGATTGGGCATTCCCTCATCCTCCTCCTTCTTAACCTCAGCGTCGCGCGCTCCTGGCTTCCGGAAGCCAGGCTTCTGGTAATCTTCCATGAGGATGTGATATTCCAACTTCCCTTTGTCACCCAGTTCTTTTCGGACACAACTTCTCAACAGGTTTAGAAAATGCGATTCCAGCCATTCATAAAAAAACTTGTTGGGAACCTGGATCGTCAACGCCTCACCCACCAAACGCACGGGCACAATGGGTTCAAACCATTTGCGGAAATTTTCACGGGGAACGGCCGCACGGATCAGGTCCAGGATGTTGTTCCAGGCCATCACGTGGTCGACTGCACTATGTTGCAAAGTTGGTTTCAAGGCTACCGTTTCGGAACGGGGATAAAGGATTGCAAATTTGCGAAAAATCCAACGCTTGCCCGGCGCATTCAGGTATTTTTTTTTATCGTATATTGGACTCATTGCCAACATACTAAATATTTAAGCTGCGACGATGTATAAAATAGTGAAAGAGAAGGATCAAGAAATAGATACAGGCCTTCGAAGGGGATTATGTATCCCGCAAAGCTCCAAAAACCGATCGATCCCCATCTGTTTGGCCTCGTCGAATGAATAGGAAATGTTGATAGAAAAGTACTCTTTGAGAACGTCGGGGTCGATGTTGCCGGGATAGTCATCCAATTGCCTCACCAAATGGATTCCCTGACAAAATGCCCGGTCGATCTGCCCGGCCAATGCGGGATCCAACGGCATGCGCGCGCACCAAATCGCAAATGCAAATGGGCGTTGGGTCCACTCCATCCATGCTTCACACAGATCAAAACCAAAGGGGTACATCTTTTCGGCAACAAACGCCTCGTCACCTATGATGAGCCTCGCCCCGGGTCCTGTTGGCTGATCATCCCGGTTTCCCGGTAGAAAAACCACTTCATCCAGTTTCCACCAATGGCGACAAAGCAACTGCACCAACAAATTGGAGGTTCGCGAAGCGGGGTTGAGTTCAATCCACCGGACCTGATCGATCGGCACTTCACTGAACAACTTGACGGTGCGAACGGGTCCCGTAGATCCAATGCAATACCTGGATACAAGGTGCAGGTCCGCAAAATCACCCAAAGACCCAACCGGCAATAGCGCCATGTCCACTTCGCCTTCGAGCAGCAGTCGCGCACATGCCGAAGGGACCTCCCGCTTCCACCGGACAACTCCTTGTTGCTGCAGCGCGTCCAATGCCATGCTAAAAGGCAGCGAGTTGAGGTATTCAACTGAAGCGACTCGAAACATCATCGTTGGGCTTCGAGGTTGAGGTGGCTGATATCGTTTTCTTTTAAGAAGGTCCAGCCTCGTCCGTTAAACTGAAGGAGGTAGAGACCCGTATTTGAGTGACCTACCCTTTCCATGTTGGAGAGCGACCACGATTTTAGCAGACATACCATTGCGCGCAACGTTCGGCCGTGTGTGCAGATCAATGCCTTTGAAAACTCCCGCCTTTGGAGTTCTTCCAGAAATTCAGCCAGACGATGCCCAAGTTCCCGAGCCGATTCTCCTCCGGCTGATTTTTGGTCAAAGTCCCCGCTTTTCCAGGCTTCGACGATGGCCTGAAAACGCTCCAGCCGTTCCGGGATGCCCGGTTGCCCCTCGTGTTCACCCCAACTGATCTCGTCGATCCGGCTGTCGCGCAAAACGGTCATTCCGCTATGTTCAAACGAGGAAATCGTCTGGTAGCTCCTGGTTAGGGAGGAGCACATCAGCAGGTCAAATGCTTCCTGCTCATATCGAGCATAAAATGCCTTTGCCTGCCGCAGACCCGTTTCGTTGAGCTTGGAATCGACGCCCCTGCCCTGAATGATCCCAAAACGGTTGTGATCGGTTTCGCCATGCCTCAACAAATAGAGCACCCGCGACTTCGTCATTGCGCAGCAGGTTCTACCGGTAATGGAAAAAAGCTCTCTTTGGTGGTGATCACTTTCGGTTCCGGGCTGCTCCCATCGTAAACGTTCAAGGGATGATACAATGAATCGCGCTCGACGGGAATCCGGCCAACCTGGCGGATCAGGTGAACGAGTTCGGATGTTGTAAGCGAAGGGCGTTGTTCTTCCGAACCCGCCATGCTGTAAATCTTCGTCGTATCGTCGATGGTGCCGTCGAGGTCGTCGACCCCAAAGGAAAGCGCCAATTGGGCGTATTGCCGCCCCAGCATAGGCCAATAAGCCTTCAGGTGGTCGAAGTTGTCGAGAAAAATCCGCGCAACGGCGAAGTTTTTCATGTCCTCGAGCAACGAAACTTCTTCAATGTGCGCCATCTCGTTGTTCTTATTCCTGAATTTTAACGGAATAAAAGTTTGAAATCCGCGTGTGCGGTCTTGCAGTTCGCGCAATCGTTGCATGTGGTCAACCCGGTGCTCATAGTGTTCGATGTGGCCATACAACATCGTGGCATTGGACCGCATGCCCATGCCGTGCCATATTTCGTGAATGCGCAACCACTGTTCAGAACTGCATTTTCCCCCGGCAATCTGATCTCGCAGCGCCTCATCAAAGATCTCAGCACCCCCTCCCGGAAGGGAGTCCACCCCCGCATCGCGGATCTGCGCCAGGCCGTCTTCGTAACTCACCCTGGCCTTGTGAAAGATGTAGTGATACTCAACAGGCGTCAACGCCTTAAGGTGCAACTCCGGACGATGTGCTTTTACAGCCTTGAAAAATTCGCAATAGAAATCAAGGTCGTAACGCGGGGCTACCCCGCCAACGACGTGTACTTCGGTGACGGGTTGTCCGTCAAAGGCCTTCACCTGGTCGAGCATCTCGTCCAGACTGAGTTCCCATCCCTCTTCCCGCTTTTTTATCCGTCTGCTGTAGGAACAAAAACTGCAGGTGTAGATGCAGAGGTTTGTCGGCTCAATGTGAAAATTGCGGTTAAAGAAGGTCAAGTTGCCCTGTTTTCGCTCGCGGACTGCGTTGGCAAGCGCTCCTAAAAAGGACAGGTCTGCAGACTCATACAGGACAAGAGCCTCAGCTCCATCAATGCGCTGCCCGGCGAGCACCTTGTCGCGGATGGGCTCGAGGGCCACGGCTTTTTCCGGAAATGCTGAGTCGGGGAAAGCTTTCATGAATTGCAAAACTACAACAACTGCCGGGCGCCTTGGTTTAGCAGCATGAGTTTTCCCCGCTCGACACTGCATTACCTTTGCAGTGGTGTTATCCATTCTGATACCCGCATACCGGACAGATGTCCGGCCGCTGACCCGACAATTGAGCAGGCTGGCATCCGCGCTTGAGGTACCTTGCGAAATCCTTGTTTGCGACGACGGTTCCGGACTTGACTGGCAACCACTCTTTCAAGAGGCTGGCCGCGATGCTTTGGTGCGCATCCTTTATCAGCCTGTCAATTCGGGTCGTGCGGCTACCCGCAACCGGCTGGCGGCCCTGGCCCAATACTCCATCCTGTTGTTCCTCGATGCCGACGTATTCATTGCCCGGCCTGAATTCCTGGACACCTATTTAAGGGCCATCCCCACGGACGTTCGTTGGGTAATTTATGGAGGATGCCGGTACCCGGAAGCAATGCCGGAGGATCCGACCTTAAGGCTCCACTGGGAGTACGGTCGCCGGGTCGAAAATCCCGGCCTAACAGATCGAAAAAGGCACACACATCGCCATTTTCACACCGTCAATTTTATGGTCCCCAAAGCGCTGATGCTTCAAATACCGTTCGACGAGCGCCTGAGAAGGTATGGACACGAAGACAGTGCATGGGCGGCCATCCTCTCCAAAGAGGGAATCCCAATTGCCCACATCGACAACCCGGTCATCCATCTGGGTTTGAATACGCACGTACACTTTCTGAGGAACGTGGCTTCTTCCGTTGCAAACGCGCTTGCCCTTGAAAAAACAGGCGAAAGCATCCGCGGCGGACTAAGCTCGTCGCGCCGGTGTCTGGAATGCGTCAGACTGAAAGGCTTGTATTACCACCTTTATCGCAAGTTCGAGCGACAAATTGTCCACAACCTCATGGGAAGAAACCCTAGCCTTTGGCTGTTGGGCGTATACAAACTTGGGCTTAGCTTGCGCATGGAGCGAAGACCGCAAAGAAGCTAGGCAAATCTTAAATTTTCCGGACGCGGGGTGAAAAAGTGAACAATTGGTTAACTTGCATGACCAATTGGCTGCGAAGCACACCAAACAAAACGGTTAAAGCATGTCTTGTAAGTATATATTAAATAATATTATACTATATATATCGTTGTTTTTAACAGGTATATCTTGCAGCTTTTCCCAGACTACGCTTTCCGGAGTGCTAAGAGACGCTCGCAATGGCGAGCCTTTGATTGGTGCAACCGTTTTACTCAAAGGAACCACCCAGGGAACGACGACGGATTATGACGGGCAATTTCTGATAAAGCACGACGGCCGTTATCCCTTTACCATCGAATGCCGCTACAGCGGTTATGCCAGTAAGTCCATTGCAATCGAACAAGCTGGAGGTAAGCTGGAGATTTTCCTGGAGGAAGAATCCGTGCTGATTGATGTCGTCGAAGTCAGCGGGCAGCGCATCAGCGATAAACAAAAAGCATCACCTTTAACGGTTGAGTCAATGGACCTCATTGCCATCCGGGAGACCCCATCGGCCAATTTTTACGACGGCCTGGGATCGCTCAAAGACGTCGATCTGACTACGGCAAGCCTGGGTTTTACCATCATCAACACCCGGGGGTTTAACAGCACCAGTCCGGTGCGTTCACTGCAGATCATCGACGGTGTCGACAACCAATCGCCCGGGCTCAATTTTTCGTTGGGCAATTTTTTGGGAAGTTGTGAGCTCGACGTCAACAAAGTTGACCTCATCGTCGGTGCAAGTAGCGCCTTTTATGGGCCTAATGCGTTTAACGGCGTCATCAGCATGGAAACCAAAAATCCCTTCATCCACCAGGGGTTGGGGCTTCAGTTTAAAACCGGTGAGCGCCGTTTGTTTGATGGATGCCTTCGCTGGGCAGATGCATTTCAAAACCGGGCAGGCAATGATTTTTTTGCATACAAACTAAATCTGTCTTACCTGTCGGCAGAAGATTGGGCTGCAGACAACCGCAACCCTGTTTACGATACCCAAACCGGCTTGGACAATCCGGGGGGATACGATGCCGTCAACGTTTACGGTGACGAATATCAGGCTGCCTTCGACTACCGCGATGCGGTGATCACTTACCCGGGACTCGGCATCTTTCACCGGCGCGGATACAGCGAAAAAGAACTCGTCGACTATGACTCACGCAATTTCAAGGCCAATGCAGCTTTTCATTTTCGGCTGCAACCATCCAAAGCCTTTTCGTCTCCGGAGTTGATCCTTTCCACCAGCATGGGGGGCGGAACCACGGTTTACCAGGGCGACAACCGCTACAGCCTGAAGAATATCCGGTTTTATCAGCACCGCCTCGAGCTGTTGAAAAAGGACCATTTCTTCCTGCGGTTGTATGCCACCCACGAGCATTCCGGACAATCGTACGACCCCTATTTCACTGCCCTTCAATTGCAGCAGTCTGCTTCGGATGATTTCAATTGGGTAACGGCCTATTCCAATTTCTGGACGTTGAAAGTAGCGCCTCAGATCAAAAGTAAGGAGTCGTATCCGCGCATATCGGACTACATTGGCCGCCCCGCCGATTATAAAAATGCAGTAAACGATTTCCTGTTGGATCTTCAGGACTCATTGTTTTACTGGCACGGGTTGGCCCGCATGGCTGCGGATACGGGAAACAGCATTTTGCGAACGAACTCCTTTTACGAACCCGGAACAGACAGGTTTCGCGAAAAATTTGACGACATTACTTCGCGCATTGCTTATTCTGAAGGCGGAACCCAGTTTTACGACCGGTCCGCATTGGTCCACGGCCAGGGTGAATACCAGTTTGCCGATTTGGTCAACGGCTCCGTACTCAACGACCTGGACGTCGTGGCCGGGGCGAGCGCCCGGATCTATTATCCGGATTCCAAAGGATCCATTTTACTCGATACCGGTTCCACCAACATCGACACCTACGAATATGGGGTGTATGCCGGTGGCAACTTTGGGTTCCTTGAAAACAGCCTCCGTTTAAACGTAACGGTCCGCCTGGACAAGCATGAGAATTTCGACTATCTCGTTTCCCCGGCGGCATCGATCGTTTTCCAGCCCTCCAAAAACAACTATCTGCGATTGTCCTTTTCGTCGGCCATCCGCAACCCCACGCTAACGGACCAGTACCTGCATTACAACGTTGGACGGGCCATACTGCTCGGCAACATCAATGGAATAAAAGACCTGATCACTCTGGGGTCATTTGTCGATTTTCTTAACTCCGGAATTAGAGATACGCTCGAATACTTCGACGTCACTCCCATCCGGCCGGAAAAAGTGCGAACATTTGAAATTGGTTACCGGACCAGCCTATTCAACTCCATCTATGCGGACCTTGGATTTTATTACAGCCGTTACGAGGATTTCATCGGATATCAGATTGGCATTGATGCTTTTATCCCCCAAGGCAGCGTTTTGCCAACAACGGTTCAGGCTTATCGGGTGAGCGCCAACGCAAAGGACGTAGTGACTACCCAGGGCTTCTCTTTAGGGTTGAACTACTTTTTCAACCGATATTATCAACTGAAGGGCAACTACAGTTGGAATGTACTAAATACACAAACCGACGACCCGATCATTCCGGCCTTCAACACTCCGGAACACAAGTACAACATTGGATTAAGCGCAAGGGACATTGAATTTTTAGGGATCCGCAACCTAGGTTTCAACATCAACTACAAGTGGATCCAGGGTTTTGTGTTTGAAGGGTCACCGCAGTTTACTGGTTTCATCCCCAGTTACAGCCTCACAGATGCCCAGGTCAACTGGAACTGGAAATCGATGAACACTACCCTCAAACTGGGCGCTTCCAATGTTTTCAACCAAAAGAGTTACCAAACTTATGGAGGCCCGCTCATCGGACGCCTTGCGTATTTCACTGTGTTGTACGAGTTTAAAAAATCTTGATTTGTAAACCATAATTCATTGCTTATGAAAAACATGTACGCTCTATTCACCATCTTCATTTTCTGCTCCTTCCTTACCCAGGCCCAGGACCGCTATTACGATGCGATCTTTCCCGTTCAACGGACAGCCGACGTCGTTTATGGGACCAATATCGGCGTGATTACCGGAGCTCCGGCCCCGGAAGCACTGAAAGTGGACATATACCAACCCGTGGGTGATTCCAAGACGGATCGGCCTTTGATCCTCCTTTCTCACACCGGCAGCTTCCTTCCGCCACTTTACAATGGGCAGATTACCGGATCGCGCAGCGATTCAACGGTCGTTGCCATTGCCGCTTACCTGGCTTCACGGGGTTTTGTCGTCGGTGCATACACCTACCGCATGGGATGGCTGCCTTTGTCGACCGACCAAAATCAGCGTACTGGAAGCCTGCTACAGGCTGCATTCCGCGGCATCCAGGACACCCGTACCTGCATTCGTTTTTTCAAAAAAACGGCTGCAGAAGACGGCAATCCCTACGGGATTGATCCCAACAAAATTTGTGCCTGGGGAGTTGGAACGGGCGGATACCTTTCTCTCGGTGCAGCGAGTTTGCACGATTGGGGTGAAGTCACACTCGACAAATTCATCAATACTCAAACATTGCAACCCTACGTCGATTCAACCCTTTTGGGCAACCTGGACGCAACGACTCAAAAGCCTCTGTGCCTGGCGAACCACGCGGATTATGGTTCTGGCTTTCAACTAAGCGTCAACATGGGTGGTGCTTTGGGAGATTCCTCCTGGCTTGACGGTGCACCCGAGGAGCCTGCCTATACGGGAGTTCACTGTCCCAATGATTTCTTCGCACCTTATTATGAGGGCGCCGTTATCGTGCCAACCACCAACCAATTTGTAGTTTATGCCACCGGCACCCGCAGGGTAATGGAAGTCACCAACAATTTTGGAAGCAACGATGTATTAAACGATGTGGATCCCAGCCGCGACGTTTTGGCTCCCCTGATCGAAGCCCAAAAAGCAAAAGCAGTCACACTACCGCTCACCGGACAAAATATTCTGCTCGGTACAGACAATTTCTACGCATTCGACATCCCGCTAATATACAATGGCAAGGTTACTCCACAGGGCTCTCCCTGGGACTGGTGGGATTACGGCACCCTTAAAGTCGTCGTAGACCTCGTCAACCAGCAGCGTGGGACCAATTTCAACGCGGATACCCTTCACCTCAACGGACTTGCCACGAATCCGGACATGAGCGCTCAAAAGGGAAGAGCATATCTCGACACCATTTATATGCTGACCATTCCGCGACTCTGCACTGCTCTGGATCTGGGCTGTGCTCCTGTTGCGGTAGACGAGACGGATGCCAGCACCATCGGATTGTCGGTTTCACCGGTACCCGCTATCGACGAATTCCGCGTGGAGACGTCAGGTGAACATCCCATTCGCTCAGTTTATCTCTATGACCTCGAAGGGCGGCTTGTAAAAGCTCATACGGACATTCACTCTTCGAGCTATGTGGTGCCATGCCACCAGCTGAAGAGTGGCGTTTACCTGTTGCAAACCCAAACAGCCAAATACAAGGTTGTAAGACAGATCGCCATCCAGCGATAAACTAAGGAACCATTTTCACAGCTTAAAACCGCTCCCACCCAGGAGCGGTTTTTTGTTATCTCACATAGCAACCACCTCATAAGGGAATGCCAATTTCCTATCGGAGAAAAACCGAAACAGCCTCACTGCTTCCGTGCTGAAAAGGAGATCGCTGAAGCATAGCGCTCCAGCAAATTCCGGTAAGTCGGCCATTTGTGGTGCGCCCATTCGAGCCCGATCCATGCCAAGAGGGCACAAGCAATGCCACCCAGCAGATCAACGATATAGTGGTGTGATGAGTATACGGCTGCCCACCAGATCCCTATTGCAAAAAGGCCAAAGATCAGATTGACAAAACGCAATCCGGACTTCATTCCCCAGATTAGAACAACGAGTGGGTAGGCGGCATGGAGAGAAGGAAAGGCGGCAAAAACGTTGGAACTCTTGGCGTAAAGCCCTTCAAAGACTCCTGCCCCAACGATGGTGTCAAAACGGGAAAGACCTGCCGCATTGCCCGGCGTTGCCGGATCAAAATCAAAACCATAAAGATCTATGTACCATGGCGGCGCTGCAGGAAACAGGTAATACCCTGCAAATCCGATCAGATTCGCCAGAAAAAAGCAAAAAGCAAATTGCAGGAACATGTAGGGGCGCTTTACAAAAAGGTAGAACCCAAAAGCCAGCGGGACAGGAACCCAGTTGATGTAAAACAGCCCCGCCAGAAAGTCCTTCTCTTTACTTGCGCTTAGTGCGAGCCACTCGTTGGGGGTATGTATCCTCCCCTCGTGCATCATTCCGAATATCTGCTTCTCCAACTCGTACAGATCGCGTATGTGTACATCCGCAAAAACGTAATTGGGAAACGCCTTCATTCCGTCCCAGATAATCCAGTAAAGAATAAATGCGAAATACGCCCATAAGAATTTCCGCCCGTATGGTTCATTCAGGTAGAGCCCCACGCACAGCACAACCAGCAGGAAGTGTTCAAGCCGATAGCCAATCAAGTATTCAAAAGCCACCAGGTAGACCGCCAGCAGTGAAAACAGGGCTAAACCATCTTTGCGAACCGGGATCTGCATCTTGTGATGAAATTAGAGTGCTGTGCTGTCAAACTTTAAAAAGTTAAGAATTAACCATCTTGCAAGTATACGAACGTTCGTTTGTAAGAGATACACCCACTTCAGCCAAGCTGACGCCGGCAATGCATCAGGCGGGAAATGGCTGTGTAGTTAGCCAAAACGGCCAGCAGGGCAATCGGAAGTGTGAAAAGCGACATATTCTCAAAGAGGTGGAAAGGCAGGCGATCAACCCTCCAGTAAAACGTCCCAAACACTCCGGAAACCAGGCCACAGAGAATTCCTGCCAGTCCAATAGTAATGATTCGTTCCGGACGCTGCATCAACCCGTCGCTGCACTGAATGCCGAGTCCCTCAGCACGTGCGCGTACATAACTCACCATCATGGATCCCATGAGCGCTACAAATGCGAAAAGTGAACTTAAAAAGTAATGATAGGAGACGAGGTAGTAGCAAATGCCAAGAAACATGACGAGTTCGCTGTAGCGGTCCATCACGGAATCAAACAATGCACCAAAACGGGAAGTGGCTCGCGTTTTGCGGGCAACCTGTCCGTCAAGCATGTCAAAAACGCCGGCAACCAGGATTAAAAATCCTCCCCAGCCGACTTTGGCAAGATCCATACGAGTTGCAGTTTCTGCACTCCAGATGAACCAGCCGGCAGCCAAAATATTCATGGCAAAACCGATGAATGTGATCAGGTTAGGGCTTATTCCTGCACGCACCAGCAAATTTACCAATGGGTCCAGTGCGCGGTACAATCCCTTTTTGATCGCGTCGCGAAAGCGGCTAAAGCCCTTTGATTGTCCGTTCACTTCAACAACTGTCATCAAATTAAAACTCAAAGCGCACCCGAAGGCGAATGCCAGACTTCGATATGGTGGGGTTGTCGAGGTAATTCAACCTCCTCACGTAGTCAATGCGAAACAATTTAAAGATGTTGTAAATGCCAACGCTTGCTTCGGCGTATGGCTTTGCCTCGAGGGAAAACGTCTGGGGACTTCCCCCCGCTGTTTGAGGAAAATGGTATAGCTCGGGATGTATTTCCGGGTCATTCTCGTCCCGGATGCCTCCGTAAAGCACCTTAATTGAAAACACCTCCCGCCATTTCAGGCGCTTGAAGAGGGGTATCTTATTAAAGAAAAAGCCCCCAATGAAATGATTGTAATGAACACTCACGTATTGGTCGCTGACAAATTCGAGAAAATTCATCAGGTTGTAGGATTGCAATTGGTAGGAATACGTCTGATTTGCCCGGTGAATAAACAATAATGGGAACGGTACCTGTCCGAAAATACGTCCACCATCAAAAACCAGGTCGGCGAATCCAAGTTGTGGAAAGAAAATGCGCTTGGTGGCATTCAACGTCACCATCTGATAATTGTATTCACCTCCGAGAAGGTCCTTAAATCCCATTCCGTAACGCAAGGTAAAAATGGGATACTTGTTGGGCAAGGGCTTCCGGTAGAGTTTGCCCTGGAAAAACTGCTCATTGGGCGCCCAGCGAAGGGTTAAACCCATTTCCATGGTCCGCAGTTGGTCAATGTATTCAGTTGAATCGCTGCCACTCGCCCTGCTGTAGATCAAACTGCCCGCCGGTTCCTGCACCCAGTTTTTAATGTCGACCTGATAAGAAAAATGATTCTTGAACTCGTGGGTAAACTCCAGGTTATAGGTCTGGTTATAAAGCCATTTATCGTTCTCTCCGCGCTTGAAAGACAGCAGAAAATTGTCCTCTTGGATGAATTGCAGCTCCTGACCGGGTATTTTGGTTTCCTGTTGGTAACTCATGCGCAATTCCTTTCGAGGAAATTCACTGATGCTTGTCTTTGCAAACGAATACGTAGCGCCTCCATAAAATTTAAAGCGTTTGTCTTTGAATCCGTAAGCACCGTAGGTTTCCAGTTGAAGTCGCTTGCTGAAATTAGTGGTTGTACGCCCCCCTGCTCTCAAGCGAAATCCTTCGACCGGGTTAAAACTGTAAAAGGTATTGACCGGCCCCAACTCAACCGGTCCCATGACTTTATAGCCTGCGAGCACAATGGTGGCAACATCCACGATCCTGCGAAATGCCGGCAATTGTTGAAGGCTATCCATAGCAACGTAGACGCCAGCTTCAGCAGCGGTCAGGGTATCATGCCTTCGCGAAACCCAAAAACTGTCTGTTCCCGCCGCTTCGTGGATCTCTTCCGCTTTAGAAGGGCCATCATAATCCTGCGGCGCCCGCGGCTGGTTGAATTTAAAGTTGCTGTACGATACATTGCGCTGCCCAAAGACGCCCATCTTCGAATCGCTCAGGCCGAAATCCGCCATGATCTCATCCTTCTCGAGGATGTATCCCAGGGTATCCGCACGGACAAAGCGCTGCCTGATGGCCAGGTCGTTGACCCAGTTGAGGTTTATATCCTTGTTGACGGTCATGCTGACTTCCCTCACCGCATAAGAACCGTCTGCTGAGATAAACAGCTCCCCTTGGAACAAGAAGTCCGTTCGGCTTTTAGGGTAAAAGAGCAAGCGGTAGCAACTGTCTCCCGCTATTTCCACCGTATCCTTGAGGTAGAAACGGTAGAAGGTCGGAGCCAGGGCTGCAATGGGACTCATAAATAAATTGCCGAATAAGGGAATATTGGCTTCGTAAATATCGATATCCTGGTACAGGTAAGCAAAATATTCACTTAACGAAGCATCATTCATGAAGTCGCTGAAATTGACCAGACGCTCGCCCTTCATCAGCTCCTTGCGAGCGTTTGGCTCCTTCCGGTACCAAACATCTGAGATGTTTTCCTTGAGATAAAGCGGCAACAGAGGCTTCCCGTTCATTTTTGAAGAATCGAGGTTTTCAAATAGGAACTGAAAACTTTTAAAGATCTTCTTGTTTCTAAAATCCTGCGTGACGTTGCTCAACGCGAATTCGAGCTTCTCGTATTTTTCGTATTCGTAGTAGTCGAAATTTGCCTTTCGGTTATACTTTTTCCGGTCGATGACCTTTTCAATCAATTCAACCGCAGGGTTGTTTTTCTTAGTGTACTTTTGTTTAGAAGACTTTACTTCAACGACATTCAGTACGCTGGTACTGGGATTGAGTTTAAAATGAATCTCCTGTGTCTTACCGTAACGGATAGACACCTGCTGACTTTCGTAACCCAGGTAACGGGCCTCCAGTTTTGCCAATTTTTTCGAAGTCTCGATGTTGAAGCGTCCTTCGTAGTCAGAATTTGTACCAATGGTTGAACCCGGAAAAAGAACGTTGGCAAAGGGAAGCGGCTCTCCGGTCAACGAGTCGGTGACGGTACCGCGAATTACGGTCCGTTGGGCAAATCCTTCAACAGAAATCAACAGTCCGACGGTCAGAAGGATAGGCAAATACAGCACCGGGTGGCAATTCCTGAAAAGTCGGCTTATCTCAAAAGCAAGCGAAAAAGGATTCAACACTTCCGATGATCTGGTTAGGCTTCAGGCGGTATAATTCGCCTCATTATAAATTCGAAAAACAAATACTGCCGCATAAAGTTTTTGCAAGGAAAAGAATTCAATAAAACGGCGCATGGGCAACCCGATGATTGGCCAATGCATCAGTTCAGACCCTGAACGGCAAGCCAGGATCCAGTCTGCACGATCAGGCTGGTATAGATTCCCGCCAGCACGTCGTCAGCCATCACGCCAAAACCTCCCGGAAAACGCTCTAAATTCTTAATATAAAAAGGTTTATATATATCTAATAATCTAAATATAATTAAGGCCAGGACATAGTGCACCCCGGTGAGCGGTACCCAGCATAAACCGATGGCCATCCCTGCGGCTTCGTCGATGACAACGCATTGTGGATCTTTGCCCCAGATGTGCTGAACTTTTTGGGAAGCTATTACCCCGATTGATGTCAATCCCAATGCCAGCCAGGGCCAGTGCGCCTCCATGCCCGGGAACCATCTTGTGGCCAGCCAAAGAAAGAGCGCGGTAACCATTGATGCCCAGGTGCCGGATCCCCTCCCGGCATACCCCACACCGCAACCACTGGCCACGAATTTCCAGAACCACATCAGAGTGATTCCATAAACTCCTCGTAATAGTCAAGGCCGAGGTGGGTAATGAGGTCTTCCCCCATCAGGTACCGTAGCGTATTTTGCAATTTGATCAACTGCCGGAAGATGTCGTGCTCGTGTCGAAGACCTTCCTTCACCTGGGGAGATTTAAAATAAAATGACAGCCATTCCTGGATGCCGCGCATGTTGGAACGTTGCGCGAGATCCAGAAAAAGGGCCAGGTCGAGCACAATGGGTGCAGCCAGGATGGAGTCGCGGCAAAGAAAGTTGATCTTGATCTGCATGGGGTAGCCCAGCCAGCCAAAGATGTCGATGTTGTCCCAACTCTCCTTGTTGTCACCCCGGGGCGGGTAGTAGTTGATCCGCACCTTATGGTACATCTCTCCGTAAAGTTCCGGGTGCCTTTCCGGATCAAAGATCTCTTCAAGGACGCTCAGTTTTGAGACTTCCTTGGTTTTGAAATTTTCCGGATCGTCTAACACCTTGCCATCCCGGTTCCCCAGAATATTGGTAGAAAACCAACCCGAAACCCCCAAGGCTCTGGCATGAAGCCCGGGTGCTACAATGGTTTTCATAAGGGTTTGTCCGGTTTTAAAGTCTTTGCCTGCTATCGGCGTTTCCCGCTCGATGGCGAGGTTTACCAGTGCTGGAATGTCGCAGGTGAGGTTGGGTGCGCCGTTTGCGAATGGCACCCCCAGTTTTAACGCAGCATAAGCGTAGATCATACTGGGCGAGATGCGCGAATCGCTGTCCCGCAGGGCTTGTTCAAAGGCTTCAATTTGCGCATGGATGGCACAAGGTTCTACATATTTTTCGGTCGAAGCACACCAGACCATGACGATCCTTTCGCATTTGTTTGCCTCTTTAAAACGCCGGATGTCGTCCATTACCAGCTCTGCCAGGTCCATCTTGCTGGCAGCCTTCTTCACATTGGGGCCATCGATGTTGCGCACGTAGTCGCGGTCGAAGACCGCAGGCATCGGCCGAATCAACTCCAATTCTGCTTTGAGGGCGTGCAACTGGTGGGCATCCAACACTTCAGCCTGCAGAGCTGCTTCATAAACGTTGTCTTCGTAAATGTCCCAACCGCCGAAGACCAGATCGCCCAATCCTGCAAGCGGCACAAATTCGCGAACCAGGGGCATGCGATTTTCCGTTCTTTTCCCGAGGCGTATCGAGCCCATCTGCGTAAGCGAACCTACCGGCAGGGCCATGCCCTTTTTGACAGCTTCCACGCCTGCAATAAACGTAGTTGCCACGGCGCCAAGACCCGGGATCAGGATGCCTAGCTTTCCCTCAGCGTCCTTTGGTTTTTTTATTCCCTCATAACTCATACTTTCCGTCATTTATGCTCTTCGTTAAAGCCAGGCATTCGATTTGTACCAGGCGATCGTCTGTGCAAGCCCGCCCTGTAGGTCGAACTGAGGCGTAAAATTAAAATCTTTAAAAGAATCGCCGGGATCGCAAGCCCAACTTGGGGCGATCAGGTCGATGATCTTTTCCCTGTTCAGGATGGGAGGTTTCCCTTTCGCTGCGATGGCGGTGCATTCGGCAAGAGCGGCGACCGCCCTTGCAAGGGCAACCGGCAACTGGAGCCTCAATAACGTCTTTTTATTCAGCAGCGATCCTGCTATCCGGCCAAAGTCACTGCGCTCATACTGGCGGCCATCGGCAACCAGGTAGGTCTTTTGCTGATAAGGGCTCTCCAGGGCTTCTACAAGCAACCTTGCCAGGTCGGTCACATAGACAAAACTGAGCTTTTGAGGTCCTTTGCCCAGGTAGATTTCAACACCCCGGTTGATCATTCTGATCATTTCTAAAAAATCCCGGTCGCGGGGTCCATACACACCCGTTGGCCTAAACACGAGCTGTTGTCGCAGCCCACTTTCGCGGAGCAACTTCTCTGCAAGCAATTTGCTCTTGCCATAGTGGGTGACCGGTTGTTCAGGATCCGATACGGACAAAATGTGCTGTGGGTGGTTTCCGGGACCTTGCGCCGCCAGACTGCTCACCAGAACGAATTTTTTGATCTGTTCGCCGGCACGGTGGGCAGCCTGTGCCAAAATGCGGGTCGAATGCGCATTGACGGAATAGTAGTCATCGGAGCGTTTTGCACGGGTCAAACCTGCATTGTGCACAATGAATTGGACCTTGCGATCAGCAATGAGCGATGAAAGCGCCTCTTCGTCGAAAAGGCTGACCTGTACCCACGAAACCGGAAGATGGCCAAGGTCCCCTTTGGGGCTGTTCGCACGACAGGTCGCCACTACGGAAAAGCCACGCCTTATGGCGCATTCCACGATATGGTATCCAACAAATCCGGTTGCGCCCGTAACCAGCAGTGTTTTTTGCTCCATGGCTCAATGTACGATGGGAAGCCTTGACATTAAAATGGATAACGTGTGAGCATGTGATCGGGTTTCATCCTGAAAGCCCGGTACGCAATTTTATCCCGAACCTAAATGGCTCATTCGCGTTTGTAGAATACATCACCTCAATCCTTAATTCCCTTTATGCAATACAGAAATCTCGGAAAATCCGGTCTCAAAGTAAGCACGCTTTCTCTGGGAAGCTGGATCACTTTCAACCACCAGGTGGATGAAAAACTGGCAATGGAACTCATGGCGCTTGCCTACGAACGCGGTGTAAATTTCTTCGACAACGCCGAGGTCTATGCTCACGGTCGTTCTGAATACATCATGGGCAACGCGTTGAAAACCCTCGCATGGGACCGGAGCAGTTACCTCGTTTCGAGCAAGGCTTATTTTGGTCGGGGGGACAAACGGCCCAACATGACCGGGCTCAGTCGAAAACATCTTACGGAAGCCTGCAACGAGGCTTTGCAAAGGTTGCAATTGGAATACCTCGACCTCTTCTTCGCACACAGACCGGACAGGAGCACGCCCATCGAGGAAACGGTCTGGACCATGCACCAACTCATCATGCAAGGTAAAATCCTCTACTGGGGCACTTCGGAGTGGTCCGCGCAGGAGATCACCGAAGCGCACCTGGTGGCGCGCCAAAATCACCTCATCGGCCCGGTTATGGAGCAAGTGCAGTACAACATGCTCACGAGATACAAAGTGGAATGCGAGTACAGCCAACTTTTCAAAACACTCGGTTTGGGCACGACGACCTGGTCGCCTCTTTGCTCCGGATTGCTCACGGCGAAATACCTCGGCAACCGCATTCCGGAAGCCTCCCGATTTTCCTATCAGGAATATGCATGGCTGCGCGAACGCAATCTGGTTCCCGAAAAAATCGCGAAAGTTGAACGTTTAAACGCGCTTGCCCAAGGCTATGGCATTCCCCTGAACCGCATGGCAATCGCCTGGTGTCTGAAAAATCCCAACGTCAGTTCGGTCATTCTCGGTGCTACCAGCGTCAGTCAGTTGGCCGACAATTTGGCGTCGGTGAATCTCCTTCCTTTATTTGATGACCAACTGTCAAAAGCTATAGAAGACATCCTGCAAAACGCACCTGCACCCTTTGAGTAACCGGTCTTATAACCATCTCCAGGCGTTCCCCGGGATTGCAATTTCCGGAGTGCCCCGAGCTCCTTATTTTTGTCACAAAGTACCTACTGCGATGAAATCACTGATAAAAAGCCTTTTACTCGTCGTTCTGATCAGCCAATTGGCTCATGCTCAATGCGACTATACCCAGGACCGCTACGCTTTCTCCAGCATAAAAAGGATCTTTTTTGGCGTGCTGCCTGACTACCGCGGCATCATGGATTCATTGTTTCTGGACGTTTACCTGCCGGAGGGAACCACTGAAGGAGAACGTCCTTTGATCATCTGGGCCTATGGCGGCGGATTTTTTCAGGGCAAGCGCGAAGATTTTGCTCCCGTCTGCGAAAACATGGCCCGCAAAGGAATGGTGTCCGCGACCATCGACTACCGTCTTGGGTTTGAAGGTCCCGGCTTTGGGTTGAACCCTCCCTTCGCCTATGATGCGGCAGAAGTACTCCGTGCGGGATACCGGGGCGCCACCGATATGAAAGGCGCCATCCGTTTCCTCAAAGCGCGCCATAAGGAATACGGCATCGATCTGAATAGAGTTTGGATAGGCGGTGCCAGTGCCGGTGCCATCGTAGCACTTAACGCTGCATTTTTGAACAACGCATCTGAAAAACCAAAGGAAACTGGCGAAATTGCCCCGGTCAATAACCGCGCGCGCCCCGACCTGGGTCCCGTAGAAGGAACATTAAACCTCAATGGCTACGATGACCATGTGCAGGGTGTTTTCAACATTTTTGGAGCACTGCTCGACACATCCGCCATCTCACCCGCTGACCGGATCGCCGTTTTCTCCTATCACCAAACGGGGGATCCCATCGTGCCCTGTAAGGTCGACAGACCTTATTATCCGGTTCCCCTCATTTCGCAAAACTATCCGCTTGCCTACGGCAGTTGCGCCATTTCAGACCGGTTGCAACACATTGGCTTGCCGGATGAATACTGGGAAAGCTGGATCTATGCCGGCCAGGACCACGCCCTGCACGATGAAAAGGCCGTATTGGATTATTTTCTGACACAGGCACAACCCCTGCTCTGTCCAAAGATCATCACCACAGAACAAGGTCTGGCAGACCTCGTAAAGATTTACCCCAACCCGGGGTCTCCAACGCTCCACGTTTCCTGTCCGGGTTTCACCGCAACGGCTGAGCTTGCGCATGCTTCCGGAATGGTCGTCGGCCGTACTCAGGGAAGCGACGTCCTGCACTTTGATACATCCTTGCTTCCCGGGGGCATGTATTTCCTCCGGATCCGTTCGGGAAATCAAAGCCTGATTACTTCCTGGGTTAAAATATAGTCAAGCCTCAGGCCCATGGCGTACGATTTGTGCATCACCGGCGGGGGCATCGTTGGGCTCTCGACCGCGTATCAGTTGCTTCGGAGCAAACCCGGACTGAAGGTTCTGGTTTTAGAAAAGGAAGCTCGTGCTGGAATGCACCAAACCGGGCACAATTCCGGCGTGATCCATTCGGGCATCTATTATAAACCTGGATCGTACAAAGCAGCCAACTGTCTGACAGGATACAGGATGTTGCTCGAATTTTGCCAGTCCAACGGCGTCGAATACAAGCTGACTGGCAAGCTGATCATTGCAACCAAAGAAGAAGAGCTACCGGCGCTGAAAAGGATTTACCAAAACGGTCTGGACAATGGGCTGAGTGGCCTGACCTGGCTGAATGAACCCGCAGCGGTAAGAGAACTGGAGCCCAACGTACAGGCGCTTGCAGGCATTCTCGTCCCCCAAACCGGTATCGTCGACTACCGCTCAGTAATCGATGCTCTTTTGTCGAATTTGTCAACTGGTTCGTGTGAGGTTCATTACCGTAAAGAAGTCACCGGGCTGTCCATGAAAGGAGGGCAGACCACCATCCAGTGTTCCGATGGGGCGGCATATTCAGTACCCTTTCTGATCAACTGCGGAGGATTGCAGTCCGACCGAATTGCCGGGATGGAGTTAAAAGATGATCGCTACCGCATCATACCGTTCAAAGGTGTTTACTACCGTCTGTGCGAGGCTAAGAGCTCCATAGTCGAGAGACTGATCTACCCGGTTCCAGACCCCCGCTTTCCCTTTTTGGGCATTCATTTTACGCGAACCATGGACGGCAACCAAATACTTGGTCCGAATGCGATTCTCGCTTTATCCAGAGAAGGGTACCTAAAAGATTCTGTAAACCTTTCTGACCTCCGGGACATTTTCGGTTTTCCCGGATTCTGGAAACTCATTGCCCGCCATTGGCGAACTGGCCTTGGGGAATATCGTAGGAATTACTCCCAAAGGTATTTCGCAAAAAAGGCATCAGAAATGGCACCGGGCATTGCCCCAGAAGACCTTGAGTACGCAGGTTCCGGGATTCGCGCCCAACTCGTCGATCGCTCGGGCATGCTCGTTGAAGATTTTGTCCACCAAAGGACGGACCGAAGCATCCACATCCGCAACGCTCCATCGCCCGCAGCAACCGCCGGACTTGCGATTGGCAGGCAGATTGCCAATCTGTATGTAGAGGCCCATCCATAAGCAATCGAATCAGCGCTTGTGGCCAGGCAGCCCAATGTACATTTCGACGGCCAGACCTTATCTTTGGGCCGTGAGCGCATCGGATCATCAGATTAATCACCCCTTGGTTGAAGGATGTGGCGTGTCCGTGGCGATCGACCCGGCAGCACATGCGTCCGGTTGCCAATGGAAACCTCTGGATGAAAACCATTTCCACTTCAGCCGCCAGGGAAGAAACTACGAAATTGAACTTCTCCAACTGGATTTAGCCAAATCGCGCGTTCGCGTTCGCTTCGGCCGCAAGAAGATGAGCTTCGAAATCGTCACTCCGGTCGCTCAGCGCATCCGGCAACTCGGATACAGCAACGGTGCCTCCCTCTACGACGATGCACTGGTGGCACCCATGCCAGGCCTGGTATTGGACGTTCGCGTTGAGGTTGGCCAGTTCGTCAGCAAAGGCGAACACCTGGCAACCCTGGAAGCCATGAAAATGGAAAACATCCTCCGTTCCAACCACGACGGTCGCGTTCGCGAAGTGCTGGTAAAACCAGCCGACAAAGTGGAGAAAAACCAGACGCTCATCCTGTTTGAAAAAACCTGATATGTCCGTTGACGCGTTGGGCGATTGGCCCTGGCAAACCAGGGATCAATGGTGTGCACAACTCCGTCGGGAGAATCCCGGCAAAGACTGCGGGAATTACCAAAAGCCAGTATTTGAAGGAGTCGTTTCCGATCCCTTCACCACCCTTGCGGAGCGACCCCGATCCGGTCATATCTGTTTGCGTCCGGATGCCACCGCGCAATGGAAACCCGGAGTTCATTTGCCTTTTGAAAATGAAGCTGCGTTTGTTCGGTCTCTTGGAATTTGCCTCGAAAACGGAGTGGAATACCTCTCGGTAAGTTCTTCGTACTTACCAACGTTTGTTAGTCTCAAGCGCTTATTTGAAGGGGTTCACCTCAGTTACATCACATTGCGATGGACGTGCACCGATCCGAGGCAAAACCCTGGCGAACTGCTGTCGTTCATGGAGGAACGGTCAACTTCCGGACAAGCTTTTGTTTGTTTCCCCGGGGTACCAGAGAATTCATTTTGTGCCACGGAGATGAGGCTGGTACTGGATGATCCGGCTGCCATCGCAAAAGGAATATCGGATGGCCTTCTACAGATTCAAGATGATGTCCCCCAACGCATAAGCTGTTTTGTGAACCTCGAACTCAGCGAGGATTTTATTCGCAACATTTACCTCATCCGGGCCGTAAAGCTTGTTCTGATCCATATCGACAAAGCTTTTCCTGGCCGCTTCCGGTTTTACCTAGACGGGCAGTTTGCCACAGAAAAACTCACCGAGGACCCCTACAAAAACTTGATTGCTCTGAGTGCGGCAGCGGCCTCCGCTGTCCTGGCAGAGATTGATTTTCTGTCCCTTCCATCAGCAGGGTATCAGCATCCGCAAGACTGCGATCGCTGGTTGAGGTCCAGCCTCCATCTGCAACACATATTGGTTCAGGAAGCCCGCCTGCAGGGCATGCGTGATGCATTGGCTGGAGCCTATTACATCGAGCGAATGACCATTCAATGCGCCGACCGCCTCCTGGCCGAATTACTTAAAGAATTGGAACCATGATTCAAAAGATCCTGATTGCAAACCGGGGAGAGATCGCCGTTCGCATCCTTCGCACGGCAAAAGAAATGGGGATTCGCACGGTTGCCGTTTTCAGCGAAGCCGACCGCAACGCATTGCATGCAAAGTTGGCAGATGAGGCGTATTGCATCGGTCCGGCCTCATCGCGTGAATCCTATTTGCGTGCTGATAAAATTTTGGAAGTAGCCATCGCGGCAAACGCCCATGCCATTCATCCGGGTTATGGTTTCCTGAGCGAAAATACCGATTTTGCCAGGGCGGTGGAAGCTTCCGGATTGCGTTTTGTCGGGCCACCTGCGGCATCGATGGAGCAAATGGGTTCTAAAATTCCGGCCCGGCGTTTGGCCAGACAACTGAATGTTCCGCTGGTTCCCGGGACCGACGAGGCGCTCAGCGACATGCGTCAGGTGGTACGCATCGCCCGTGAGACGGGATTTCCCCTGCTCATCAAGGCGTCGGCGGGAGGGGGAGGCAAAGGCATGCGTGCGGTCGCTTCAGAAGCTGAGCTTGAAACCCAGCTCCAATCGGCATCCAGCGAAGCGCTTTCGGCTTTCGGCGATGGTTCGGTGTTCATTGAAAAACAGATCCTGCAGCCTCGGCACATCGAAATACAAATACTCACAGATGCTCACGGCAATGGGGTTTATTTGTTTGAACGGGAATGCAGCATCCAGCGCCGTCACCAGAAGATCATCGAAGAAGCCCCATCATCATGTATTGACCCCGCCTTGCGCAAACGCATGGGCAACGATGCCTTGCGCCTTGCACTGGCTTGCGGATATGTGGGTGCAGGTACCGTCGAGTTCCTCGTCGACTCTGCCATGAATTATTATTTTCTGGAGATGAATACCCGCTTGCAGGTGGAGCACCCGGTAACCGAAGCCATTACTGGTTTGGACCTCGTGCGCCTGCAAATTGAGATTGCAGACGGAATGCCCCTGCCCTTTCGCCAGGAAGATCTGAAAATCAATGGACACAGCATTGAATTGCGCATCAGTGCTGAGGACCCCGCAAATGATTTCCTACCGAGCACAGGACGTCTGGAGCGCTACAGACCACCCACCGGAACTGGGGTACGCATCGACAGCGGATACGCTGAAGGCGACGATATCCCGCTGAGCTACGATCCGCTGCTGGCCAAACTTATAGTCCACGGTTCTGACCGGAGGGATGCCATCCAACGCATGCGCAGCGCCATAGAGGATTTTCTGGTCGACGGAATTGAAACCACACTGGATTATGGCTACTTCGCCCTTGCCCAGGACGACTTTGTCCGCGGAAATTTCGATACGGGCTTTGTGGCCAAACATGCCGCTGCATACGCCCATTCCCTGGTGGATCCGACGCTCACCGAAGACCTTGCCCACGCAGCTTACGGCATTTACCTGAATGCACTCCAAAAGGTGGGGAATATCCATGCCGGCACTTCCAACTGGGCCCTTCGCCGCAAACATTAAGCTGGATCCGGCTATGTTAGATTGGAACAAACTTCGGCAACAGCCCAATTGGGAAACGGAAATCAATAGACCGGAAGAGGACCTGCTCTACCAAAGTCAGGAGCAGATCTCTTTGCGCAGTGCCTTTGACGAAACCGATTCAGCGGAAGCTCTGCGACACATGATCGCGGGAGTGCAGCCTTTTTTGCGCGGCCCCTATGCAAGCATGTACCTCGATAAACCCTGGACAATACGCCAGTATGCCGGCTTTTCCAATGCACGCGATAGCAACGCTTTTTACCGGCGAAACCTCGCTGCCGGACAAAAAGGCCTTTCGGTAGCCTTTGATCTGGCGACGCATCGCGGGTACGATTCAGATCATCCGCGGGTCAGTGGCGATGTCGGGAAAGCCGGGGTGGCAATCGACACCATCGAAGACATGAAACTGCTCTTCGACGGCATTCCCCTCGACCGCGTGTCTGTTTCGATGACCATGAATGGAGCCGTAATCCCCATTTTGGCATTTTTCATCGCCACCGCTGAAGAACAGGGCGTTCCTGCCAGCCAGCTGACTGGAACCATACAAAACGATATCCTCAAGGAATTCATGGTGCGCAACACCTACATCTATCCTCCCGAACCCTCCATGCGCATCGTCGGCGACATCTTCGCATTTTGTGCCCGTCACATGCCCAGGTTCAATTCGATCAGCGTCAGCGGTTACCATATGCAGGAAGCCGGAGCCAGCGCAGACCTCGAGTTGGCATACACCCTTGCCAACGGAATTGAATATGTGCGCACCGGCCTGAAGGCCGGCTTGAACATCGATGATTTTGCTCCGCGGATTTCATTCTTTTGGGGGATTGGTATGAACCTGCTCGTGGAAGTTGCGAAAATGCGCGCAGGCCGTTTGTTGTGGGCTGAATACATGTCGTCGTTTTCTCCAAACAATCCAAGGTCCCTTGCGTTGAGAGCACACTGCCAGACATCTGGCTGGAGCCTTACCGAACAAGAGCCTGTCAACAATGTCGTGCGCACCACCGTGGAAGCACTTGCAGCGGTATTGGGAGGAACGCAGTCGCTCCATACAAACGCATTGGACGAGGCTATCGCCCTACCCACGGACTTCAGTGCGCGCATTGCCCGCGATACTCAACTTTATTTGCAGGGAGCAGCCGGTCTCTGCACTGCGATTGATCCTTTGGGAGGTGCATACAGCATTGAATACCTCACCCAATCCATATACGATCGCGCGAAATCGCTGATAACCGAAATCGAAGCATTGGGTGGCATGACGATGGCCATTCGCAACGGCCTGCCCAAATTGCGCATCGAAGAAGTCGCTGCAAAGCGTCAGGCAGGAATAGACTCCGGAAGAGACCAGATCATCGGAGTCAACGTTTACCGGGAGCCTCGCCCGCTCGATTTTGACATCCTTGACGTCGATAGCCAAGCGGTCAGAAGTGAACAAGTTCGCCGCCTGGAACAAGTAAAAGCGCACAGAGATAGCCATGCGGTTGCGGTAACTTTGTCACATCTGGAGGAGGCTGCCCGTTCAGGCAACGCCAATTTACTGGAGCTGGCCGTGGCTGCGGCAAAAGCGAGGGCCACTCTTGGCGAAATCAGTTTTGCGCTTGAGAAAGTGTATGGCCGACACCAGGCAGACCAAAAAATACTAACAGGAGTGTACAGCAGGAGCTTTGCCGATCAGGAGACCATCCACCGGGTGCGAGCGCTCGCAGATCGCTTTGAAAATGTGGCCGGACGCCGGCCCCGAATCCTCGTCACCAAACTTGGCCAGGACGGTCACGATCGCGGTGCGCGCATCATTGCCACCGGCTTCGCAGACCTCGGATGGGACGTTGACCTCGGTCCGCTGTTCCAGACTCCCGATGAGGCTGCAAGACAAGCGATAGAAAACGACGTGCATGTTGTAGGCATCTCTTCACTTGCTGCTGGGCATAAAACCCTGGTTCCGGAACTCATCAGCACTCTGCGCAAACAAAAAGCCGGTGACATCCTCGTCGTCGTCGGTGGCGTCATCCCCGAAAAAGACTACGAATTCCTGCGAACTAGCGGAGTCGCAGCAATTTTTGGGCCCGGCACTCCCGTCACCACCGCAGCGGAAAGCGTCTTGACGCTCCTCCTGCAGTCCGCCAGCGCGTCCTGAAATCAGATTTGCCGGCTGCTTAAGGAGTATTCCCAAATAAGCCGTTCAGGAGAATCCTGTTCATGCCTGAATCCTTGTTGGGGGGGGCGGCTTGGGCAAATCCTGAATCCGCCCCTTAGGATATACAGTCGTTTGCCAGAATTAGCTGTATTCTATGAGCAAGAACAAAAAAGACGAAAAATACAGGAGTCATCTTCCCGGTACTCCGTTTCCACCGCGATTGCCAGTACAAACTTCCCCATTGGGACGGGATCGTTTGAGAACCCCTTCCCTGCCTTCATTAATGCGGGATTGTCTTGGTGAGCGTTGGGGGGGGGTCCGCATTCAAGGAACCGGGATTAAAAAACAGCCCCTTGTTCACTCAATTCAATTTTTGGATCCGTATGGTCTGATCGACGGGTGCAAGGCTGAAGGAAACGGTCAGTCTGGCATGAACTTTTTCCAGATTGAACTAAAAGAAAAAGCCCTTCCATACCGGAAAGGCTTTCCCCTTTAATTAAGACAGGAATAAAATTTACTTCAGTTTCGTCATGCGCTTTGTTGCGCTGTGATCTGCTGCGTCCAACTGGTAATAAAGCATACCGGAAACATCCAGATCATCTTTTCCGATGCGCAGGGTATTCATGCCCTTTGCACCTTGAATTTCGTATACCCGAATCACTTTACCCGCAACATCGTAAACCGTCAACACGGCAGGTGATGCATTGGGCAGTCTGAAGCTGATCACCGTTTCGTCAGCAAACGGATTGGGCGTGTTCTGGTAGAGTTCAAACACCCCACCTTCAACTACACCGTTGTCCGTGCGAACGCCGAGGTCGACTCCACTGGTTTCGAGCGCTTCATTATAGGCTTCAGCGAAAGTGATATCGCTTGTTACAGCAAACAGTTCGCTAACCCTGGCCTCTTTCATGGCTACAAAACGGAGCGTAAACAGTACCTCATCAGCGTCGAAACTCAATGCTGTACGGTTGTTCCAGCTCGTCGTCAATTTGCCTTGCTCGATAAACTTCAGACCGAAGTTGGATTCATCCATTTCGAGTGTACCTGCTTTGAATCCATCGTAGATCAACGCAGACTGGTCGAAGTTGAGGGTAAACTGGTATCCAACCACACCGGCAAAGTTGCTTGCGCGGAAGGCAATTTCATACGTCTTACCAGCCTCAAGTCCTGCTTCTTCAACTTCAAAATGCAGTTGCTTGTCGTGGCGCGTGGTGAAGCCGTTGAAATTATGCGCAATGGCGTTTCCGGTTACGTCACCCATTTTGATTGCGACAAAGTCCTCTGTATGGGTTCCGGGCTGGAGCATCGGAACGAGCACTTCGCGTGGTGCATTATAGGGAACGTTCGGGTTCGGGAACACATAAGCTTTCGGGACGAAGGTCCAGGACTGTACCTTGGTAAACTCCGTATTGATGCCCAGGATCAACTTGCGTATTTCCGTAACGTCAGAAGCCGTCAGGTTATCACTCTGGTTGACATCCGCGGCGATCAGCTTATAAGGTGTATTCAGGTATTCAATACCCAGAATGTGCCTTTGGATCTTCACGATGTCTCCCGTAGATACTCCGTTGATGTGGTTGTCATTCCGCAATGGACGGATCAGGTATTCATTCGAAGCGCCCGTTGCAAGGTCGCCGAACAAGAACTGACCATCTGTGCGGGTTACCACCTCGCGCATCATCGTTGTACCAACGTACATCTGGACATTGGCGAGTTCGGTTTCGTCTCCTTTCTCCGTGCGCAGGTCACCCGTGATGCGGCCTTTAGCCGAACCCGTATTCGGGCATACATCCTGGTTGTCCTGTACGATCACTACCGTTTTGCAGTAGTCCGTATTGCCTTCTTCGTCTTCAACCCACATTT
>JADLHA010000028.1 GCA_020848995.1 Saprospiraceae bacterium | reverse complement strand
AGAACCAGCAGCTCACCACGATGTTTGGCGGTGCAACTACCGTCGGAACGCTCTTGTCCTGTACTTCCACCTCGACCATGCAGTCGCTGAAGCGGTTGAACAGGTTTCCACCCGGGTTCATGCGGGTCGGAGCGATCGGGCCTGCGCCAGGTTCGCGATCAAATACGCGGAATACTACCATCACGGTATTGCCCACGTCTGAACAGCAGAACTTGACATGATCGTCGAAATAGATCTGGTTGCCGTCGAGGATGGCATTGTCGTCGCCGTTGATGCCGGCGCAATTGGTGCCATTATCGGGTTGTGCAGTATTGCTTCCGTTGTTCGTCCCACGCAGATGCTCCATGCGGATCACCTTGAAGAAGATGTGCGGCTGACAGTTATCGAAGGATCCCTGGTCGAAGGATTCGGCAAAGATCTTGGCGAAGTTTTCGCCGGCAGACTGGTTGCCGTTGATCGATACGACTGTTTTGGCTTCGCAAACTGCTACCGGGGGAACGTTGTCCTGAACGTCGAGGGCAATGCGCTTTTTGGTGATGTTGCCGCAGCAGTCTTCAGCTACGATGTAACCGCTCTGTATGCCTACAGGCATATCGACTACGACGTATCCGCTGACCTCGTTGCCGAGTACAGTACCTGCTTCAACTTCTACCGTATAATGTACTTCGTTGCTGCAGTTGTCGATCAGCCAAGCCGGGGAAACTTCCCAACGGCCCGTGCAGGTCCACACTTCCATGTTGACGATGAGGGTATCCGGATAGAGGATCTTCGGACCTTCTGCGTCAGCCACTTTGATCACCTGGTTGTGTCCGCCGATTTCGCTGGTACACCAGTCCATGACAGTCCATTGGCGCAGTACTTTAAAGCAGCCAACTTCGCCGGCATCGCAGCCTGGGGTTGCCAGGTCGATGGTGATGTCTTTCCAAGTTACGCCCAGGTTTTTGCAGTTTACACCGCCCGGGAAGCCCGTGCCATGCCACATGACGATTTCGTCCGGACCCCAGCAAACCGGGTTGTTTGGTCTCCAGCTTGGGTGTGCGGGATAGTAGATCGGATAGGGGCTTGGGTGGCCAGCGTATTCGCCGGCATCGATGCAATTCCATCCAAGTACCATCGGAAGGCGTTCACCGGCAAGGTCTCCGGTTGGGCTGGGCAGGAATCCTCCCGTAGCAAACCAATGTGCGGAGTCGAGCAGGTAGCCATCCACGCAATATGGATAAGGCAGGTAGTGCGGGGTAACGTCTTTGTTGGGATCGTATTTTCCGTCGCAGGAAAGCATTGGATTTTCGATGTTGTCCCAGTTGAGCGGCACTTGTGCATCAAACAGGCTACCGAGGCTTACGGTAATTTCCTGTACACAGACGTCTTTGTTTCCGGAAGCGTCAACGGCTGTCCAGGTACGGCGGATGATGCGGTCGTAACCGGCGGCACAGCTACCGAAGGTGACGTTGTCTTTATAGCTCAGGGAATAACCACCGCAGTTCTCATCCACTGAAGCTACGCCGGTATAAGCCGGAGAAGTCGGTGAATAGCAGGGAACGCAGGTATCCCTTGGGCAGGTGATGTCTGGTGGCCATTTGTCTTCTACGCGTGCATGACCCCAGCAGCTATTGCCCGTGAGGGGATCGCGCACGGTGATTTTCAACTCGCGGCCGATGTCCTGGCTGCCCACTTGAGTACCGTCCGTTTGCGGATCACGGTCGACGAGGGCATTGGTAACCCAGTCGCGTGCCTCAACGGTATAGTCGTCATAGCACCTGTAGGGGCCACCTGCCAAAACTTCATCAGCAGAAATGGTAGCCAGACAGTCTTCGTCGAGGCTGATCTGGATTTCGTCATGGCATGCAAGAGCGGTTACCGTATTCGCATATTCGTTTACGCATACGTCGAACTGGCAAGTTGCAACATTGCCCTGGGCATCGGTAGCCTCGTAGCAAAGAGTTGTACAGCCAATTGGGAAGAAGCAACCGGGGCCATAAGGCTGGCCGCAGGTTTGTACCACTTGCACCATGTTATCAGCCGCGGGGAAGCTATACCGGATATTGCCAACAAATTGCTGGTTACCCGATGTAGCAAGACCACCACCTGCACCAAACAGACCTGTACCGTAAACGCAGGACATGGGAGGATTCTTCAAAATGGCTAGATTGGCATCTCCCCAAGGAGCTCCCGCGGTTGTACAACCACCGCTGCTCCAGTACATCCCTCCCTGTCCGAGGATACCGGCAATGTAAATACCGCGAATTTCGCCTGGTTGGAGTACCGGGCATCCGCCACGGACGGTGTCAAATGTTACACCTGTACATGTCGAATTCTGGAATACGTTGATCGTTCTGAGATCGATGTACACTCTGGCAGGAGGTGGGAAGGTACCACCGGTTCCTGGTACCCATACGCCGCTGTTGCAGCGAGTCCAGGAAGCCCTGTTAAAGCGAACCGGAACGTGGCTACCCGGAGCCGTGGTATACCATACGGTAGCCGTGTCCATATTTCTCCAATGAACATCGATGCCATGGAAAATGATGGGCTGTGTACCTATGTTTTGGATATCCCACATATTGCCTCCGTAGAAACCGGGATTCCACACAATATTTGGTGAAACCTGACAACCCGGAGCAATGCGCTCAACTCCGGTACGGACAATGGCAGAAGGACAGTTGTCCATGGCCATAATCGGAGGCGCATCCCAGGAACCTTCGCATTCGCCGGGGCCGAGGTTGATGATGACTGCTTTAGGACAACCGACGAAGGTTGGAGGCTCGGTATCCTGGATGATCACTTCCTGAATACCCAACACAGTGCCATCGTTGGCATCGCCCGTCCAGCGGACGAAATAACGACCGCCGGAACCCGTAATCGTAGGCGTGTTGCAGTTATTGGTAATGTTGTTGATGGACTCACAGCAAAGGTTTGGCACGTTGATCTGGAAAGTAGGAACACATTCTCCAAAAGTAGTGTTGCCACCCCAGGCGTGATCCGGTTGAACGCGCACATAACCACCGGTAGTGGTAGTTACCTCGTTGTTATACACTCCACGAGGTACGCGAAGGGTATCGTTTTGGTTGTTTCCTGAAGTATACGTACCTACTGCGCAACCGGCAACCAGCATTTGGTACGTGTCAGACCAGCTGGATGTTCCGTTGTCGAACATGACGATTCGCACCGGTCCGCAGTTTACGTCGTAAGGAGACGAAGAGGGTCCTGAGTTTGTCGCCGGGGCAACGGGTGCGAAAACGTTAGTCGTCGTAATGATTCCGCAACCAAAAGAGGAGTTACAGGCTTCAGCAAATGAACAGCCTACGTCGTTCCTCAATACGAGGGGCCCCAATGTCACTCCGCCCGTGTAATCCGCAGCGGAGCCGCAACCCCGGATGTTGTATGCAGGTCTAGGTACGTTGACCGTTGCAGCACAGGTGCCTGGATTGAGACCGAGAATGATTGCCGGCCGGATGGTGTCATCGGTCGCAGTGGTTCCCGCGAACCGGCAGGTAGGGGATTTCCCCGGACACCCCTGAGCATTGACCGAAATGCTCAGCCCAAGGCCCAACAGAAGCAGACAAAAACTGCCGAAGGTCCTCAGAGGATTAGATAGAGTTATTTTCATGAGATTTGGTTTTGATTATTAAACTTCTTGAAATCGAGTCCCGCGGGGAAATTATAACTTCAGTTTTTGGACGACATACCGGTATTCGGGATCGTTGTCGTACTTGTAGCGGATCCATGTGAAAGGATCCAGTGCAACTTCAGCATTGGGATTTCCCTGCTGCAACTGGTTAAATACAGCCTGTGTGGCTGCCAGGTGTACAGCATACTCCGTTTTGTAGCCGACGAAATCCTTGTTATTCGTCAACTCTCCGCGAATCGCGCCCATCATGCGCATCCGCTCCTGCTCTCCGGCGGTGAGGTTTGCCGGATCTCCCTGACTCTTCTGGGCCAACTCGTCCATTTCAACCGTCAGGATGCTGATCGCCTCACTTATCTGCACCAACTTGGGCAGGGGTGAACTGTTCTGAGCATTCGCCGATTGAAAAGATGAAGTCAGTCCGAGAAGGACAAAACTCAATGCAATTAAAACCCCGCAGGATTTTAGAACATACAAATTCATCTTTTTCATGAGAAAAATAGTTTTGGTTACTAAATTAATTTTTTTGCTTCGTTCATATAGCTAACACACAGCGGTCATGCCAACGACCATTCAGTCGAAAACACACCCCGATGAGCGGGCCATCTAATTTGTCAGATCTCTGCGGATTTGCTTCGTCGGCTTCATCCTCCCCTGTGCAACCGTTTCATACCATACGGTTACCCCAAGGGGTTCAATCCATCTACGCAAAGATATACAGTTTCAGATTTTGGGTGTACATATTTTTAATATTTTATTATTCAATACATATAACCCTGTAAATCAATTGTATATAGTAATATTTTTCTTAAAAAATTCTTAACGTGGGCGAACTAAATGTGGCAGAAAGCCGGCCAATGGCCTGGTGTAAAAGGCGCGATATGGCTGGGGGCGCTATTGAGGATTGCGGGTCGCTTCGCTTGATCGTACGGCGAAAACCTGCAGCGGGGCATTGTTGTTGGCCACGACCACGTAGGGATCTCCGGAGTAGGATTTGCGGATCAGGGCGATGTTTTTTACGTCACCGGGCAGGTACAGTCCACTCAGATGAGGGCTATACTCTGCAAAGTCCCCTTTGCCATCCCCCTTCAGAAACAATCCCGTGCCTGCGTCGGCACGACCCGTTTCGACTTCGGAGACGAAAAGGTTGCCAGCGACCACCAAGTCAATGGTGCCATCGCCGTCAAAATCATCTGCCAGGACTCCGTTCACCGGGGCAGTCTGTGCCCGGTTGGGCAGAAGCACCAACTCGAACCGGCCTCCCTGGTTGATCAGCAACACGGACTGAAAGTTAGATGCCCTGTAGTTGAGTGCTCCCTGGAGCATCTCACCGTACACTTCTTCCAGGGTCGATTTTCCAAACGCATCGTAAGATTTGAATTTGTCCAGTATGGAAGGCATCTGTTCGGAAGAGCACTGCCGTCCCCTTACTGGAAAGAGGTTGCCATCTTTCTTGTACCAGCCCAGAACGATATCCGATTTTCCGTTGCCGTCGAAATCCCCTGCGTACACCTGGAAGGGCTTATTTTTAGATGTCTGGTATTTGTAATTGGTACCCAGGTTGCCTGCAATGTAATCAGTATCCCCGTCTCCATCGACATCAGCCGGCTGAATGCAGTTCCACCACCCTCCGGTCCCGCTGAGTCCCAGGGCTTCCCCTGAAGCCACCAGCTTTCCGTCTTTTTGCAGGAAGGGAGTAATTTCCATCCACTCTCCAACGACCATCAGGTCCTTTTTGCCGTCTCCGTCGATGTCTGACCAGCAGGCAGCCGTTACCATTCCACAAGATGTCAGGCCGGTTGACCATTGGTCCGTTGCATCATTAAACCGGCCTTTGTCGTTTTCCAGCAAGTAGGACCTTCCAGGGAAGGGATATCGTCCCGGAGACAACCGGCCTCCTACAAAAAGGTCGAGGTCTCCGTCACCGTCAAAATCTGACGGCGCCACGCAAGAACCGCTCGCCCCCATAGGAGGAAGAGACGTGGTGGCTGTGAACTTGCCGTTGCCATCGTTTTCGTAGAGCCGGTCCTGGTATTTCTTTTCTTCATCCCACTCGTTGCCCCCGCTGACGACGTAAAGATCCAGGTCGCCATCGCCGTCTTTATCAAAGAAGCAGGCTCCTACGTCTTCGTAAGCCGCATCCCGCTCAAATGCGGAGGGGTCAGCTTCTGAAAAAAGACCGGAGGGGTTTTGAAGAAACAAGGCTCCCGGTTGCCCGGCGGCGCCACCCACAAAGACGTCGTCGGCTCCGTCGCCGTTTGCATCGCCCACGCACAGTGCGGGGCCAAACTGCGACATTTTGTGGGGCAATAAGATCTGTCTGCGATGGTAGTCGTCGTATTCGTTTTCGCGATGCACAAAATGGATGTTGAGCTCGGAAGTGCGGTCGGAAAAGATTGGGGAAGCCTTTTTATTCGCTGCCGGATCTGCCAGCTTTGCATCGGCATAACGCAACACGATGTGTTGGTCTGCGCGAACATCATTCAGAATTTGCATTTTATTGCCAGGCCAGGTAATGGTAAGTTGCAGCACGCGGTCGTCGTTGCCAAGCCCGAAATAAATGCCGTCGTCAACGACGGACTGGTATCCGCGGGTGGTGACGAGTTCAGCCATCTGGCGGCCTGATGCTGTCTCGATTTCAACCCGGGCATTGTACCGGTAGGCATCTTTTGGAGCATCCAGGCGTATTTTTAAATAATGGTGGTCGCTGCGCTCGATGGCGTTGTTGCGATAGACCAGGGCAGCATCGTCTATGTTGTTGACGACCAGGTCGGGATCCCCGTCGTTGTCGAGGTCCCCGTAGGCAGCACCTGAACTGAAACTGATGTAGTTGAGCCCTGCTTCAGCTGACTGGTCCACAAACGTCAGGTCGCCGTTGTTTTCGTAGTAGAAATTTGCAACTTTCGTTGCGACCATGGCTACATTTTGCTGGCGGAGGAAGCGAACGATGGATTCATTCGATTCGCCCTTTGCGCGCATCTCGTTGGCGTGATGGATCATCGGTTTGAAAAAATCTTTATTCAGGAAATCCCGGTAATACCCATTTGAAATGTAGATGTCTTTCCACCCGTCGATGTTGAAATCGGCCAGCAGCACACTCCAGCTCCAGTCGGTGTTGTGGATGCCGGACATTTGTCCAATTTCGCTAAACGTTTTGTTGCCATTGTTCAACTGGAGCATATTGCGCATGTACGAATAATGGTAACCCGCGGCATGGTAACGCCAGAATCGCTCGATGTCCATACTGGCCATATTGACTTTTTCGCGGTAGTTGTCTTCGGCCAGCATGTCGAGCACCAAAAAATCGGTCAGGCAATCGTTGTTGATATCGGCTGCATCCAGACCCATACTGCTGTGGCTGGTATGCTGCACTGCAGATGGTAGGATGTTTTTAAAGGTACCGTTGCCAATGTTTTCCAGAAAATAATCCGGCTGCTCATGGTCCACAGAAATGTAAATGTCAGGATAGCCGTCGCCTGTGAGGTCGGAGGTGACCAATCCCAAGGTCCAGCCATACGAGAGTAAACCGGAAGTTGTTGTCACGTCAGTGAATTTGCCGTTGCCCTCGTTGCGAAAAAGTGAATTGGATGTTTCTCTGGGAGGCTTGTTGAATCGTTGATAGTGGGTCAATTCTCCCGCCATCCGGTCGGGAGGATGGTTGCCGACCACGAGGTCGAGGTCGCCGTCGAGGTCCATGTCGAAAAAGCTTGCACAGATGCTGTACCCACCGTCGTCCACGCCAAATTCCTTTGCCTGGTTGGTAAAGCCAAGATTACCGTCGTTGATCAGCAACAGGTTGCGCCTTGCTTCCGGCCCTTTATCCGGATAAAAAGACCTGCACAAATAAATGTCTGAAAATCCGTCGTTGTTGATGTCGGCTACAGCGCCTCCGGTAAACCAGCCCGGGTATTGTGAGAGTCCGGAGCGCACGGTAATGTCTTCAAACTGGAAATTGCCCTTATTGAGGTACAAACGGCTTGGCACCATATTCCCCGTGAGCAGAATGTCGGTGAGTTGGTCGTTGTTGAGGTCGATCATCAACACACCGCCTCCGTTGAATACATTGATGTATTCCAGCGGATTGGGAAGCAGGTCGGGGCGCAAGTCATTGCGAAATCCAATTCCTGTTGCAGAGGAATCCAACAGTTCAAATGCCGTCAATGATGGATTGGATTTTGGCCGGCTGTCACTACCGGAACCACAGCCATTAAAAACAAGTCCAGAAAAGAGTATGTACAACATGCTGGCAAAATTCCGGCGCGACACAGTTCTGAGGCTCATAGTATGAATAAGCTTTTACTTTATGTTTCTAAAAAAGTACATGACGTTGTTGTTGACGCCTGCAAGCAGGGAAGGTTTCCCTCCGATGCGGATGGCCTGAATGTCTTTGACGTCGTAAGGAACGAAAAAGCCCGATTCATTTGGCTTGAGATTTTGATCGAACAAGCCCGATTTTCCTCCAAGGTAAACGACTCCAACCGAAGCATCTGCACGGGTTGTTTCAATTTCAGCATTGAACAGGTTGCCTGCAAGTACGATGTCTTTTATTCCATCGCCATTGATGTCTTCTACAACAATGCCCTGCACGGTACTGAATTGACAGGTCTGAGGAAGAGGCTCGATGGAAAAACGACCCTTTTCGTTTTTCAACACCACACTTTCGAATAAGTGTGCCTTATGCACCAATCCCTTTTCAAGTCCCTCGCCATAGATGTCCTGCAAACTGGCATCGGCAAACGAATTGTAGTTTGGAAATTTCTGGGCGATGGATGGAACCTGCTCAGAAGAACATTGCTTGCCTCTTACCGGCACGAGGTCTTTGCCGTTGTATTTGGCCAGGACGATGTCGTATGTACCGTTTTGGTCGTAGTCATCGCAATAAACCATAAACGGCTTGTCCACACTGGCGTGAAACTTGTAGTTGGTTCCCAGGTTGCCGGCGATGAGGTCGATGTCGCCGTCGCCGTCGACATCGCCTTTGGCGATCCGGTTCCACCACCCTTCTGTCTGCTGAACACCGTATTTGGAAGATTCTGCCCTGATTAGTTTGCCTTTGTCGTTTTCAAAAACCACAATGGGCATCCATTCTCCAACGACGATCAGCTCCGGAAAGCTGTCGCCGTTCAGATCGAGCCATACCGCATCGGTGACCATTCCAATTTGGCGCAATTCTGGGGCCAGAGCATCGGTTGCATCTGAATAGTTTCCTTTGCCATCGTTTTGAAGCAGGTAGGATTTCGGTGGGTAGGGATATTTATCCGGAATGGTACGTCCTCCACGAAAAATGTCAATATCGCCGTCTCCATCGTAATCCCAGGTTACAACACACGATCCGCTGGAACGAATTTTGGGAAGAGCGGTGATGTTCTTTGTAAAATTCCCTCGCCCGTCGTTGAGGTACAGGCGATCCTGGTAGATCGGCAAATCTTCCTTCATCTCAGTTCCACCGGAAACGACGTACAGGTCCATATCGCCGTCGCGGTCAGCGTCAAAGAAACGGCTTTGCATATCTTCGTAATCCCTGTCCTTATCAAACAGAGGAATTGGTTTCGCCCGGAAGGTTGCCGAGTCCGTCTGCACGTACAATTGCCCGGCTTTAAAATGGGGGGCACCTGCATAAAAATCTTCCAGTCCATCCCCGTCGACGTCGGCTACGCTGATGAACGGTCCCAGCCTGCTCAACTGGTGAGGCAATAAAACCTGCTTCAGGTAATCGTTGAAACGGTTTTCCTCGTGGATATACATGGGTAGTATGCTGGCCTGGGTGTGCTCTGCAAATACCGGATAATAGGTCTGTTGAAAATCTGATTGTTGGTTTGCCTGAGTATAGTCTGCGATGATCGTCTGATTCGCGCGTACGTTTTCCAGTACGAGTTTTTTAAAATCGGGCCAGTCAATTTCGATCCTGTCTATTTTTTCAGTGCTTCCCATACCAAAATGAATAAAAGGTTCACAGGAAGAAAGGTAGCCTCGAGACGTCTTCAGTTGGGCATATTGTATTTTGTCTCCGTAGTGTATGGTGACTTTTGCGCCGATGCCAAAATGATTTTTGGGATTTCCCGTACAGGCAACGCGCAAGTAATTTTGCTGCCCGTCGGCGTTGTTGCGGTAAATAAATGCGGGGTCATCGATGTTGCTGACGACGAGGTCGAGGTCACCATCATTGTCCAGATCGCCCAGTGCTGCGCCATTCGAAAAGCTCGTCTCGCTGAAGCCCCAGTCCTTCATCATCTTTTCAAATTTCAGGTTGCCCTGATTTTTATAAACGTAATTTACCAACTTAACGGAAGGAAGGATTCCCAGCACCTGTTCAACGCTGTCTACCAGATTGTTGCGCTCCCTGAGGTACTGTCGCATTTTCTCGTTGGTGTCGCGGTCATAAACATCCCGCCGGTATCCGTTGGTGACGATGATGTCTTTGTAGCTATCGTTGTCGAGGTCGCTCAGCAACGCCGCCCAAGACCAGTCCGTTTTATCAACACCAGCCAACTGCGATATGTCGGTAAAAAATCCATTGCCGTGGTTGTATTGCAGGACGTTGTGCATGTACTGGTCCTGGAAGCCCATACTTTTCAGTTGGGCAAAATATTCGGGCTGCATGGCCGGCATGGTCGTCTTTGAACGCCGGTAATCTTCAGGTCTCATTTCAACCACCAGCACCTCCTCATTGCCGTCGTTGTCGATGTCGCCGAAATCGACCCCCATGGAATAGTAGGGAACGTGGTTGGTCAGTGTTTTTACGCTTTCCTTGAAGGTCCCGTCACCGTAATTGATGTAGAAATAATCGTTTTCAATAAAATCGTTGGCAACGTAGAGATCCTGGGTGCCGTCTTTGTTTAGGTCTCCAGCAACTGCCCCCAGGCCGTAACTGTAACTTGGATAGATTCCCGCATCGCGGCTCACATCTGAAAACTTGCCATTGCCCTCGTTGCGAAAAAGTTTGCTGGTGGTCAGCGGGTCGAAACTGCCTTTTTCCATACGTGTTTTGACCGCTACGATGGAATCCTCCTGAATGGTCCACCGTTCCGGACGGTTGGTTACAAACAGGTCGAGGTCGCCGTCGTAATCGTAGTCAAAAAAGGTTGACGCGATGGAATATCCCGGGTCGTCGAGGCCGTATGCTGCAGCTTCATCGGCAAACTGCATGTTGCCCTTATTGATCAGCAGGATGTTGCTGTTCTTCTCGGGAATATTGAGGAACCCTCCCCTGCAAATGTAGAGATCGAGCAATCCGTCCCCATTGACATCTGCGGTTGAGACACTGCTTCGCCACCCACCCAATTTGTCGATTCCCGCTTTGTCGGAAACATCCTCAAAAATGAAATGGCCAAGGTTTCTATACAACCGGTCCGAAACCTGGTTGCCTACGAAGTAAATGTCCTGCAGTCCATCGTTGTCGAAATCCGCAATAGCAACGCCCGCCCCGTTGTAGATGTAATTGAACGTGTAGATGTGTTCCGAAGGCGTTTCGGTGATGTCGTTGGAAAATTGCACTCCCGATTCCTGTGGCGGCACCAGGGTAAAAAGTTTGCCATTAAAACCACCCTTCGGCTTCTCGCCGCAAGCAAAAAGACTTAAAACCAAGATCCAGTACGGGCATCCTCTCCAAAAACTACTCATTCTCAGATATTTGGGCTGTAAAAGTACCAATTCCGGGGAAAAACGGGTGCCAAATTAACAAGTTGTTGCATGATTAAGCCAGGCGAAAACCTACTTTTGCTTCATAATCTTTTCATTATGAAGCGAAATGTTTGCATTGTTCTCATCGCCACGTGCGCGAGCATTTTTCTAGGTTCCTGCAGGAATACACCCGCAGAGGATTCCGATCAGGTTAGCAGTACCATGACCCTTGACCCGGAAAATCCTCTCTTAGTCCCAACTCCCAAAGGCTATTACGAGCCAAAAGGACTTCGCAAACTAACGATCCTGGAGATGTACGAATTGGGAACCAGTGGGATGTTCAAAAAAGATTTTCCGGTCAAGGACAAATACGGAAACGATGTAAGTTGGGAAATCATGGATAACCCCGAAAAACCGATGTTCATGCAAATGTATGCAAACGAGGAAGGGCATGCGGTCGAAGCTGTGGTCTTCGAGATCAATGACGAGGTGCGAAACCAAATCCTCAAAGTCCGTCTATTTTCAAAACCTAAGGAAAAGGACAGCACCGTGGTAACTCCGCCGCCTGCCGAAGAATAATCCTTCCAAATAGGGCAATGATCATTGCGCTACCTGCCCAGAGAAGCGTTATGCTGGACTCCCGAAGAGTTACTGATTCTTCTCCATTGGTGCCTGAATGTCTTCTTTGCCGGTCTCGCTGCCTGTTTGCATTTTTTCCATGTCGAGGGGCTCGGCCGCTGGTGGAGCATGCTTTTTGTGAAGGTCGAACGACAGGGTGATCTCGTGTGATCCGCTATTAAACTGCTGAAAATCGAGGTAGGACTGGTCGTAGGAGTAAAAAATGCCCAGCCGGTCCACCTTCACACCGGCCAACATGCCGATGCGGTGCCAGGAGGGATTGAAACTGTAGGTAAAACCGGCAAATAAGCGCTCTTCGAGCAACTTGGCCAGCAAATTGATGTCGGTGCCAAACGGAGCGTCGGAAATCTTGCGCAAACCAACGGACGGCTCGAGGATCAGGCGGTATTCAGGCAATCGCCAGATGGCTCCCAGGAAAGCCGTGAGGCTGACGGGCTTATCGCCTTTGTCGTCGGCCACTCCGGTGATGTTGGTGTCATCGAGGCGGGTCTGGACGAGGTGGGGAATGCTAAACCCGATTCGGTATTTACCTTTGATCACCGAGTAGAAGCCCAGGTCAGCAGCAAAAAACTTCTCGCCGTTGATGGCGCGGTTGATCACGGGATCCGGTCCCTGGTGCAGTGGATCAGTGATGGTCTCATTGTCGAGGTTGTACTGTATGTATGCGCCCGACAGGCCCAGCGACATTTTTACGTCCTCGTTGGTCTGGAAATGATAGGCGTAGTTTACCTGTCCGAGAAAGCGGTTGGCCACCCCATAATTTTCATTGTAGATCATGGCCCCCAGACCCATATTGCGCGCAGGACTTCCGTCGATGCCGAATGTAAGCACCTTCGGAGAGCCGTCGAATCCGGCCCACTGGTTGCGGAAGTTGAACAGCAACTGGCTTGTGCCCTGCACTCCGGTAGCCGCCGGGTTGAGCAGAAAGAGGTTAAGGGGATAGTGGTTGTAGACGGATTGTGCCTTTAGGGCAACTGCATCGTCCTGAGCTACGGCCCTGTTGACCAAACACCAGGTCATTCCGAGCGAAAGAACAATTATATATAAATTTTTCATAATATTCAAGTATTACGTTTTCAGTAAACTATCTTACAATCGTGACGGTTCCTTTGAAATAGCGGTCGTCGGCGCCGGCTTCGCGAACCTGCAGGATCCACATATAGGTGCCCTCAGTGAGCTCGTTGCCTTCTTCATCTGTCCCGGCCCAGGTGCCATTGTAGTTGTTGGCCGCAAAGACCTGGTTGCCCCAACGGTCGAAAATCGTAAGGGTATTTTCAAAATTGACCGCACAGGCGATGTCGAGAAAGTCGTTCAGGCCGTCGCTGTTCGGGGATATGGCCAGCCTGCCCTTGAAGCAGTCGGCGTTCGGGGCGGTGCCAATGCAGACCGTAAAATTCTCAGAAGCGGTGCATCCGTTGGCATCGACGATCTGGACGGAGCAATCTCCACCCTGCAGGTCATTGGCTACCTGTCCAAAACTGTTGTTGCACCAGGTATAACTCACCGGTAGAACTGCCCCGCTGACCAGGGCTTCGTAGCTGCCGTCAGCAGAGGAAGAGGTGCTTGCGCATTTGATGCGCTTGGTCGTAAGGGTGATGGCAGCGGCATCGGGCAGGACGGTCGCATTGGAAACCTTGGAGTTGCCCGCAGCATCTGTTACAGTTACCCGGTAGCTGATCCCCGGGCAAAGGTTTGAGGCCGTGGCTGAATTGAGCAAGGAGTCGTGCGACCAGCGATAGCGATACGGCAACCGTGGATCGGAAGAGGTCACTTCAACGGTAATCCTTCCGTCGCATTTGCCCTTACACGTCACCGCCTGGTTGCCATTTTTGAGCTCAATTTTGAGGTTGACCGTGATCGTTGGAGGAGTGGTGTTGACCGGGTCGCAGATGTAGTTTTCGCATTTGACGCAGTTGTTCTGGTCGGTCGCACACAACTGATACGTTCCGGGGGGGATGTTGATCAGGTCTTCGGTGTTTCCAACCACCGCGCCGGCGGAGTTTTTCCACTGATAAGTAAAACCTGGAGTTCCCCCTTTAACGGTTACGTAGATGGCACCGTCATTCCCCGAGGACTTACGGGTGCTATCGAGGGTAGTGACGATTTCGTCGGGCTGGGTAACGACATAGGTACCCGTTGCGGTATTGCCGTCGGCATCTGTAACCGTTACGGTGTAGCTTCCTGCACAAAGAGAATCTGCAACGTTTCCGCGGTCGCCGTTGCTCCACTGAGCCAACTGGTAGGGAGTTTTGCCTCCGGATGCGCTGACATTCAACGAGGCTTCGCAGTCGCCATAGCATCTGTTCTTGGCAAGTTCGGTAATGCCGGCCACCTTGATCGGAGCGGGATTGACGGTGAAGGTGCAGACTTTCTCGCATCCGTTGTTATCGCGTATGGTCACCTCGTAGCTCGCTGCCGGCAAATTGGCCGGATCTTCTTCGGTACGTGGTGGATTTAGCCGGTTGGGCAAGCGGTACCAGGTAAATGTGTAAGGTGGGGTCCCTCCGGTCACGGTGAGGTCGATCTTGCCGTCGCTGACGGTTTGCACGTGGGTCACCACCGCTGAGCACTCGATGGCTGCTGCAGGTCCGGAGATGGTAATGGCCACGGAAGAGGTGCGCGCATTGTTGTTGCCGCGGTCGACGACCACCAGCCGGTACTCTCCGGGACAGAGGTCTGCGGGCTCCAGTACCGTCGAGATGACGACTCCCGATGGCTGCAGTTGCCATTCGTAATCGAAGGGGCCTTTGCCGCCGGTAACCTGAGTCCCCTGTATGCGTCCGTTGCAGTCACCAAAGCACTTGACATCTGTCTTTGTGCCCAGGCTGATCACCACGGGTTGCACAACCGTTCTGCATTTTACGGTAAATTCGGGTTCCTCGAATACCACGGTAAAATTGTTGCTGTTGCAATCCGAAAATTCAACCGGGCTTCCGAGCAGGTCGGCAAAGCGCAGTTTGGTGTCAAAAGGACAATTGGGTGCAGCCAGCAGCGATTCAAAGCAAATGGAGAACAGAAAGCCCCCGTTGGGAAGGTCCTGAGGCCCCGTGGAGGCATCCCAGGTCACGCGAACCGAGTCGTTGGCCACATTAAAGTTTTGGGTGCCCAGGGAAGGCAGGTTGATGTTGGCGATGCGTTTGAACTTGAGTTTCGAGGTATCGAAGAGCACGCTGAACTGAAAATTCTGAACGCAGGTAAAGTTATCAACGCGGATCGGGATACAGAATTCGGCCCCTTCCTCAACCATGGTATCGCGGACGTAAAGTTTAAGGGTTTGGGCTGGGGCATCGGTGATGGTCAGTTTGCCCGATGTAAAGCGGGCGTTTACCGGGTCGGTGTTGCCGTCGGTGAACTCGATGATGATGGGGTTCCCGTCGAAGGTGATGTCGGTCGAGCTGCCAGGACTTCCGACGGGCTGGAGGCAGACTTCGAAGAGCACGGCATCATCTGGCAGGGTTAGGGGTGTGCGTCCGGCATCCCAGGTAATGCCTACTCCGCTGCGATCGGCAAGCGCTGCGTAATTCTGACCCCAGGTCATCGTCCAGGCTCCGGAGTTGACCGTGTCGAATACCGCGATGTTGCGGTTCCAGTGGATGGTAAATTGTCCGGTTTGTATATTTTTGAATGCCTTGGTCGTCACTTTGATGCACTTGACAACGCCGGCAGGGGTCGTCTCCGTTGAGGCAATGATCTGCAGGCTCGTCGTATCCGGTGGGGGCCCTCCTGGACAATTGGCTCCGTTGATCTTGACTTTTCCGGTGGTCGCCTTCAACTCGATCGGGTCGAGGTTTTCGTCGCCGGCTTCAATCCGGGTGGGCTCATTCGCGATGGTGATGGCAGTCGAATCGCACTCCTCCCCAATCAGGCGAAAGCGGAAACTGAAAAGCACAGTTCCGTTGGCTATGTTTTGGGGAATGCCCTGTTCGGCCTCCCAGTTGAAACCGATGCGCCCTTTTACGTTGAGTGGACCAAAATCCAGACTGGAAAAGAGGTCTTTGTACGCAGTCGTCTTGACGATGCCCAGCAATTCAACGACGTTAGAGTCGTAATGAAAGCTGTACTGGGTGTAAGTGATCTTGTTGAAACCGGTGACCTTGACCGGCACCAACACCGTATCCCCGGCGTCACCTGTCACGGCGTCGGGCTGAAGGGTGATCTGGGCCGAGGCGAACTGTGCAATGCCGAGCATGCAGCATATTTTCAAGTAGAATTTCATGGTTCGGTTCATTTCGTGCAAATTGAGCGCTGAAAGCGCAAACAAAATTAATATGTCTTTATAAATCTTTTCAATGAATATATAAAATTCCTTTAATACAATTCTAAGCGCCACCCAATGAGCCAACGGGCAAATTTAATGGTTTTTAGTCTTGAATTCGGGAATATTGAGGGAGGCGACGGGTGATCCAGGGCAAATATAAGGTTTTGAGCCAGCAATCCATAAGCGATTTGCATAAAAAGCGTTCTTTTGGCCACATTTGTCCGCACCAATCCTGATTTTTCAATAAAAAAAGCCTGACCGCGTCCCCGCGATCAGGCAAAAAACACTGCATTTACTACCCAATCCTCATCATCTGATGTGAATTAATCGTTTGGTTTCGCTGTAGTCGTGCGTATTCATCTGCAGGAAGAAGACGCCTTCTCCGGGCAGGAGATCTGCCGAAAGGTCGAGCTCGTGGTAACCTTTTGCGTAGAATTTCTTCGTGCGGAACAGCACTTTGCCGTTGAGCTCGCTGGCAACAAATTCTACTTCCTGGTCGCGTTCGATCTCAAAGCCTACGCGAGTCGAGCCCGTGAATGGGTTTGGAACATTTTGATACAGCACAGAAGATCTGCCCAGGTCGTTTTTGTCTGCATCGCGAACAGCAAAATCGAGAGGCACAAGGCCTGTATGTACTTCATAGCATTCTGCCGCAAGCGCCTCGCCAAGCTGCAATGCCTGCGAGAGCCGGCCGGAGACAGTAGCGCGGAGGTGAAGGTACCATGCCGTTTCTCCCGCGTTCAGTTGATGGTCTCCCGCGAGGGCTACGGCTATGCGAATTTGCCTGCCATCGAGTGCGTATTCATCTTCTGCGATCGGCAGCTTACCCGGTTTCAGACCCAGGATCTCTGCCCGTGAGGCAACGGCCTGGACTGCAAGCTGGAGTCCATCCAGGTGGGCATCCTGACCGAAGTACACGGGGATGTCGTATTCGCGGCCTGCTTCCAGGATCACCTCGTCGGCGACGAACAAACGTTTGTTCGCATTGCGGGTACTGGTCTGTCCAAAGTTGCCGGCGTCAACATCGATGTTGATGTCGCCCATTTTGATGCCATAGAAATCGGCACTCGTCTCGTTGCGGTTGATCAGGTTGTATGTAATGCTGTTTGCAAAACCGCAAGGTTGTACGGGATTGGGCATTGCGGAGGCAACCGGAACAAATTTCCACGAAGGCGTCTTATCGAATTTTGAAATGGTGCCCAAAATGAGCTTCCTGATCTCGGAAATGTCGGCTGCGGTAATGCCACAGCTGGCGTTGACGTCAGCAGCAAGGAATTTGTACGGCGAATCAAAGAGCTGGATTCCCAGAATGTGCTTTTGGATCAGCACGATGTCGTAGGTACTCACGCCATTTACGTATTGGCCGTTGGTCTTTTCTGCCCGCAGGGTATAATCCATACCTGGAGTGATGTTGTAGAAAGCAAATGCTCCCGTTTTGTCAGAATACGTTGCGTTGGTCCCCGCGGGGTTGATGCGTTCCCATATCGCCGTTACTCCGGCCACGGGACCTCCTTTGATGGTCGTAAATTTACCCGTGATGGTCAGCCCTGTCGGGCACACTTTGTTGGGGTCCTGCAAATCGAGTTGCACTTCGCAGTAATCCGAATTGCCTGCCTCGTCGATGACATATACCCTCAGGATGTTGATGCCGATGTTGGAACAGGTCAGGACCAACGAAGAATCGAACCGGCCGTTGACCAGAAATGCAAAGCGCAAGCGCTCGTGCGGCGTGCAGTTGTCCTCGCTTTTGAGGTCAAAGTCCTTTGCCCAGATTGCGACGCTCTTCGAACTTGGCATCACCGTCGTTACAACAGAGCCCAGACAAACCGGCGTTGGCTTTTTGCCGTCGCGAACGGTCAGCAGGAAGGTGCAGGTATTTTTATTGTTGCACGCGTCGTACACCGTAAACTGCACTTTGTGCACACCCACGGGATATACTCCCGATGCATCCCTTCCGGGACCGGAATGCGAAGCGTCGTTGGTGCCGTCATTGAACAGATCCACCGTGTGGGTCCAACTGAGGTCGGCATCGTCGGTGCAGTCGTCATCGGCTGAAGCGACCAGGTCAACCTGCCCTTTGCAGCCCGGGCCAAAAACGTCGACGGTGCGGTCGCTGCAGCTGCTGGTGAATTTCGGAGGTACGTTGTTGACCACCTTGATGACCTGCGTCCATGACCAATACCCGGGAGATTCCTTTTCGTTTGGCTTCCACACGCACCAGTCGATGACGATCCACTTGCGCAGGATCTTGATGCACGCATCCGGATCGAGCGTAAAGACGAGATCTTCATACGTGGTCACGATATTGGAACATTTATCGGCACCCTTGATGACGGGCTTTCCGGTGATCTCGGGCGTCAGCTGCTGTTTGGTCAGACAAATCGTGGTAAAGATGGTGTCGTCCGGGAAAAATACTTGCACATTGTCCGGAGTGCGATCGTCGATCGTGATGATCTGTGTACAGCTCGCGCTGTTGCCTGCATCGTCGGTGGACGTGAATGTGCGCCGAATGGTACCTTCACCGCATTTCAGGTCGGTGAATACTGATTCTTTGATTTTGACCCCGCAGCCGTCGTAAGCATAGCCGTCGAGCAGAGGACCTGATGCGTTCAGGTATTTATCAGAAATCACGATGGGCTCGCGGTCGGCAGCGTCATCCCTCACCGTTCCAAAGTCAGACAGGTCGGTGTAGTCGAATTCGCACGAAACAGTGATGTGCGGTGGACAAATGATGAACGGAGCGAGTTTGTCCTGTACTTCGATCTCTACCATGCAGGTGTTCGAATTTCCATGGATATCCCAAACGCGCATGGATACCATAAGCGTTTTCCCGATGTCATCGCAACAGAAAAAGACATAGGGGTTAAACTCATCGCCGTCGGGCGTGTTGCAGGGGACGCCATTGTCCATTCGCCGCGCTTCGTATCGCGAGATTCCGCAATTGTCGTGGGAACCATCATCGAACGTGATGGCAGCAACTTTTGCCGTACCGTCAAGCGTAAGGGTAACGGTGGTTTTCTGGTCGCACACGGCAACCGGAGGTACTTTATCCTCTACAAACACTTCCGTGGCGCATTCCGTGTAATTGCCACAGGCATCCCACACCCGGAAGACGACCCAATTCAAACCCAGCGGCAAATCGCTGATGCTGTATAGGCCGTTTTTGAGTTTGACGATGTTGTTGGAGTTTGTCCCGTCGTACGTCAGCGTATCGTTGGCGGTGGTTACGATCTTATACCCTACGTAAATCGAATCGACGTAGCTGCATTCCTGAAGAATGGTGGGCGGTGGCAGCAGGGCGGTTCCCGTGCATTTCCACACATCGGTATTGACCGTTATATTGGGCGAGCAGGACAGCACCGGCCCACTGGTGTCGATGACTTTGATCACCTGGTATTTGTAATATGGGTTATCCGGGGTTGAGCTGGTGCGACACCAGTCGAGGTAAGTCCATTTGCGAAGTACCTTGAAGCTTTTGGGACAGATCGGCAGGATCTGGTCTTCATAGGTGATGGCGATCTGGCATACTCCCCAGCTTGGGTACAGCGGCTCTCCTGCAACCGTAGGCACTCCGGTGATTGCCGGTGAAGGAACCGTATCCATATCTTCACAATCGAAGATGGTGTCCAAAGGCCAGTCTACGTCGGTGATGGGATCAATTTTATCGAAATACACGCACTGCTCACAGGTATCCGAACGATTGCCGTATGCATCGGTATAATAGTATTTGATCACGCGTTTGCCGGCAAAGACCGAGTCGCAAGGGTATTTGATGATCTCGTCCGATATGACGTGACGGGTCACCCCCGAACAGTTGTCCGTTACAACCGGTGGTATCAATACATAGTTGTGCTGGTTGCAAAACACCGTATCCAACCGGGGACATGTGATCACCGGTGGCAGTTTGTCTTCTACAAAAATGGAACCCCAGCAGGAATTGCTGCCGAGGAAAACCGACACCGTAAGGGTTTGTCCAATGTGAGCGTTTGTAACCGTAGCGCCTGGTATGGGCTGTCCGTTGGTGCCATATACGACCACCACGTAATTGCAATTTGCTCCGGGATCCTCCAGGATCATGTCGGCTGTGATCACGGCCTTGCACATTTCATCCACTGAGACCTGCACCAGATTGTTGCAGGCGAGCGGACATTGCGCCAGGCCGTCCTGCGCAAAAAGCAAAAGCGCAAGCGCTGCGGCCATAACCCAGCGACTGGACTTTTGGAGTAATTGCAGGATCGTAAACGTTTCCTTTTTCATGTTAACTCGGTTTAAGGATTGAAGTAAATCAGTTGTCAATGCAAAGTCATTTATGTACACCGCGCAAAAGCGCGACGATGTTTCATTTTGTGCAGCCGCCGGAATCAGACCAGGTTAAAATCGTAAGCCACCCTGATCAGACCTGAAGCATTTCGCACATTCAATTTTCGCATCAGGCTCTTTCGGTGAGCGCTCACGGTTTCCTTGCTGATGAACAGCAGCGCTGCAATGTCTTTGTTGGATTTTCCCTTGACGACCAGATCGAGAATTTCCTTTTCTCTCCTGGTGAGCTGAAAAGGAGCATTGAAGCGGTTGATGCCGGGCCTCGTTCCCAATTGGCGGAGGGCAGCGGCGGAGAGGCTGATGTCTTTTCCCAGCACGATTTCCCCTTCCATCACCGAATCAATGGCAGCTTCCAGTTCGGGTAGATCCACATTTTTAGAAAGGAACCCATCGGCACCTTTCTTCAGGGCTTCGCGAACCAGCTTTGTATCTGTGTACATGCTGATGCAAAGGATCCGCAAACCCGGATGGAGTTCTTTGAATTTTGGTATGAGTTGCGTGGCGTCAGTATCCGCCAGGTTGAGGTCCAAAAACAACAGGTCGACTTCTTCGGGCTGTATCAGTCTCAGCACTTCCTGTATGTTGGAAGCTTCACCAACACAAACCAGTGGTTTGGCAGTCCGGATCCGGTCGAGCAGCAGCCTGAATCCCCGGAGAAAAAGTCTGTGGTCATCAGCCGCAACGTATCGGATCCCGTCCATGTGTCAAGTTCCGGTTGTCTGGAACATATTAGGAATAAGCAAAATGAGTGCCAAAACCGCGGCCCGGAGCCGTCCGTAGCGGGAACGCCTTGAAATAAAAGGAAAGATTTACTTATTAGTAATTGATTATTTGGATATTATATATTAAAATAAAATATAATTATACTATTTAAAAAATGATAATAATTCTCCATGTGTTGCAGTACCCCCCGAAAATACGTGCCGGAAGTCAGCAACTGGCTGGCTTTGCGACTTCCCTTTTAGTGCGCCAACAGGCTTGGAGCGTCCTGAAGTTCGAATCCGGCGGCCCTTCTCCGGGAAGCCTGAAAGCCGGGTCGGAGGGAACAGGCCCCGGTGCGACCCCTGTGGTCCACGGCGACGTAGCCCACCTGGAAGGCTTCAGTTGCCCGCACCGACAGCAGCCGGCGCACCGCTTCGTGGCAAGCCTTTTGCGGGCTCATCCCCTGTCGCATCATCTCCACAATCGAAAAGGCTCCCAGCTTCTTGAGCACGGCTTCTCCCAGGCCTGTGGCCGTTGCTGCCCCTACTTCGCCGTCGACGTAAAGTCCGGCTCCAATGATCGGAGAATCGCCCACCCTGCCGCGCATTTTAAATGCCAGGCCACTGGTGGAGCAGGCTCCTGCCACAAAGCCCTCTGCGTCCATGGCCAGGATGCCAATCGTGTCGTGCCGTTCCTGATTGATGACGGGCTGATACCTGGATTCGACCTTCCATCGCTGCCAGGCTTCCCGTGCGAACGGGGTCAGCAGCTCCTCTTGTTTGAATCCCTGTTGTAGGGCAAACTGCAGGGCACCTTCACCTGCGAGGATGACGTGGGGGGTCTGCTCCATGACCCTACGCGCAACGGAAACCGGGTGCAGGATGCCTTCCAGAAATACCACGGAACCGGCATTTCCTTGGGAATCCATGATGCACGCGTCGAGGGTGACCCTGCCTTCGCGGTCAGGCAGGCCTCCATAACCAACTGAGCTGTCATCCGGGTCGGCTTCGGGAACTCTGGCACCGGCTTCCACCGCATCCAGGGCAGATCCCCCGGTTTGGAGCACCTCCCACGCAGCCTCTACGGCCTTTCGGTTGTGCCAGGTTGCCAGAACACAGGGGAAACCCTTTTTTCCCCGAAACTGAAGAGCAGACAGTGATTTTGGCAGAGAGCCGGCAGTCAAACCGGCTACGATACCCGATGCCAGGAAGCTCCTTCTCGTTTGCATATGCTCAACGTTGAATGATGATCTCGTCACTAAAAATCCATGATTTCCCACCAGCTCCGGGATGGCCTGGGGGCATGGGACCCGGGTATTCAGCGCGGATGCGCAATGAGTTGCATGCTCCTGGACACGAAAACTCATACACCGACACACCGGCGGCATCCCTTTCAAGGCTTTGCCTGGGCTTCAGTGGCACCAGCGATTGATAAGTGCCATCGTCTGTGCTACATTCCAGCCAAACGACTTTCGGAAGCAAGATCCAGGATTGCTCATCCTGGTAAAACCGCAAGGATCCCGAAACCGTTGTTTGCAACGAATCAAAATGCAATTCCGCCCAAAAATCCTGTCCCTGGTAGCCTTGCCAGTTCCCATCCCTGAAATCCGGTCCCCCGGTCAGACCGTCGATAAGGGCTTCTGCTCCTGAGGCTGCATAGGCATTGTCAAAGAGGCAGCCCAATGAAAGCTTGAATCCAAGGGGTTTGGGTGCAAATTGCGCCAGCTGCCAAGGCTGGGTCAGGGTTCGGTTGACCCTTCGAAAGAACAAGCTCTTTTCTGAATCGATCACCAACGGATCCTGGTAGATCCGCGGTATTTCGAGGAGGGTGTCAAAACAGTACTCAACGGGAGCCCCGTCGGCGACTGCCAGGGCTACCTCGGTATGGTTCATAAATGCGCGGGATCCGTGTAATACAAAGGGTTGCAGAGCCCCATCCCCGGTTGCCATGTGGCCAGGGGTTGGGGGAAACCGGCTCGCATCCGGGCCCATCCCGAATTCCAGTTCATCCCCATACGAGAGGAGGAAACGCGTACCGGGAAAGTGTCCGTTTATCGAAAAATGTTCAACCCGGTTCCCCATTATCGAACCCTTACTTCGGATGCGAATGGGCTTCCGGCCCGGGATGCTGATGGTAGCCCGTTCGAACGACGGGCAGCCCAGGTCGAAACTTCCATTAAAGGAATGTACAGGATAAAATCCCAGCGCACTGAAGACGTACCAGGCCGACATCTGGCCGCAATCTTCGTTGCCGATCAATCCATCGGGAGCATTCTGGTAGAAGCCATCCCGCAACTGTATTATGCGGTCTTGTGCTTTGTCGGGTCTTCCGACTGCATTGTAGAGGTATGCCAGGTGATGGCTGGGCTCATTCCCGTGAGCACATTGGCCGATCAGTCCCGTGATGTCTGCCTGTTGACGGCCGGTCAGCTCGGTAGCATCGTTGAAGATCTCGTCGAGCCTTCTTTCGAAAGCCTCTGCGCCTCCAAACAGTTTTATCATTCCGCCCACGTCGTGGTGCGCCCCAAACAGGTATTGGTAGGCGTTGGCTTCGGTATAGTGAAAGTTGACTTCCCGGGGATCAAATGGCTCCAGGAATTGGTTGTTGGACCTGGCCTGAAAAAAGCCGGTTGCCGGATTGAACAGGTTGCAGTAGGCAAAAGCGCTCCGGCCATCATCCACGGAAACCCCAATGGCTGCTGCTGCTGCCAGGTCGAGGCTGTTCTCGATGGTCTTGGAAACGGACTCTGCTTCGTCTTCTGCAGCGATAAAACCCTTGTTCATATGACGAAGCCCGGAGTGGCGCGCGGCGATCAGCGTTTCCCGCACGGCCCTTCTGGCCAACGTCGTATCGAAATTGGGTGCACCGGCAGCAAATGCGTTGGCTATGACGGGAATGGCGTGGTTGCCGATCATGCACCAGGTTTCATTTCCCGCCAACTCCCAGACGGGCAGGTAGCCGGAAGCTTCAAACTGTCTGAGAAAGGTGCGTACGAAGCGATCGTTGTAATCGGGAAATGCGAGCTGGTAAAGCGGATGTGCAGCCCGGTAGGTGTCCCACAGCGAAAATACGGTATAGTGGTCGTCGGAGCCGGTTTGTCGAATGGAACCATCCACACCACGATACCGGCCATCTGCATCCTGGAAAAGGCTGGGATGGATCAGGGTATGATAAAGAGCGGTATAAAAGGTGTGCAATCGCGAAGGTTCAAGGCTTTTGACCTCAATCCGACCGAGGTGTTGGTTCCATGCGCGTTCGGTCTGCACAAGCATCCGGTCAAAGTGGAAATGCACCCATTCGTCAGCCAGGTTGGCCTCTGCCCCGGATGAATCGACTGCTGAGATGGCGGTGTGGATGATCAGTGGCTCCTCATGGCCAGCAGCAAATTCCAGCAAGGCCTTCAGCGAGTCTTTTGAAAACCGGATGCTGATAAACGGACGGCTAAACCTGGCGGCGAAGTACAGCATTTGGTCCTTAGCCCAGCCGGTTGAGCGCCGGAAAGCCGTGATCCCCGCCGAATCCCAACCGGTGTAGCCTCCGGAGATGAGGACATCCCGGTGGCTGAGGTCAAAGAGCACAAACCGGCGATTGTTTCCCGCAAAGCGATAGCGGTGCATTCCCGTTCGTTTGCCAACGGTCAATTCTGCATCGATCCCCTCCGCCGGAAAGCTCACTTTGTAATACCCCGCCCTGGCCACTTCTTTGCCTTTGGCCAGTGGAATGCCCCTGAGCTTGGCATCCGGCCAGCCCTCGTCTGAACGCAGTGGAGTGACCAGGAAATCGCAATAGTCCGGAACTCCGGTTCCCGAGAGGTGGGTATGGCTGAAGCCCAGTATGGCCGAGTCGCTCGAGTGGTAGCCAGAGCAGGCATCCCAACCTTCTGTCCGGGTGTCGGGACTGAGTTGCATCATGCCAAAAGGGTAACAGGCCCCCGGGAAGGTATGGCCATGATCGCCGGTACCTACAAAAGGGTTGACCAGTTTCCCGTAACCGGGACCCGCACAGGAGTTGCATAGCATGAGCAAAGCAGCAATGGCCGGTATGCATGCCCTTGCCGCTCTGGCGTTCTTTCCATGGAACCTTGAAAAACGCGTCATGCCGCCCCGTTTAAACGAACGGCCGCCTGCCCCATGCCTGGCATTGCGAGGTTCATCGCATTCGAGGCATGCGGCGCTTTCCTCCCGGCCGAAACATCATGCGCTTGTCCATCTGTCCGGCCATCTTCAGTCGCCCCTGTTGTTTCATCATGTCGTCTAGCATTTTCATTTGCTCTTTGAACAGGTCGGTAGTTACGTTGAGCTTTTTGAGTTCGCGATACGCGTTGTTCGCCTGGGTCAACCTGTTTTTCGACAAGTGGATGTTGACCATCTGGATGAGGATCATGGCTTTTTCATTGTCGGAGGGGAGCTTCAGTTGCTGGGCGCGATCCAGCCATTGTTCAGCCTGATCCATGTCGTTGCGATGCATGGAAATTGCCCCCTTGATCAGGAAATAATACGCCCGGTTGGTCACGTAAAGCAGCCGGGGAAACAGCGTAAGGTTAAGACGCTGTTCGCTGGCTTCGAATTGATTGGACTGCATGAACACTGCAGCCGATTGCACGGTTCCGAGCAGCAGGTAGCTGGCCAACAGCAAGGTGCCAACGAGCAGCACCGGGAACGCATACCAGAAGCTCACGGTGAAGCTCAAAGCGATGCCTCCTCCGAGAAAGATCAGTATGAGGGCAAATTTCAGGTAAATGTTGATGGTAAACATATGTTCAAGTCCCTGTTGAGGGGATAAAGGTAATGCCTGCATCCCATTCCCTTTCTCCGGGTACCTGTGAAAGCAGGCTCACAGGATATCTTTGCGCAATAATTCCCGGGAACTTCGTTCATGATATCATACACCAAACAAACGCCCATGCTGCGCAAATACTGTACGATTTTAACTGTCTTGTTATCGCTGACCCCGTGTCTGGCCCAGGGTCCTGCAGGGCGCAGTCTGCCCGTGATCCCAAGGCCCGGATCGGTGCAACTCGCAGGCGGGCATTACGAACTCAGCCGTCTGAGTACCGTGGTCATCCCTTCGGGAAATCCGGAGGCAGAAAAAATGGCCCTCCGGTATACATCCGGCTTGGGCCTGAGTGGTCTCAAGACCATTCGCAGTAAAGAAATCCGGCACCCCCGGTCTGGAAGCATTACCCTGTCGCTTGTCCCGGGCGAATCGCGCGACGGCTTTTACAAGATCAACATCTCCAAAAACGGCATTTGGGTTCAGGCGGGTCAGCCCAGGGGCTGGTTTTACGCGTTGCAAACACTTGAACAATTGCTCGGCCTGGATGCTAAAAATGCCAAAGACCGCATTTTACCTTATGGTCTGATCGAAGATGCACCCCGTTTTGCCTACCGCGGAATGCACCTCGACGTCAGCCGGCATTTCTATCCGGTAGAGACCATCAAACAATACATTGCACTGATGGCGCGGTTCAAGTTCAACTCGTTTCACTGGCACCTGACCGACGACCAGGGATGGCGTCTCGAGATCCTCAAATTCCCGGAACTGACCGCCCGCGGCGCCGTGCGCAAAGCAACGCGTATCGGGCATGCCGGCAGCTATCCGGAACGGTACGACACGACTGAATACCGGGGCCATTACACCCAGGATGAGATCAGGGATATCGTGCGTTTTGCAGCCGACCATTATGTGGAAGTCATCCCTGAAATTGACCTGCCGGGACACAGTCTGGCGGCCCTGGCTGCCTATCCCGAATTCAGTTGCACCGGGGCGCCGCGGGAAGTTGCGACCACCTGGGGTACTTTCGCCGACGGAGTGTTCTGTACCCGCGATACGGCGCTGTGGTTTGTCAAGGAAGTGCTCTCGGAAGTGTGCGAGCTCTTTCCCGGCAGATACATCCACATTGGCGGTGACGAGGTGATCACCGATGCGTGGAAATCCTGTGCCCATTGCCAGGCCGTCATGCGCCGAAACCAGCTCGGTTCGGAATCCGCACTTCAACGCCATTTCGTTCGGGAGATCGAGCGGCACCTGCGCAACAAGGGAAAATCGCTGGTGGGTTGGGATGAGATCGTCGAAATTGGAGCCCCGCGTTCTGCGACAATCATGTCGTGGAGGGGAGTTGAAGGTGGAATTGCCGCGGCGCGACAACAGTTGCCGGTCATCATGTGTCCGTCGACCCATTGTTATTTTGACCATTACCAGTCGGCCTCGCCCCACGAACCCCTTGCCATTGGCGGCTACACGCCGCTCGAAAAAACGTATTCCTTCGAACCCATTCCCGATGTTCTCAAACCTAACGAACGTTCGTTTGTAATCGGCGTACAGGGAAACGTCTGGTCGGAATACCTGCCAAATGCTTCACAAATGTTGTACATGGCGTATCCCCGGGCCGTGGCCCTGTCAGAAGTCGCCTGGTCTGCAGCGGAACAGCGCGACTACAGCGATTTCCTGGGCCGGTTGCAGCAACACATTGCGTGGTTCCGGCAAAACGGGACAGACATCAGTTCAAACATGGCAGAAATGGATTACCGGACCGCCGTGACTGAGGATGGGCGCGTCGGCTTGTATTTTGCGAGACCCCCTGTCGACGGCAAGATCCTTCTGGAAAGTACGCGCGAAGGCGACGTGATCAGCGAGTACCTGACCCAGGATAGTTTCATCCTCGATCGCGACATCGAATTCAGGGTCTGGTACCAGCTTCACGAAGGGTACCTTGGCAAACCGCTCAGCCTGAAATTCCAAAAACACCTCGCTGCGGGAGCCGCCATTCGTCTCGACAAGCGTCCTGCCCCGCGCTATTTTTCAGGAGGAACGCAATGTCTGGTCAACGGAATTGTCGCAAATCCGCAGCGGCATGGCTCTGCCGAGTGGGTGGGCATGGAAGGCGTGGATTTCATTGGCGTCATCGACCTCGGGCAAGCCAGAAACATCCGGTCGCTGGCGATGCAGTTCCTGCACGATCCCGGATCGTGGATCCACCGGCCATCAGAAGTCGTCGTGCGGACCAGTGCTGACGGCAAAGTGTTCGGCGAGGCCCACCGGCAAATCATCAGCCAGACCCTGGACCGGCATGTTCAAATGGAAATCAGCATAGGCGAGGAGTCGATGCGGTATCTTGAAATCACCGTTACCAACCACGGAGAAATTGAAGCCGGCCTGCCGGGTGCTGGCAACCGCGCATGGCTATTTGTCGGAGAACTGGCAGTCTGGTAGGGGGTATTTACGGTCGCTCCTCGCACGCTAAAGGCGGCGCTTCCGAAACCAGGATCCAGTTATAGGCGCATTTGACGGCATAGCCATCAGGAAATACCCTTCGAAAATCTCTCAGAAAATTTTCGTTGGCCCTTTGATCTTCCAGGGTCACGTTGAGCCGGTTGTAAAGCAGCAGCCCCCCGGGACAAAGGGCTCGCGACAGATCGCGCAGAAACGCTTCGCGTTCAAAAACCGCAGGAACGGTTCGGTCCTCAAAAATATCCATGCAGATGAGGTCATACTGTGCCTGAGTTCTGCGCATGTATTCCTGACCGTCGGCAAGGATCAGCCCAGGCCTGCCCGAGCAAACCTGATGCTGGTATTTCTCAAACAGCCGAATGATGTCCGGATCCAGTTCAACGATGTCGGTTGACGGCTCAATGCCGAATTTCTTTTCGAGGATGCGGGGAATGCTGCCAAATCCCAATCCCAGAATCAGGGCCTTTTGCGGAGCGCGGTCGTTCAGCTGCAGACGGCGGAAAGCATCGACAAAGTGGTAGTAGTGCAGGCCATAACTGTAGATGGCGCCGCGGCTAACCAGTTTGAATTCGCCACGCGAAAGGTAGAGTTTCAATACCGGATGAAACGGCGTTGAAATGGTTTCCAGGTGGATGTCACCGAGATGGCTGAGAATTGTTCGAAAGCCGTTGATGCGTGCCGCTTTCACCGGGCCTATTGAGATTCCCAGTTCCTGTAGACGCGGCTCTGCTCGAAAATGGATCTGGCGATCATTTGGTCAGCATCCTCCCAGCTTGACTGACGGCGTTGGAGCACGGAGGAAGCGGTCTTGTGAAATTTCGGCAGGTCAAAGGTGGAAAACCCCGCTGCACCTCCCCATGCAAAATCGGGTATAAATGGTCTGGGAAATCCCGTTCCAAATACGTTCGCGCCGTAACCTACCACGGTACCTGTGTTGAACATGGAATTGATGCCGCATTTTGCGTGATCTCCCATGATCAGGCCACAAAATATGCTGCTGGTAGGTTCGAAGTTGCCGGTTGCGTAATTCCAAATCCGGACTTCTTCGTAGGTATTTTTGAGATTGGAGCCATTCGAATCGGCACCGATGTTGACCCACTCACCGATAACACTGTTGCCAAGGAACCCATCATGCGCTTTGTTGCTGTTGGCCTGCATGACCACGTTGTTGCATTCGCCACCCACCCTGCAACCTGGCCCTATGGTTGTAGCCCCATATATTTTGGCCCCCATTTTCACCTGGGCTCCTTCACACAATGCAAAGGGACCCCGGATGAGGCTTCCCTCCATGATCTCGGTTCCCCGTCCGAGGTATATGGGTCCCGCAGTGGCGTTGAGGCTGCTCGAAAGCACGCGGGCTCCTTCCTCGAGGAAAATGCGCGACCCATGCCACTGGTTCCCCGCAGGCAGCTCGGCGGATGTCCTTCCCCGGGTGATGCATTCAAAATCGCTTTCCAGTTCTGATTCGTTCCATTGAAAGATCTCCCAATTTCTGTTCAGGCTCCGGTAGAGCTGTCGCCCTCCTTCCTGTTGCTGAAATGCTTGAAAATCGCCTGTGGCGAGGAATTCGAGACACTGGTCGCGCCGCAGGTGTGCCCCAATCCACTGTCCTTCGCAAACCAGGAATTCTCCCGTTGCGAGCTTGGAGAGCACAGAGCAAAACTCGTCGGAGGGCAATGTGTTGCCTGGCACCAAATAGTTGTCCTCTTCGACCTGGGTGGGAAACCGTTCTGCCAGGTATTCCGGAACGGAATGGCTCGTAGACGAATGGAAGTGCAGTGCCCATTTCTCGGCGATGGTCAGGATGCCCAGCCGGAAAGTGGCCACTGGCCGGGCCCAGTTCAGGGGTTTGAAATGATCCCTGTCTTTGGGTTCAACGAGGATGAGGTTGCGATGGCTCATAAAATAAAAAACCCCGCAGAAGCGGGGCAAACGGGTTAACTTTTAGCGAATTTGGATCCCGCAAATTTCTTGTTGAATTTGTCGATCCGTCCTGCGGTGTCGACGAACTTCATCTTGCCGGTGAAAAACGGATGAGACTTTGATGAGATCTCGAGGCGAACCAGCGGGTATTCCTTACCGTCCTCCCAAACGATGGTTTCCTTGGTGGCAGCACAGGAACGCGTCAAAAAGGCTTCGTTGCAGGAAAAATCCTTGAAGACGACAAATCGGTAGGATTCCGGATGTATGCCCTTTTTCATAAAGAAAATTTTTGGACGGCAAAGGTACTCCTTAATAATTAATTGACCAAACGAAAAATGAGCCTGGGCCTTCTGCCCTCTGGTTGCTGCGCCCCTTTTTGTACCTTTCGCCACCATGCCGGTCGCGAAAATTGAAAGGATCCTGCTCAGCATTCTTGCCCTTGGCGCTTGTGGCACAGCGGTTTGGAGCGGCCTGGAGATGCAGCAGCGGCTTCTTTGGGGGCAGCTCACGCTCTTCTTCTGTATGGGCTGCTGGATTTTCTTTAGTGCGCTGTACGCCCTCCGTCTGACCTTTGCGGGGCGCTCCCGCAGGCCATTTTATCTTGCAAGCCTCAGCGGGCTCTTGCTCGGAAAGGCTTTTGTCTACACCAGTCCCCTGTCCTGGATAGGTTTCGTACCCCTGCTCGTCTCCACCCTGGAACTGGATGCAGAAGGGCGGCGAAAGTATCTTCCCCATGGCATTCACGCTTTCCATGCTTTCGTGGTGTGGAACATTGCCGCAACGTATTGGGTAGCCAACGCATCGCTGGTTCCCGGTTGCGTAGCTTTTGGTCTCAACAGCTTTTTTATGACGACGGTTTGGCTGGCTGCTCTATGGGTGCGCCGGCGGTGGGCTGCCGCCTGGTTGCCGGCATTGGTCTGCTTCTGGCTAAGTTTTGAATGGCTGCACCACCAATGGGAGATCTCATGGCCCTGGTTGTCGCTGGGAAACGCCATGGCTTTTTTTCCTGACTGGGTTCAATGGTACGAATACACCGGAGCTTTTGGTGGCGGTCTTTGGATCTGGATGCTCAATTTACTGGCCTTTGCCGCCTGGATCCATAAGTCTAAACGGCTCCAATGGGTTATTGGGTGGTGCTCCGCAGCCATTTTGCCCGTACTGGTTTCGTCGAGCATACTTGGGAGGCTTGTCCCTGAGGGCGTTCCGGTAGAAGTCGTTGTGGTACAGCCCAATTACGAGCCGCATTACGAAAAATTCGCCGTGGACCCCGCCATCCAAATGGGGAGTTTTGAAGCGTTGAGCAGACAAAAGATCACCCCGGATACCCGATACCTCGTCTGGCCCGAAACGAGTTTTGAGTACCTGCGAACCCATGCCCTTGCAGGAGACTGGCGCGTTCAACGCATGCGATCACTGGCGGAGGCAAACCCAGCCTTGTGCCTGGTCAGCGGGATTGGAAGCATCCGTGAATTTGCACCCGGAGAACCATTGACTTCAGCAGCGCGAACAAGTCGCCCAGGTAGCAATTCGGCGCATTTTGAAGTACAAAACAGCGCTATACAAGTCTGCAATGGAGTGGAAGAACTTCCAATCTATGTAAAGTCCAAGCTCGTTCCCGGTGTGGAGACCTTTCCCTACCGGCAATTGCTTCCCTTTTTGAAACCCATTGTCGACCAATTGGGAGGCAGCGTTTACGGGCTGGGCAGACAGATGGAGCGATCTGTCTTTAAGAGCGCAGGTTTTTCCATTGCGCCGGTCATCTGTTACGAATCGATCTATGGGGCCTACGTTGGTGAATACATACGGAAAGGAGCGCAAGCCATTTTTGTCATGACCAACGACGGTTGGTGGGACGATACGCCGGGCTACCGCCAACACCTGGCATTTGGAACTCTTCGCGCCATTGAATACAGGCGGCCCATCGCACGTGCAGCCAATACGGGAATTTCCTGTTTTGTCGACGCGCGGGGCGCGGTGCACAATGCCACGGCCTACGGAGAGCGCATTGCTGTAAAGGGTATCCTTCTTTTTTCCAAAGGGGAGACCTTTTATCTGAGGCATGGTGACTACATCGCCCATCTCGCTCTGGCCTTCAGCTTGGGAATCCTGCTCTGGACCCTTATTCGCCCTCTTTTGAAAGTTCGGCTTTCAGAAAGTCGATAACGCGCACTTCGACCGGGTCGACACCTCGCAATTTGGCGAGGTAATGACTGGTATAATCGAGCAAGTGGACGAGGTAAAGGGATTTTTCAATCTGAGTGTTTCCGCGCGCAAAAACTTCCAGGTTGGATGAGGCATAGTGCCCAACGACTTCCCTTGTCAATTCCATGCGGGCCTTGATTCGGGGAGATTCCTCGCGGTCACGCAAGAACAAAGCCGCCAGCGCGGCCTGCTGGTCTCTCCAGCCCACCAGCTCGTTGTGATTCATTTCCGGAATGACGTGGTGCCAGCAAAGCATTTTGGCATTTTCGTTGAGTTGCTGGCGGAACCGCAGGCACACGGGTTCGAGGTGGTCTGGGGCGTACACGACGATCCGCTGGTGTTGCAACAGCCCAGCCAGGTGGCTGGCTGCAGATTCGATCTCTTCTCTTGAACCCGAGAGCTGCCGAGCGGTGGATTCCAGGACCTCAACGAAAAAATCGTCGATCAATCCCAAGCGGTGCAGGAGGAAGAGTTGCAGCACAAGGGAATAACCCAGGCATGCGCGTGGAGAGGGCCAACCCGAAGGAATGACCACTGCTTCCTGTCCATGCGACGCCGCCCTAAGCAGCAATTCCCCCCCTGAGCTGAGGGCAATCCTTCGGGCCCCTGCACGACCCGCGCGTTCCCAGGCAGCCAAGGTCTCTTCCGTATTACCGGAATAAGAGGAAAGCACAGCGATGCTTTTTCGGTCAACACAGGCAGGAATATCATAGCTTTTGTTTACAAGGACCGGCAGCCGGCATCGGTCGCGCACGTAGCCAGCGACAAAATCTGCGGCAATGGCCGACCCGCCCATTCCACAGACCATGACGAGGGACGTTTCCGGGTCTGCTGGCCTGATGGCTGCCTTTCGTCCGATCTCAATAGCCTCCAGGACTTGGTCGGGAAAAGCCCTGATCATTTCGAGCATATCGGCATTCATGCGCATGGTATGAGTCGCAAAAATAATCTGCCCGGGTCAGACATCTAGTCCTGCCCTGGTCAATCGGGTGGAATCAGATCATCGAACGCAGCAGGAAGCTGCATTTGTATTTGCTATTGTTACGCCGCATTACAAGACGGATCTTTTTTCCATCGCGCTTCTGGAGAAGGGCATTCAACTTACCCAGGTTGAGCATGGATGCCGGCATGCCATTGACCCGCAGGATCTCATCGCTTTCGCGGATACCGGCCTCGAAGGCTGGCGATCCGGGCACGACAAATCCGACCATGTAATGCTGAAGGTCTGCTCCGCCACAAATGACCAGCATACCCGATTTGTCATAGGGCATTTCCTCGTCAAATTTTCTGGACGGCTTCAGGTACAGTTTTGAATGGAGGTAATCCAGGTAAAGGTGAAAGCGTTCGAGAACGAGGTTGCCGATGAGTCCGTTTTTGACCTGCTTTTCCGCCTTTGCAAGCGGGGTTTCTACCATCATGTAATGGGAGACGACTTCCCGGAGTTCGTAGGTTCCAACCCGCAAGGCATCGATTTTGCCAACATAACCCGTGAGCAATCCTCCGAGACCACTGCCCAGATAGGCAGGCACAAGCGCCTTGGGAATCGCGAAGCGATCGGTTGAATCGCGGTAGAGCAGTAAAGAAAGGCTTGCGCCCGTATCAATTAACAATTGAACGCTTTGCCTGGTTCCGTTGGCCAGTGCGATCTCGGTTTCCAGGTAAGGCTTGTTTTTATACATGTTGAGGTCCACCTCGTGGAAGGCGTCCGGAATTTTCTGCGAGCGGGGATGCAGGTAGATCCATTTTCCGGAATAGTCAATCTGGATCAGGTAATTGCTAAAGTTGGATGCACTGAGTATTCCGTGAACGTTTTCGCCGATGATGCGCGAAATCGACGTATTGTTCTCTTGTAAAATGATGAGCGGTGTCTGGTATTGAAACGCTTTGCCAAAAGACAGGCTCACCGGCACGCTCAGCAGTGCGGGCAATTCCGTTTGGAGGTCTGATCCAATGACCCTGATCTCGCGCTGGTAGATGTTTTCGAACAAATCGGTGACCTGGCGATCAAAGAGTATGGTATGTTCAGCCCCGGTATCAAAAATGAGTTTCAGTGGCAGCAGCCGCTCGATCTGAACATCTACCAGGATGAAGGATTGCACATAACGAAACGGGATCCTGATTGCTTTTTCCGTCGGGATTGAAGTGGCACTAAGAGCCTCTGCACACGCGAATGTGCATATGACCGCCAATGCGATCGTGGAGGCGCAACACCTGATTTCCCTTCCCATACGTGCAGTGGCACCAGAACGGGAACAATATTAATCAAATCACCGCAAACCCCGGCTGCAAACCATGTGGTTGCCGGATTGAGCAACGCCGGGCAGGGTAAAGACATCGCATATCAGAAGCCAAACTTGTGCTGATATCGCCCCACCAGGCCTATCGTCTTGCCCGATGAATCGACGACTGTGCTATAACCGGTGCATTCGAGGTCATTGCTGTACATCAGTTCGAAGTTGGGTGCATTGAGGATGTCGATCGGACTGTTTGCCTGCCCCGCATCGGCATTGTCCCTGCGACTGGCTTTGAGACCGGACAATCTGCGAAAGTTCCGCAACTCGCGGGACCAGGGAACGAGGTTAAAATTGGCAACGAGCAATTGGCGGGAGGTGGTTCGGCTCAATTCGCCCGCCAGGGTGTCTAGAAAAGAACCGAGTTTGCGATATCCATCCATGGTGATCGGCGGTAAATGGGTGCTGATGCATACGTGCAAGGTGTCGCTTCCAGGAATGGTCACTCCGAAATCCACGACGAGATTTCCCATCCATTCCTGTTGCCTGGCACCGATGAGGGGGAGTTTAGACAACACGCCTTTGCCCTGGGTATCTGCCCGGGGCAACAGGTATTGATGTGGATAATCGCTCCGACCATGGGTTGCCAGCTCCACTCCCACCGGCGTAAATTCTTCCAAGATGATGAGGTCAGCTCCCTGACCCAACAAATGTTCCATTGTTTCATCGAGTCTGTCGGTGCTCAACGTGGGATTTGCAAACAGCACCTGGATGGAATTCGGTCGCGAGAGCTTGGAAAATTTTAAGTCCGTGTTGAACGAATTCATCAGGTAGAAGGCCAGCACACCGGTGCAAATGAAACAGGTGTACAACAGGCGCTCGTAACCCATAAAAAGCGAAACAATGCCCGCCAGCAGGCAAAAGAGCATCCAGTGTACGGCATAGCTGGAAAAGAGCTTTGCGATCAGCAAATCGGGAGGGAATAAAAAGATTATGCTAACGGCAATGATCAGCCCAACGACAGCCCACTGCCATGCTGAAGATCCGGATGTCCATCGCGTGCTCAATCCAACAAAAATAGACAACCTGTCCAAACCAAACGGACATGGAGGGAATTCCGCATCTCATTCGCGAAGCAGGGCAACGGCTTCTTTGTATTCGGATCGCTTCCCGGAAGGATGTTTCAAAGTAATGATGGCAATGTAGTTTCCCGGAGTCAATGGCAGCCCCTGGGGGCCCTGCCCGTGCCAGATGATCCATTGAAGCGGCGCCACCAAACCACTATAAACCCTGCATACGGCATTGCCCGACAGATCGTACAAATCGATGGAAGCATGCCAACCGGTCTCAATGGAACCAAATGTTAGGATCCAGCTGTCCTCGAATCCGTCGCCGTTTGGACTGACCCTTCGCGACTGAATGGCATAGGGTTTTCCCTTGCCGGCGTCGAGCAGCGAAACGAATTGGCTGTTGGGTTTCCCGGGTGTGGCAAAACCAATTCCGGCCAGGGCAGTTTGCCAGCTGCCAGGAAATGCTGAGGGCAATGACGGATTTATTTTTTCCAGGGACTTTCCCTCCGGATCCCCGGCCCATGGGTGATGCCATTCAGCGGAACATACAAAACTATCAAGTGTTAGTATGCGTTGACCGTCTGCGTAAGCGAGCACGAGGACACCACCATCGTCATCGATCGGAGGTATGGTCTCCGCAGCCGTATTGATCGGATCGCATGCCGGATAAACGGATGCGAGGTCTTCGGGATCGGAAGTCAGTGCGAAATATCCGCCGGGAGCAATCACCCGCTGTCCGTGCATGGGATAGCTTGCCTCGCCGGTCAGCGGATTTGACAATACGAGCCCCCGGAGGGCTATGGGCGATCCGGAGCGGTTATGGATCTCGACAAAATCGAAATGGTAGCTCCATGGGTTGAACAGGACCTCTGACCAGACCAGGTCACCAGGTACCGGTACTTTAGGTTTTGCGAAGGATCCGCTGGTGAGATGTGCGACCCTGCCACTGCAGTCTGCTACCCGATCGCAAACAGCGACATACCAGCGACTCGGCTCCAGGGGTTGGTGCAGCACCAAATGCAATTCATTCCGGGCATCGCCGAAATCCACGGCGGCGACCCCAATGCCAGGTTCTACACGAAAATCTCCCGGGTGCATTACCAGATCCGGATGAAGCAATTCATCAAAACGAAGCGAAACTTCCCATTCGCTGAGGGCATACACTTGGGTAAGTTGCGGACCCGAGGTATCGCGCTCAAGGGAAATCCATGAGTTGGCGGTTCCCGGTGTGCCCCGCTTTGGATCCCGGCTTGGCACAAATCCGCCCTTGGCGATGCAGGGGGCTTCCAAGGAAATCCATTCCAGCGCATACCCGCCCTCTGCCACGACGACATCGCCATAATCTGCCAATGAATACCTGCATTGAAAGAGGTATCGATCACCGGGATCGCGCAGCTCCAGCACATCGCCGGTGTTGTTCAGCGCAGGAAAAGCATCCACGCCGACCGTCAAGCCAAATGCACGGAAAGCCTCGACAGCGGTTCCCGGGCAGAGAATGGCATAGGCACCTGGTGGGAGGATGCTGTCGGGAAGCACAACCCAGGAGGAGCCATCCGAAAAGCGACAGCCGGAGAGATTCAGAAAATCTGGTGTGCGGTTGTGGATTTCCACGTATTCCACTTCGGGAAGTACAAAGGGTGGTGAGGGATCCGGCATGACTTCGGAGATGACGAGTTCAGCCGGCTGTGGAGTCCTTCCGTTGCCTGTGCGAAACGCATAGCGCTGGGGTTGACTGACGTTGCCGGAAAGGTCCGCAATACCCTCGTAGTCGAGGGTGTAGCGCTTACCTGAAACAAAGGCGCTGCCAAATGTCAGCCGCAAAACCGTTTCTGAGCTCCACTGAGCGGACACCGGAACCTCCCGGTCATCGAGCTTGAAGCGCATGGTTTTGTTGCAGGATGCGCTATCGAGGCGTTCGTCGAAACGGAAGGCAATGGTTTCATTTCCTGAAATCTGGTGACTGGAAATGGACGGCGGGGTTCGGTCTACAGAAGCTGAGATGTCGTCGAACGCAAAGGCGGATTTCCTGGTTTCTGTGTAAATACAACGGATTCCAAAGTAAACGGCTTCCTCGCCGCCAGGCCAGGTGGTGGTGAATGAAATTCCGGAAAAGGACGTATCACGCGCTACCGTCCCGGCGTACAGGGTCCAATTGTCTGGTGGAAGCCGCTTCAGCTCGAAGCGAATGGCAAGGGGGCCGGTAGCCATCGCTCCCGGCTCTCCAGAAGCCAGCAGGGTATCTTTGCCGCTTGCAAAGCAATACAGTTTCCAGGTGTCGAGGTTACCATTTTCCCCTATTTCCAGGCGCAGATGGGCACTGGCATCCGTCCGGGGTTCAGCAGATGCCAAATAGATCACCAGCCTGTTGGTTGCAGAAGGACTGAACTCCAGGAATGCGGAACAGGAGAGCACCACAGAATCCATCATGGCATATCGCCTCCAGAGCGCAGACGATCCGGCTGCCGGCGACTGCAGCCTCAATCGCGCCAGTGGGTCGACGACGAAATGGCTGCGGTCCCCGAACCAGGCTGTGTCCAAAGTGTGGTCGAATTGGTCGACCCATTGTGCCACAGAGCACGCATACACAACTGCCCACAGCACCATGATCTGCAGGGTGGTTCTCATAAGGCGAAGCTACGCCCTGCGAATCCGAAGCAACAAGCTATTCCATAAGCACTTTGGGGAATTGAATAAATAGATCAGTACCTGAAAAAGCCTTGTCCATTTGCGGCTTGGAAATGTAAACCCGGCATTCTAAAAAGCGGTAAGGACCTTAAGGTTGACTTTCGTTTGCCCGTGCTTTGAAGCAGTTTAACTTTGCAAAAAATCTCAAAGAGCGATGCATCTTGCAATTGTTGGCGCCACAGGTCTCGTTGGACAAAAGCTTCTTGAAGTTCTGGAAGAAAGCCATTTCCCATACGACCGGATCAGCTTCGTCGCATCGGAAGCCTCCGTCGGGAAATTGCTGTTTTGGAAGGGGAAGGAGCACCGGGTCGAACGGGCTGCTGAAGTTCTACAAGAAAAGCCCGATGTAGCCATTTTTTCCGCCGGGGCTGCCACGTCGCTGGAGTGGGCTCCCCAATTTGCCGGTCACGGGTGTTACGTCATCGACAATTCGTCAGCCTGGAGAATGGATCCCAATTGTCCGCTCGTCGTTCCTGAGGTCAACGCTGATGCTCTGCTCCCCGGGGCCTACATCATCGCAAACCCCAATTGCTCGACGATCCAAATGGTCGTTGCGCTGGATCCGATACACAGAGCTTATGGCCTTTCGCGTCTGGTCATTTCAACGTACCAATCCTTTACCGGAACGGGCATGAAGGCCGTTCGTCAGTACGAAGCAGAACGCGACGGAAAGGTCGTTCCGGAACCACGCGCTTACGTTCACCCCATATTCGAAAATTGCATTCCGCAGTGCGATGTTTTTCTGGACAACGGTTACACTAAGGAAGAAATGAAACTCGTGAATGAGACGCGGAAGATCCTTGGGGATCCTGCGATGCGGATTACGGCCACGGCTGTGCGCGTTCCGGTTCACGGAGGCCACTCAGAATCCATCAATGCCGAATTGAAATCAGATTTTGAGCTTGAAGACATCCGGTCCCTTTTACAATCGGCACCCGGGGTGGTGGTGCTCGACGACCCATTCTCAGCAACATACCCTACCCCCTTGCAATCCAAAAACCGCAACGAGGTGTTTGTCGGGAGAATTCGCCGGGATCATTCTGTAGAACGCGCCATCAACCTTTGGGTGACGGCCGACAACCTGCGCAAAGGGGCAGCCACCAACGCCGTGCAAATTGCCCAGTTGTTGCGCGAGCGCAGCCTGGTCTGTTGATTTCAATTTTATTGGAATTTCGGGAATTTGGATTGATTTTTGCATTTACTCCGGGACCCATCTACCCTGCCAGACCATCGGGACATTGGGAATCAAATGGGGATAACAACATACAAAAACCTCTTTATCAGAGGTCTATATATTACAAATTGGGGAAAGTAAACGAGATTTCATGAAATCCAGGCTGGTCATTTGGGGGACCAATAACAATGAGGAGCGCGTGTTGCTGGCCATTTCACTCAATGCCGACGAAAATAAAGTCGACATTTGGAGCATTCCGGAAGCAGACATCACCGAAGATTTTTACAACCAGATGATGTCTCACTGGCGTGTGGGATCCGATTTGGATTTTCCGGTTTCCGCCTCGCACCGCGTGATGGAACTGACCATGGCAGAGACCATTCTCCCCGACGACCTCAAGGTTGAAAAGTCCGACGTTGTTCAGCGGGCACAGATGGAATGGCATTTTGTCGTACTCTCCACAAAGCTTTACAAGAATTTCAAGAACCAGCTGGAGGACTTGTCCGATAAGATCAAGCGCCTGGAGGAATTTGACGATAACCTGTGGAATGAGCTTCGGGACCTGTGGGGAGGTGTTCAGCAGCACATATTCGACAAAAATATTTTGCGCGATCATTCGGACTCGCTCCGGGAAAAATCGAATGCACTGTTTGACGAGCTCAAAAAACTAAGGAAAGCACGTCAGTCGGTCATGGTTCAAAAATCCCGTGAATTGGCCCAGCAATTTTCAGATAAGCTTTCGGCGATCACTGCGAAAATCGAAAATGGCGCCGTGATCAAGCCCCTGGTCGACGAAATGATCGCCATTCAGAAGGACATTAAGCAACGAGGATTGCTGCGCAAGGATTTTGAAGCGCTGTTGGCACGGATCAACGACAACTTCAACCTCATCCGCAGCAAACGCGAAAGCCGCCCTCAACACCGCCAGCAAGACGAAGGCTCCGCCGACAAATTCAACAAGCGATACGAAGGTCTGCTGGGGGCCATTAAGCGGCTCGAAGATTCCATCGCCTTTGAGCGCAAGAACATCGAATTTGAAAACAGGCGGATCGCGGTTACCGACGGTCAACTGGAAGCCCAGATCCGGGTGGCGAAGATCCGCATGATCGAAGAGCGCCTGAAGTCCAAGGAAGCGAAACTGGAGGAATTGCTGGCCACCCGTGAAAAGCTCGACCGCCAACAGACCTCAATGAAAAAACGCGAGGAGAAAAACCAGAAACGCCTCGAGCAAAAAGCACTCCTAGAAGCGGAAAAGGAAAAGGTAAAAGCCCAGATAGCGGATTCCATTGTGCAATCTCACGAAAACATTTCTGAGGAAGTTCAGGAAAAACTCACCAAAGCGGCTGAATCACTCAAAGAAGTCCGCAAGAGAGGAAGCCGCAAAAAAGACCTGCCAAGTGCCGAACCAGGCGAAGCAAAAGAGTCATCATCTGTTACTGAGGTGCAGCCCGAAGAGGAAAGTCCTTCAAGCCACAATGTTGAAAGCACCCTGGATGAGGAATGAACCCATCGCGTTCAGATGAATAACGAGGAATCCATTCTCAAAGAAAACACCGATGCCGAAGGCCACCGGGCCTCGCCCATTTTACCCCCGGAAGTCAAAAATTTCTTGATCGATATTGACGGCACGATTTGTGACGACATTCCCAACGAGGAACCTGAACGCATGGTTAGCGCCGAGGCATATCCCGATGCGTTGAAAGTCATCAACCACTGGTACGACGAAGGGCACATCATCACGTTTTTTTCTTCGCGCACTGAAGCGCACCGGGAGATCACGGAAAATTGGCTTAAACTGCGCGGCTTCAAATACCACTATCTGTTGCTCAATAAGCCCAGAGGCGGCAATTACCATTGGATCGACAACCACCTCATCCGCGCAACGCGATACGAAGGCAAATTCACAAAGCGCTTCGTGGAGATCACCCGAAAGGTTCAGGTCTTTGAACCCTAATCCTGTTTACTGGTATTCTCACATTTCATTCAATCGCTGGTAAGAACCCGGCCATGCAATCATGCAGTCTGCACCTTTTCAACAAAAAATCCGGACACTTTCGGGTATCCGGATTTTCAACAGATCTTATAACGAACAGACGTTCGTTTACCTCATAAACAGCTTACGAACGGCAGTGCCATTTGGACCTTGTGCCCGCAGGATCAACATACCCCTGGGCAAATTTTCTGTATCGATGCGGTAAAGCGGATTTCCGCCCCCGAGGGGAATGCGTTGCAGCACCTGACCGTTTGTTTGCATCAGTGACAATTCGTCATACGCCGCGTCATCGTCGATGCGGACATACACCTGTTTGGCTCCGGGGTTGGGATAAACCATCAACGCTCCGGAGGAATTTTCGCCGTCCTGGGTGTCAACGATCTTATCTGAATCGGCAAGAACCCCTTTGCGGTCGAGGGATGCGCACTCCGCGATCCCTTCTGCGGTTGCCAGGCAGGCTTCGGAATTGTAAAACCGGGGAAGGATCAGCTCGATGTTGTCTACAACCCATCCCAGGATCGTAGTCTGGTCCGAGCTAAGGTTCAGACTGTCGTTGCCAAAGCGGAAGCGCAAATAGATGCTTTTGCCCTTGTAATCCGACAGGTCGATCACTGAAGGAATAAAACCTCCCGATTGTCCCGAAAAAGCCAGCAGGTTTGGCACAACAAAGGCTTGATAGTCAATGGGGCCGGTATAGCCGTTCAAGGAAAATTTGTCGTCGGTCAACTGCTTCCACACAAATCCGTCGGTCGAAGCTTCGACGACGCCACCGTCAAAACCTGTTTCGGTGTTGAAGAAGTGTTGGAACAATAAGGCGGGATTGTCGTCGGGAAGTGGGAGGGGGTCCCTGTTGTAAAAAAAGAAGTCATCGGAACCATTTTCTCCTTCCTCAGCAATCCAGGAATAGGAGTCGTCCACCCCAAATCCCTCGTCGTGGTACCATAGCCGGTCACCTTTCAGTATGTCAACTTCCCAAATGCCTTCGCCTGATTCGCAATCGTCGTACCAAAGAGTAGAAGAAGCATTTGCAATGCTGCTCTGCAGGGAATATTCGATGCGCCGCGATTCCAAAGATTTCATCTGACCCAGGTTCCATACGAGCTCGTCACCAATAACCTGGGGAGCAATCGATCCCGAGCCGCTTACATAACTGCATCCCTGTGGAATTCGATCCCGGATTACGACATCATTGGCAGCGCCGGGTCGGTAATTGTCGATTTCCAGGGTAATGCGGAAAGCGTCTCCCGGTTTGACGACGTCATTTTTGACAAAGGTTGCGGGATCTTTGTAATAACCGGCTCGCTTGGAAAAGAGGATCCTGTCGACGCAAATGGGCGCAGCAATAAAACTCAGGGTCTCGTCACCAACCTGGTTGTTCGATCCCTGTTTGGCGAAATAGCCCATCCCCCTGCGGGCAAATACATTCCAGATCAAACAGGCATTAGCCCCTTTATTGTTGATGGTGTCTGCTTTTAAAATGGCGTTGCGACCATCGATCATTCCCGGCGAACAGGGTTGGAGTTTCATACCATCAAACACAAGCTGAATGGCGATGTTGTTGCCGGCGGCCTTGTTGGTAAAATCCGGGTCGTAGCCATATTCGTCGGCAAGCGCCCAGTAGAGGTCCCAGATGACTGTGGTCCAGATCTCGCCCAGATCGTGGACTTCAGCAGTCATGTCCTTATACGTGAATTCGTTGAAGCTCATATCGGTCGTATAAGGCCTGCGCCTGATGCCCAATCCGTCAGGCCTTTCGTTGAGTGCAAAGGTGCCGATCCCGCGTGGCATGGCACCAAAATCGCCTGCTTTTGCAGAGGTGATCAGCGTCATAAAATCGCTCCAGCCCTCCCCCATTTGCTCACCGTTGCCAAGGCAACCGGAACTGGAAGGTCCCCCGGTCAGCCGGTTGGAAATGCCGTGCCCGTATTCATGGGCGATGATGCCGTTGTCGAAATCGCCATCCAAACTGTCAGGCCCTGCGTTGGCTCCGGGCCGGCGGATCTCCATCACGAGGGTGTCTGTTTGCACGATGAGTTTGAGGCGGGTGCAGATCGACTTTGTGGTGAAGTAGGCAGGAATGGTGACCTGACCACCAACGGCGCCAGCACCCATATTCACATAAGTATCGTCGAAATTGCAGATGATGACCGCCACGGCTCCAGCCTTTTGTGCGTTGAGCGATTTAAGGCCAAATTCACAGGTACCCCTTTCGATGAGCAAGATCTTACCCTCGACTTCGGACCGTTTGTAGCCCTCCTTACAACCTAGGCTGGGATTGGCCGAGTAATCGTTTGCAACCGCGACCTGCGCCCTAATGGGAACGTCTGTGGGAGCTGCGCCGAACGCTCCACGTCTGCAATCAATGGAAGCTGCTAATGAATCAGGACCTACGATGTAGGTTTCCTCCTGAGAGGCCAGCCACAGGAACATCTGCATTCGCCCTCCCGTGCCGTCGGCAGGTGTGGCGAAGTTAGCATTGCTGGTGCCGGATCCGTCCTGTGCTTCTGCGCGAACGTAGTCCGCATCGCGTCCACCTTTGCCATAATTGTTAGATTGGAAGTTGCCCGCCGCCTCGTTAAAGCCATACTGGTAACTGATATCGTGCATCATGTTGTTCATGTAAAACAGATTGACCTGTGCGGCTTCCTTGTAAACATCCGGCTCCACGTTTGCATCGTAAGGGAAATCGAACAGCAGGTCGCTGCCCCCACTGGGCTCAAGCCCATCTGCGACATTGTCTGCATTTCGGTCCAGGTAGGCATGGACGTTGTTGCCCCGGGTGATCTGGTGTTCTGCGCCATCGACTCCGTTGGTGTCGTGCCAACCAAACGGGGAAGCATTGGAATATCCTGGTTTGACTACGAGTTGGTGGCTGCCGTGCTTCGGACTTTCATCCGGCACGGCAATGACGCGGTATGAACCCGTCGATGATGGAGAAGCAGCCGCGGGGATCTCCAGAGCGGATTCGCGCATGGATATGGCCGCAACTCCCGAGCAGGTATGCTCCCTTTCTCCAGAAGCGGAAGAGATTTTTTCCTGGTTATGCACATGTCCGAAACTGCATTTTACCGTCAAGTTATGCCGGTCCAGGATCTCCCCGGTCGTTGCATCCACACGGATGGACCAGTAATCTTCGCGCATGGAGAGTTCCAGGGTCAGGTCCCATGCGAGATGGAGGCTTCGGCCTTCATCAACGGGCATGTAAACCAATTTGACGGGAATGGGACTCATGGTAAAGTTGGTTGCGGGAAATTCCCGGCCTCCGTGGTCGTTGCGGACGAGGTTGGTCGGCACCAGTGCATTGGGGATCTGGAGGTCTTCGACGATGCGGGTCAGTGCCTGCGCTTCGCTGATCCTCGGCCGGGTGGCATTCACCTTATCCGCCAGGGATGAATAAAATCGCGACGGACTATCGAATACCTTTCCATCCGGTGCAACGTGAAACGAGGTAATGGCGTTGTAGACCGGGATTTCCCGGTAACGCTGGATCAGGTACACGTGGGTGATGCCGTTGTGCTCCGAGCGATAGAGGTCCGAAACGGCGACGTCGGAAATGTCCTCTATCGACAAACCCATTCCGGGAGCAAGGGACCGTAAGCGCTCCAGACTTTTCCCGACTGCCGGGTCTTGTTGGGCATGAAGTGGTACATGCAATAATATTATTGTGGTAATCAATAATTTACACATTAAATTTTTCATATATTCAATTGCGTTTTGAATTGTGAAATTAGCAATAATTTTAAGCTGTAAATGGAGAAAAAAGAATTGGTTCTCGGTAAAAACGCAGTACGCGAGGCAATAGCTGCCCAAACCGCCATACAGAAAATTTTTATTTCGGAAACCCTGGACAAGGAAGAGACGAAATTGCTGGTGCGCTTGGCCCGTGGCAGCGGGATTCCCGTCCTTCGGGTTCCCAAGTCCAAGCTCGACCGCCTGAGTCGTTTCAACCACCAGGGCGTCGTCGCCATTACGGCTTCCATACCCTTTCACCAGGTCCAGAACCTGGTCGACGGCCTTTTCCTTCAGGGTATTGCTCCGGCGGTTGCCGTCTGCGATGGCATCAGCGACGTGCGCAATTTCGGAGCCATTGCGCGGTCTGCTGAAGTGTTTGGTCTGCATGGATTGCTCATTGGTACCAAAAACAGTGCTCCGGTAAACAGTGAGGCCATTAAAGCGTCCTCTGGTGCTTTGATGAGCCTGCCGGTTTGCCGCGAAAAAAATCTATTGCACGGAATTCGGCAACTCAAAGACAGCGGACTTGTTATTCTGTGTGCCAGTGAGCGGGCAAATAAATCGGTTCGGGAGGTCGATCTTTGTCGCCCCCTGGCCATTGTACTCGGATCTGAGGGTACGGGGGTTTCAGCCGAAATTTTGGCGATTGCCGACGAAGTGGCCGGCATCCCCACCCCCGGCAAAATCCAGTCGCTCAACGTATCGGTGGCCGCAGGGATCCTTTTTTATGAATACATGCTGCAAAATCGCAGCCATTAAAAGAAAATGAAGTTAAAACACCTGTTCTCCTCCTTATCCTGGCTACTGGGCCTGACCGGCCTAAATGCCCAGGATCCGGGTTTGTTGTGGAAAATTGAAGACCCGGCATCGGGTAAATACGCATACCTTTTTGGTACTGTCCACGTGATCCCGTCTGATCAGTACTTTCTCCCTGCCGGTTTTGAAGCGGCTTTTGCATCTGCTGAAAAGATCTACACGGAAGTCGACATGGACGAAATGCAGGAACTTTCCGGGCTGATGGGCATCATGGATCGCCTGTTCATGGATGGGGATCTGCGCCTTTCGGAGCTGTTGAGCGAATCCGAATACCAACTGCTCAGCAACCATTTCGATTCCATCGGAATACCCCTACAATTTTTTGAGCGGTTCAAGCCATTGTTTCTGAGTGCGCTGACCGCTTCCGAAGGCAATCCCATGGCCTTTCGCGATGGGCGGTTGAAATCCTACGAACTCGAACTCGCCGAAATGGCCCGCCTTCAGGAAAAAGGCCTGGAAGGCCTTGAAACGCTCGAATTCCAGTTGTCGCTGTTCGACAGCATACCCTACTCCGTTCAGGCGCAAATGTTGCTCGAATCCGTTCGCGCTCACCAAAGCGCATCCGATGAAATGTACCGCTGGTACCGGGAACAAGAAATTGAAAAGCTTGCGGAGTCGGTGGCTACCAGCGATGCTTCGCTGACACCTTACATTGAAATGATGCTCGACCGGCGCAACCGCACATGGGTTCCGCTGATCGCAGACGCCATGCGAACGAACGTTTGTTTGTTTGCAGTGGGAGCCGGTCACCTCGGGGGGCAAGGGGGTGTTCTTTTCCGGCTTCGAGAAGCCGGCTTCAGGGTGAAGCGCGTACAATAACCTGCACCGAACCATGGCAAACATCATTAGCCTTCGCAACCAGCAGCCCCGTTGGGGCCAGGGGTGCTTTTTCGCACCCACGTCGACGATCATTGGCGATGTCGTCATGGGCGACGAATGCAGCGTTTGGTTCCAGGCCGTCGTCAGGGGCGACGTCAACGCGATCCGCATCGGAAACCAGGTCAACATCCAGGATGGTGCCATCGTTCACTGCACCTTCGAAAAGGCAGCAACCAACATTGGAGACCGCGTATCCATCGGACATCGTGCAATCGTACACGGATGCACCCTGGCCTCCGACGTACTCGTAGGCATGGGAGCCATGCTGCTCGACCGATGCGTCGTCCCCTCACGCGTCATCATTGCCGCCGGGGCGCTGGTCCCGGAGAATGTTGAACTCGAAAGCGGATACATCTATGCGGGCATTCCTGCGCGCAAGTTGAAACCCATCGACGAAGACCAATTTGAATTTCACATCCGCAGGACCGCCAGAAACTACCCCGTTTACGCAAGCTGGTACCCGGGCGAGACCGGGGCCCGTTGAGTGCGTTTCCTTCCTTGCATTAGAAAAAAGCGTCCTCGTAATGTTCTATTTCGTAACTGCCGTTGGCAGCGAGTTGCACGCCGATGACGTCGAAGCGGACCTCCCACTGGTAGTTCATCTGCGTCATGTAGGCTGCAGCCGCCTCCTGGACCAGGGCTTGCTTGCGCTCGTCGACAAAGCCGGCGGCTTCACCGAACCGCGAGGAGCTGCGCGTTTTTACTTCTACGAAAACGAGTATGCTGCCCAGGAGTGCAACAAGGTCAAGTTCCGTTTTTCCGTGACGCCAGTTGCTATCCAGAATTCGATACCCCTTTTCCTCAAGGTAATTTCGGGCGATGGCCTCACCGCGTTTGCCGGTGTCGAGATGACGGGGCTCCATCGGAGCATTTTAGGGTTCACAGGGGTCAAGACCCTGCCATTCGAGCATTCCACCGAGGAGGTTGCGGACCCGGGTGAATCCAGCCCTGGCCAACAGGATTTTGGCGACCCCGCTCCGGTTTCCGCTGCGGCAGTATAAGACGATCTCCGTATCCTCATCGCCTCTGAGCGCATCGAGGTATTCTGGGATGAGGGCCCCCAGCGGCATGAGTTCACCACCGATGTTAAATTCTTCGTGCTCGTAGGCTTCGCGCACGTCGACCAGACGAATCCGCTCTCCGCTGTCCAACCGCTGTCTGAGCTCGTTTACACTAATGTCTTCCATTTAGTTCGTTCAAATAGGCTCCATCACTCGCAAAAATCCGGTTTTTCCCTCTGCAGTTTCAATTTCACTACCGTTCCCAGTGCAACGCGCTCCCCTGCAGCAGGCTGCTGCGAAACGACAAATGCCGATTCGGGTTCTTCGAGGGCGTCGTCGCTCTCCCATTGGTCCAAGGCAAGCTTGTACGTTGCCAGCAGAAATTGGGCTTCTGCCATGGTATTGCATAAAAGGTCGGGGATTTCCACATGCCCACCTTCCTGGGTCGAAACCACAAAATCCAATGTATCACCGAGGAAAATGGGAATGTTATCTTCTTTTCGCTCTGCGTCTGCCAGGGGGGTTCCCTTGTAATGCACCTGGAGGATGTGCTGCTCGGGGCCGGGGTCATAGTCCATGCGAACGATGCGCGAAACGATTTCAAACCGGTTGAAGAGCTCGCGGCTTTTAAAATCAAAACGCTTGCCGTACAATACGGGCAGGTCGCCCGACAAAAACTGGTCGGGCCGGTGTCGCGTCAGGGTGAGGTAGACCGTCCTTCCCTCTTTGACCAAAGAACCTTTGGCGGGTACCTGAGATAAAATCAGGCCCCCAGGTTTGCCCTTAACAAAGAGCGAATCGTTTACGACCAGCTTAAAATCGCGGCCCTTGGCGTGCACCTGCGCTTTATCGAGGCTGACGCCAGCATAGTTAGGCATTCTCAGGCGTTGTCCATGATGGGTGTAAATCCGGAGGGCAATGGCGTGGAGCATCCACAAGATTGCCAGTACCAGCAGGAACCTGACGAGCGTATGCAACAGGAGCCTGCTTTTAAAAAATGCGGGGAGATCTGAAAGTTTAAAGCCCTCTGCCTTGCGGTCCATTTCGCTGCGCCCTTCCGGCTTTAGGTGCCCTGCACGGCGCGGGGCAAAGATAGAGAATATGGAACAGCCCGGGCACTCCGGGAGCAGGGGCCAAGCATGCAGAAGCAGACCATAATATATTACATTTTTATTTAATATGTTTGTAATTTTGGACAAAATTCCAATTTCGCCATGAACACATCCAGGATGCGGGTAGGCATATTGTTTGGCGGCAAATCTGCCGAACACGAGATTTCCATCCTTTCGGCAGCCAACGTCCTCGAGGCGCTGGACCGGCAGCGCTGGGAGCCCTTGCTCATTTACATTGACCCTTCGGGCAAATGGCATCTGCTCGACGAGCGCAACAGCCTGCACGATTTCAGTTTTGGAGCGTGGAATGCCGGGCGGTTTTCTTCGGTAGAAGCCTGTTTGTTGCCGGGTGGGGAGGGGCGAATGGCGCTTAGCGGTCAATTCGGCGAGTTGAAGGCCTTAGACCTTGCCTTTCCGGTCCTGCACGGGCCATTTGGAGAGGACGGCACGGTACAGGGGCTGTTGCGGATTGCAGAACTGCCCTTCGTTGGTCCGGGTGTGTTGGGTTCTGCCGTAGGGATGGACAAGGAAGTGATGAAGCGCCTCTTGCGGGAAGCCGGGGTTCCCATTGGGCCGTACCTGGCCTTTCGCAGCTGGGAGCCCGCGCCTGTATTCTCGGAAGTAGCCGATGAGTTGGGCCTGCCCGTCTTTGTTAAACCCGCCAACCTTGGATCGTCCGTGGGCATTTCCCGCGCGGACTCTGAATCATCATTCAGGAACGCGGTTGAATTGGCCTTTTCCTTCGACGATAAAATTGTCGTGGAAGCACAGATCACAGGCCGGGAAATCGAATGCGCCGTCCTTGGCAACGAGGCGGTGGCAACGGCCAGCCCCGGAGAGATCATTCCCAGCCACCGGTTTTACTCCTACGAAGCCAAGTACCTCGACCCCCAGGGAGCGAGAACGCAGATCCCCGCCAACATAGATCGCGACACAGAGCAGCGACTTCGGCAGCTAGCGGTTCAGACTTACCAGACCCTTTGTTGCGAAGGGCTCAGCCGGGTCGATTTCTTTGTTACAGACGACGGCCAGGTCCTCGTTAACGAAATCAATACCCTGCCCGGATTTACCCGTATCAGCATGTACCCTAAAATGTGGGAGCATTCCGGCCTTGGCTATCCTGAGTTGGTGAGCCGGCTGCTCGATCTCGCGATTGAACGCCACCAACGGGAGGCCAGACTTCAAACGCTCCGGCTGCCTACCCGGCCCGGTGAGCCCGATTAATGCTTTAACACACAACGCTTTGCATAGCCATCGGGCTTCTCAGCCCTTGTTGACTGATTAGCAAGCTGTAACGGGTATGAAAATTTTATATTAAAAAATTTTGCAGATGGGAGTCTTCTTCCTAAACTTGCGGAGATTCTTCATGTTTAATGTGAAAAACTTTAACTTTATGAAAAAACAAATCTTCCTGTCCCTGATCTTCTGCTTTGCTTTCGGAGCCGCCTCCTTTGCCCAAAGCAAACTCTTTCTCGGTGCCGATTTGGGCTTCTCATCCAATGACCACCACAGTTCCTTTGCCCTGTCTCCCCGTTTGGGTTACTGGTTGAGCGACAATGGTGCCATTGTTGGTGGAATCACGTTCGGTTCCAATAAAGACAAAACCACCGATCCGGATAAGGAATCTACCGTTTTTGGGGTTAGAGCCCAGTACCGCATGGCGTGGCACAGTGGCGATAACTTCTATTTTTACCTGGCCCCCGGTGTCGAGTATTTGTCTTCAAAGCTTGAGTTTGGTGGCAAAGATGCCACGACGAGCATTCTCGGCATTTCACTGTCTCCTGGCATCAGCTATATGCTGGCTGACAAGTGGTCTGTCAATGCCGAACTCGGGCTTATCGACTTCACCAGCACCAGCCCGGAGGTAGGTGATTCCGAAACGGATTTCAGCGTAAACATGAACATGAGTTCGCTGACTTTCGGTCTGTGGTACCACTTCTAATCATTACAGACATTGTCTAAATTTAAAACCCCGGCAAGCCGGGGTTTTTTTTTGCTTAAACCTGAACAGACATTTTCCGTCTAATTTAAAATCTCCACATCCGATGTCAGTTCGCGGGGCCCTACTTATCATGATCCTGTTCATTTGCCCGATGGCGGGTTTTACCCAGGAATTGTATTTTCCCCCGCTCGCCGGCACGGAATGGGAGACGGAGTCACCAGAGGCCGTCGGGTGGTGCACCGATGCGATCGATCCGCTGTACACCCTGCTTGCCGAAGAAAAGTCGAAAGCCTTTTTGGTGCTGCTCAACGGACGGATTGTCCTGGAAAAATATTTTGGCCATTTCACGCGGGATTCCCTCTGGTACTGGGCTTCAGCAGGCAAAACCCTGACGGCCTTTCTCACCGGTATGGCTATGGAAGACGGGAAGCTGGGACTGCATGAACCCAGTGCAAAATACCTGGGCAAAGGGTGGACTTCCTGTTCCGGGGCTGAGGAAAACGAGATCACCATCTGGCACCAGCTTACCATGACCACTGGTCTCGACGACCGGGTGGCTGACAACCATTGCACCCTGGATACCTGTCTGCTGTGCCTGGCACATCCTGGCCAGCGCTGGGCCTACCACAATGCACCCTATACCCTGTTGCGCGACGTATTGGAGGCAGCCACGGGTCTCAATGAGAACCAATACATCCAGCAAAAACTCAAAAGCCGGATTGGCATGAAAGGCTTGTGGCTCCAATCCGGGTGGAACAACATCTACTTCAGCGATGCGCGCAGCATGGCCCGCTTTGGTCTGCTCGTGCTCAACAAAGGCGTATGGGACCGGGATGTACTGATGCGCGACAGCAGCTATTTCCAGGCTATGACCCGGCCATCTCAAAGCTTGAATCCATCGTATGGCTACTTGTGGTGGCTCAATGGCCAGCCCTCGTTTCGTTTGCCAGGGCTTCAGATCGATTTTCCCGGCCCCCTGCTTCCTGAAGCTCCAGCCGACCTGTTTGCGGGCATTGGCAAGAACGGCCAGTTGCTTTTTGTGGTTCCGAGCCTTAAACTGGTGTTGCTGCGAATGGGTGAATCAAATGGCAACGACGAGGTCAGCATCCTGCTGGCGCGCGACCTGTGGAGCGCCTTTGAAAAAGTGCGCTGCGGAGGTACGGTCGCGAGCGACGACCCCGCTGGAAAGCAACACAAGGTCATTGCCTTCCCTAACCCTGCAGGGGACTACCTGAGCTTCAGAGGGGTGGCATCCGGGACCCCCATTGTTCTGTTCGATGCAGTGGGAATGGTGAATGAAAAACACATTATAAATAGTAATAATATATTAATAAGTCACTTACAATCTGGTTTATATTATATTAAAATACCATATTTAAACCAGAGGCTCAGTTTCTACAAACTCTGAGTTTGCGAGGGCGTGGAGTAGAATTTATTCCCCGATTGCAGAAAAAAGTCTACTTTTGCAATCCGTTTTTGATCAACTGGCGATGGACCCCCTGAAGGCATATGCAATTCCGCTAAAAAGTTTGCGGAACGGCATGCATGAGTACCGTTGGACCCTTGGAGGCGCTTTTTTCGAGCACTTCGAGGCGAGTCCGATACGCAAAGGAAACTTTGAGGTTCAGTTGCTGCTCGACAAACAGAACGACCTGAGCACCCTTCAAATCAACATCGAGGGGAAATACCGGTCGGTTTGTGATCGCTGCCTTGCAGACATAGAAATACCGGTCTCGGCGCAGCATCTCCTGTATGTCAAATCGGCCAATGAAAAAGTTGCCGATCCGAGCCTCATCTGCCTTTCTCCCGTCGAACAGGAGTTGCGGCTGGCCGGCGTACTTTACGAGTCGGTGTGCCTATCGTTGCCCATTTCCCAGACGATCGATTGCGGAGCGATGGAAAATCCGCCCTGTGACCTGGAGGTACTCAGCCGGATAGACCGGAGCGAAGGGTTGCACACAGATGATTCTGCCTGGGACCCGCTCAAAAAATTGGAAAAGTAAAATTCCTGCGATATGCCAAATCCTAAATGGAGGCACTCCAAACAGCGCAAGAGAAAGCGCAGAACCCATTACAAAGCGGAAACGCCTCAGCTGGCGACCTGCAAAGCCACCGGCGTTACCCACATTATGCACCACGCTTATTGGCACGAAGGCAAAATGTACTACCGTGGTAACGTGGTCATTGCGGGTGCCCCTGAGGAGGCTGCGGCGGAATAAGCCCATTCAAATTTCAGCATCAGGAAAGCTCCCATAGGTGTATGAGGAGCTTTTTGCATTTTAAATTTGACCGATGAAAAAGATCATTTTCACCCCCGACGCTCCAAAGCCCATTGGCCCCTACAGTCAGGCGGTCCAGACGGGCAACCTGCTTTTTATCTCCGGCCAGATTGCCATTGACCCCGCCACGGGAGCGTTGCGCACTGCAACCATAGAGGAGGAGACCCACCGCGTGCTGGACAACATCTCCGCAATCCTCCGGGCTGCCGGGATGGACTTCTCCCATGTGCTAAAATGCACGGTTTTCGTAGCAGACATGCACCAGTTCAACGCCATCAACGCCGTTTACGCCACCTATTTCACCGACGGGAACCCACCCGCCAGGGAGTTGGTGCAGGTGTCTGCGCTTCCGCGCTTTGTCAACATCGAGATCAGTTGCATTGCAGCCAACTGAAACAGACATGCCCTCGCCAACTAAAATCGTACTCAGCGGAATCCAGCCCACGGGAAAACTGCATTTCGGCCGCTACTTCGGCGCTGTCCAAAACTGGATCGAATTACAATCTTCGTACGACTGCATCTTTTCAGTCGTTGACTATCATGCGATGACCATGCCGTATTCCCCTGCCCAGCTCCGGGAAAATGTATGGGATTTGGCCATCAACCTGCTGGCCTGCGGAATCCGGGAAGAGAACCTATTTATCCAGTCGCTCGTTCCCGAGCACGCTGAACTCGCGTGGATATTGGCCTGCAACTGCAGTTACGGCGAGTTGAGCCGCATGACCCAGTTCAAGGATAAAACCCAGCAACTCAGAGAGAAAGACAAGGATCTTTTCGTTTCTGCTGGACTTTTCATCTACCCGGTTTTACAGGCAGCCGATATCCTCATCTACCGGGCAGATTGTGTCCCTGTAGGCAAGGACCAGGAGCAGCACCTCGAGTTGACGCGCAACATTGCAGAGCGCTTCAACCACATTTACCGCACAGACTATTTCACCCTGCCCGAGCCCTTGTTCACCGAAGTGCCCAAAGTCATGTCTACCGCTGACCCCTTGCGAAAAATGAGTGCCAGCGCTGGAGAAAAGCACTACATCGACGTCTTTGCAACCCCGGAACAAATACGCAAGCAAGTCAGATCTGCCGTGACCGACACCGGTCAGGAATCCGGCGACCAGATGAGCCCCGGTGTAGAAAACTTATTCATGTTGCTGCGAGCGGCTCACTCTCCTGTTGCAGATGAGTTGATCGAAGCCTACGGGAGCGGGTCGCTGGCATACAGCAAGCTCAAAGAGCAGGTTGCAGAATCGCTGGTATCGATCGCCTTACCCTTCCAGGAAGAAAAGCGCCGCTTACTCGAAGACAAAAAGGCCATCAAAGATCGCATCCGGCGGTCTTCCGCCCACATACGCGAGCGCGCGGCCAAAACGCTGTCTGAAGTAAAAACCATTGTCGGACTTGGACAGCCATTGTCCAGGTAGCGGGTCCGTTACAATCACTAACAACCGTTTGTCTATGACGCTGTTTTGCATTGGAAGAAATTATTCCGAACACATCCGCGAACTCAGCAATCAGGCCGAGGAAGAACCCGTAGTCTTTCTCAAACCGGCTTCGGCCATGTTGCGCGACAACCGGCCATTTTATTATCCGTCCTTCTCCAAGGAAGTCCACCATGAACTGGAGCTCATTTTCAAGTTTGGCCGCAAGGGAAAATCCATCCCGGAAGAAAAAGCGTGGTCCTATCTGAGCCATGTCAGTGTTGGGATCGATTTTACTGCGAGGGATCTGCAGCGCCGGTGCAAAGAGCGCTCGCTGCCATGGGAGATCAGCAAAGCGTTCGACCAGTCGGCCGTATGTGGCCGTTGGATTCCCATCGACTGCGTTCAGCAAAACGCATTGCAATTCGAATTGTTCGTCAACGACCGGCTGGTACAATCGGGAACGATTGGCGATATGCTGTTTCCCGTACCGAAGCTCATCCATTACCTAAGCCAGTTCTTCCTCGTCAACAAAGGCGACATTTTATTTACAGGAACGCCTGCTGGAGTGGGGCCGGTCAACATCGGCGACCAGCTCCGCGGCCTGCTCAACGGCGAATGCCTGTTTGAGTTTTCCATCCGGTAATCAGCCAGAGTCGTCATTGTTCTCAAGGGCCGGAGAGCATTTTCCGGATTCACGCGATCCAATGCGCCTACAGATAGCGCCTAGTTATGGTAGATTTAAAAAAGCATTATATTTGAAGAATGAACAGAAAAATAGAATTAACCGCTGTGATAGAAAAGGAGGATAAAATGTTTATTTCTCTTTGCCCAGAACTTGATATTGCCAGCCAAGGGGATAATGCTGAAGAAGCAAAATCAAACTTGATAGAAGCGATAGAATTGTTTTATGAAACTGCATCTGAAAGTGAAATAAGTAGAAGATTGAATAACGAAATACAAATTTCTAGGGTTACAGTTAACGTTTAACAAAATGAAGCATCTTTCTGGAAAAGAGATTTGCTTAATTTTGTCAAAACATGGATTTGTTAAAGTAATACAAAAAGGAAGTCATCAAATAATGCAAAAAGTAATACCAAACTCTACGATCACGGTTCCTGTTCCAATGCATAAGGAAATAAAAATTGGAACGTTGCATTCAATCATAAGACAATAACAACTTTCATAACTTGACTTCGAATTAAACCTCCCATAACCATGTATAAGACGACACTTCAGCTAACGCCCCTCGCATCGCGTATACTGGCCGTTATGTCCCATTTCCCTTGAATTTCCTGAATCACAGTTGTTTTCAGTTTTTGCCGTTAGTCAAAGTTTGTCAAGAGTAACGGGTACCTCGAATAACCCACTATTGCGCCATCCAGCCCACACAGGCTTAAGCACGAAATGAATTTAGAGTTGCACAATCCTTCGTTTAGGTTCAGTCAGTTGTTGCTCCACATAGCTTCCTTCACCGCGGTCCCCTTTCGTTTTTCGGTGGTTGACACACCGATCCGTGGAGCTGCCAACAATCTTGCAGAAATCGCATCCCGAGGATTAGATGAGCACAATTTCCTCCGTGAGGATCTATCGTCCTTTCGACTTGTTGCCGTTTAGGATCTTGGCGTATTCGAGTGCGCGGGATTCATTTGCATCCAGGTTCAGAACGAGGTCACAATAAGACCTGGCTGTATCGTACTCGCCCGCCTGGGCACTGTAAACGAGCATGTAGAGATAGGCTTCGATGAGGCCGACCTTATTCTTCTCCGGCGCGGCAGAAGCCAGCTCGATGTATTTGTCGTAGTAAGGCTTTGCTAAAAACGCTTTTGTTTCAGCCGTATCCATCTTATGGTTGATGTCGGCGCGCTGCAACCAACCGTATTCGTATGCCGGCGATTTGGCCAGGATCGTTCCAAAGGTGGTGTCTGCGCCACTGTAGTCGCGGAGCAGTTTTTGGGAGAGTCCCAGGTAGAGCAGTTCGTTAATGGTGAGCGTTGTGATTTCGTTTTTTCGCAGGTACCAGGCCACGGCGTTTTCGTACAATTTGACGTCGTAATAGGATTTGGCCAATTGGCCGGCAATTTCCTGCAGGCGTTCCGGCTGTAAAGCGATGACCTGTTCAAAAAAAGCATCTGCTGTGTCCTTGAGTTTAAGCTTGATGGCAGCTTTCCCGGCATACTCGTAGTCGCTTGGATAAAGTTTCATCGTAGCCGTATCGCCCTGACGCACTGCGTCAAGCAGGCGGTAACTCGACTGCAGCGAATTGTTAAACTCACCGGTTTCATAAAAAGACCATGCGAGCCATCGATGGATGGTGTATTGGTCCGGATAGGTTTCCAAAATTTTGTTTCCTTCAAGGATGGCGCGCTGGTAATCCTTGGCCTGGTAGCTCAGAAATTTCACCAGGCGCACGCGGGCATCCACGTCCGTTCCGGCAAGGGACACGTATTTCTCCAGTACGGGAACGACCTTGTCGAATTTGCGAGCACGAATAAACATCTCGTAGAGCTCTTTATACGCCAAAGCATATCCCGGGCTGATCTCAATGGCCGTCTCCAGCTGTTGGATCGCCAGGTCCAGATTCTTTCCTTCCGCCCAGATCCTGGACATTTTGACGTAGGTTTCCGGATCGCTTTTATCCTTTTCAACTGCGGTCTCATAGGCGGTCATGGCCTGCCCCAATTCCTTTTTCTGATAATAGGCGTCGCCCAGGTAGATCCAGTGCTTTGCTTGTTTTGGGTCGAGGTCACGGGCCTTCTCCAAAAGCGGCAAAGCCTGTTCCACCATCGGAGTGCTGGCGTAGAGGTAGGCCCTGCCGGCGAGTGCATGGATGCCCGCCCTTTTGGAATTGCCCTTCAGGGCCGATTCGATGAAATCGTTGGCCTCATCTCGCTGCCCCTTCACCAACTCGATCTTTGCCAGTCCTATCCGGCATTCATCGCACTTTGAACTCACTTCCAGACCTTTGCGGTAGGCAGCCGCAGATGCCTGGTAATCCTCCATGGCAAAGAGCACCTCCCCCTTGTTGTAATGGTGGAGATGGTTCTTGGGTTGCATGGCGATCAACTGGTCAAATACGCCCAAAGCCGATTTAAAATTCTCGTTTTCGAGGTGTCGCAAGCCCTCTTCGGTCGTTTGCGCGCGCAACGCGATCAAAAAGGCCCCCAGAGTCAAAACAGAGGTCAACAGAACTTTCATGCTGGTCGATTTTTCTTCGAAAATGCGGCCAAAATTAATGCTTTTGGCGCGAGATGATATTTCATAAAAACCAGTCTTCATCATTTGTTCATTTTCCCTTTTGACAAGTTTAGGCACCAATGCGTTAGATTTCTTTAGTTAAAATTGTGTTTAATTTTTTTGAAGAACCCAGCAAAAGAAGCATTAAATAATAATATAATATATAAATATCTGATATAGATTAATTTAAAAATTATTGTACGACTCTAAAATCGCCTGGTACAAACTCAATCCATCGCTCGGTCTGAAACAAAGGGAGGAGGCCAGCCTTGAGGATGATGCGCTGGCCGATCTCGCCAGTGACAAAGGACGCAAATCCAAGACCGAGGTCTGAACGCCCTGAAGAGCTGGCGAATTGCCAGGTGCGTTGAAGCGGGTAACGGCTGTCTTGCAAGGAATACTGGTCGGGGAAAAGGTATCCATATTGGGTGGAATCTGCAGGCCGGGTGATTCCAACCCGTGTGAGTTCCCGCAGCTGCCTTTGGCGCTGGAGGTCGTCCGAATCGCTGAATTCCGCCCAGTCGACTAAAGCCAGCGCTCCCGGGTTCTTTTTGAGGTATTCAAAAATTTCTGCTTTGTCCGCCAGGGCATAAACGGGGCCTGAGAACGAAGATTGTCCGAGCAGTTTCAGGACGTAATGCGATATACCGGAGGCGGCATCCTCCAACACCACCCCCGAAAAACCCTCAGGTCCGGGCTGGGCTCCGCGGCAAAGCGCTAGCAGTTCCTCGTAGGTCAGGGAGCTGTCCGGATTGGATGGATGGGTGAGCAAGGCGATGGCGCCCTGTGCAAATGGAAATTGACGGGGGGATACCTGGCGCTGCTGCTGGAAGTACTGCGTTTCTTCCGGACTCAGCTCCCTTCCCATAATCACCGTGCGAAAGCTGTCCGAAAGCCATTGTTGCAGAAGATCGCGCTCCGTCAAAAATTTCAGATGGACCTTGGCATACTTATAGCGCTGTTCGAAGATTTCCTCCTGTTGTTGCATCAGGTGACGCAACTGCACGTCGCAACCGATGACAACTTCTCCCATGGTCGGCGTGCTCAGGGTTGCATCTTTTTGTTTGCATCCCGTGAATGCCCACAAAGCGGCACAAAGGAGTGGACCCAGAATCTTTATCGATGTTTTCATCCCATTGAGCGTTTTTGTGGGGAGTTGGGGAAGGTCAGCAAGACTTCGATGGATCCTTCATCCGGCGAAGGCCGTTGCCCGGTTACTTCCGGGTATGTTTCCAGCAAAGAGCGCACCGCTTTTCGCAAGACGCCCTGATCGCCCTTTCCATGGATGATCACCAGTCTGGTCATGCGGTGTTCAACGGCAGCATTCATAAATGCCCTGCAGCGTTCCATTTGGTGCTGAAGGATGTTGAGTACCGGGCCTGCTGCCTCTGATGCGTTAAGGCCCTGGTCATAATGCAGGTCTATGGTCGTTTGTGCATGGCGTTTGCGCGGAGGGAGTGCGATATGCTCCTCAGCTTTCCCCTCGTTGATCAATGATTCCTCTTCGCCAGCCGGAGAGAGGTCCTCGACCGGCAAATGATGTTTGACCCCGCGATGGATAACGCGGGCCAATCCCTCCTCCGCTTCGCCGTCGAACAGAACGATCTCTTTCAGCGCGTTGCTGTACAGGCGATCCCCTATCCACAAGTCAGAAAGTTTCATGGGTTGAAGCAATTCGATTTCGCACGCCGGACGCTCCGTTGCAGGCGGCCCAGTGTTTAGGGAACGCAGGGTCAGCGCATTGGTTCATTGTTCTGAGGGGTTCCGTCCGGAAGCTTTGCTGAAGGCCAACTTCCCATTTATGCAATGATTCCTGTCTAATTTTGCCTCCATGATGCTCATTCCTGCTTTTACCTTTCGCATGAGTCTGCTGTGCGTATTTTGGGTCTTTTGTGCGCTCGAACCGGTGTGTGCAAGCCGGTTTTTCAACCTTTTTTCTCCGGATCTCTCCGTTCAATTCAACATCCAGCTCACCGCCGATGGGGAGATCCGCTATTCCGTTTATGCCGACAAGAAGAGCTTGATCAAGCAGGGAAAAATGGGTTTTAACCTCGTTGGACAGGGTCCACTCGAAAAGGGCTTCCGCTGGCTGAGCATCGATACTTCGTCAGTGGATGAGCGCTGGGAACCCCAATGGGGGGAGGAACGCCAACTCCGGAAGCGCTGCAGCAGGATGGTCGTGCATTTTGAGCAAACGGCCTCCGGAAAACGGCTCGACCTCGAATGCATGGTATTCAATGACGGCGTTGGCTTTCGCTACCATTTTCCCTCATCCGGGCGACAGGAGGCCTTTATTGTAGCCGAAGAGCTGACCAGTTTTCCGTTGGCCGGAGACCACGAGGCTTTCTGGATTCCGGGGGACTACGACACCAACGAGTATGCATACGCCCGGACACCCCTGAGCCAGGTTCATGCGTCGCAGGAGCTCTGGCCCCACGGCATCGGGTTTCGAAGTCAGATCAGCGACTCCACGGTACAGACCCCTTTGACGATGCGCACTGCCGATGGCCTATGGCTAAGCATTCACGAGGCGGCGCTGGTTAACTACCCCGCCATGCAGCTCGACATAGACCGCGGGGAGCTCATCCTGGCCGCCCACCTCGTTCCCGATGCCGTGGGCAATAAGGCGTATTTGAGGCTTGGCGACCGCACGCCCTGGCGCGTGTTGCTGATCGCGAGGCGAGCTCCCGAATTGCTGACCAATCGCATCATCCTTCACCTCAACGAGGATCCGGCAGAGGGCGACTTCAGTTGGCTCAAACCGGGAAAGTATATGGGGATCTGGTGGGAGATGCACCTCGGCACCCGTTCCTGGGCAGGTCCCCGGGATGAAGGTGATTCCCTGTCCTTACCCCACGGCGCGACGACCGGATCTATGCAACGCCTGATTGACTTTGCCGCTGCAAATGGGTTTACTTACCTGTTGGCGGAAGGATGGAACCGAGGATGGGAACACGGCGATGGCGGCTGGAGCGAACGCAAATTTAGTTTTACCGAGGCCTATCCCGACATTGACCTGCCACGCATCAGCCAATACGCCCAAGAACGTGGCGTCGGGCTCATGATGCACCACGAGACCTACGGTGCGGTAACGGATTATGAACGGCAGTTGCCGGCTGCACTCGATCTGATGGAAAACCTGGGCTACAAGGGGGTTAAAACGGGTTATGTGGGACGCCTTGTGCCACGTGGGGAGCACCACGACGGACAGTGGATGGTCAACCATTTCCTGTACCAGGCTCAGCAGACGGCGCGTCGCAAATTTTTCCTGGTTTCCCACGAGTCCGTGCGTCCGACAGGACTGCATCGAACCTATCCCAACTGGTTTTCCAGCGAAGCTGCCCGTGGCAACGAGTTCAACGCCTGGAGTGCAGGCAATCCTCCCGAACATGAAACCATCCTGCCTTTCACCAGGCTACTGGGTGGTCCAATGGATTATACGCCCGGCATTTTTCCAACCCACGCCGCTGCGGGTGACTCCTTTGCCTTGCGGCGCGTACACACCACGCTTTGCAAGCAGCTTGCTTTGTACGTGACCCTTTACAGTCCACTGCAAATGGCTGCCGGAAATGTGGAAGATTACGAGCGCCACCCCGGGCCCTTTCAGTTTATCCGCGAAGTGCCCACGGACTGGGACAGCACGGTGGTCGTGGATGCCGTTCCAGGCGATTATGTCTTCACGGCCCGAAGGCAAAAGGATTCGGCAGATTGGTACGTGGGGATGATCACCGATGAACTGGCCAGAAAGGTTACCCTCCGTCTCGACTTTCTCGAGCCCGGCCGGAAATACGTCGCACGGATCTATGCAGATGCGCCCGATGCCCACTGGCAAACCCGGCCAATGGCCTACAAGATCACCGAGCAGAGGGTTGATGCCCGCGACGCACTCAACATCCGCCTTGCACCAGGTGGGGGTTGTGCCATCAGTTTAAGGGCTGCAGAATGAATTCACCTTGTTCTGAAGATCCTTTCACTTCCTGCACAGTACATCTCATTGAAAGGATTAACTAACGTTAGTTAGTTATTTTATCAGTATTCCGGTAACACATTGAGGCTCCACCTAAGCTGCGTATGTTAGCGTTAGGCTGACATATTCCAGCCTCCATTTCAAAAACGAACCCGGATAAAAAAAAACAAACAAACAAACGTTTGTTAGCGGGCGAAGGCAGTAGCCCGTTTTTCGCGGATTACGGTTACTTTGACCTGACCCGGGTACTGCATTTCTTCCTGGATCTTCTGAGAGATCATAAATGCCAGGTCATCCGCATATTGGTCGGTCACTTTTTCGCTTTCGACGATGACGCGGAGTTCGCGTCCAGCCTGTAGGGCGTATGCTTTGGAAACGCCTTCGTAAGCCATAGCCAGCTCCTCGAGTTCATTGATCCGTTTGAGATAGCTCTCCAGGATTTCGCGCCTTGCGCCGGGGCGTGCTCCCGAAATGGCGTCGCAGGCCTGGATGATCGGTGAAATGATGTTGTTCATTTCTATTTCGTCGTGGTGGGCGCCCACCGCGTTGATGATGGCTGGATTCTCGTTGTACTTCTCGCACAGTTTCATTCCGAATAAGGCGTGGGACAATTCGGATTCCTCTTCGGCCACCTTGCCAATGTCGTGCAGCAGTCCGGCGCGTTTGGCCAGCTTGATCTGCTTGGGGTTCAGTCCCAGTTCAGCCGACATCACCGCGCAGAGGTTAGCGGTCTCAATCGAGTGTTTCAGCAGGTTCTGTCCGTACGACGAGCGGAAGCGCATTCTGCCCACCATTTTCACCAGGTAGGGATCCAGGCCGTGGATGTCGAGGTCCACGATGGTTCGCTCGCCAATTTCGACGATCTGTTCGTCGAGTTGTTTTTTGACTTTAGCGACGACTTCTTCAATTCTGGCCGGGTGGATGCGCCCGTCGGCAACCAGGCGTTTCAGAGCCAGCCGCGCCACTTCGCGACGAATGGGGTCGAAACTCGAAATGACGATGGCTTCCGGCGTGTCGTCTACGACGATTTCCGCACCCGTCGCCGCTTCCAGGGCCCGGATGTTACGGCCTTCCCTTCCGATGATCTGGCCTTTGATGTCGTCGTTATCGAGGTTGAAAACGGAAACGGAATTTTCGATTGTGTATTCCGCGCACATGCGCTGGATGGTCTGGATGACAATTTTCTTGGCTTCTTTGTTTGCATTGGCCTTAGCCTGTTCGATCACTTCGCGCTCAATGGCGAGCGCTTCTGTCGTCGACTTGGCGCGAACGGCTTTGAGCAAATGCTCCCTCGCATCGGACTCATTCATCCGGGCAATTTGCTGCAGTTCTGCAATGCGGGCTTCGTTGGCCTGCTCGAGCTCTTCTTTCTTCTTCGCAACGATCTTCATTTGGAGGTCGAGGTTATCGCGCAAAACCTTCACTTCGGATTCGCGGTTTTCGAGGTCCTGGGTTTTTGCAGACAGGTCCTTTTCAAGGGAAATTGCCTTCATCTCCCGCTCTTTGAGTTCTACGGATTGCGTCGTCTTAAAACTTTCAAACTCAGCTTTCAGCCTGGTGAAGTTCTCACGGGCTTCCTGAATTTTCTGCTGTTTGATCGTCTCATTTTTCTGCTCGGCCTTGGCTACGATCTTGTCGGCCTTGGTTTCTGCTTCTGAAACCATGCGTTGTGAAGTTACCCTGGCCTTTTCAATCTCCAGGTCACTGATCCGGTTGATCTCTTCGAGCTTGCGCTGGTTGGAGCGCTTCAAAATGGAAAAAACGATGAAATACCCAATGCCCATACCGGCCATGAGGCCTCCGAGAATGGCGACTAATAGATCTTGCATGAACCATAAATTTAGCCGGTCCTGGCCAAAGACGTGAGGTCAGTATGTTTGCACTCCTCCCCTAACCCTCAGAATGAGGTCGAGGTCCTCTCAACATTTCGATCCCCTTCAAAGCGTGCATTCAACATGGATGTATGATGTAAGACTGAACGCGCCAGATCTTGATCTCCAAATGACCCAATATCCTTCGGCCGAAAACAAACTCTTGTTTAACAGACCTTTATATATTAAAAAAAGTTACCAAATAGGACAAATTCACTTGTCCGACCGCAAATATAACGAAAAAGCGGCGAGAAAATTTGGTAGCCGGGCTCGCGGTGGTGGAGGGGCGTTTAGCGCCGGATGTAAGCGCCGAGCCGGCGGGTGTACTCAGCCATCAGCTCGTCCATCAGAGATTCGAGGGACTCGCTGGTTAAAGCCCCTTCAGCCTGGCTTAGGGTGAGGTTAATGGCATAGGACTGCTTTCCCTTTCCGAGCTGGTCCTCGTTTTCGTAGAGGTCGAACAACTGAAGGTCGACCAGCAGGATGCCCAGTTTTTCTGCGGCGATTTCCCGAATGCGGTCGAAGGGAGTCCCTGCATCGAGTACCAGCGCCAAATCCCGTTTTACAAAGGGGTGCTTGCCGAATTCAACGAAGGGCCTGACGGTTTCGGATCGCATGGCCATTAAGCTTTCGAGCCTTGCTTCTCCGTACCAAATTTCCCTTCTAAGGTCAAAGCAGTCCGCAATCTTCGCAGCAAGTTTTCCAAAGCGCAACACGGTTGTTCCGTCTGAGACCCACCTCAGTCCGAAGGAAAAAAGAGGGTCGTGTTGAATCGGTTCAAAAGCCGGGACCCCAAGGCCCAATTTTCCGGGAATGGAGCTCATGACGGCTTTCAATCGGTAAAAGTCGTTGGGAAGGCCCTTTGGGGCAGTCCAATGTGGAGCTTCGCGCAAGCCGCACAACCAGATGCCAAGCATTTCCTCTTCTTCAATTTCCTGTCCTTTCCGCCGGTATTGTCGGGCTACTTCGTAAAAAGCCAGGTCTCCCTGCTGGCGGTTGGCATTGAATTGAAGCGCTTCGAGGCCACCCATGCAAACAGAGGGTTTGAGGGCATCGAGTTGCACGTTTGACGTGTTGTGGACGAACACGAGTTCCTCTTCGAGTGCCCACCCGGCGCGGATGCACCCTGCCGAACGGACCATCGAAAGGCTCATGATCTCCATCAGGCCGTTGGCGCTGAGCCAATCCGCCAATGAGCGCTTGACCATCCAGTTTGGGTCTCCCGCCTGGGGAAGGGCAAATCGGATGGTTCCCGGATCGATGATGTGATCGAGGCCATAAATCCGGCTGATCTCTTCGACGAGGTCAGCTTCGCGGAGCACGTCAGGTTTGTTGGTTGGAACATGCACCTCCAGGTTACCATCCTGGAGGTCGCGCACTTCCATATCGAGGGCGAGCAACACCTCCTTAGCCTGGTCGTGGTCGAGGTCAAGTCCACTGAGACGGATGGCGCGCTGGCCATTGAAACGGACCACTGCCGGCAGCACCGGATGGGGATATAAGTCGACGACCGGGCTGTCTGGGACAGCCCTGGCTGTGGATTGCAGCAGGAACGCTGCGCGTTCCAGAGCCAGCAGGCAGATATTGGGGTCGGCTCCCTTTTCAAAACAACGGGCCGACTGTGTTCTCAACTGGTGCCCCATGCTTGAACGCCGCACCGAGGAAGCCTGAAAATGTGCGGATTCGACAAAAATCCTCCGGGTAGACGTGCTGACCCCTGAATGGAGTCCGCCAAAGACTCCTGCCATACACAGGGGGGACCCGTTGCCGTCGCAGATCATGAGGTCTGAAGCTTTCAATTCCCGGGTAATGCCGTCCAGTCCGGTGAATGGGCTTCCTTCGGGGAGGTTCATTACGCGTATGCGCTGCCCGGCAATGGCGTCAAAATCAAATGCGTGCAGGGGTTGTCCCATTTCGTACATGACGAAATTGGTCACGTCGACTACGTTGTTGACCGGCTGCAAACCCATTGCGCGCAGGCACAACTGCAACCATTCTGGCGAAGGACCTACCTCGATGCCAGAAAAACACATTCCCGTATATCGCGGGCACCGCTCGTTCTGTTCGACGAGGACTTCGATCTGTATCGACCCGGTGACGCTGCCCAGTTTGAGGTGATCAACCGGCAAGAGGATTTTGTTTTTGTCGCGGTGAATCCGGTACCAGGCCAGCAGGTCCTTGGCAACGCCGAGGTGGCTGGTTGCGTCGGCCCGGTTGGGCGTGAGTCCGATTTCAAAAATCGTGTCACAGGCTACGTCGAGGTGCTCGGCTGCAGGGGTTCCTACCGTGGCGGAAGGGTCTAATACCAAAATGCCCTCGTGGGAAGGGCCCAAGCCCAATTCGTCTTCTGCGCACAGCATGCCCTCTGAAATTTCACCCCGGATCTTGCCCCTGGAAATGGCAATGGGCTTGGCTCCCCCGAAGGGATAGAGCGTGGCGCCTTCCTTTGCCAGGAGCACCTTTTGACCGGCCTCAACGTTTGGGGCCCCGCACACGACCTGGAGGATGCTTCCGCCACCGGCGTTTACGCGCGTCAGACGCAACCGGTCGGCGTTGGGGTGTTTCCAGCATTCCAGCACTTCCGCAACGACGACGCCTTCCAGGTGTTCCGGCAGCACACCCGTCTGCTCAATGCCCTCCACTTCCAGCCCAAGGGAAGTCAGGATGTCGGCGAGTTCCTGGGGATTTTCCCCGATGTCGATGTACCGCCTGAGCCAGTTGAGCGAAATGCGCATAGCCGATGTTGAGGCGCGAAGTTAGGTAAAATTGGCTGAAGGCAAAGCCCATTGAGGGCATAGCCCTGGCAGGCCATGCCCCGGCAGTCCTTTATGAGCGAACGATCGTTCGTATGTTATTTCACCGGGGCCTCGGCTGCCTGAAGGATGTACTTCTCGTTTTCGTCGCGCGAAGCAAATCCAAATACCTGGCAATCTTCAGGCTTCCACAGTACTGAATCAACAGGAAGGACGAACTGGTATTCTTTTGAAAATTTTTCGCCCGATTTAAGCGAATTGGCCATGCGGTCTCCGGACACGGGAGACAGTACTTTGAGCAAGGCGTGGCGATGCTCAAAGTTGACCAATTTTCCTGTGGCGTTGTCGAGTTGATCGGCGATGATCCCCGATTGGGTGATGCCGCAGTGTAGATGTATGGGCTGGGCAATATCTACCCTGGCGGTTCCTTCGAGTTGAACGCGAAGGGTTCTGGAGGTTTCATGGAAATTCACCTGGATCCTGAGGTCGACTTCAGGATCTTTGAGCAACTCTGCCTCGACGAGGGATTTCCAACTGTCGGGATTGCCGATGCGGTAGCCCATATGGGGCGCCGAATACAGGCGGTTGATGGCGGCCTCTGGTTTGGCAAGCCAGCTCCCCAAAAAATCCTCCACGGCCTGAGCATCCGGAACGCGCAGGTCGGTCTGGCCTTTAGTGGCCGGCTGTCCGAGAAATTTGGAATGTATGGCGATCAGCACCACATTGTCGGGGTAGATATCGGCAATGGCATTGGAGATGGCAATGCCCGTTGGGCAATTGACGCACGACATCCCGGTGAATTCTTCGATCACGACGACGCGTTGAGATGCATCGACCACGTTGGTTTTTAGGAGGATTGGGCGTTCCCACTCAGAACAGGAAAACAGGCCTGCACAGAGGACGATCGTCCAAACGAAGACGGTTTTTCCAAAATCCATAGTCATCATTGAGTTCATTTAAAAAGTGCTGTTGATGGAAGCGCGGAACCCGCTGAACGCCGGTTCGAGCCGGCAGATGCCACCCGAGCAAACGATGCCTTCGATCTGCTTAACATAACGCAGGGAAAAGCGATTTGCGCCTCGCGTAAATGCCACCCCCAATGCCGGGTAGTGGATGTTGTTGCGACCTTTGGTTGCCAGGGTATTGTACATATCAGAACATTCGAAAAGCCAATGGGGGGCCAGCCCGAGTTCCGCAGCGACAAAGACCCAGCTGCCGATGTCTTCCCGGTTGTACATGTACTGGCTTTCGATGCGCAGGGACGTTTTCCGGTTGAAGCGGTACAGCCATTCAGCGAATGGAGTCCAGGTCTTTACCACCGGCTCACCCGTTTTGCCATAATACAGAGCCTGGTCAAACACCTGGCGCTGCAGCCCCGCCGTCAGTTGCCAGCTGCCGGGTTGTTTGTAAATGCACTCGAAGTGGTATTCGGAATAATGGTTTACGTCGAAGTCAGCATCCCTGATTTCCGAGGTGTTGAAGGAAAAATTCCAGTGCTCCCCAATTCCGTATTTGATGTCGAGCTGGTAGGCCATTTCGTCGAGGAACTGCGTAGCCGGGTAGTAATAACCGTTGAGGCGGTAGGCGTTGAGGCGAGCCATGGGGGGAATGTACCCGATCAGGCCGCGGTTGAGACCCAAGAAGGGCTCAGCGCGAAAGATCATGCCTTCGGTGCGTTTCACTTCGGCGGTAATGCCGAGTTGCCCTCCGGCGTAACCCAGGCTGGTGTAGAGTACGGAACCCTTTCCGGATACGAGTTTACCCAGCGCGGTCTGGCCCTTAGGAAGAGAGCGCACCGCGGCCGGATCGTAATAGATGTCGGCCGGCTTGAACGCAGCTTCCACATACCAGTTGAAGTTTTTCCAGTTCAGGGTATTGTAAAACGTAAAGGCGTTCACGTTGTAATAGGGACTGAACTGATCGATTGTTTCGTAATCCGAGAGTATGGTTGTCAACTGCTGTACGATTGCCTCGCCAAAGCTGCGATTGACGAACCCAAACCCCGGGGAAATGCTCCAACTGCTCGTATCGCTGGGGCTGAAGTATCCGGAAAGGTGGAATCCCTTGATCACTGAATTGTAGGTTTCAAACAAATTCTTTTGCTTGCCGGTAAATGCTTTGACGTACCAGTCGTTTCCGAGCTGGTACCTCGCGCTGACCCCGATCAGTGCATTGTCGAGGAGTTGGGCTCGCTCCTCGTAAGCCCGGTAGATGATGCCGCTTCCGATCTGGTCGTACAGGTAGCCAGCTTCCAGTTCGAGCTGGTCGATCTCTTTTCTGAGGTACCAACGGCCGATGCCGTGGGCGGTGTAAGAGCTGACGGGGTTGAGCAGGTTGGACTGGTGGAAAACGTCGAAGCGCAAGCCTCCGGTAAAACCCGCATAGGATGCGTTGAGGTCAAACCAGGATTCCGCGCCATAGAGCTCGTAATCGTATTGGGGGATGTTGTAGGCGCCGATCTGGCTGTCCCGCAGAAAAACGCTTGCACCCAGTTGGAACCCACCGCCGAGCAGAAGAGCTTCCTGAGCTTGCAAGTGACTGGTTATCAGAAGTATACTAACTAAAAATCCCGGGTATTTGGCGTGGTTAATCATTCGTTAAAACTTTATCGACGACCAAAGTAATGGAATATTCTTTAGACTTTCGCGTTGTTCCATTAATACCACGGTAAAATGAAAATCCTGATCGCAACGATGGCCTCCCTGCTGCTGTTCGGCAGCGCGGTATCCCCTGACAAACCCTTCCCTTCTGCCCGTCTGAAGACCCTCGACGGGAAAGGCATTGTCCTGAACGAAACGTTCGGCAAAAACAAACTAACAGTAGTTAGTTTCTGGGCAACCTGGTGCTCCCCATGCAAGAAGGAACTCGATGCCATGAAGGAACTCTATGGGGAGTGGAAGGCCCTGGGCATCGAGCTGGTCGCCGTCACGATTGATGATGCGCAAGCCCTCAACAAAGTCAAGCCAATGGTTGCGCAAAAGTCATGGAAATACACCGTGCTCTCCGACCAGAACAAAGACCTGCTGCGCAGTCTCAATTTTCAGACCATACCGCAGACTTTTGTCGTCGACGCCAGCGGCAACATCCTGTATTCGCATTCCGGCTACACCCCGGGCGACGAATACGAATTGGACAAGAAGTTGCGCGGTCTGTTGAACTAAGCGGATTCCCGATTTAGCTTGTTTTCACTCCAGTAGTCAGTTCACCTTTTGGGTGGGGTTACGCCCCTATAGCACCGAAATGCGATAGGCAACCAGGAGGGTTCACGACCCGCCGGATGTTTTCGTTTTTTTATTTAAAATAGCTTCATTATTAAGAATTTAGCGCAAAAAAAGCGGCGTGAGTTGACTATCTTTGGGCTCTTTTTCAACCCATTTTTATGACAAAGCAGACAGGGAATTACAGTGCTTCGAGCATTCAGGCCCTCGAGGGGCTCGAGGCAGTCCGGAGAAGGCCCGGTATGTACATTGGCAGCACGGACGTAAAGGGTTTGCACCACCTGGTCTGGGAAGTTGTCGACAACTCGATAGACGAGCACCTGGCCGGTTATTGCACCCACATCCGCGTCTCCATTCTTCCCGACAATTCCATTCAGGTAGAAGACAACGGAAGGGGCATTCCCGTCGACCTGCACGACAAGCTGCAGAAATCGGCGCTCGAGGTCGTCATGACGGTATTGCATGCCGGTGGAAAATTCGACAAGGACTCTTATAAGGTTTCCGGTGGACTTCACGGGGTTGGGGTCAGTTGTGTCAACGCCCTTTCGGAATACGTGCGCGTGGAAGTCCGGCGCGAAGGCAAGGTCTATATGCAGGAATACCAGCGAGGTAAACCGCTGGGCGACGTAGCGGTCATCGGCGAATCTTCGGCCAGGGGTACTACGGTGCGATTCAGACCAGACAGCGAAATTTTTGAAACCCTCGTCTATCAGTTTGACACTTTGTCCCAGCGCCTGCGCGAACTCTCCTATCTCAACAGCGGTCTTACGATTTACCTGAGTGACGAGCGGGATGGACAGCAGCGCGAAGAAAAATATTTTTCTGAAGGCGGGCTCCGCGAGTTTGTGCAGTACATCGACCAGGGCCGCACTCCGTTGACTGAGAAGGTGATCTACATCAGTGGCCGCGAGGAGCAAATCGATGTGGAGATCGCGCTCGTTTACAACACGGGGTTTCAGGAGAACCTGTTGGCTTACGTCAACAACATCTACACCCGCGACGGCGGCACGCACGTCAGTGGATTCCGCCGTGCGCTGGCGCGTGTTTTCAAGCAATACGGCGACCAGAATGGCCTTTTTTCCAAGCTCAAGATGGAGATCAGTGGAGAGGACTTCCGGGAAGGGTTAACGGGAATTATTTCTGTAAAGGTCCCGGAACCCCAGTTCAAAGGCCAAACCAAGGGCGAGCTTGGAAATTCTGAAGTCGTGGGAATCGTTTCGCGCATTGTGGGCGACGCCCTGATGGCCTACCTCGACCAGAATCCGAAGGAAGCGAGGCGCATCATCGACAAGATCATTCTGGCTGCAACGGCGCGGCATGCTGCCCGCAAGGCCCGGGAGTTGGTACAGCGCAAGAATGTACTAACCGGCGGTGGGCTGCCTGGGAAGCTCGCCGACTGTTCGTCGAAGGATCCCGGAGAATCGGAGCTTTTTCTCGTTGAGGGAGATTCTGCTGGTGGCACGGCAAAGCAGGGGCGCAACCGCTTTTTTCAGGCCATTTTGCCATTGCGGGGCAAGATCCTCAACGTCGAAAAGGCCATCGAATACAAAATTTACGACAACGAGGAGATCAAAAATCTCTTCACCGCGCTGGGCGTGCACATTTATGAAGATGAAGAAGGCGAGCGTCGCCTCAACCTCGACAAACTCCGCTACCACAGAATCGTCATCATGTGCGATGCCGACGTCGACGGAAGCCACATTACCACCCTCATACTCACTTTCTTCTACCGGTACATGCCCGAGATCATAACCAACGGCTATCTCTACATTGCACGGCCTCCGCTCTACCTCGTCAAAAAAGGGAAGGAAGCCCGTTATGCCTGGAACGAAAAAGAGCGAAAGGAAATCGTCGAAGCCCTGGGCAAGGGAAGGGAAGACAGCGTTCACATTCAACGCTACAAAGGTTTAGGTGAAATGAACGCCGAACAATTGTGGGAAACGACCATGAATCCGGGAACGCGGACGCTCAGCCAGGTTACCATCGAGGATGCCTCCAGTGCCAGTTATTATTTCAGCATTCTCATGGGGGATGATGTGCCCCCCAGGAGGGAATTTATCGAGACCCATGCCGTCTATGCCAACATCGACATTTGATCCAAGTCCCGCGCAGCTCCGGCCCCTCTTTATGTACCGGGAGCGACGCTTATTCTAATTACTCAGCACACGACACTTGTGGAAGATCTGTTCAAAAAAATTACCGCCCACTGCAAGGAATACGGTTTCATTTACCCCTCGTCCGAGATTTACGACGGGCTGAGCGCTGTTTACGATTACGGTCCGAATGGAATCAATCTCAAAAACAACCTCCGCGAATACTGGTGGAAGAGCATGGTGCAAATGCGCCGGAACATCGTCGGCATCGACGCTGCGATCTTCATGCACCCCAGGACCTGGAAAGCCTCCGGACACGTCGACGCTTTCAATGATCCGCTGGTCGACAACCGCGATTCTAGAAAACGTTATCGCGCTGACCAGCTGGTTGAAGATTTCATTTCCAAACTGGAAGCCAAGGTCGAAAAGGAAGTTGAAAAAGCCAGGGCGCGTTTCGGCGAATCTTTTGACGAAATCCTCTATCGGCAGACGAATCCCCGCGTACTGGAAACGCAACAAAAAATAGATGCGACCGCGCAACGCCTCACAAAGTCGCTTGCTCAAAATGACATGGCAGCGCTCGGACAGCTCCTCACCGATTGTGAGATCGCCGATCCTGAAAGCGGATCCCGCAACTGGACGGAAGTGCGCCAGTTTAACCTGATGTTCCACACTCAGTTGGGCAACATCGCCGGCGAAGAAGGCAAGCTCTACCTGCGACCTGAAACGGCGCAGGGAATCTTTGTCAATTTTTTAAATGTTGCTAAAACGAGCCGGCAGAAAATTCCCTTCGGCATTGCCCAAATCGGCAAAGCGTTCCGCAATGAGATCGTCGCAAGGCAATTCATCTTCCGCATGCGCGAATTCGAGCAAATGGAAATGCAATTTTTTGTCCGGCCGGGAGAAGAAATGGAGTGGTACGATTACTGGAAATCAAAGCGGATGAGCTGGCATCAGGCCTTGGGCACCGATCCCAGGAAACTTCGCTTTCACGATCACGAGAATCTGGCCCACTACGCCAATGCAGCCGTTGACATTCAATTCGATTTCCCCTTCGGCTTCCGCGAACTGGAAGGCATTCATTCGCGAACGGATTTCGATTTAAAAAATCACCAGGAATTGTCTGGAAAGCGACTCCAATATTTCGATCCGGAGTCCAACGAAAATTACGTGCCCTATGTGGTCGAAACATCAATTGGGTGCGACCGGATGTTCCTGGCCATGTTGAGTCAGGGGTATTGCGAAGAAGCAGTTCCGGATGCAGAAGGAGAGGCCTCTTCCCGGGTGGTACTCAAACTGCATCCGCGTCTTGCCCCGGTGCAGTGCGCCGTACTTCCGTTGCTAAAGAACAAGCCGGAACTCGTCGAAAGAGCACAGCGCATCTTTGATGACCTCAAGCTCGCTTTCCATTGCCAGTTCGACGACAAAGACGCCATTGGTCGCCGCTACCGGAGACAGGATGCCATTGGTACGCCCTATTGCATCACAGTAGATTTTGATACCCTGGCTGAAGGAACCGCCACCATACGCGACCGGGACAGCCTGGAGCAAGTGCACATTCCCGAGCAAGGCCTGTGCCGCTGGATCGAAGATAAAATCTCCTGGAGACCGCTCCTGGAAAAAGCGGATGCCTGATTTCACGACAAGAGGGAACCCGGGTCCGGCAAAAGTTGTTTGTTATTAGTTGGATTGCTTTGCCAAAACCCAATCCTGCCAGGTGAAACATGTGAAGCCCAATTCAGCGTAAACCAACCATATAATGGATATTCACAAATTGCTCTTTGCGCTGTTGCTATTCGCCGGACTGACCACGATTCCGGAGAGGGCGTCTGCCCAGTTTGCGAATGAGCAATCCGACACGGTGCACATTTACGGAAATTGCGAAATGTGCAAGCGCAACATCGAACGGGCAGGAAAGCAGAAAAAGACATCTTCTGTCATCTGGGAACCGACCACTCAGCTTGCTGTGATCCGCTACGACAGCGCGAAAACGAGCGTTACTGAGATTCTCAAGCGCATTGCTGCAGCGGGATACGACAGCGAAGTTTTCCGGGCTCCGGACGACGCCTACCGCAGGCTGCACACCTGTTGCCAATACGAGCGACCGCCCAAATGAGTTCTTGTTTCCGAAAAAAGGCCATGAGAACTTGCAACAGATGCAGCTTGCACCTGACCAAGGGACATTGCCTTTAAAGGCGTTTCGAAGGTGCTGGGCTCAGTAGGTGCGATGGAGATTCCACCATCGTCCGTCGATGGCCCGGAAAGCCAAGACGCCCCTTCCCGGTTTAAAATAAAACATTGGACCTTCTCCGGTGCGGAATTCGTAAACATCGCGGTAGGTCGAATCATTGATGTGGACTTCGGCAATGACCGGAAAATCTGCGATGCGTTGCAGCAAACCCGCGCTCAGACGGGAGGCATTCCCCCGGTCGGAGCTCACAAAAGCCGCGGAGGCCACTGCCCCGCTGACGCTGGGATTGGTGCGGTGGACCGTAAGTTTGAGTTCGTCGTACAAAACCGGGTCTAAGGCCGAAGTGCCTGCGGCGTTTACGTCGTGGTTCACGCCAATGTTGCCGATGATCCTGAATTTCCGTGAGGTGTCCAGGTCGTAATAATTTACGGTGAGGTGTTCCGAAGCATAATAGCGGTCTGAACGCGACTGCTCCTCTTCACAGATGTTTTCTACAATGGTTCGGGCGGTATCGCGAAAGAGGCTGATGGGGTCGTACAGTACGGCGGTATCCTGGGCCAGGCTGTCTACAAATTCGACGAAGCGCAGGTTGTTGTAAGGCAGGAAAGGATGCGACGGGCCATCAATGGAAAGTGTGCCCAGACGCTCATCCGGAGGACAGGTCTCGCTGTCCGAACAACTGTTGAGGAGGAGTGCCGCACTCAAGGCTGCCAGGACAAAAACACCTGTAAGGGTGGGTATTCGCTTTTCGTACATGCCGTATTGATCAGATGAGGGCTCTTGCACCGTGCCAAGGCTGCGTGCGGCCGCGTTCAGGGTTTTTTCCGTCAGACCATGTCGATCTCGGTATTGTCGCCAATGTTGAAACTCTGGAACCGCCCCCTTATCACCGCATCGTTGCCAATGATCGAATGCTGGAGTACAACGTCTTCCAGGCTGGTAAAATTGCCGATGATCGCATTTTTGAGGATGGAATTGACGACGTGACTGTTATCTCCCACCGATACGTTGGGACCAATGATGGAGTGTTGGATGGTGCAGTCCTTTCCGATGCTGACGGGAGGGATGAAAATGTTGCCGTCAGTGTATTCAGGAATCGGGCCCGGCGTTCGTCTCGACAGCATGGTAGCGTTGGTTGCCAACAGGATCTCCTTCCGGCCGCAATCGAACCAGTTCCGGACTTCGAAGACCTCGAAACGGCTGCCATTTTCAAGCATGCACATCAGTCCGTCGGTGAGGTGGTATTCTCCTTTGGTTTTGCGGCCAGTGCGCAAGTTGGTGTCGAGGCAAGCCATCAACTTTGGCCATTCCCGGATGAGGTAAAGCCCGACGATCGCCATGTTAGAACGGGGAAACTGGGGCTTTTCCACCAATGCAGAGACCAGACCCCGGTCATTGAGTTCCACTACACCGAAATGGCGAGGATCATCAACTTTCCGGACGGCCAGGGTGTTGCGCCGCGAATTCAAAAAAACGTCCATGTCAATATCGAGTATGGTATCTCCGAGTTGGATGAGTACCTCCTCTTCGTTCTGAAGGAGCTTGCTGCAAAGGAAGATGGCCTGTCCCAGTCCTTCTCGCTCACTCTGGACGACGTAGTGGCGAACCAGCTGACTGTAATGCTCGTCGATGTAAGCTTGGATTTTCTCGCCCAGGTATCCCAGGATGAAAACGAATTCCCGAATGCCGGCCTCGACGAGCTGGTCGAGGATGTAGGCAATGATCGGTTTTCCCGCAACCGGGATAAGCGGTTTGGGTTGGGTATAGGTCAACGGCCGGAGCTTGGTGCCAGCACCTGCTACCGGTATGATGGCTTTCATAGCAATTGAAGAAGTGCAAAAACTGCGCCGAATTGCGCCAGGCGTGTATTTTAACCCGCCAGGGCTGCAGCGCCTCCCACGATCTCGGACAATTCCTTCGTGATGGCCTCCTGCCGGGCCTTGTTGTAATTGATGCGCAGCTCGCCCAGCATTTCCTCGGCGTTTTCAGTGGCTTTGTCCATGGCGGTCATCCGCGAGCCATGTTCGGAAGCCTGAGTATCGAGCAGGCATTTAAACAGCTGGGTCTGTAAAATGGATGGGATGAGTTCCTGTAGCAGTTCGGCCTGATTGGGTTCGAAGATGTAATCGGCTCGCAGACTGGCTCCGCTATCCTTTGTCTCGGGCATTTTGCTCACCGGCAGGTACTGTTCTCTTTCAGGAAACTGGGTGGCTGCATTCTTAAAGCGGCTGTAATAAATTTCCACCTGATCGTAGGTCCCGTCAGAAAAATCTGCCATAAGGCGATCCGCGATTGCTGCAATCACCTCGAAATCCGGAGTGGCGTATGCACCCAGATACTGGTCGATCACCTTTGCCTTTGGCAGGCGGCGGCGCAGAAAGTCGCTACCCTTTTTGCCGATGAACAGTAGGGTCAGGTTTCCCCCTTCATACGCAGACCCGTGATGGTTCCGGATGCTGGCCATGCACAATTTGAGGATGTTCGCGTTGAAAGCACCGCAAAGTCCGCGGTCCGAGCTGATGACTACGAGCAGAGGGCGCTTTTTATCCGTGGGTTTGCCGAACTGGAGTCCTTCGCCGGCATCGCCGCCGGAAAGCAGGTGACTCAAGGTTACGTTGAGCCGGTTTGCGTAAGGGCGCATTTGTAAAATGGCCTGCTGGGCCTTGCGCAGTTTGGCGGCCGAGACCATTTTCATTGCCTTGGTGATCTGCTGGGTCGAAATGACCGATTTGATGCGACTCCGAACTTCCTTGAGGTTTGCTGCCATATCTGCGCGATGTATTGCCCGAATGAAAATTATTGTCTGATCCGGTACTGGGAAGACATTTCTTCTGCCAACTGTTTCAATGTGGCGGTGTCTTCGTCTTTGAGGATGCCTTTGCGGAAATTATCCAGAATGGCGGGGTGCTTTTGCTCCAAGGTTGTCAGAAACACCTGCTCAAAATCTTTGACCTGCTCGATCGGCACGTCTTTGAGCAGGTTCGAGGTCCCCAAATAAATGATGGCAACCTGTTTTTCGACGGCCACCGGGCTGTACTGGGGCTGTTTGAGGATCTCTACGTTGCGCTTGCCCTTGTCGAGTACGGCCTTCGTAGCAGCGTCGAGGTCTGAACCGAATTTGGAGAAAGCCTCGAGTTCGCGGAACTGAGCCTGGTCGAGTTTGAGCGTTCCAGAGACCTTTTTCATGGATTTGATCTGTGCGTTTCCACCCACCCGCGATACAGAAATTCCGACGTTGATGGCAGGGCGGATGCCCGCATTAAACAAAGCCGATTCGAGGAAGATCTGTCCGTCGGTAATGGAAATGACGTTGGTTGGTATGTAAGCCGAGACGTCACCCGCCTGGGTTTCGATGATGGGCAGCGCCGTAAGCGATCCTCCGCCTTTGACGATTCCCGCTTTGCGCAAGGAATCGGGTAAGTCGTTCATATTTCGGGCGATCTCGTCGTTGCTGAGGATTTTGGCCGCGCGTTCCAACAGACGCGAGTGCAGGTAGAACACGTCGCCGGGATAGGCCTCGCGGCCAGGAGGACGACGCAACAGCAGCGACACTTCGCGATATGCAACGGCCTGTTTGGAGAGGTCGTCGTAAATCACCAGCGCCGGCCGGCCGGTATCCCGGAAAAACTCGCCGATGGCTGCACCTGCAAAAGGTGCATAGAACTGCAGCGGAGCCGGATCGGCAGCCGAAGCCGAAACGATCACGGTGTAAGGCATGGCTCCGTATTCCTCCAGCGTGCGGGCCACTTTAGCCACCGTTGAAGACTTCTGTCCGGATGCTACGTAGATGCAGTAAACGGGTTCACCGCGGTCGTAAAATTCCTTTTGGTTGATGATGGTATCCAGCGCAATGGCCGTTTTGCCGGTCTGGCGGTCTCCAATGATCAGCTCGCGTTGTCCGCGGCCAATGGGGATCATCGAATCGATGGCCTTGATGCCCGTCTGCAGCGGTTCGTTTACCGGTTGGCGGAAGATGACCCCGGGGGCTTTGCGCTCAATGGGCATTTCATACCGTGCACCGGCGATCGGGCCTTTCCCGTCGATGGGCACACCCAGCGGGTTGACCACGCGACCCAGCATCCCTTCGCCGACTTCAATCGAGGCGATCTTGCCCGTGCGGCGAACCTTCGAACCCTCTTTGATGCCATCCCATGGGCCCATCAGCACCACGCCGACGTTGTCCAATTCGAGGTTGAGCACGATGGCCTGAACGCCCGTTTCAAATTCCACGAGTTCGCCGGCTTGTGCGTTGGCCAGCCCGTACACGCGGGCAATGCCGTCGCCAACTTGCAGGACGATGCCTACCTCTTCAAGGCTGGCTGCCGTATTGGTTCCCGCGATCTGTTGGCGCAGGATTGCCGATATTTCTTCCGGTCTGATCGATACCATAAATTCAGTTATTGATTTCTTTGTATTGATAATTTCTCCACCTTCGGAGTTGAGATGTTAACGAACGTTTGTATGTTTTGGCTCAGCGTCATCTTTTCTCAATCAGGCTGACGTAACTGGTGTCATAAAGGTTTTCCTTCAGCTCGCCGAGCTGGCGGCGGATGCTGGCGTTGTAGTTGCGGTCACCCATTTCAAAAATGAACCCGCCGATGATGGAGGGATCCAGGCGCTGTTCCAGCTCCATGGTTTCTCCGGGTGCCAGCCAGTTCGAGAATTTGGTTTCAATGGCTTTCAGTTCTTCAGGACCAAGGGCAACAGCCGAGATCACCCTGGCCTGCCTGATCTTGCGAATGGCACGGTACTGCTCTGCAAACGCAGTGCAGATCGCAGGCAAAAGACCTTCGCGGCCTTTGGTCACGAGCAACAGGGCAAAGCTGAGCGTAAGTTGCTGGAACTTACCCCCAAAAAGTTGCTGGATGACCGAGGTCTTTTTGTCTGCTGCCACGATGGGGCTTTGTAACAGCGACAGGAATTCAGGATGGCGGCACACCTCTCCCAGTGCTGCCATATCCCCGGCAACGGATGCCAGGGCCTGTTGTTCGGTCGACAGGTCGATCAGGGATTTGGCGTAGCGTCCGGCAATCTGGAGTGCTGACATGGCTCTATGCTTTTTGCGAGGGTGCGCGGTTGCCACCGCGATCCATTTCGTCCATGAGTTGTTGGATGTAGGCTACATTGGACGGTTGGTCAGAAAGTTGTTTGCGGATCACCTTTTCGGCAATTTGAAGGGCCATAGCGCCAATTTCATTTTTCACATCCACCATGGCAGCCATCTTAGCGGTCTCGATGTCGAGCTTTGCCTGCTGAAGGATGCGCTGCGCCTCAGCTTTGGCGTTGTCGCGTGCTTCGGCAACCAGCAGGTTGGCCGATTCTTTGGCTTCCTTGATGATGGCCATTTTTTCTTCGCGCGCCTCGGCGAGTACCCGTTCGTTCTCCGTTTTGAGGTCCGACATTTCGGAACGCGCCTGCCGGGCGGCATCGAGTGCGTTGCGGATGTCTTCCTGGCGATCCTTCAGCGCCTTGACGATGGGCTTGAAGGCCATTTTCCCGACCAGCAGCCAGAACAGGCTGAAAAAGACGGTCGACCAAAACAGCAGTCCGAAATCTGGTTTCAGTGGAGAGAAATCCACCAACAGGGTTGCTATCATTCCTAAATTCATAATTGCGGCATTCAAAAAAGGAAGCCACCCAAGCCAACCGCCGGGTGGCGCTCCACAAAAAAGATTTTAAGCTACGAGGTAGGAGAACAGGATGGCAATCAGCGCAGCACCTTCAACGAGGGCAGCGGTGAGAATCATGTTCGCACGGATGTCTCCGATGGCCTCTGGCTGACGGGCAATAGACTCGAGCGCCTTGTTGCCGATGCTTCCTACGCCAATGCCGGCGCCGATAGCAGCCAGACCCATACCAATAGCAGCAATTGAACCTCCCATAATGAATGTTTTATAGATGAACAATGAGTTTTCATGCAATCCGGTTTCTTTCATCAACCGTGGTGCTCCTCCGCAGCGTGGTGGTGGTCCTCAATGGCGGCACCGATGTAGCACGCGGTAAGGAGGGTGAATACAAACGCCTGAATCACGGCGACCAGCAATTCAATCGACATCATGAAAATCGTCAGCAGGCCGGATCCTAAAGAAGCTCCCAGTCCTGCACCGGTATTGGCACCCGACTGTCCGAAAATGAAGATCAGGCTGATGAAAATCAGGATGGCCATATGCCCGGCCGTGATGTTGGCAAACAGACGCAGCATCAGGGTCAGGGGTTTGATGAATACGCCGAGCACTTCGACCGGCGTCAAAATGGTTTTTACCCAGGCCGGCACCCCTGGCATCCAGAATACGTGTTCCCAGTAATGGCGGTTGCCGTTGGTGTTGACAACGATAAATGCGATGACGGCGAGCACCATGGTGACAGAAAGGTTGCCCGTCACGTTCGAACCGCCCAGAAAGGGAATCTGTCCGAACAGATTGAGTCCGAGGATGAAGAAAAACAGGGCCAGCAACAGGGGCATGAAGCGTTCCCACTGGCGGCCGAGAAAAGGTTTGGCCACTTCATCCTGAATAAAGAGAATGATGGGCTCAAACAGCAATTGGGCACCCCTGGGGGCAGTACCCGGTGCCTTGCGGTAGCTGCGGGCCATCGACAGGAAGGCCCAGCTGAGGAGCAGGATCACCAGCAACATGCTCACCGCATTTTTCGTCAGTGAAAAATCGTAAAATGAGGTGATGCCCCCCCCGAACAGCCCGGCGTCTGCAGTACTCGGCTTGTCCAGCCCGTAGTGAATGCCTGCAATGCGCACGGAATCCTTTTCATGCGCTCCGGATTGTTTGTCGCTGCTGCTGAATATGGCTTCTACTTCGACGGTACCCCTGGGAAATTCACCGGAAATGCGATTTACCCTGCCGTGGTTGAGCACGTATCCGTCAATGGCGAGGTGGCCGTTGCCATGGTGAGCGTTGTCGATGCCAAATTTCCCCGAACTAAACACCGACCAGCCGTACCCTGGAGCATAAAGGATGCAGGGCAGGGGCAAGTTCCAAGACCCTATGCTGAATACGTTGAGGTCAGAGATGTGATGGAACGCCGTGGATTTAGGGTCGAAAGGGGCGTGTTCCCCATGGCTATCTGTTCCGGTGTGACCCGCTTCTCCCACCCCGGATGCACCATGGTTTTGAGGCGGTTCTTCGGAGTGTTCATGTTCGCCTGCGACCGGAGCGGAATGGGTCACAGTAGGCTCAGAAGCCAACAGAATATTATTGGATTCTACGGAAGAAAATTGACAAAATATTTTTCCGCAAAAAAATAATCCCGTAAAAAACAAAATAATTGTTCGCTTCATAGGCTTTTCAGCGGTGCGGATTTTTAAAAATCGCTGCAAAGGTAAACCCCGGCAGGGAGATTCCCCACCCGGCATTTTAAAAAATTGTATAACGAAAGCTTAATAAAAGCTGTGGCGTGGTGTGCCTGGAACAGGAAGATGGGGAGGGTCACTTCATAAGCCGGAACTTAACCGGCAGGGTCATTTGGACGGGGACCGCTTTACCGTCCTGGTAACCAGGGGTATAGCGAGGAAGGAGGCTGATGAATCGCAGGACTTCCTCGTCGCAGCCCCCTCCGATGCCCCGATCGATGCGGGCATTGCCGACAGACCCGTCCTGGCGAACGACGTATTTGGCATAGACCACCCCCTGGATCCGCTGTTTCTTGGCCTCTGCGGGGTAGTGAATGTTGTTGTAAAGCAGGTCGATGAGTTTTTTCTTGGAGCACTCCTCGGGGTCGGGATCGATCTCGCACCCGATGAATACGGGCATTTTTTCGACGCGTTTGTACAGAGTGGCTTTGATCAGGCGGAAATCGTCTCTTCTCGTATCCTGATTGAAATAGCGAAAGGTATCGATGTGGTCTCCGAGGATCTCCGGCCGCAGCATGGATGCCAGTCCCTGAGCATGCGCCAGGGGAGCGCAGCAACAAAAGACAAACAAGGGCAATATGTCGCGAATAGAATGCACGGCTTGATTAGATGAAAAATGGGGGAAGGGGTAAAACCCGGATACGTGGGTAGCACAAAACTATAGAGGAAACGCCAATTGTCCCAAAAAAGCGGCGTAAATTTTTTCACCCCCGGAAAAATCCTATTTCCGGACAAAATGATACCGGTACTGATCGACGAAGTCGGCGCATGAAATTTCGACAGACAGGACCCTTTTTTTGCGACGGTCCAGGGTAAAGGGGGCGACCACGATGCCCAGGGTTTTGTTGCTGTACGTGCACAGGAAGCGGTCTGCGCCAATATGCTCCAGTCGCGCAGATTGTCCGGGGTGGTGCTCAAGTCGCATGATGAGCCTTTCGCCTTCCAGGGCAATTTGCATCTTGCCGTAAGCCGGATGGGCGTATTTGCCGGCATATGCCCGCAGGGGCAGGGATGGCGGGACGGACCTGGTCACAGAATCGCGAAGTTCAGACAGCCATTTCCCCTCTGAAATCCAGCGCTCCTTTGCCCGGGCGAGGTAACTGCCAGCGTAATTGCGGTACGGGAGTCCCAGAAAAGCGTCGATGATCTCCCATTTGATGGCCTGGTAAAGGGCGTTGTTGTCGGTGTTGGTAAAAACGAGCACCCCCAGTCCGAGCTCGGGGATCAACGAGACGGACGTCACAAACCCGTCGGCGCCTCCTGTATGAGAAACCAGGCGGTAGCCTTCGTAATCGTTCAAGTACCAACCCAGGCCGTAAAGCGCAAATTGCCCGCGGTTGAAGCGGTGCCTTACGGGGCCTGCCACGCTTACCGGCTCCATGCTTTTGCGGATGGCATCGGCTGGAAGGATCTGCCGACCCTGGTCGAGGCCATTTGCGAGTAACATGCGCACCCAGCGAGACCAATCGTGCACCGAGGTAACCATGCTGGTAGCCGGAGCCAGGTTGTCGAGGTTTGGAATGTCAAGGCGCTCCAGCTTACCGAAATATTGACTGTGGGGGTGGCAATGATTGTTGTTGAGCGCAAAATCCTTTGTAAGTGGCCGCGTATCGTCCAAGCCCATCGGCTTAAAATACTGGGTCGACAGGTAGTCTTCCCAGGTCTTGCCCGATGCAAGGCGAATGACCTCCCCGGCGACGTTGTACCCTGCATTGCAGTACCCAAAACGGTCGCGAAAATCGTTGGGCGGTTCCAGGCAACGCAGTTTTTTGATCACCTCTTCGCGCGAGGTGCTCGTAGCCCAGTGGCAAAAATCACCTTGAAAGGTGTTCAACCCGATGCGGTGCGAAACGAGGTCCTTGAGCGTGACCAAATTTGTCCATTCCTTTTTGTAAAGACGGAACCAGGGTAGCCATTTTACCGCCGGATCGTCGAGCCGCAGCTTGCCTTCTCCCTCCAGCCTGGCCAGGGTCATTCCGGTCACCGCTTTGGTGTTGCTCGCAATCATGAACGAGGTGTGCTCGTCGACCGGGATGCCCGTTGCAACATCGCGCACCCCATAACCTTTGGCAACCAGGATCTCTCCGTTTTTGACGATGCCCACGGCACAACCCGGGACATTCCATTCCATTAAAGCCCGCTCTACGTAGGCATCCAGGCTGTCGTGCACAAATGCCGGCACGGCGTCCTGCGCACGGGCAAACGCGGCCCAAAGCACCCACAACCAACTAAGGCGAACATTCATTTCAATCAATTTCAGGCAAAGTTAGGCAGGCTTTGGACTCTTCTCCAGCAAAGCACACCGGCAAACAAAAGAAGCCTGAAGCGGGGTTGGTCATTGGGGATTCACGACACCCCGACACGACGTCATTCCTGGCCCTGCGAACCCGAAGGCCCGCAATGTCCGCACACTGGTTTCGGGCCTTGTGCTATCTTTAGGGCACTTCTAACAAATCCAATTTGATGCCAAAATGAAAAGGGCTGCCTACCTTCACTCCCTGTTGATGCCAGAATGAATTTAGCAAAACAAGCCGAGGCGCAGTGAAGGAAGCTAAGTGGAGCGATAACTGACTAAGCTGCAACGAAGGATTGTGAAGCTAAATTCATTGAGCGAGTGAGCCTGTGTGGGCTGGCTGGCGCAGCAGGGAGTGGAGGGAGGCAGCCCCCGAGCAAAACAAGACGAGGCGCAGCGAAGGAAGCTATGTGGAACTATAACTGACTGAGCTGCAACTAAGTATTGTAAAGCTAAATTCATTGAGCGCGTGGGCCTAAGCGGGCTGGCTGGCGCAATAGGGGGGGTTTTAGAAGTGCCCTGGAGTTATTCGAAGCACACTTTTCGGCACAGTTTTCGCGACGGGCACATGAGTCATTCGACAACCATCAGGCGAGTAGCAGGCTGTTGTTTTCAGCAACAGCACAGCCCTCATTTCCGGATCAAAAGCGCGAACGCCTGTTTACAAAAATACCTATTCTATTGAATGCCCTAAAAATGCGGAACAGCTATAAAGGAATTTCGATTAACACTTCTAAAAATACACATGAAACGGTGTTTTCCCTGATCAAGTGGGGAGTAAATTACACCATCGTCGACATTCCCTCGGGCAGTGGCGCATTTGTGCAAAGGCTTAAAGATGCTGGGTGCAAACATGTCATCGCGGCAGACATCGACAACATTCTGCAGATCGCCCACGGCGATTTTGTGTGCGCCGATATGACAAAGCCTTTGCCCATCGCTGACGCGTCGTGTGATGTGCTCGTCTGTATTGATGGAATAGAGCACATAGACGAGCAACACTCCTTTGTCAGAGAGGCTCACCGGATCCTCAAAACGGATGGCGAAATCATCATTTCCACGCCCAACATTTCCAGCCTGAGGTCGAGGTGGAAATGGATGATCACGGGTCATCATTACAAATGCGAAGTGCCCCTCGATGAGAATAAGCCAACCCCACTGCACCACATTGGGATGATCTCCTTTCCTGAATTGAGGTACCTGCTCCATACCAACGGCTTTAGGATAAATGCCATCAGGACCAACCGAATAAAAGCCGTTGCCGTCGTGTACTCCATCTTCCTGCCAATTGTGTTTCTATCCACCCTTTTGATCTACCTCAGAAGAGGAAAAAAAGAAGGAACCTTGCACATCAACAAAAGTATTTTCAGGCAGGTCTTTACTAAAGAAGTACTCTTTGGTGAAACGATTATTGTAAAGGCGATAAAGATCGTTCAATAAAAAGAAATAAAACACCATCGCCATCCCTGTAAAGCAGCTCCAAGGCCATGCCAATTTCCCTGCAACTTATTGTTTCACAGAGATCTGTTCATGCCATTCAGACGTTTCTGTTGTGCGGGTTCGGAAAGCAGGTGGACCGCACCCTCCCTCCGCTTTAAGACAGTAGGGAATTTTTGGCAAACACATTGCGTTAAAACAGAATGGGAGATTTTTTCCACCACAATGCACCTAAAAAAATGTGCGGATGTTGGCCCTCGTATCCAATCCGTTCCTTTAGGACGCAGGTGGGAATGCATAAAATACTGATCCATGAAAGAATACAAATTTTGTCAGAGCTGTGGGTTCCCCTTAAAAAAAGACATCAACGGAGGGGGAACTGAAAAAGACGGCACCCTCAGTAAAAAGTACTGCTCCATGTGCTACCGGGACGGGGCCTTTTTATCTCCTCCGGAAATTGACACAGCAGAAAAAATGCAGAAGTTCTGCATTCAGGAAATGAAAAAAAGTGGAATGAACGGATTGTTCGCCTGGCTTGCAACCCGGCCCATACCCAAACTTGAGCGGTGGAAAAAGCACTGAGTCCTCCGCGCTGGGATGGATCTTTGCCGACAAGTCGCTAAATTCAAGTTTTCACCCGACAGAAAGTTACTTCCATGAGTTCTCATTGCCCCTTTTTTTTCGAAGTTTGGCTAATGAGGTCGTAAAATTTCAATGTTCGTTTTCGTGATCGTCGTTTGCAGTCCGCGTCTACTTGCCCTGCTCACCGGAAAGTTTGCAGGAGCCATGGCGATATGGCCTTTTGTCGTAGTCCGCAAACTGGATGACCGATTCAATGCATCCTTGCTAAACCACGAGCGCATCCACCTGCGGCAACAGGTGGAACTGCTGATCGTTCCGTTTTACGTTTGGTACGGACTGGAATACCTATTTCGCCGGCTCCCTACCAAAAGCCATCTGAGGGCCTACCAGGCAATCGGTTTCGAACGCGAAGCGATGCGCCACGAATCGGAACCAGGTTACCTCACGCGTCGAAAATCCTACGCCTTTTTGCGTTACCTGCGTCGCACAAGAAATTCCGAAGTAAGCGAGTAGCCTTAATGGCGTTTTTGAATAGCCCTTTTCAAACCGGTTTGTCCCTCTGGGTTCATCTACACAATGAGTTGAGGCCACCATTCATTTGGTGCGGCCGTGTCGCCATAGCCCGACCCAGCCGCTTTCAATTCGGCACACCTTGTTTTGCTTTAGGCATCCACACGAAGTAAAATGAACATATTTTTATAAATTCCTGTAGCGAGACGAAGCGATCAGAAGCTGCCCGGAGATGAAGTGCCCAAACGATATGCCCGATGCAAAACGGAGAAATTCAATAGTTGCTTGCCGTAGGGCAATCTGAAAAGCAAACCTCGAGCACCAGCCCCCACCTGGCGTGAAAATTCAAAAGATTGTAATTGGAATTACAACGGCGACTCAATTCAGGATGACCAATTTTCTTGAAGCCAGCAGGGAATTTCCACGAAACAGCCTAAGTATATAAAGGCCATCCGGCCAGTTTTCACGCATCAAGGTGAAACCATGGCCGTCGAGCCTGGTGTATTTAGCAACTTGCTGTCCGAAGACATTCTCCAGCATGATCGTAGCATTTGACAATTCCTCGGAGGACCATAGGTTGCAGTATTGTAAAAATGGATTGGGATGGCATTCCAAAATGACTGCCTGTCTTCCCAATGGCCGGACTGTATTGGAAAGCGGGCCGCGCGTTCTTCTAAAAAATGTCAATCCCGTTTGAGGTGGATTGCCCATATCCCTGGCTGCGACCACTCCCAGCGAATCCTCTGGTGACAGGAACATCCATTGCGGCTGTTCCCCCGGGCCGTTGTTCATGTTTCCGGAAGGGGAAGCATAGGCCAGCGACGAAGCCTGAACCGAAAAAAATTCCATATTGCCCTTTCCCATCCGGCAAACGTATTTACCGTCACTGGTAAACTGGCCCACCGAATTTGATCCACCTTTTCCGACGAGTTTCCCTGAAGCCGCTTCAAAAACCTTTCCGGTGAAGTCGGCGATGTACTTTCCGTCAGGTGAAAAATAAGCATCGTCAAAATTACCCGTGTCGCGACTCCACAGGATGACTCCATCCGAAGTCCGGACGCAGGCCACCATTGCCGATTTCATCCCCACGGCGATTAAATCGCCGCCTGGAGCGAGTTGTAAACCGTTTACAAATGGCCATCCGCCGACACAGGTCCTCCAAATGACCGCACCGTCACTCACCCTGATTTTTCGCAAGTAGTTGTCGCCACTTCCGACATACAGGTAATCATCTTGTGCATCAAACAGAATTTTCCTGATCTGTCCGAAACCATTGGCGCCATCGGCCATGGCGATGGTGGGCGTTTTCCATATTCGCATTCCCGTGGCCCGGTCGAACAAGGAGACCTTCCCCTGGCCGGTAGTTCCTACTGCGATTAAATCTGCTTGATGGGAGAAAGCGATTTCGTAAGATTCGAAATCCAGGCTGTCCCGGAGAGACCATATGACCTGTCCTGTGGCACCATCCAACAGGACCAGGCGCAATTGGTCATTCGAAGCGGAATTCCCGAATTTGCCGGTGTATAGTGCGTAAGCGACAAAACGGCCATCCGGGCTCATGTCCCCTCCCCAGGTCTCCCAACCGGGGACATGTTCCCACAACAGTTGTCCACCCAGGGTGTATTTGTAAATCTTTGCCGTCGATTTGAGCATGGAATCGCGACCTGCCTGCCAGTTTTCCTGGCCGGGAAAGAATGCGACGGTTTGTTCGGATGCAGAGAAAGCTCCCCGCCAGAAGCCCGTAGTCGTGACCACATTCGAGACGGTGTCGTACGTGCTGATAAAGTTCTCCATCGTCGTATCTGCTTCGATCCGCACACTCGTTGCGCGTGTGTGATCCATTTCAATCGTGGCAGAACGTACCTGTCCCGAAAGCGTGAGGTACCATGTGTTCCGGTCGTGAAGACTTGTCGAGAACAAGTACCCCGTATCCGGTGCCGAATAAGTCAGGGGGATGTTGATTCCCTTCCAGTTCATCGTCGACAGGTTCAGCCTGCAGGATCTTCCCGCAGCGTAAGCCGGGACGACAATTTTTCCCAGCAGTTGGGTGTTTCCGGAAGGAATGGGGTTTTTTCCTGCGTAATAGATGGTGTAATTTCTCGATACCGCTGTTGAGGAAAGGCCGTTGTCAAAGTGGTAGTCTACCCTTGCTGTGCGGTACTCGCCATCGCTAAAAGGCAGCGTCGGACGATCCAGCAATTCCTGAAACCAGTTATTCACGAAGCTGGTGTCTCCCGGAAGTAAGATGGCCAATTTTCCGCCGTTGGGAAAGACGTTGAGCAAGCCACCTGCTGCCAATGAGCAAGTTGCTTTTACAGTGACCTGAGCCGGGCTGTTGGTTGTTGCTTCGTTGACGACCATCAGGTGGCCGACAGGGTTCGTGCCGTCGTAGGGATATTCAATGGTATCCTTACCGTAGGCATAAAATTTGAGACCCTGCCACTCTCCCAGGAATTGTGAGTGGAGTCGATTGCTTTGCGCCACCAAGGCCAGGCAGGTCAAGGCACAGAGCAAATTGCGCGAATTGCATTTTCTCATGAGGATTAAAATAATTTAGACCGGAGAGCATGGATTTTGGTTTAATCCGGAAATCCTTCGATTGCAGAGAAGAAAAGCCACATCCGCAGTACCGAAGCCCCGCTGAAGGAAGCCAAAAGACCTATCGGTCGATGTGCATCTCAATCTGATTTTCGTGGAGTGCGATCAAACAAAAAGACTGCTTGAAAAAACCTCTTTTGAGTGCATCTGCCAGCATAGGTTACTACGCACCATGAATTCAGCCCGGCATTATCGTAACAGTCAGAATCCGGTAAGGCCCTGCAAAGCATCCCGCAACGCGTTCCACGCATCTTTACGAGGATCACATTTGACGTGTTCCTGGCTTAACTCATTCCAAAGACCAATTATTGCTGAACTTTCAGATGGCCTCCACGACGGCGGCGATGCCCTGTCCGCCGCCAACGCAGGCGGTAACCAGGCCATATCGGGCGTTGCGTCGGTGAAGTTCGATGATGCAGGTCATGGCAAGGCGGGCTCCGCTGCAGCCCAGTGGATGGCCCAGCGCAATGGCGCCCCCGTTGGGGTTGACGCGTTCCGGATCCAGGCCCGCCTCGCGGATCACCGCCAGCGACTGTGCAGCAAATGCTTCATTGAGTTCGATCACTGCGATGTCTTGCAGTTGGAGACCTGCCTGGCCGAGTGCTCTGGGTATGGCAGCGCAGGGGCCGATGCCCATGTAGAGCGGCTCGACACCCGCGACGGCACAAGAGACGATCCGGCCAATGGGGTTTACGCCCAACTCGCGAACGAGCGATTCGCTGGCCACGACGTGAAAGCAGGCGCCGTCGCTGGTCTGACTCGAGTTGCCGGCGGTGACTGATCCGCTGCGTGCAAAAGCCGGTTTGAGCGCCGCCAGCGCCTCCAGGCTGGTATCCTTGCGGATGCCCTCGTCGGAAGCCACCAAAGTTTTTCGCACCTGTCTATTCTGACCGTCGAAAAGCGATTCTTCGACATCAATGGGAGTAATTTCTTCTGCGAACCGGCCCGAAGATTGTGCCTGGGCTGCCCGCTGGTGAGAGCGAAATGCAAAGGCATCCTGGTCTTCGCGCGAGATGCCGTATTTGGCCGCAACGGCCTCTGCGGTCAAGCCCATGCCGATCACATAATCCGGATGCTCGCGGGCGACTTCAAAGCTTGGGGCAAATTTGTAGCCCTCCATCGGAATGACGCTCATGCTCTCTGCGCCTCCTGCAACAAAGCAGCTTCCCATGCCGCTGCGGATTTTTGCCGTGGCAATGGCCAGACTCTCCAGGCCCGAAGCACAATACCGGTTGACCGTCATTCCGGGCGTTTGTTTGCCAAAAGTCCTCAGTGCGATCTGGCGTCCGATTTGAAGGCCCTGCTCCCCCTCGGGATTGGCGCAGCCGACGATGACGTCGTCTACACGGGCGTGATCCAGCCCGGGCAGGCGATCCATCAACCTGTAGATGAGTTGCACCGACAGGTCGTCGGAACGCGTGAAGCGAAATCCACCGCGCTTCGACCTCGCAAAGGCCGAGCGCGTCATGGCGATGATGTATGCTTCCTGTTTCATACGAACGCTTGTTAGTTTATTGCCTTCCGGGGATCATGCGGACTCCTTGGAAAAATAAGACCTGAGTTCCTCTTCAAAGTAATGCAGCGCATTGTAAACCGGAAGGGGAACGCCGCCGCCAAGCGCGCAGAGGGAGCCGCGTTTCATGGCATCGAGGAGGTCCTCGAAAAGCCTTCTGTCGATGAGATAGCCTGCTGAAGTGCGCGCTTTGTGCAGCAGCTCCATTCCGCGGACTGAGCCAATGCGGCAGGGGAAACATTTGCCGCAACTTTCGTGGGCGGTGAAGGCAAAGAGGTGTTCGAGGTATTCAATCATGGGAAAGGCATCCGGGACCGAAACGATGGAGGCGTGGCCCAGCAGAAAACCCTGGCTGGCGAAGGATTCAAAATCGACCTGCAAATCATCGACCTTATGGATGGGGACAAGTCCCCCAAGGGGGCCACCTATGTGAAGGGCTTTTACGCGGGTTGTGAACCCGCCGCCCAATTGAAAAACGACGTCGCGCAAGGCGGTGCCCATGGGCACTTCACAGATGCCGGAACGGTTGAAGTGGCTGTCGAGGGACACCAGCTTGGTGCCGGTGGATTTCGGTGTACCGGTTGCTGCAAAGGCTGAGCCCCCATCGCGACAGATCGCATAGAGATTGGCCAGGGTCTCTACGTTATTGACCAGGGTGGGTTTGCCAAACAGGCCCTCCTGCACCGGGAAGGGAGGCCTCACGCGCACTTCCGGGCGCTGGCCTTCGATCGACGACAGCAGTGCGGTCTCTTCGCCGCAGATGTAAGCGCCCTGAGCCAAAATGACTTTAAAGGCAAAAGAAAATTCGCTTCCCAGAATGTGCTCGCCGCAGAATCCCCAGTCCCGAAAATTTGCCAATGCCTCCGCAAGCGCTTCAGCGGATTCGGGGTATTCCGCTCTGAGGTAAACCACACCGCGGTCGGCACCGACCATATAACCGGCCGCAATCAGACCGAAGAGGACGAGGAAGGGTTGCTGTTCCAACAGGTAGCGATCGCTGTAGGAGCCCGGGTCGCCTTCGTCGGCGTTGCAAACGATGAATTTGGTTTCTCCCGGGGCACGTGCACAGGCCTCGACCTTGATGGACATGGGGAAACCAGCTCCCCCACGACCGCGCAGGCCGGAAAGTTTGAGTTCGGAGATCCAGGCTTCGGGCTTGCGGCTTAGCAGCACGAGCAATTGTTCCCTCAGCGCTTCCTGACTTGGTTGCTGTCCCGTCAGGACGGGATTTCCCAACGCCCTGACCGCATAGCGGTCGCGGATGTGCCTTCCCGAATTCAGGATTTGGGACAACTCGCCAATCGCCGTTCCCGAATAGTTGGAACCTGCGTACTGAAAAGCATTGTTTTCGTGACAGCGCCCCAGGCAACACATTTCGCCAATCTCTTCCTTGGCAAAGTGGCGGCTGAGTTCGTCGCGAACGGCCTTCTGCGTTCCGGCGGTGAGACAGGCTGTGCCGTTGCACACATAGACCCTTTTGCCGGCTTGGTCTTCGCGGGTAAAATCGTAAAAACTGGCGGCTCCATACACGCTGGCTGTGCCTACGAGAAAATCCTCTGCCAGTTTGCGCGCAGCCTCTTCGTCGAGTCGCCCATTGAGCTGTACCGATGCCGCGATCTCCTCAAACAGGTTTTGCTTTAAGCCCCTGCGTCCTGAAAGATGGCTGATGTTCTTTGACATACTTTATAGCATTCCAAGGGTGAATGTACGCAATGTTTTCGCACGTCCTGCCGCCCTTCCAAATCGATCAGTTATATATATCAAAAAATTATATATATAAATTTAACCAATAAATTGCTAACGAGTACTAACTTAGAGGTGTATTATTCATTCACCTTCAAAACAAACGAACTATGGACTTCATGCAAATTCTCATCAACACCGTTGCGGGTGCGGTCGGGGGTTACGGCGGCAACATGGTCAAGAAAAACGGTTTGGGAATGATTGGCAACCTCATTGCCGGGGCGGCAGGAGGCAACATTCTCCCAATTCTGGTCCAAGCGCTCAACCTGTTGGGCAGCGGCGGCGGTGAAGACGGTGGCTTCAACATCATGGGCCTCATCCTCTCACTCGTAGGTGGTGGTGCCGGTTCCCTGCTCGGCGGCCTGTTCAAAAAAGCACAATAACTCTCGAACTCGTAGAAGCCTTGCCACTCCTGCACTTCAGGAGTGGCTTTTTTTTGCACAGCCTCCTTTTGTTATTCATCAGACCGCGGTCTGACCAACTCGACCCAATGGCGGGGCAGCCGGCCCGTAAGGTGTTGTGCCTGGTGGCGGCAACTGAAACCGTTGAAAACGAGATGGGTCGACTCCGGTGCACCCTTCAAGCCCGGGAGTATACTCTCTCCGGCAATCTGAACGGACAGCTCGTAGTGCTTTTTCTCGTATCCAAACGCACCGGCCATTCCACAACATCCGCCAGGTGTCTCCAACAAACGAACGTTCGTTTGTTTGGCAAAAATGCGCTGCAGGGAGGTCGTGGTAAACAGGGCGCGTTGATGGCAATGTCCGTGCATCAGGTATTCACCGGGTTCCATGGTAATGCGGCCGATCCAGTCTTCCCGACTTGCCACGAAATCTTCTATGGGCATGATCTGTTCGGAATAGCGGGAAAACGCGGGGTCTGTCATCAGGTCGGGCAGGTCGTCGCGCAGTGCGCTTGCACAGGAAGGCTCGCAAACGACCACCGGGGTGCCGCGTTCGAGAAAGGGGAGCAACTGTTTGAACGTCTCGTGCCCGCGTGCACGCGCTTCGTCGAGCAGTCCCCGCGACATCAGGGGGCGCTGGCAGCAAACCGTGTCGATGATGGCCACGCGCAATCCAAGGGCCTTCAGCAAAGCAAGCGCGGCATCGCCAGTTTGCGGTTCGTGGTAGCGAACGTAGGAGTCGGCAAAGAACACGACGTCCGGATCTTCTGAACAGGATTTCTCAGCAAAACGCCTTTTTGCATAGTGAGGCAAGACGCGGCGACGGTCGAGGCCCGCCAGCTTTTCCAAAGCCCAACGGAAGGGGGATGAATCGATCAAGGCGTTGGCCAGAGGCGCTGCCGGACCACATAACCAAGAGTTGATGTTTTCCTGAGCCAGCATCAAGCGGTCGGTCGTTCCGATGCCACGCGACTTTTTGGATGCGTACATCACCTCGCTCTTGAATTTGGCCATGTCGACGTTGCTGGGGCATTCGGCTTTGCAGGCCTTGCAGGCCAGACACAGGTCCATGATCTCCTGCAATTCGGGGCTGTGCAGGCCGTTGTGCTTCAACTGGCCGGAGATGGCCAGCCGCAGCAGGTTGGCGCGTCCCCGGGTGCTATCTTTTTCGGAGTGCGTCGCACGAAAGCTCGGGCACATGGTGCCTCCGCTCAGCTTGCGGCATTCACCCACCCCGTTACATAGGTGAGCGGCCTCGGAAAATCCTCCTTCCGTGCGGTAATGGTACATCGAATCCAGGAACTGGTCCCGGTACCCGGCGCCGTAGCGAAGGTTAGCGTCCTGGGGGGGAGCGTCTACGATTTTACCGGGATTCATCACGTGGTCCGGGTCGAACAGATTTTTCACCTCGCGGAAAGCCGCGTACAGGCGGCTGCCAAAAAAGCATTCGTTGAAAGGGCTTCGCGCAAGTCCGTCGCCGTGCTCCCCGCTCCAGCTTCCACCATAATGCAACACCCTTTCGAGACAATCTGCTGAAATGGCTTTCATGCGTTCGATGTCTTCAGCATCGCGCAGGTCGAGCAATGGTTTGACGTGCAGCAAACCGACGCTGGCATGGGCATACGCGACCACATCCGCTCCGTGCCGGTGACAGATGTCGTATACTTCGCGAATGTAGGAAGCCAGGTGCTGCAGCGGAACGGCAGCATCCTCGATGAATGGGATGGGTTTTCTTCGGCCCTTGACACCCATCAGCAGTCCCAGACCCTTTTTGCGGACGGTAAAAACGGCTTCGATGTCTGAAGTTTCGGAATATACCGGCCACGCGAAGCCAATGCCCTTTGCTTCCAGTTTCCGTGCAAGGGCATGAGCTTGTGCCTCTGCGTCGGCACGCGTCTCGCCATTGAACTCTACCACCTGCAATGCGACTGGCTCTCCCTGGATGAAATGGCAATACCTCTGGGTTTCCAGGTTTTCCCTGCTCTTCTCGATGAGCATCCGGTCGAGCAATTCAACGGCGACCGCACCGGATTGCACCATTTGCTCTACGTGTGAAATCGACTCAAAAAATTCCGAAAAATGCACAACGCAGATGCTCTGGTGCGCCGGCAAAGGCTCGAGGTGTATTTTGGCTGCGAGGAGGATGCCCAGGGTGCCTTCACTGCCGGTAAACAGTTTGCTGAGGTTCCAGGTTTCGCCGAGCAATTCATCGAGGTTGTACCCTCCGACCCTGCGCATGACTTTCGGAAACCGGGTTAGAATTTCGTCGCGTTGTTGTTCGACCAGGTGTGTCAGGTTTCGCAGGATTTCCCCCTCCCTGCTGTTTTCCTTTGCGATGGCTGTGCGCTGGGTCAGGTCTATATCCCGGGTGTGCAGGACGCTTCCGTCGGCGAGCAATACGCGAAGTTCGAGAACGTGATCCAGTGTTTTGCCATAGCGGAGGCTGCGCGTGCCCGAGCTGTTGTTGGCGATCATACCGCCTACGGTAGCACGGCTGGATGTAGCCGGATCCGGAGCAAAATGAAGTCCATATGGTTTGAGGGCCTGGTGCAACACATCCCGCACAATCCCCGGTTCTACCCATGCCCAGCGCTCTTCGACGTTGAGTTCGAGCATGCGGTCCATGTATCGCGAAAAATCGACTACGAGTCCTTCTCCAATGGTTTGTCCGACAAGGCTGGTTCCCCCTCCCCGTCCGACCAGCGGGATGCGATGCCGTCTGGCCCAATGAACGATGCGGAACACATCCTCCTCTGAACGAGGGAACACCACCCCGAGGGGCCGGATCTGGTAATTGCTGGCATCGGTAGCATAAATGCCCGAATGCGTTTCGTCGAACGAGAGCGAACCTCCGATTTCTGCACCCAGGACTGACAGCGCCGAGTGCAAATCGCTACCGTTATTTTGGTCCATATGCAAATGTATGCTTTGCGCATCATTTCGTTCATCGGCCGGATGCACTAGCTAACAACTCTCTCATGAGTGGCTCGATGCATCGGATGGATTGGAATCACCCATGTTCGCTCCCAGCCCACTGCTGCGTCTGTCCAACCCCTGTTTGCCGTTGCGCTTTTTCATCTTCTAAATGTGCTGGTTCGGCGGCTTGATCTTGAGGGAAGTTCAAATATTACGGCATTGTAAAGCCAGTATGTGCAATTCATTAAATCTCAACTTGCGGGAGCCAACGGCAGTTTCCATGCGTTAATTTTATGGTGGCAAATCACTTAAACCGATGATCCGCAAAAATGTCTTGCACCTAACCGGATTAAAAACAGTGACCCTGCAGGTAAATCGCCTTTGTCAGGCTTTACCGGAATGCGATCACTATTCCCTGAAATGTCGCGGTGTGCAGGGTCATAAACATCGTTTGTTCAAACCCATTTCGTGGACTTCGGTACAGAACCTCCATCCTGTCGAGCCTGTTGTGTACGGTTCTGGCAATGCACCCACCGAAACGACGTACGAACGTTTGTATGTTGATGTGGATACTGCCTTTGATCTGATCCTCGTATACGGAAACGTAAAGCCGCCCCGCAAATATGCAGGAGTGCCCCGGGTGTTCATCCAGGAGGAATTGGCTGATCCGCATTTGCTGGACTCTGGAAAAACGAAGTTGAAGTCATTTGCTCACTTGCCGTTGCCCGTTGGCGGTTCGGTCGGTTCCGACGAACGCTTCGACCTTTACTTCATCGCATCGGAAGGAGATGCGCAGTGTCTGGAAACTACGGGAGTTACTTTTGACAAAATCCGGGTTTCCGGTATTCCGGGATATGACCACATCGCCGCCCTGGTGAGCAGCCCAGTTCGCAAGTTTCCATATTCCCTTGTCTGCACCTCGCCAATCCGTGAAACCGGTCGTGCGGAGGAGCGGATGGCATTCCTCAGAGGATGCCAAAGCATCGCGGGTGACCGAACATTGATTTTCCAATTGCACCCACTCGAAAACCACCGGCGCGCAGTGGCTGAAATTGAAAAAATATTCGGAAAAGACACTGAAATTTATCTTCACGGAAATACGGGTGAGCTGGTTGCCAATTGCCACGAATTGATCAGTCATAGCGCACCTTCACTCTATTTTGCGCTTGCCCTTGGCAAAAAGGTTCACACGGCTGTTTCGCCTGGGTCCCTCCGCCGGTTTGCTCCCGTCCAGAATGGAGGGAATGCCGCCAGCCTGATTGCAGATACTTTGCGGACGCGCTTTCTGGAAGAAGAATTGGAATTTTTACCTCACCGTAGATACACCAAAGACGTTCGCTTACAAAACCACGAGACGTTCGTGTACCAGAATGCTGGCAGAAAGTGGGTTGATGCATGGGCATTGCATGAGTAGGTCCGGGCAAGCAACCTAAAGGAGGCTTTTGGGGAGCCGTAGCTACGCATATGCAAAAGCGGCTCCGCATTGCGTCGATCACTTAACGGGTATTCTCTGACGAATGGCCGGACGCCACGCGCCGCAGGTGCATTTGCTAAACCAGTCTCTCCGCCTTTAGCAGGACGTGATGCGCGATTGCGAAGAGTACAATCCGGATGAGGTCAATTTAGGATGTAACATCTTCACGTGACAATACCGAAAAGTGGTCAATTCCAGCGCTCGTTGGAAACCAGGTTGACGAGCATAAACAGTGCATACAGGAGACCGGGCACTGCCAGTATCCCCAGCAGGGCAATGGCGATGCCCGCATGGCCGTGAGATCTAAGCCAGATACTGCCTCCCAAAAGGATGGCCAGACCCAATAACAGGCCGAGCCACATTTTCATATTTCTTTCGCTCACAGTACCATCTGAAAGACCGATCAAAAAAAAATAGACCGCTATCAATGCGATCAGCGCGTCGAAAGTCCAAATGATCCAAAACCAGTTCATTGCATAAAGATAGCAAATACCCTGAAGCTAAGTTCTTTCAACATACGACTTTCAATAGGTGGCTTTTCGTACAAATGACGACAACGGTTAGCGAGCCGGGGGGTGAAATTCATGGACCAGGCCTGTGAAGGCTGCGCTGTTTTTCCAGGCTGCAAATGCAGGCTCAGACTGCGCCAGCCACACCAGGCTGTGGTCCATTCCGAATGCAGTCCTAAGTTTATCCTGCGGATCCATCGTAGGCGTGCCCGTTGCGATCAGGCAGGCCTCAGCATAAGCCAACGCTGCGTCTGAATGGGGTATTGTCTTGATTTTGTCGAAACAAAATGCTGCGCGATCGCGATCGCCGAGTGCCACTGCATTGCTAGCGGCTTTTGCCCACAACATCGGGTTATTGTCCCTTTGCTCAAGCGCGGCATCGTAATAGGTTCGTGCTGTGCGGGCATCGCCCAGGCCGTAGTGGTGTATGTCTGCCTGGTTTTCCAGGCGATTGCGATCGGCTGACAGTTCCTTCAGCGCGCGATGGAAATACAATTCAGCGCTGTCTTTCGAGCCCATTTGGGCAAAACAGCGCGCGTACTGCTCGTGCATGATTCCGCTTGAAGGATCCAGTTCGAAGTAGCTGCGGAAGGTCTCCAAAGCCTGTTTCCATTGCGATGTTGCCATGTAGCTGAGGGCGAGTTCCCTGGCGGCGTAACCGTAGTCCCTTTTGCGGCGCAGGACTTCTGCGAACAGTTGTTCGGCCTGCCGGAAATTGCGGTTGGCAAAATGGATTCTGCCTTTGAGGTAGATCGTCCTGAATGAGGATGAATCCAATTGCAGGGCTTCCTCCACGACCTGCAGGGCCTCTTCGTAGCGGTGCATTTCGAGGAGTACCGATGCCAGAGAGTTGCGTGCGAAGACTGAATTGGGTTTTAAGGCGATGGCATCGCGCGCGGCAGCTTCTGCCCGTTCAAATGCGCGCATTTCGTTAAAAATGTAGGCGAGGTTGTTGCGCGGTTCAAAGGCTTGAGGATCCAGCACAAGGGCCCTTTCAAATGCTTTGACCGAGGCTTCGTACTGGCGGTTGTCGCCAAGCGAAATGCCGATCAGGTTGTGCGCCAGGGCAGAATTGGGGATCAGCCGCAGGAATTCGTTGAAGTAAACCAGTGCGCTATCGGGTGAATGCATGGTCTGGTGATACAAACCGAGCCAGAAATACACATAGCTCGCGTTGGGTTCCAGGGACCGCGAGCGATGTAGCTGGTCAAGTGCGTAGTGCATGGCTTCGCGTTCCAAAGGTCCGTAGTTGTTGATATCGACTGGCAGCGCCTTTTCAACCGCTTCCAGGCAATGTCTGCGGGAAAGAAAATGGCGGAACATGTAATGCGAAGCATCCAGCAGTGCAATGCAGGAATCGAGGGAGGCGGCAGCGCGTTTCAACTGATTTGCCGACAACCTGGGTCTTTTGCCCAACATTACGGGACGAACGATGGAATCGAAGGGTTGGTTGAGCCTTGACACGAGCTTTCGGCGCAGCAATGCCCCGAGGTAGTTATTTGGGTAGTGTTGTAAGAAGCGGCGAAAAAGCTGACAGGCATTGTCCTGATCTCTGTCAATCAGGCTGCCTTGTTCGGTCCGTTGATCACACAGCAGATACAGCGCTCTGCCTGCGCTGTCCATTGCATCCAGGTAACGACGCTCACTTCCTTTATAATTCACTTCGGTGTAAGCCGGATAGCTTTCGCGGCGCATCCTGGCGATGGAGTCTCTGTGATGTTCATCCACCCAGTTGAGGATGCGGTCTTGTTTGCCCAGGAACACCGGAGTTTGGCGCTTTTCGCTGGTCAGGTAGGTATTGCGTTTGACGTATTGCTCGAGTTCGAGCAGACTCACCTGGTCGTCGCTATCCACTTCAGCTAGACCCAGAAGGCCGTCTTCGAGGTACCAGGAAAACAGTCCGCGGCCGCCCCCCCAGCCTTCGCTTTCGAGCGACAACTGGTCGGCATCGCAGGAGAGCATCAGGGTCGCATGTGTTGCGAGCACCCGTTGCACGGCAACGGAGGTATGCGCCCTTCCCGGATCGCCGCCCCTGAGTTTTCCGGAATGGCAGGCATCGATGACGTAGAAGACCTCAACGCCTTTTGAGGCAAGTTTGCCAAAGTAGTCGGCAATCTGATTCACCTGGAGCACGCCGTCGGTCATGCCGAAATAGCCTTCCGTAGGACTGTCGTGCAGCAGCAGCAAACCGTTTTCCGATTGCGTCAGGTCCTCGATGTCGCCGTGTCCGGCAAAATAAAAATAGACGCGATCTCCCGGTTGCACCCGTCGAACCAGAGAGGAAATGGCATCGCAGACGGGGATGCGCGTGGCCTTATCGTTGACGAAGAGTTCGATGTGCAGGCTATCGGCTGCGGGCCGGCTATACCTCAACAGATATTCCCTAAAGGCCCGTGCATCGCGATCGGCAAAGCGAAGGTCTTGCACGTACTGGTAATCGCTGATCCCGATGATGAGTGCGTGAACGGTGCCCCCGAAGGGAAGGCCTTCATTATAAGGGGTCGCGCCCCGCTGTGCCTGGGCGAAGAGTGCCAGGCTCGCCAGGATGGCGGTAGATATCCGTCCCTTCTTTCCCTGCATGCGAACGAGCGTTAAGTGTTGACTTCAAAGATAGGGGACTTCGGCAAATGGCAAATCCGGGGGGCAAATCAACCAGAGGCTGGCCCAGGCGCGCAGCGAAGGGATTAGCGAAGTTTTGTCCGCTTGTCCACGAACACTCTACCATCTTTCATCACCCACCGCACCCGGCGAGTGAGCGCCTGGATGTCTTCCAGGGGATTGCCTTCAACCGCGATGATGTCGGCCAGGTAGCCTGGGGCAATGTTGCCGAGATCGGCCCCGCGTCCGAGGAGTTCAGCCCCCATGCTCGTGGCAGAGCGTATGGCCTCCTGAGTCGTCATGCCCGCTTCAATAAACCACTCGAGCTCACGTGCATTTTCACCAAAGCCCGTAAAAACTGCATCCGATCCCATAACGATTTTCACTCCTGCCTCGTGGGCCCTGCGCAAGGTTTCCACGTTGCGCAGGATGAACTCCTTCAATTGGATGACTTCCTGCTTGGAGTAGCCATATACAGCAGCGTGATCAGCGTAATAGCGGTTGTGATCGACGGTTGGAACGTAATACACACCCTTGCGCACCATCTCAGCAAGTGTGGCATCGTCGAGATCGACCGCGTGTTCCAATGAATTGGCCCCAGCCTGAACGGCCATGCGTGCTGCCTCACCTCCGTAGGCATGAATGGCTATGCGAAGGCCATGCTGATGGGCAATGCTGCAGGCGGCCTGCATTTCTTCGAGCGTGTAGGTCTGATGGCCGCTGACATCATTGCCGGATCCTGTGGAACCGTACATCTTTATCCAGTCTACCCCGGTCATGATTTGTTGTCTCGTTGCACGAATGACTTCTTCGACGCCATCGGCCTTTCCAAAATCGCGGAAATTGATCGGAAGGTAGGGGTCAAAGCTAACGTGTAGTCCATTCCCCGCAATGAACATGCGTGGGCCTGCCACTTCGCCGCGGAGGATCAGTTGTTTGAGGTCGGTATCTAATTTTTCGTAGGACCCCAGGTCACGCACACAGGTTACTCCGCTTTCCAGGGTCCGGGCTGCATTTCTCGTCGAATAAAAGAGGACCATTGGATTGCTCATGATGCGCTCAAGACTCTCCCAAGGAGTCGTTCCCGGCATATGGTCCCAGGCATAACTCAGGTGCGTATGGGCATCGATCAGCCCCGGCAATACGGTGAACTGGTTCAGGTCATGCACTACTGCACCCTTAGGAACGGTTACCTCTCCCGATTTTCCCACAGCGTGGATTACGTTGTCGCGAACGACGATCGTGGCTTGTTCGATCACGCCCCCTTTGCCGTCCACCAGACGCCGGCAATTCACAACCTGCCATTGTGCCATACCGGCGAAAGCATTCAACAACAAGGCCACGCAAAAGCATGTGACCGACCGCATTTTGGTTTTGTTCATCTGTTCCAGTTGAAGGTCACTTAAATGTTTTATCCAGCAATTTGACCAGCCGCCTCTGCCCTGCCAGCGATTTCAGCAGGGGTTCATTTTCGATATCCCTTCGCAAAGGAAATCCGCATGCGAGAGATCTTTCGAGATGATCATAGGCTTTGCTTCTATTGCCCCGGGCCGCTTCCAGGCAGGCCAAACCGAACCAAGCCAGGTGTCCGTTGCCATAGGCCAGTTCATTGACTTTTGCAAACATCTCCTCTGCTTCCTGGAACCTTTGTCGTCTGATCAGAAACTTTCCATAGAGGTAATGGCATTCTTCCTGAATCGGAAAGTCATCCCACGCGCTTCCTGACCAGTAGTGCAAAGACTGACGAAAAATGGAATCCGCCAGCTCCAGTTTGCCGGATTTCTCTGCAACTACGGCACGCCAGGCAAGAGAGGAGGCATACATATCTTTGGAAGGATCCAATAGGCTTGCCGATGCAAAGAGCGAATCGGCTGCATCCAAGTGTCCCCTTGCCAATTGAATTCGGCCTTCAATCACCTTAAGAATCATGTTATACCAGTAATACGGTTGAGTTTGTCTGCATCTTTCCAGGTATGGGGCAGCAGCTGCTTCCTCCCCCAACGTAAAGTGACAAATCGCCAGGAGCGCGGCGAAGTTATTCTTCTCCGGCGTGGAAAGACCCGGATCGCGCAAACCTTCCTCCAAATAAGGAATAAAAAAACCTATGTGCCGGTTTCTCAAATAATAGGGTTCACTATGATATGGCCTTACCCCTAGTTCGTGAACTTTTATAAAATAGGGCTTCATCCTTTTAAAATCCCGCATAAATGCGTAGGTACAGGAAAGTGTAAAATATCCGCTGTATGCTTCAGGCCGGGAGCGAATATTCTGAAGACAAAGATCAATGGTCTTATCGAGTTGATTTTTGCGTTGGTACAACCATGCTAGGCGCTCTTTAATCATGTAGGATTGCGAATCAATTTCCACTGCACGCTTCAGCCATCTTTCGGAATCGTCGAATCGGTTAGAATGACTCACCTGATATTCCTCAGCAATTTCCAGGTAAGGCAACAGCCAGGTAGGTGAGCGCTCGATGGCTTGCTCGTTCCAATAAACCAAAGAATCGGTGCTGGGGAGTATCTGCAAAAAGTAAAGCGCGGCAAGTTCATGGCAGATATAGGCTGCTGAACTATCCAAAGACATGGCTCTAAGGAGTTTATTGCTGATGTTATGCCGTATGCCTGCCCGGAGATCATCTTTTGTCTCAACCTCAAGCAAGTTCTTCCTTTCGAGGTAGGCCTCGAAGTACAATTTCTTTGCATGTAAACTGTTGTAATAGCTGCTCCTGGACCCAATCAATTCCATAGCCTTTGCGAGGTAAGCGGGATATTGGGAAAACCGATGCGGGAAATGGTGCCAGCGCATGATCTCTGTCGGATCGGTTTCTAACAGAGCGTTAATGGCCTGTTGCACCTCTTCCTGTAGCACAACGGCGAAGTTTCGCTTCATGCCCGGGTGCAAGGGCTTCAGAATGGCGTTGGCGGTAAGTTTTTCGAAGAGCTTTTCTGCCGAGCCAGTTTCGGTGCCCATTAATCTGCGCTCGCGAAGGGCCACTTTAAATGCGCTGTAATCTAACCGGGTTTGGCTGTCGCACTGTGCGAGAACTTCCTCTTCAATTCCCCGCATATCATGTGGCATCATTGCAGGGCTCCCCTTTACCTTGCGGGCAACAAGGCTTTGAAGCTGTTCCATTTTATAGGTTGCTACAGGTTCATTCGGCTTACCTACTATCATGGGTGTTTGCTGGATGGGAGAAACGTCGTATGCGATTCGATCCTGAAGAAAGCGGCCCAGCTCCATCAGAGAGATCCAACCATCTCCGTTGTTGTCTGCAAAACCAGTCAGCCCTTCGGTAAGATAGTAGCTAAAAACGCCACGGCCTCCGCCCCACTGTTTTCCTTCGAGGCTGACTTCATCCGGTTGGCAGGATAAAATTTTGATTTCATTGGCGTATTGCTGTGCCAGTTCAGTGGCGGTCATTTGCTTTCCGCCCACCTGGTTTCCGGCGAGTTTACCCGCCCGACAGGCATCCATGATCACGTACACTTTTACGCCGCTGTCGATGGTGAGCGTTTCGATCTTATCCTGGAGAAACGTCAAGGCATAGGCTCCTGCGGCGTAATTATTCGGCCCTGAATCATGGCACAGCAGAAAGCCCCTGCGGTTGCGGGTGCGGCTTTCAGCATCGCCGTGTCCGGAAAAATAGATGTATGCCCTGTCACCGATTTTACAATTATCCATGAGCCACTCCAGCGAGGCGTCCATTCGGGAAGTGGTGGCCAGAGAGTCTGTTAGCAACATGATCTTGTCTGGGCTGATCTCATCCGGATAAGCTTTCATCAACCAATCGACAAAAGCCCGGGCATCGGCAGCGGCATGCTGCAGATCCGCAATTTCCGGAGACTGGTAGTCTGAGATGCCCACGACCACGGCGTAGGTTTTTCCCGTCGGTGCTGGGGTCACTTCAACTTGCATGGCACCGCGCTCCTGGCCCATACCGGATGCGGGAATCCAAAGCCAAAAAAAGGCCAACATCAACCTCGTCCATCCGCTGATTCCGCACTGCTTGTCAATCGCCGTCGTCCTCTTCTTCATGTTGTTTCCAAATTGCCATCAAATTCGATTCTTATGCTTCCATACGTCGCTAAACAACACGTTTAGTCTTTTCCAAACCGGTAACGTTGCCAAGAATTGCTGTGCAACTGCTTATGATTTACAGACCCGGACAGTTTCTTCGCATTGTTCACTTTGCAGCGTTGAGATGCTTATATTGAACCAGCAATTTTTCAAACCGAATATCGCCGTTCAGTTGCTTAAAATATTTGTCGTTGCGAAAGGCTTCGGGCTGAGGACAATAATTTTCCAGTGCTTTGGCTAAATGTATCGTGGCTTCTTCTCTGTTGCCTCTGACCAGCTCGCACTTTGCCAGGCCCAGCCAGGGTTCATAATAATTTGGAGTAATGGAATTGGCCTGTCGATAATGGAAGATCGCCTTTTCAATCCGGTCCTGCTCAAGCAGAAAATCTCCATAAAGGCAATGCGCTTCTTCCTGGCCATACCAAAAAAACCCGACCCCATCAGCCAATGCAGCGTTGAACAGACTATCGGCCCGTTGCAATGCACCCTCCCGTGAGGCCAGTTTGGCAAGCCTCGCCATGGAGGTCACGGTGGTTCTGCTGGGAGTATGGTCGACATGCATTGCCTTTTGGTAGTTGGTACGCGCACCGTCATAGTCCCCCTTTCTCAACAGACAATCCCCCTGCATTTCCATGACCTCTGCCACGAGGTGAAGGGGCAATGACCCACTTTCCAAAAGCTGTGAGGCCCATGCCTGTGCGCTGTCACTTTGCCCCATTTTCAGATGATATTTTGTGAGTGCAACGCCAACGCCAAAGAATCCAATGAGGTATTCGTTTGAAGAAATCGCAACGGACTGATTTCTGATGGCATCTGCAAAAGCTTTCTGCTGCCCGGTATTCAGCAAACCAGCGAGATACCAAGCCCATGAAAAATCTCCTTCGGACACTCCATTCACAAAAGCGGTATCACCATGAGCCAGGACAGCCCTCCAATTGTACCTTTCTGCATGACCCTGCACCAAGGTGGCCCTTGCCTCGAGCAATTCCGGTCTTTCACTCAGCAAAACCCTACAGATTGAATCGGATTGTTCATACAGGTTTTGCCTTTGCCGCAGCCACGACCAGCACAGACGAAGGTACCACGACTGCGGCTTCATGTTCAAAGCAATGCGCAACAACGAGTCTGCTCTGATTTCATTCACCTCTGAATTTAATACGTAATTAAAATACGTGTGATAGGGGTTGAGCCAGGTAGGCGCATATTGCGTCGTTAGAAAAAAATAATGGCGCATCGAATCAAAGCTATAGGCTCCCGCGATATCCCAAAAGGACTCTGCCAATAAAAAATACAGATAGGCCGCCGTGGGGTTGTAGTCTATGGCTTTATTGAGCTTAAGTCTGATGGCCAGTTTTACTTTTGCAATCTCCTCACTGCCCCGTGTCTTCGGCAGGTCGTCTTTAAGCATCACATAAGCTTCAAAATAAAGCCTTTGGGATTCCAGCAATTTGAATGCTGGATGTTTCTCTCCGAGCAACTCTATCGCCCGTTGCAGATATTTGGGGTAGTCGCGATACTTCGAAGGGGTGAACTTCCATTGGTAATATTCATAAGGGTCGTCTTCGAGCAAGTTATTGATTGCCTGTTGCACTTCGTTTTGCAGTCCTGCGGCATAGTTGCGTCGCATCAGCGAATGCAGCGGGGCCAGATTTTTATTGTTGGAGAGGCTGGCATACCATTCCTCTGCGTTGCTTCCCGGAGGTTCAAAAAAGCGTCCACCTGCAAGCGCATCCTTAAATCCGTAATACGCCTGACGCAGGCTTGAATCCAGGCCTGCAAGTATCCGTTCTTCCTGACCCCTGGACTCCAATACCGATAATTGGATCTTTCTGGAATTACCAATTTGTGCGACATGCCTCTGCATTACATTGCTGTCCACTTTGGCAATGGGTTCCTTCATATTTCCAACAAACATTGGTGTCTGTTCCAGAGGTGAAATTTCGTAAATGATTTTTTCCGGAACGTAACGGCTCACCTCGCGCAAGGTGACTACCTGGTCTTGGTCACCATCTGCAAGGCCGTACAGACTTTCCATCAGAAAATAACTAAACACGCCCCGACCTCCTCCCCATTGCCTGCCTTCGAGGCTGACCTCTTCGGGTTGACACGACAGGATCTTCGTTTCCTTACCATATTGCTTAGCTAATTCCGCCGCCGTCAACTGAGAACCCTGTACCGTGCTGCCGGCCAATTTTCCCGATCGGCAAGCATCGGCCACCATCAATACTTTAGCACTGTCCGAAAGCGTACTCAGGTAATCCTGCAGCATGTTCAACGAAAAGGCGCCTGCGGCGTAATTGTTTGGAGGCGAATCGTGAAACAGGAGGAAGCCCCTGTTAAATTTTGTCTTGCTCTCTGCGTCGCCATGACCGCTAAAAAACAAGATGGCCCTGTCGCCACTCCTGCATTTCTCTACAAGCCAATCCAGCGCTGCATTAAAATTTGCACGCGTCGCTTCCCCGTTTAACAGCAGCACCACATCTTCGCGGTCAGCTACTCCTCCATGGGATTCCTCCAGCCAATTGGCAAAAACCTTCGCATCCTGGTCGGCAAATTTCAGATCCACAATTTCTGGAGACTGGTAGTCCGAGATGCCTACGACCACGGCGAAGGTCCTTCCTTGCGGGGGATCGGTTTGATTGACCGCTGACGCGCCTCTTTCCTGTGCAAAAACAGCAATTGCCCGGAACAGGAACATGGCCACCAGGCAACTGAGATGCAAGCCTCTTGCAGATGCAGTGTTGTTTGCAATCAAGAGCATCACTGTTCGCATATAATCATTCATTGAAGTTACATGGAAAAGCTTAACCCATCCTACGCGTTCAATTGCAATTCAAGCTTCAGGCCGGACCAATTGCCTTTTATTAAGTGCCCGGTCGGACATCTCGCAAAATCCGGACACCCTGGAAGATTTTATCATTTATAGTCCTTTTAATGTACCCATCTGCCTCATTTGACGTCCCACCACACACGTGTATTCAACGCATCGGGTCCGCCCAGAAGTTGCAGAGCCTGTTGGTAATTGGAAGCATTCAGGCTCTGCTCATTGCCGGGGAAGACCAGCCTGAGCGGCGCAACTGCAGAACCCAGGTCAATGAGCGTGCCCCCAACCGGGGCTTCGAGTTTATCAAAATCCAGGCGTCGCCATTCACTCCAGGCCTGAAAGCCCTGCATGAACAGAGCCAGCCACTTTTGAACGCCGATTTTCTGTTGCCAGGTTCCGGGGGCTGATTCATAGCGGACGGCATCCTGTGCCAGGTATGCGGCGACCGTTACCGGATCGATGATTCCCCATTCTGCCAGAGATGCTTCAATCCCCAAGGTGTACCAACTTGCAGCGCTTGCGCCTGCGGACCAACCCCGTTCTGCCGCTTCGGCAAATGAAAAACACTGCTCCGAATAGCTCAACAGGCAGGCAGAGAAATCAGGACGCATCAGATCGTATTGGTTGAACTGGGACGATCCGCTGAACAGGGCGCCCGCACCACTGGGCAAAGAATAATTGCCCACTTCATCCGATGCAGCATCATCCGTGGTCTGTCCGTAAGGTCTTCCCGCGAAAGCTCCCGTATTTGCAGCCGGTTCGGCCCATACTGCCAAGCGGGGATCGTTGAGTGGTTTGAGCGTTTTGTCAATGAGAATATTCGACAAACCCTGGTCGGTCGCACCCCGTTCAATGTATTGCTGGTGCAATGGACTGTTATTGGGTGCATTGGCCAGAAAACGGAAACAGGCATTGTGGTCAACAGAAGAAAAAGCGCCCGCGGCAAATTTTTCAAAAAGGACCCGTGAGCTGTCGGGTTCGACATCCGCCATGCGGAGTGCGATGCGGATCATGAGAGCGTGGGCAAACCGGCTCCACGCCTGCATATCGCCCTGGTAAATCATGTCTGCCGGGCCAAATCCGGAATGACCGACATCCATTATCTGAATGGCAGCCTTCAACTCGCCAATCAGCGAAAAATACACCTCGCGTTGGGAGACGTAGGCGGGTGTGCGGTCGCTTGCACCGTGAAGCGCCTCCCCGTAGGGAATGGGGCCAAACATGTCGGAGAGCAACTGAAGCGTGTAAACCCGGAGGACCCTAGCAACGGCCAGTTTGTTGCCGTTTTCCAAAGGATCAAGACCCGGTTTTTCAAGCAGAATGCGTTCAATATCTGCCAGATCCATGAGGACCCCGGCGTACAAATGTCTATAAAGGCCATTGGTCTCTTCTCCCCGTATGAGATACCGGGTGATTTCAGTATAGTTGTTCTGAGCCCATGCCTGGGAGAGCAATTCTGCAAATGCCAATCCTCGAATGTTATCGCCCAATCCGCAGTACACATGCTCTGCGAGCAATTTTTCCGCTCCGATAAGCAGCAAATCTGCGGGTACTTCCCTTGGATTGTTAGGATCGACGTTGATGTCTCCAAAGTCCTTTCCACAGCCTCCGGATGCGAGGAGGGCAGAGGTAACAAGCAAGTATTTCAAAATCGGATTTTTCATCATTTGATGGTATGGGTGGGTTCAAAAATGAAAATTCAATGACATGCCGAAGGACCGGGTAGAAGGTACAGCGCCCCCTTCATTGCCATAGAGGTTCGCCGTGCTCACCGATATTTCGGGATCGATGTGCGGGATGTTTTTATGGATGATCAGCAGGTTTCTGGCAAATGCACCAACGTGCAGTTCAGAGATCCCAATGGCTTTCAACCAGCGCTCCGGAAGCCGGTAATCCAGCGACACTTCCCTCAGCTTTATGTAAGATCCGTCATACAGATCCTGGCGGTTGAGGTAAAATCCGCCTCCATAAAACTTGTATTCGTCATAGCTTACCGCCCGTGCATTTTTGGTGCCGTTGCTTTTATATCGATCGTCCTCCAGGCTAGCCGTTTGCGCACCCTGCGTCAAAATGGGTTTGCCATCGGTGTCTACCTCAGCGAGGACGCCATCAAAAACGTATCCATTTTCCCGGATCCCGTTTGCGGCAGTTTCTTCGAGTAGGCCTGCAATGCGTCCGAAGGTGTTGGTAATCGAAAAGATGTCCCCGCCTTGACGGAAATCGATCAGCGCGTGAATGCGGAGATCCTTCCACCGGAAGCTATTGGAGAACCCGCCTGTAAAATCGGGAACGATATTGCCAATGGGCATCACACCCGGGGATACGAGGTAATAACCTGTTGCCGGATCAATGAGCTTATTGCCCGCTTCGTCATAAATAAAATCAGTTCCCAGGATGGTGCCATATGGTTTTCCGACAAAAGCGTTAAAGGAAATGCCCGCACCCGGTGATGCAAGCGGCAGGTTGTCCAGGCTGGCATCATCTACGATGATGGATAACACTTCGTTGGTATTCTTACCGAAATGAAATGCAGCCTCCCATTCCCATTGCTTTCCTTTAAAGGGGGTTCCCGTCAGGTTAAGTTCAACACCCCGGTTGCGTATTTTTCCAGCATTGACGAACTGTCGTTCGTAACCACTAGCGGTGGAGGTGGCCAATGGGATGATCTGGTCGGTGGTCGTTCCTGAATACAGTGACAGGTCTACAGCGAGACGGTTTTGAAAAAAACGCAGATCCAATCCGAGTTCAACGGATTCCGTGCGCTCAGGTTTGAGTCGTTCGTTGTTGAGCGTGTTGTTGACCGTGTAATTGGGGAAATCCCCAAAATTGGGATTGCCATAATACGTAGAAAATACATTGTAGGGGTCTGTATCCCCACCAACCTGTGCCCAGCCCAGGCGCAACTTTCCGAACGACAGGCCAGGGATCTCCTTCAATTCTGTAAATATAAAACTCAGCGAGGCCGAAGGGTAAAAGTAGCTGTTGCTGTTTTCAGGCAAGCTGCTCGACCAGTCGTTCCTGCCAGTTAATTGCAGGTACAGTGTTTTCCTCCATTCAAAAGAGGAACCCACAAAAAGGCTTTCAATTTCCTTTTCGGACCTCAAATTGCTAATGAGGGGCCTCGACTTGGAATTTTGCAGTCTGTAAATCCCCGGGACGTTGAACCCCCCGATGGTTGCGCCAAAGGAGCGGTCTCCACTTCGCCACATTTTGTTGCCGCCGATGAAGTAATCAATCCAAAAATCGTCTGTGCTCAAGGCGTCAACGCGCAAAATGAGGTCTGCGTTTGTTTCGCGCACTTCTAACTGGTCGATGGTGTATTGCGACTGCTGCAGCGATCCGTCTGCTATCCGCTCTTCCCTCATTTCGGAATATCCATCGTGCAAAATGCGTCCCGTAAGTTGCAGCCATGGATTGATCTGGTAGGTGGTTGCAATGTGTCCGAACAACCTGTTGCGTCCGTCGCTTGAATAATTTTTGGAACGGGACCAGTAGGGGTTGTCCCAATATTGAGGCCGTGGGTTGTCTTCGGATTGGCGGTTCCAGGTCCTCATGGTTCCATCGGGGTTTTCAAAACTTTTCAGGTCATCGAAACGCAAGTGGGTATGCCACCACTGGCTGAAATTTTGCCCCGGATTGAAACCACCTCTGAAATCATAAGTTACCGCAGACCTGCCCTTGTTGTCGCCAACGGCATAATTGGCAGTCACATCGACAGCAAGTTTCTCTGACAACTTATGTTTTCCCCCCAAAGAAAAATTATGGCGGCCCCAATGGGAATTGGGGTAAATGCCCTTTTGGTCAAAGCGGGCATACGCCAGCCTGAAAGCTGACTGGTCGGTTTGCTTATCGATTGCACAATGGAGGCGCGTGCTGACTCCGGTCTCAAAGAAATCTCTGGGATCATCGCCTACTTCCCACAGCCTGCTCCTCCCAAAATGGGCTGCATCCCAGTCGTCCCAACTGTTCCAGTCTCTGAAATACAATCCCTGCTGGTTGCTGCCGTACCCGCTCGGAAAAACGAAGCGGTCGTAGTTTTTCTCCCCGATAACTAGTCCGTCGAGAAATGAAAAGTGTTCATCAGATGAAATGTTGAATTTCGTACCACTGCTTTCGTCCACCGCGTAAATGGGAACGAGGTCAAAAGATTTGAAAACCCCTGCGATGGCCCCATCCGGACCAAACTCGACCAGCGGAAGCTTGTAGTGTCCGCTGCCATCGGCATATCCTTTTGGAAAAAGTGCCACCCCACCGCCGTACAGGCGCTGAAGTTCGGGGAACACTGCTACGCGGTCAAAGGTGATGCTGCTGCCTACCTGTATGCCAAATCCTTTGCCCTGATGGCTTCCCTGCTTTGTGGTCACCATCAGCACCCCATTTGCTCCCCGGGAGCCATACAATGCGGCAGCTGCCTGACCCTTCAAAATTTGGATTTCTTCGATGTCTTCCGGATTCAAATCCTGGATGGCGTTGCCGTAGTCCCGCTGCGATTCATAGACCGTGCCCTGTCCGTTGGCCAGGATCTGAGAAAAGTTACTGAAATTCGAATTGTCCATTGGAATGCCGTCGATGACAAACAGGGGTTGGTTTTCGCCATTGATGGACCGCGTACCGCGAAGGCTCACGCGGGTTGATCCTCCGGGGTTTCCGCCGGATGGGGCTTGTACCATCAGTCCTGCCGTGCGGCCCGACAGCAAACCGAGAAAATTGGCCTGAGGGACCTGGGACACGGCAGTGCCTGCAATCCGTTCAGTGGCATATCCGAGTGATCGCTCCTGACGCCTGACTCCGAGTGCGGTGATCACGGCTTCGTTTAGGAGGATGCCTTCCTTGAGAGCAACAGTTAGCGACAAGGCAGCATCGGCTTCGACTACCCGACCTTCGTAACCCGTGTATCTGAATCGGAGTTGCGCGGGGTTGTAAACATAGGACAGTTGAAACCGTCCCTGGGTATCGGTAACTGTGCCAACCTCTGCCCCCTCAACGGAAATATGGACGCCAACCAGGGGGACACCGGCTTCGTCGGTCACCAATCCCCGAAAGATGTGTTGAGAAAAGCAGAACGGCGAACCTGCAAAAAAAACAAGCAACAGAACGATCGATTTCATTTGAAAAGGATTAATCTCATTTTAAACAAAAAAAATATCCAAACTCCCTCATTGCTTACTCCGGAATGGTGACCTCAACTCCTTTAACGCCTTCATCGAATTCTCCCCAAAATCTCATCCATGCGGGTGTAGGGAGAAACCCGGAATGGATATAAATACAAAATAACCGGAAGGCCCTGCTCTCCAGCAATGCCTCCCGGTCTTGAGAAGTATTTGCCCCCCAACCAGGGACGACTTCCTGTCTTACTGGATCACATAGGTTTCAGAAGCCTTGCCGGCCCTGGCGCGCAAGCGGTACTTTCCAACCGGAAGTTTGGCTCTGTCGACGACCACGTCACCAGAATCATTGGTGGTGACGGCTTCGCTTACTCCCTCGACGACTTTGCCTTTGGCATCGAGCACGTCAAAGCTCAGGTCTACGCCCTGCTGTCTTCCCTTGAATGGTTTACTGGAAAGGAGGCGCATGGTTGCTTTGCCTCCGGGTTTAGTCGCCGGGGTTGAAGCATAGATCTTGGGACAACACTTTACGGACTGAACCGCGTTTGCAGGTCCCGAACCTGTACGAACTTGATCACTTCCCTGGGTAACCTGGGCGACAGCCGCCGTACTGATCAACAGCGCAATAAACAACGAGAGTCTTTTCATAAATGCGTTTTGATGGTGATTGAATAAAAAACTTGTTTTTCCATGATATAATAGCCCAACGGACCACTTTATTAACATTGACCCCAACACATTCGCACCTCCCCTAAACTTCTATAATCTCTACCTTTCATAAAGATATTGACCTATTCTTCATTCCGAACTGGAACAATGCTGGTAAGCCCATCACATTTGTCCTGTCCACTCTCCATTGGAGACCAGACGAAGTTGTTCTAAACCGATCATATTGATCTTTGCCTGCGGTCTCGCACGATGACTTCGCGCGGAGTCTGACAAAAGGCTTCCGGCTGTAGGTTGCGGATAATTTAAAATCGCTTTCTTCCCAGAACAGGGACGATGCATCCTTCAAAATTGCTTCCATCCTCACGTCATTGTTGAAGGTACACAACCCGCTGAGGGTAGCAAGTTCTGATTGCTGTGTCTCCCGCACACATGAAACTCTCACTCTTCACCCCAACACCGGGGTTCAGTCAGGTTGATGCACTTCTTTTCCGGAGATAAACATACGAAATGTTCCAATCTGCACCCAACCGCCAAAAAAAAAAAATTGGGAAGCCGCGGTATCACGCTCGGCTTCCCGTGTTGGCTGCCCTTGTCAAAGCTTATGGACTAACTTGGTGGTTCAGTTGAGGGAGTAAGTTTCTGAAGCCTTGCCCGCTTTGGCGCGGAGGCGATGTTTTCCAGCAGGAAGCTTTGCGGCATCGACGACGACGTCGCCGGCAGCATTGGTCGTTATGACGTCGCTCAGGCCTTCGACGACCTTGCCCTTGGAATCGAGCACGTCAAAACTGAGGTCGGTTCCTTGCTGTCTTCCCTTAAAAGCCTTGCTAGCCAATAGGCGCATCTTGGCTTTTCCTCCGGGTGTGGTCGCCGGAGTGGAAACGTAGATTTTCGGGCAGCACCTCAGCGTTTGTACCGGGGCTGTTTTGTTAGCCGAGCCATCGTCCGTGGGGTTTTGGTTTTTTCCTATGCTTCCTTGTCCAAACGCGGCAGAGCAGATCAGCATGGCAACCAAAAATGAAATCTGTTTCATACTTGTAATTTAATGGTGAATTAAAAATTTGTTCCTTCAGTAAAGGGTATGGAATTAAGCAGTTCGGTTATCACCGGAAGGGCTGCTTTTTTCAAGGGAACTGCTATAAATATCCTGGTGATGCCAGAACGAACAGGGCAGACCCCCTCCACTCTCAGCAATGCCAAAAGTAATTTGGCAAAACAAGACAAGGCGCAGCGAAGGAAGCTTTGTGGAACATGACGGACGGTGCTACAACGAAGGATTGTGGGCCCAAATCCATTCAGCGCGAGGCCCTGTGCAGCCTGGCTGGCGCAGAGGGCGTTTTTAGCAGTGCCCTATCCATCCTTTCATTGAATGGCCATACCTGGCTGTCCGGATCTGTATTGCATTTTATACAGTACCCATACGAAGGTAAGGAATCCTGATTCGGCTGCAGAACCTGATTGATTGGAATCCGGTGTACTGCCGGAACTGCTGTTGAGGTGGCTCAGTTCTGTTGCATGCGTGCCCGGGCCATCGACAGCAAATGTAATTCTGCCAGTTCTCGGAGCTGTTCATTGCCCCGGAGAGCGGCCGGAACTTCGTTGGCGTAGAGAACAGAGAAATTTGGCAATCCGGCGGCATCGAGTGCCTGCATGAGGTAGGCAGCGCGCGGCAGCGGTTGGAGGACCAGATCCCCCTCCTTCAATTCCTCCTCGGCAAAGCGCAACGAACGTTCGTATTGCTCCTTTGCGACAATGGTCAGAACCCTTGGTGTCGAGGCATTCTCGGTTCCTTCCTTGCGCACGGTCCAAAAGTATTTCAGACCCGGAGACAGCTTTAGTTCACCACGAGCACAGGTATAAGATGTACCTCGCACACTGCGTTCCAGCATCTTTGAGCGGGTCTTCAGGTCGCTGAGTTCCAGCACAAAGCGGCATGTGTCGCAGGAAGCTGCCCACCTGAACCAGACCGGATGCCCTGCAGGATAGGCCCCTTCAAAGGGAAACTCCGGCATTGGAGGCACTGAGCCACTTCGAGAGATGGCGTTGATCGTGCTTTTGTAACTGGCTTTTACTTCAGAAGGGTGACTCGGTTCAAAAAACTGTACAATAAACGAGGCCAGCCTGCTGAAGAAATCAGACTGTCTTTGCCTGACAAACCGGAGGGACTCCACCGGGTAGCTTCCGGCATGGACCAGTTCGCAGACATCCCCCCCCTCGCGTATCAGTTTCGCCTTGCTTTTTTTCCCAATCAATATTTTCTGACCCGGAATTACCCTCCCATATTCCATGGTACGCGCCGAAGATTCGGGGTCGCCGGAGTTGCATACCTGCACTTTTCCTTCCTGGTGGATGAGCCGGATCTCCTGGGCATTCGGAGTCTGCAATCCAATCGCCATCAACACGGAAAAGATCAAAGCCCATTTCGGCATATATCTGCTCTTTAAGCACAAAGTAGGCAAAATCGCTCAATGGTTATCACCCATCTCAGGTTCAAGTCACGTTTGGCCATTTCCATTTGCCAATCAACTGGCTGCAGGATTTTGGGTGAATAGACGCAACCACTGGGAAAAGCATCGTTTCAACCATGCCAGGCAGGCCGGCAGCCGGTGTTCGTAAAATTCGTAAATTTCATACGACAGGGCAATTGCCACAGCAAGCGTTACAAACCCCAGCTTAACGTCGAATGCCGCCAGCAGGTAAATGCACAATCCAAACACCAGGCAAAACTCCATAAACTGCAGGATGCGTGCAAAGGGAAAGGATCCGTATACATTCCGGCCTTTGAGCATTTCAAAGCAAAAATAGTTGCAAAACAACAGCAGGAATACCATTCCATACATCGCCACATCGCCCACCTCGTCGATAAAGTCTTTGTCGAGCAGCATGGAGGCGATGTTGGCGTGGACGACCACACCGTGCATATCGGGGAGGGAGCGGCCGCTGTATTTTTCATTCAGCGGCGTATAGTAGCGATCGTTCATGGAAAACGCGCCCGGGTTGTCTCCGCAAAACCCCAGGAGCACAATTTTACCATCGAAACTGCCGTCGTCAGGGTTTGCGATTCCTTCAACGAGTTCTCCGATATCCAGCATGCGGTAGTGACGCACCTGCATCGAATTCACCGGATACACCATGTTGCGGGCACCAGGTTGTATTCGCTTGAAATTGATCCACTCCTTGTTTTGATTGCGTTCATCCAAGGCCTTTCCAACGGCCGCATCGTAACGTTTGGCCAGGGCAACGGCAAATGCGGGATTCCTTTGACCGTCTATCTTCTTGTACGGTTCAAATGCCCGTACAGAAAATCCATCGTTCGTGGCCAGGTTAACAAAGGCAGAATCGCGTCCGGAACAGAAGAATGGGTGGGTGCGAAGATCTGCCACTGCCTCCTCCTCCTGGTGGCCTTCACGAAAAGTGTACCCAAATACGAGCTTGGGTGCAAGGGCTACGGCATCCCTCAACAGGCTGTCTTCCGGAGTGCGATACAATGTGTCCAGCAGCAAGTCCAATCCAATTGCAGCGATTGGTTGGTTTGACAACAGTTCCAGGGCACAAGCCAGATCGGAGCGGTCGGTAACTCCCGTATTGACGATCGCAATGCGGTCGTCATACAATTCCGGAAGATGATGATCCCGGAACTGGGAAATGGCGATGTCCATCAGGTCATAATCCTTTACGGCCTCGCTGAACGGATCGATGAACAACTGGTTGACGGGGAGGTGGTGCAATACAAACAACACGGCAGCGCCAAAAACCGCGTAACCGGATGACCGCAACAGGGGAGGTCGCCCGGATATCCTGGTTCCGATCCAATTGAATACGTTCATTTTTGATTTTGCATCAAACGGATCAATGGTTCATGGTACATAGAGTTTCGCGTTGTCAATCTTCAGTCATTCTGGGTCAACAGTACTTTGTCGATGCGGGCTCCGTCCATATCCACTATTTCAAATCTAAAATTCAGCCATTGCATCGCGTCGCCAGATGTTGGGACCCTCCTGAGTTCGTGGAGGATCAGGCCGCTGATGGTGTTGAACGGATATTGGCCGGCAAATTCATCCAGATCGAACTTTCTCAGAAACTCCGAAAGCGGAAATTGCCCGTCGACGAGCCAGCTGCCGTCTGCCCGTTGGGTAAACTGAAATTCGTTCCCGTAAAATTCAGATACATCGCCGACCAGTGCCACCAGCAAATCGTTCATGGTCACCAGTCCCTGCATCTGCCCATATTCGTCGATCACAATGGCCTGATGGACCTGGCTGGTTTTGAACATGCGGAGCGCTTCGTAGGCAGATAGATTTTCGGTAATGTACTGAGGATCCTTGATGTGATCCAAAAGCCTGAACCCTTCGTCGTCGATGTGTCTGAACAGGTCCTTCAGCAATACGATTCCAACGACTTCCATTTTATCATCCATCACCGGGTACACCGAATGCAATTCTCCATTGACGGTTTCCCGCACGGCGTCTGCATCGAAGTCTGTTCTCAACACTACGGCATCGGTGCGGTAGGTCATCAACGAAGAGATCCTTCGGTCGCCGAGGTTAAAGACCCGCTCTACAATGTCCTGTTCAATTTCTTCAATGGCGCCACCTTCCGTTCCTTCCTGGATAATTGCCTTTATTTCTTCTTCCGTGACCCTGCTTTCCGGGGAACTTTTAATCCGGAACAGTTTGATGAGGGCATCTGATGTCTTGGTGAGCAACCAGATGAAGGGCGCCGCCAGGACCGAGATCCAATGCATGGGAAACGCCATGAATTTGGAGATCCTTTCGGGCATGGTCAAGCCAATGCGCTTGGGAACCAATTCGCCCAACACCAATGATAAAAATGTCAGGGACATTACCATCACCGCAAAAGCAAGGGTCTCGCTATAAGGCTTGAACAATGAAAACCCACTAAAAAAATTGACCAGGTCATCTTCAATTTTTTTCCCGCTGTAAATTCCGGTCAGAATCCCTATTGCCGTAATTCCGATCTGAACCGTCGAAAGCAATTTTCCTGGGTTTTCCGACAACTCCAGCGCCTTTCTGGCTGCTAGATCGCCCCGCTTGGATGCCGACTCGAGCCGCGACTTACGTGCAGACACCATGGCAATTTCGCTCATGGCAAAAATTCCGTTCAGCAGGATGAGCATCAGGATGATCAGCATTTCCATTTTGCAAAACTATTCAAATATTCGTCCGGCACTGCAACTCCCTTGTTTGGCCGCACTTTGAATACGGGAATCCTCCGGACTATTGAAAACAATGAAACCGGATGCGTTCCGCCAGGGTACCGTCTGGCTGCACGAGATACCAAACACCCGAACAGGAAAGCAGCGATCCCCGGGGTCCAGGCATCCACCTCACATTGGGGTAGGAAAAGCTTTCCTTTCCAGACTTCGGAAATGGAGGCTTGCCTTGAGAGGAAGGCTCGCGGATCAAAGCGTAGAGCGGTTCCCCCTTTGAATAAAACCAATAAACCAGTTGGTTTCCGGATGCCACTACGCCGAAATGGCAGTCCGATTGCCCGCCCAGGGGATGCATTTCTAAGGGCTTGCAGTCGGGAAATGCAGCCGGTTCGGCAACCGGACAGTCCACATCGGGAAGGCGGTTGACCGGACGCCCTTCCAACACACGCCGGTTGTGCCTGGCGAATCCGGCGAGTTCAAGCGTCTGCTCCAAGCGGCGAAAGGTGCCTGCAGCATTTTGGTTTCCGGTAAGAGCCATCGCAATGCCCGCAGCCAGGCGCACCGACCCGGCACTCCTGCAGTGGTCCGGAAGGCTGTCCCGGAAATAAGTCAGAGCCTCCACCGGCCGGTTCATCAGGTTCAACGCACAGATGAGGTTTGCCCGTGCAGGGGCGTAATCCGGTGAACGCTGTATGGCCGCTCTGAATGCAGCTGTGGCCCGGTCCAGCCATTCCTGCCTTTGTCTGGCCTCCTCCGATGACAGATCCCCCCGGGCTCGGAGCACTTTTCGAAACGGGGAATTCATGTCCAGTTCGAGGGGATAGGCGTAGACATCTGTTTCAGGGTCAGGGTATTCCATGGCACGAGCGGCGTGCAGCAGACCCAGGTTGTTGAAGAGTTCGGGAGTGGCGTAACGCCTGGCCAGGTAGCGGTATGCCTGTTCAGCAAGGGCGTATTCCCCCTCGAGCGCAAGCAGGTTGGCGGCGTCGAACAAATGCACCATCCAATTGATCAATTCCATGGCCCTTTTTGCACTTTCCTTGCGCTGTGCCGGCGAAGGGTATTCGCCAGAACCCGTTTCTGGCAGGGAATAGGTTGAATACAGCGTATCGATCAGCCTGGAAAGCACTCGTTCAGGTCTGTAACCGGCCAAATAGGCCAACAAAGCCCCCTGAACGTCTGCAACATGTTCCCGTTCTGCCATGGAATGGCGGCTTTCCAGAAAACTGAAAACAGGGGTAAGGTCGTTCCGCTGATACAAGGCATGACTCCACTCGTGAGCAAGGATAAAAGCGAGGGCATGACCGGCATCGGGACCAAAGCGCTTGCAGACTTCGATCAGACTTTCTTCAATGCGGATTTCGTTTTTGCCGGGATGGTACAGTGCGCCAACCATCTTTCCTGGAACGCGTACAATCTGCGGCCGCCCAAAACCTCGGTGTGCAGAAACCTGATACAGACGATCGAGGATGCGTTCCGGCGACTCAACGGCCTTGCCCTTGCTGACAGAGGCGTCTGCTCCGGCAAGCAGTTGGCACAGGATGAATGCCATCCGCAAAAAAAGCCAGCTGGAGCACATGTTCATCACCACCCCATGAGCAGTTCGAACGCCTCCTTGCGGCGTGGCGATTGCACGTCGTTTGATATGCGCAACACTTCCAGGCGCAGGTCTTCGGATTTGCCTTCCCGCCTGAGGCGAGCAAGCACATAATACCAACATGCGTTCTCTTGCACGAACGAACGTTCGTTAGCGCACTGTTCTTTGAGCAGGTTTTCCGCTTCGGCATACCGGCCCAGGGCCAGTAAATTCAGTGCGCGGAAATACCCTGCAGCGATGCCCCGTTCGCCCACAGGCTCAAGCGCTTCGATGAGCTTCAGCGACTCGCTGTATCTACCGTCGGTATAGAGTGTCAATGCAGTAACCAGGGTGTCCTGTTCCAGCTCACCCGGCAACAGGGCAGAAGATCGCCATGCATCGCGCAACGCTTCCGCTCCAGCCACATCGGGTCGATAAAACCGGTCGTACATCGGATCTCCGCTGCGGGCATGGTGCCTCAGCAAAAAGGCGGCAATCACCAGGATGGCCAGAGCAGCCGCCCACGCAAGGTGCAATTTGAATTTCTTCAATACGGCCAAAACGGGTTGGTCCGCTTTAGCCGCGCGGTCTTGAAAAAAACCCTCGGCTTCCAGCGTGCGGTCGGTGCTGCGCACTGCCGAGCGCAATTCTTTATCTGCCCATTGTTCCAGACCTTCCATGATCTTTTGATAACCATCCACTTCGCTGCGCAATGCCCCGTCCTTAAGAATCTGTGTTTCCATCGCCTCGCGCTCACCGGAATCCATCTCGCCGTTGAGGTATCGCAGAATGCGCTGTTGCAATTCCAGTGTTTCGTCCCAACCTTCCATCACGCATCGAGTTTCCAGGTGGCGTATTCCGGCGACCGCTCCACCAGACGTTTGAGGCCTTGCAGGCAGCGATGTTTTTTTACTTTGATGAACTGCTCCGTGTACCCCAACAATTTGGCCAACTCGCCGTTGGTGCGACGCATATAAAATCCCTCGAACAGCAATTTGCGGCAGTCTTCGCCGATCTCTTCCAATTTGCGAACGACGAGGTCGGCAAGCGTCGGCGAAGCCGGATCATCGATTTCTTCTGTGGCGGGCTGGGAATCCGGCAGACTGTTGTGGATTTGCGACCTGCTCTGCGCGTTGAGTACATTCATCCACATGTTCCTGGCCATCCCGTTGAGGTACTTCTTTTCGTCGCGAACGACCTCACCTGAGCGAAGCACTTTGAGGTAGGCGACCAGCATATCCTGAAACAGGTCGCGCGCATCCTCCATGGTTCCCCGGTTCAACAAAACGTATCGCGCAACGCCGTTGAAATAAAGCCTGTACATGCCGGCAATGCGCAATTGCAGCGAATGTTCCGCAGGGGCTTCCTGGCTTCCGGCGCCTTCCATCCTCACTTTCACGGGGTCCTGGCTCATCGCTTGCTGCTTTACTTCAAAGGTACTGAGGGGTGGTGTAGATAAAACTTATTTCAATTATTCAATTTGTAAGCCAGCCCGAGAAAATAACCGACGTCGAATTTCTTTTCCGTGGGGATGATTCCATCGCCAATCTGGATGGGGTCGCCCACCTGGAAACCTCGTGCCAGCCTGTTCACCTTGGAAAACATGAACCCACCCGACAGCATCACACTCTGTCCCTTGCCAAAACTCAGGCCGGGACCGATAAAAAATGCAAGGCTCTCGGTTTGGTCTGTACTTTTCAAGGGAATCCCAACGCCGATGTTCAGCGAAGGGCTGAAGCCCGGCGACAGGGAATACGAAATGTCGATCGAAGAACACAGCAGCGGTGCAAAAGCATCTCCATCTGCGGCCTGCAAGACATCGTTTCTCACGTAGTAGTCCCTGGGCGTTTCTCCATACCTGCCCACGTTGAGCCCGAGAGAAGTTCCCATGCGCACATCGCCGTACGTATCAATTTTGAGGGTGATCGTCTTGATGGGCTTAAGCTCTTCGCTGTTCTCCGGTCCCTGCTGTTCGTTGTCCTTTCGAAAGAGTTTCAGCGTGTACATCAGGAAGCGGCTTTCTGCTTTGGCATGGTGCGTATAGGCAAAGTCGTTGTTGCGAATTTCCAGATACAAGGTGTAAAAATCGCGGATCCGCGCCTGGTAATCGGAGGCGGATTCCAGATTGGACGTTCCAATTCCCGTGCGGATGGCCTGCTCCGTTTTTGTCAGCAATTCATTGGCTTGCGGTATCTCCCGGTCATACCTGGCCAGCAGTGCATATAGTTCATCAACCCCGTGATCTGTACTTTTCAACCGGAGTGCCCGTTGATGAATGGAGTTGACGCGTGCCCGGTATCCGGCAACGCCTTCGATGATCTGTCGATGCAGTTGCGGGATGGCCGCAAGTTTTTCATTGAGGGCATCGATGTCGGACATGGTAAACTCCGAATCCGGTTCGATCATGAACGCCTGCTGAAAATGGTCGAGCAGCAGTTCCCGGATGAGTTTGGGCGCGACGCCATCCAGGGTGCATAAGTGGCGTGCGTAGTCAGTTCCCCCCGTCAACAGGCGGGCGGCACGTTGCCGCTGGTTGAAATCGGCAATGCGTGCATTGAGTGCCTTGGTCTCGGATTCCAGGGTTTCGAGGTCGGCGTTGAATTGATCCAGTTCTTCCAATTCTCCGCGCGCCTTCCCGCCAAGTTTACCACCTGATACGGCAGAAAGCAGTGTGCCAAAGACCGGAATGTCCATAAAGGGCAGATTGCCCCCAGGAAAAAAGCTCCCAAACAAATCGGTGACGAGCCCTTGTTGCATACTCCGGTCTTCGCCGAAACCCGAGGGAGGCAATACATGGTTGAGTGCGTCGAACCCTGCAGAATAGAGGTAATTGTTGAATTCGACCAAATGAAAATGAACCTGTTTGTTCCGGCGGACGGTGAGCTCCGTGGTGAGCTTTCCGTTTTTCATGTACCACAGGCTGTCGTTGTGTACATCGTAATAAATGTGCAGGTCCTGTGTGCGGCCGATGGTAACTCCTGCCATCAGGACCATTGCGATCAGTGCATTTTTCATAAGCTTTATTCAGTTGGTAATGACAAACGTCTGCGTGTAAATATTCATATCGGCATGCGGCAGCCGCAGGGGTGCACCGCCGCGCGATTGCATAAAGTGGTCCTCCTTGAGTTCCAGGAAGAATTGTTCAAAGGGATCCGGTTTAACGGCACCGCGCACACCCAGTGAAAGTCGGAGGTCGAACGGTTTGGAAGATGCTACCAGCCTGAACATCTCCTGTCCCAGAGGTTCCCCGATAACAAAAGAGGTGCGCAAAAGGATTGACTGTCCGGGAAGGATGCGCATTTCTTCCGGAGGGGTTGCCGGATCGGGCAGGAGGATGTTGTCCTTGTTGTCGGGCTGCAGGTCGATCAGGCTAAAATAAGCCGGGCGGATGCCTTGGTTGCGCAACAGGATCCTCAGGACCGTTCCCACCGGTAGGCGGACCACCCCATCTCGGTCTGCCGGAAACCCCGGCAGGCTATCGATCGACTTGCCGTCAACGACGCTGTCGGCCGGGATGAGCTTAAAACTTACGGCCACCTCCTCGGAGACCAGTTCGAGCCTTTTGAGGAATTTTCCCCGCAGGTAGTCACGCACCGACTTTAAAAAGCGATGCTGAATGGTCGAAGCCGCCCGCGATGCCGGACTGCTGTCGAGTACATACCCATCCCGGCTTTTAAGTTTCCATTGAGCATCTGAAGGATGGCTGCCCTGACTTTGCTCCAGCCAGATCTCCGGATCCCGGTCGTCGCGCAGAAGGTAAGGTTTGGTAAAGAGAGCGGGGATAAATTCGGGCTCCTCCAGGTCGGGACGTGATCGAATGCCCAGTCGCAATTGCAGGTCTCCAAGGCTATGCTCGGTAACGTATATCCAGGCTCCAAGGACAAGGGGCTCCGGCAAGGTGCTGTCGATCGCTACTACGGATTCAGTGGCGTAAGACTGGGTGACGAGTCCAGATGCAATGGGCTGTTCCTGGTCCGGATTGCGGGTTTCAGGAGGAAACAGGGTTACTTTGGTGCCGCGGTGGATTCCGTGCAGGCTGCCGCCGTTCATTCGCAGCGCTTTGGGGCCTGCAATCCCTAACGTGCGGTAGTAGGTGGCCCGCTCGTGCAGCTTTCCGTCAAAGACTTCCATGTCGAGTTCGCCTTCTGCCTGAGGCTGCTGGTTCGGTGCCAGCTTGCCCATCTCCAGCCGGATGCGGTCGAACAGGCCCCGGTAGGTCATGCGTTGGTTTACCTGGAGGATCTGCTGGGCGAAGGCGTAGCTGAGAGATCCATACGAATCGCCTTTATCGTCGGTCATTTCGCAGTTGAGCTGGTTTTGCGCAGACCCGAAAAGGGCCACCATAGAAGCAAGCGACTCATTTTCGGCCCCGGAATGCTCGCCCCGGATGGCATTCCTGTCGGACTTGGCAAAGTGGCGGCCCGCATTGTCGCGAATGTAGGATTGAGGAGCCATGAGCTCGTGGCTGCCGCGGGTGCGGGCAAGGCCCCGGGTTCCGGTACCCGAATGGCAGGCATCTACGGCGACGACGAGGTGCCCGGTTTCGCCTAGTTTTGCCCTCAGTCGGCGCAGCATCTCACCCAATTCGTCGTCGGTCAGCAGGCGTTCGCCTTCATAAACCCCCTCGACGTACTTTTTGGGAGAATCATAGGGAACGAGGCATTCGTCGTAGCCATCGACCTCGTCGCCATTGCGATCAATCATTTGCTGGCCATGCCCCGAAAAGTGGATGTAAGCAATGTCTCCCCTCGAAAGCATTTGTAAAAAGCGGCCGGTGATCGCCTCTTCTATCCCCGAACGCGTAGCACTTGCGTCGGTGAGCACCAAAATGTGCTCTTTGGAGAATCCCCGTTCGCGCAAAGCGCGCTCCACCAGCCCCAGGTCGTTGAGGGAACTCAGGGAGCCCCACCCCCCTTCGGCAGGGTAGTTGCCGATGCCGACGAGCAGGGCCTTCCTCTGCCCAGACTGGCCCATGCACCAGGTGCCCGACAAGCACAGCGCGGCCATCAAAATGGTCAGGTTCCGGATAAAACGATTGTTCATGTGTTTCGCAACAGAAGGTAAGCCCTCCTACGAACGAAAGTATAAAAAAGTCAGCTTTCGTTATCACCGCAGCTACCTATGCCGGAATTTTTTTTCGCCAACATCAAAAAATCCCGGGAATCCGCCACCTTTGTTGCCGGGGAGGGCAGCTTCAAAAAGGCAACATCCCGGCCGGAACGGAGCGCTCTTTCAAAAACTAACAAACGTTCGTATGTATACTGATTTTTTGCGTATCACCCTCCGTCTGCCGTGCACCTTTTTACGCTGAACGAAACGCTGGCCGAACACCTAAAGCATGTTCGCTCCCGCCAACAGCGCGTAGCTTTTGTGCCGACGATGGGTGCCCTGCACGAAGGACACCTCTCGCTGTTGCGCCTGGCGCGCAGCAGAACGGGCTTCAGCATGTGCAGCATCTTCGTCAACCCCACGCAGTTCGACCGTCAGGGCGACCTCGACGGCTATCCCCGCATGCTCGAACGCGATGCCCGTCTGCTGGAGCAGGCGGAGTGCGACGTACTTTTTGTTCCTTCGGTTGACCAGGTTTATCCGACGGGGCTCGACACCCGTGTCAGCCTCTCACTCGGAGAAATGGACCGCGTAATGGAAGGTCGTTTTCGGCCGGGGCACTTCTCCGGAATGCTTCAGGTCGTCAAGCGCCTGCTCGACCTCACCCAACCCGACGAAATCGTCATGGGCCAGAAAGATTTTCAGCAGTTTACCCTCGTTGCCGAAATGATCCGACAACTCCATTTGCCGCATCAACTGGTGGTGGCGCCTACGGTTCGCGAACCCGACGGTCTGGCCATGAGCTCGAGGAATCTGCGCCTGACACCAGAATTCCGCTCCAAAGCACCCGCCATCTACGAATGCCTCCAAATCGTTCGGCGATCTTATGGCGCTCAGACACCCGAGAGCCTCGTCGCTGAGGGCATGCAGATACTGGAGCGTGCCGGGCTGCGCCCGGAATACCTCAACATCGTGGACGGCCACAGCCTCGCAGACCTCCGCGAAGGTGAACAGCGCGAATACGTCGTCGCCTGTGTCGCCGCCTGGGCCGGGGAGGTCCGGCTGATCGACAACCTCATCCTGAGGGGACATATCCCGTGAACTTTCCGGTGCCCAAATGACTTATAAGGGGGTAAGTCATTTTGGACTAATTTTGCGCCATGTTTTTGCAGTTCTTTAAGTCGAAGATCCACCGCGCCCGCGTCACCGAGGCCAATCTCCACTACATGGGCAGCATCACGATCGACGAGACCCTGATGGAAGCGGCCAACATCTTTGAAGGAGAAAAAGTTCAGGTCGTCAACAACAACAACGGCGAGCGCTTCGAGACTTACGTCATCAAAGGCGAAGCAGGATCGGGAGTGGTCTGCCTCAATGGCGCTGCTGCGCGCAAAGCCGAGGTGGGCGACGTCATCATCGTCATTTCCTATGCATTCATGACGCCCGAAGAGGCAAAGAACTTTCATCCGGTATCCGTTCACGTCGACGAAGCCAACCGCATAATCTGATTCTTTTGCCGTCCCTGTTAAAAAATGCCCTGAAATTCACACTCTTTCTGGGCATTGGCCTCGGCATCATGTACGTGCTTTACACCAAAAACCAGGAAGCCTACCTCCAGCATTGTGCAGAGCAGGGCATTCCTGCCGGGACCTGCAGCCTGTGGGATAAACTGCGCGACGATTTTCGCCACCTGCATTACGGCTGGATCTCGCTGATCTTCGTGGGATTCGCACTCACCAATTACTCGCGCGCCATCCGCTGGCGAATCCTCTTGCAGACCATGGGGTACAAAACGAGCTTCACCAGTGCCTATTCGAGCATCTTTGTAGGCTATCTGGCCAACCTCGGTTTCCCGAGAATCGGCGAGTTTGTTCGCGCCGGCGTGATGGCCCGCCAGGAGCAACTTCCCGCCGACAAAGTCTTTGGTTCCATACTCCTCGACCGACTGGCCGACATCACCACCTTTTTCATGCTGGTTGGGCTCGCCGTCGTCGTTGACCCCGGCCCGTTCCGTACCTTTTTTACGCAATTTGCCATGCTTCCATCCATCCGGATCAATGGGGTGGTTCTTGGAGTGGTGGTGGTAGCACTCAGCCTCTTTTGGATCTTTCGCGAAGCCCTCTTCCGCCTGAGCCTCATCCGGAGAATGACCAGCCTGATTTCGGGAGTTTGGGAAGGCATGCGCTCCATAAAAAACCTGGAAAGGCGCAATGCCTTTGTGTTGCACACGCTGCTCATCTGGGTCTGGTTTTACCTGATGTTTGCCTTTGCCTGTAAGGCCTTTGAGCCAACGGCTTCGCTGGGGCTGGGCCAAATGCTGGTCATTTATGTATTTGGCAGCTTCGGTGTTTTCATCCCGTCGCCTGGCGGCATGGGAACTTTTCATTACCTCGTCATCGTTTCCCTTTCATTATATGGCATCCAGCAGGCCGATGCCTTTTCATTTGCCAACATCGCCTTTACCTGGGGGCAGTTCCTTTGCCTCGTGGTCTTTGGGACCGCCAGCCTGATCTGGATCTTTCGTTCCGGCAGGCCCCCTGGGGCGCCTGCACCAAAACCCTGATTCTATGCACTGGTCGCCCGAACGCAAAATTCATTCACAGCAATCCCTTGAGGCCGTTGTATCCGAATGGAAGCGCCAGGGTCTGATTTGCGTCTTTACAAACGGGTGCTTCGACATCCTGCACGAAGGACATGTGCGCTACCTTTCAGAAGCCCGTGCTCTTGGAGACCGCCTCATCGTTGGACTCAATTCCGACGAGGGTGTAAAAAGACTGAAGGGGTCATCCCGCCCCGTCAATTCCCAGAGCAGCAGGGCCATCGTCGTCGCAGCGCTGGCTTCGGTAGATGCCGTCGTCGTGTTTGGAGAGGACACCCCCGCAGGGCTCATTCAGCACCTCACTCCCAACATCCTCGTCAAAGGAGGTGACTGGCCGGTCGACCAGATCGCCGGTGCCGAATGGGTGATCGCCCACGGCGGCAAGGTGTTTTCCCTGCAATTTCACGATGGCTTTTCGACGACCACCCTGTTGCAAAAAATTCAAAGCAAACCATGAGTCAACTTCGCGAGCTCGTTTTACATCTCGAACAAATCGCTCCTCTGAAGCTCCAGGAATCCTACGACAACTCCGGTTTGCTGTTTGGGGATCCTTCGTGGGAAGTGCGCGGGGTACTGTGTAGCCTGGACGTCACGGAATCGGTGATCCGCGAGGCGATGGAGCTTGGCTGCAACGTCGTGGTAAGCCACCACCCGCCGATCTTCCGGGGCATCAAACGCCTTTTGCCGGATGACCACACCGCCAGAACCCTGACCCTGGCCATCAAGAACGACATCGCACTGTATGCAGCGCATACCAACCTCGACAACCAATTGGAAAACGGAGTCAACCAGATGATCGCCCATCGCCTGGGGCTGGAAGACCTCGGCATTCTGGATCCCCGGCCGGAAAATCCCAATACAGGAACGGGCATACTGGGCACGCTGCCCATTCCTCTGGCGGCCATGGATTTCCTAAGCCTGATCCGGGAAAGGCTCCAGGCCAGGGTGGTGAGGCACACCGCTCCACCCCAGAGGCCCATTCACCGGGTTGCCATCACCGGCGGCTCCGGAGCCGCATGGATCGGACATGCGCGGAGTCGACAGGCCGATGCATACCTTACCGCCGACGTCAAATACCACGATTTCTTCGAGGCCGACGGGCAACTGCTACTGTGCGACATCGGCCACTACGAGAGCGAGCAGTATACCAAGGAGCTCCTTGCCGGGCTGATTTCCGAAAAATTTCGTAATTTTGCCGCCCATTGCACTAAACACAGTACAAATCCGATCCAATACTATTGACCATGGCTAAGACCACCAACCAGGCTGACCTTCCCATTGCCGTCAGGCTCAGGCAATTATTTGAATTGCAGCAGATCGATTCGGAAATCGACCAGCTTCAGATCATCAAGGGTGAGCTCCCCGTGGCGGTGAGCGACCTGGAGGATGAGATTGCCGGACTGAACACCCGCATCTCAAAACTCGAAGCTTCCGTAACCGACATGGAGCGCGAAGCTTCGGAGCATAAGCTCAACATCAAGCATTCCGAGGACTCCATTAAAAAATACGAAAAGCAGCTCAATACCGTAAAGAACAACCGCGAATACGACGCCCTCAACAAGGAGATCAACCTGCAACGGCTCGAGATCCAACTCTCTGAAAAAAAGGGGCGGGAAGTTGCCGAGCAGGTCAAGCTCAAGCAGACAAACCTCGAATCGGTGCAGGAGCGCCTCGAGGCCAAGCAAAAAGAGCTGGTCGATAAGCGCGAAGAGCTCAACAAGATCATTGAGAAGACCGAAAAAGAGGAACTTGCCCTCAGCAAAAAATCGGATAAAAACCGCAAAACCATCGACTCGCGGCTGCTCAGTGCCTACGACAAGATCCGCAAGCGCTATCGCAACGGCCTGGCCGTCGTCACCATCAAGCGCAACGCCTGCGGTGGCTGCTTTAACCAGATCCCTCCCCAGGTGCAGCTCGAGATTGGCTTGCGCAAAAAGATCATCGCCTGCGAACACTGTGGACGCGTATTGGTGGATGACCAGATCCTCGAAGTCCAGGCTTAAGCAGCTTTGGAACGCCTGTTGCTGGGTGCTGGCTGGAAGCACATCCTGTCTGGCCAGTGCTGACGACCACTTCTGTTTTGACGAGCCTGCCCGTGCGGTTTACCGCGATTTGCTCCAACTCGATTTTGACCGCTGCGATGCCGCCCTGGAGCGCGTACGCAAGCATGCTTCCGGTACAGATACCCGAAACTATGCCTACCTGTTGCTGGAAAACGAGCGCGACTTTTTCAGACTCTTCGTTTACGAGCACAAGGGGGAATTTGAACGGCTAAAGGGAAACCGCGACCAGCGGCTCAAAAGGCTGCAGCGCAGCGGACTCGATGACCGCTGGAAACAGTTCCTGCAGGCGGAGATCGAAATGCACTGGGCGCTCATTCACCTGAAACGGGACAAACAGGTTCGTGGAATGCAATTGTTGTTGCGCGCGCACAGCCTGATCCAGGAGGGCATGCAACGCTACCCCGATTTTTATCCTTTTCGCAAATCGGCAGGAATCCTCACTGCCTTGCTGGCGACCATCCCTCCTGAATACCAGTGGGCAAGCCGACTCGCAGGACTTTCCGGAGATGTCCGCGAGGGCAGGGAGTTGCTTGAGTCGTTTATTGAAGCATCCACCAGGAGCGACAGCTTCCTGCTCGAGGAGGCCCTGGCTGCAAAAAGCTTTGTGAGTTGCTACCTCGAGAACGAGCCTCAGACTGCTTACCGATATTGGATTCGCGTTGCGGGTCTGCGCGAACCGGGTCCGCTTTTTGCCTGGGTACAGGTCAAACTCGCCCTGCGCGCAGGCTGGAACGACGCCGCCCGAAACGCACTCCGCGCGCTGCCGGCCCGGGGATTTGAGCGCCTGCCCCTGCTGCATTACCTCCAGGGACTCGCCGAATTACAAGCCCTGGACCCCTCGGCCGAACGTCACTTCTCTTTGTTTTTTGACCGCTATCCCGGACAAACCTACCGCGCTGAAGCCTGGCAGAAAAGGGCCTGGCACGCATTCCTACAGGGCGATTTTGCCCGTTACCAGTGGTGTATGACCAATTGCCGGGAAACGGGACCCGGGATGATCGACGAAGACAAACAAGCCTACCTCGACGCCAGTTTGGGAATCCAGCCCGACGCTATGTTGCTACGCGCACGCCTGCTCAGCGACGGGGGGTATGCCGAACGGGCCCTCCAACTGATGACCAGCAGCCCCCCTGCTTATTCCCATGACGACGAGCGGTTGACGGAGTACCATTACCGCCTGGCGCGCATCTACCAGCAGCTCAACGAGCCCAAACTTGCTCTGGAACACTTCCTGAATGTGGCCGCAAGTGGCCACCGAAATTCTCACCTCGTTTGCAACGCTGCTCTACAGTCAGGCATCCTGTACGAGTTGACAGGAGACAAAGCATCGGCCCGCAGCCACTACGAAAAAGCCCTGCAACTGCAACCCGACCGCTACCGCCATTCGCTGCACCAGAAAGCCCGTGCGGGGCTATCCAGATTGCGAGGCAAATAGTTTGATGTTAAAAGCGCTTGGCCTATTTTTGCAGCCCCAAACGAAGGGAAAACTCCTGGCGTGGTAGCTCAGCTGGTCAGAGCGCAGGATTCATAATCCTGAGGTCGAGAGTTCAAGCCTCTCCCACGCTACTTTTTTTATCCCCCCCCACACACACCCCCTTCCGTTATGCCCGCCTAATTTTCACTGCCAAAGCCTCTGCCCGGTCATTTCCAGATCATCCGCATGTGCAGGGTCTGCCAGTGCAGGTGCGCCGCAGACTCCACTGGCGATACGAATGTCCCAGTCGGCCTGTAGCCGTAAAAGTTTTCCAAAAATACTTGGCCATTTATGAGAGTCTCCGCAATTTAGCCGACGAATGCTCCTGTTTTGCCCTGTAAACATCGCTTCCCCGGGATACCGGCCATCCGGCCACCATTACTTTGCAAGTACTGCTCCGGCAGACTGGCCGTCTGCAGTGCGGCAAAGCTATTGCCCGGTATGGACCGGAGCAGCATGAGCGGACAGCTCATAAAGGACCTGGCCGCTTCACTGTGCACCGACCTCAATGACGAACTTGCCCATGAATAAGATCAAGTACACCTTCAGCAACATCGACGAATACCACGCTGCCTGTCCAACGGATGTACAAAAGAGGCTCGACCAGCTAAGGCTCGCCATTTTGCAAGCAGCGCCCGAGGCGGCCGAAACCATCAGCTACAACATGCCTGCATTCCGATCTAAAAAAACCTTGGTTTATTATGCTGCCCACAAGGAGCACATCGGCTTTTATCCGACACCAGGACCGATCAAACAGTTCGCAAAAGAACTACAACCTTTTAAAACGTCGAAAGGAGCTGTCCAGTTCCCCCTGAACAAAGCATTGCCGGTTAGCCTGATCAAAAAAATGGTCCATTTCCGTTTAGCAGAGGTGACTGACGGGAGCCGGTCGCCAAAAAAGCTGAAACCGACAATGCAAGCTGTACATAAAGACATTCTCCTATACAATAACCGGCAAAATGAAACCGACCGCACCATTTGCGATTTGCTGCTGAGTGAAATCTGTCATTCCTTGCCAGATGCAGAAAATAAAGTATGGCACGGACATCCCGTATGGTTTATCGAAGGAAATCCCATTGTAGGCTACAGCAAAGAAAAACGCGGAATGCGGTTGATGTTTTGGAGTGGTTTGGGTTTTGATGAAGAAGGTCTTGACGTACGGGGCAAGAAGTTTAAAGATGCCTCCACCTTCTACACGTCCCCAACCGACATCCATGTTCCGGATCTGAAACGGTGGTTGAAAAAATCCAGGAACATTCAGTGGGACTACAAAAACCTGGTCAAAAGAAAAGGCATTTTGGAACGCTTACGATGAAAAAAGAAAAGAATATGGATAGGACATCAATCAGCGATGGCGTTTTGCATACCGTTCCTGACGATATGAAAATGGCCTTGACAAGCCATCCGGATCTCGTATCCTGCTGGAACACGTTGACGCCGATTCAGCGCAACGAGTGGATCTGCTGGGTAACCATCGTTAAAAAGGCAGAAACCAGGGAAGAACATCTTAAGCGGATGGTTGAAGATTTGTCTGAGGGCAAGCGAAAGCCTTGTTGCTGGCCCGGGTGTCCTCATCGAAGGCCCAATTCACAGAAATGGTTTAAATAATACTAATCAAGTGATCAACTATGGCTACGATTCATCCACACATCAACTTCAATGGAAATGCTGAAGAAGCGTTTCTATTTTACAAATCTGCTTTTGGAGGTGAGTTTACAAAACTGATCCGTTTCCATGAGCTTGCAAGCCCGCAATTTGAGGTTGCGGAAGTCGATAAGAACAAAATTTTGCACATAGAATTACCCATTGGCAAAGTGAATGCTTTGATGGGAAATGACGTGCCTTCCTTTATGGGCAGGGTAAATGAAAATGAGAACAGGAGTAAAATCGTTATCCTTGCAGAAAGCAAAACAGAGGCAGACAAATTATTCAATGCGCTTTCGGCAGAGGGCCAAATAGAAGCTCCCATCGGGGAGAGTCCCTGGGGATCCTATTTTGGGATGTTCAGAGACCGGTTTGGAATTGAATGGATGATTGAATTCTCCACTGGGCCCTCAAAATAAAACCACATTTGGTGAAAAACATTACGGATCCCGATGCGCGCATTGCAAACATGGAATTTGCATCGGTATATCCGCATTACCTTGCAAAAGCAGTTCGCAAGGGCAGAACGCAAAGAGAATTGCATCAGGTCATTGAATGGCTCACTGGATTTGATGATCAAACAATACAAGCGCAGATTGAACAAAAAGTAAACTTTACAACATTCTTTGAAAGAGCCTCATTAAATCCAAATGCTCATCGAGTGACCGGATTGATCTGTGGTCATCGGATTGAAGACATAGAAAACCCACTCACCAAGAAAGTAAGGTACCTCGACAAGCTCGTTGATGAATTGGCAAAAGGGCGAACAATGGATAAGATTTTGCGAACGCGTTGAAGAGTTCGCTGCATAATGCCTCAAACAGTAAAGAGTCAGCCAGAAAGCCTGCAATCCCTTACGGAAGGGTTCTTAGTTCACCCGCCTTCATCCTTGTGCCAATCCGGGCGAACATATACTATCCATTAATTTACAGCGTAATCCTACTCTTTTTTGGCACATGGTCTTTCCGATTCACTCGATGACCAGCCCGCCCTGATCAAGCCCTGCACAACGGCATGGGCGGTATACCCCCTCAACGCTTTCTCCAGATCGATCCGGCGACTTCTGCTTAAGAATTTTTTACCAGCCCAATAGGACTGCATTTGTATCTTACATCCGTGCACGTGTAGAAGATCAACAATATGCTGGTAATATGAAATCAACTGTCCGCTTCCTGGCTGGGTTACTTTTCTCCCTTGTAATAATTACTCCCATCCGGGCCCAGGTGAAAGGGGCCAGTCCCCAATCCAACCTCCAGGATTTGGCCAAATCGGGTTCTACATATGCAGTGGTCATTGGCATCTCCAATTACCGGGATCCCCTGATTCCGGACCTCAAATATGCGGACCGCGATGCCGAGGCGTTTGCCAACTGGCTGAGGTCTCCTGCGGGATATTCCCTCCCCGATTCCAGCATTCGCTTTCTGGCCAATCAGCAGGCCACTACCGCACAAATGATCATGGCAATGGACTGGCTCATCGAAGTCAGCCGCCCCGGAGATCAGGTGTACATATACTTTAGCGGGCATGGCGATGTGGAGCGGGTGACAAAATTCAACCTCGGCTATTTATTAACTTATGATTCTCCCCCCGCGGTCTACGGCGCGGGTGCATTTTCACTGCAATACCTGCAGGCGATTCTAAGCACCTTGTCGGAAAACGAGGTACAGGTCGTGATGATCACCGACGCCTGCCGGGCAGGGAAACTCGCGGGCAGCGAGGTCAACGGTACCCAGGTAACCGCCACCCGACTCGCCCAGCAATTTGCCAGCGAGATCAAGATTTTGAGTTGTCAACCCGACGAATACAGCCTCGAAGGAAACCAATGGGGCGGAGGTAGGGGATGCTTTTCCTATCATCTGGAAGATGCCCTTTACGGTTTTGCCGATGCAGATCAAAATTTAAGCGTCGACCTGCTCGAGCTGCGGCGTTATCTCGAAGACAAGGTCAGCGTCGAAGCTGCGCCTCAAAGCCAGGTACCTACCGTTTCCGGTGCGTTGAAAACAAAAATTGCCGCGGTAAATTTACAGGAATTGGCCTCCAGAAAAGCTGCAAAAGGAAAATCTTCAGTGGCATTTGCAGCCATCGATGACCGGGGGAGCGATGTCTACCAGATCGGCAGTACAGACACCAGTGCGCATCGGCTATACGCTCAGTTTCTCAATGCAATCGAGCAGGGCAATCTGATGGCACCTTCCGGAAAAAGTGCCAACGAATACTTCATCCGCCTGCTGGAGATGCCGAAATTGGCTTCATTGTACGGCAACCTGAAACGCAAATTCGCTGCTGCACTCATGGACGAAGGGCAAATCATTATCAATAAGATCATGGAAACCGATCCCGAGCAACTCGATAACATCTGGGCCGACAAGGTGAATTACGACCATCTGCATGCTTATTATCAGCGGGCCGCCGATATCCTGGGTTCGCAACATTACGCCTACGCTGATTTAAAAGCCAAAGAACATTACTTTCAGGCACTGACCGTCCGTAAAGAAAATTACCCGGATAGTAGTTCAACGTGGAGAACTTCGGAAAAAAGACGCCTACTCCATCGAGCCTTAGCCTTCGACAGTTCCATTGCGGTGATTTATGAAGCTTTGGCAAACACATTTCCTGCAAATTCATCCGGTGCCTTAGCCATGTATCAACATGCTGCAAAATTGGCTCCCAATTGGGTTTTAATTCATTACAACCTTAGCAGGAATTTATGGCTCTCCGATCCAATCGCTGCAATATCCTCGTCTAAAAATGCCATCCTATTGGATTCCGGGTTTTTAAGACCCTATAATTGGATAGCCTGGATTTATGATGAAAATGGCCATCCGGATTCCGCCACCATTTGGAGAAAGCTCTATGTTGAAAAATTCAATCATAAATTTCAAAATGATCCATTGAATATCACCGCTTTTGAATACAACGATGTAGGCAATGCATTATGGGGCTTGAAGGAACATCAAAGAGCCAAGGAATTTTTGCTTTTGGGTGGGAAAATTACCCAGGGTAAGTATTCTCCAATATACAGCAACCTTCATGTTGTCTATACTGATTTATTTGAGTTCGACAATGCAATTCAGGCCTGTCAAAGGCAGATCCAATTAGAAGTTTTTGAAAAAGATAATTTTGCGCATATTGGCAATATTTATTTCAATTTTCTTAACAAAGAAACACAGGCGATCGCTGCATTTTCCCGGGCAGGTGACTATACAGACCTGGATCTGGTTCAAAGCTGGTTTTTATTGGATGCATCCAAGGCCTTTATGCTTGCAAAAGAACATGCCAAGAACGATGTAGCCATGTCCTTTTATGCGGGCGAATCCGCTCAAAGGCTTGACATGATAGATACAGCCAATACTTATTTCGAAAGGGTTATCCGCTCCTCGAATATCGAATTCAAACCAAATCAATACTTTTATCCTGATTTTCTCTTTGTGGCGCTCGCATACGACCGCTTAGGGAGAACGGAAGAAGCGAACACGCTTATTTCAAATGCAGCAGCTGCTCTGGATGATGACCCCTGGCTCTATTTCAACCTTGCGCGCTATAAGGCCAACACCCACCAGCCCGATGAGGCGGTCGAAGCCATTTACAAAGCGCTCGAAGCAGGATGGAGTCCAAATCCATTGCAGTGGCTGCAAGGCACCCTCTGCGACCATTTGCTCAATCCCATCCGGGAGACGGATGCCTACAAGCAGTTGGTCAGAACCCACTTTCCAAAGTATTACGACTTTGCCACCCGGGTGCCCGGGAAACACTGACAATTTAAGACTATTCATTCGCAACTGAGAAATGAATCCGCATTATCTTTTTTTTCATCATAAATAACCAACTATGAAAAGCATATTGCTCTTCATCACAATACTAACAAACGTTTGTTTGTATTCCCAGACCAAAGGAGCCTCACCCCAACCCGCTCCGAACAGTGGAGAGGGCCGGGGCGAGGTTTACGCCGTCGTCGTCGGAATCTCCGACTACCAGGACAAGGCCATTCCCGATCTGCGCTTTGCAGACAAGGATGCGGATGCATTCGCCAACTACCTGCGCTCTCCCGCTGGGGGAAGCCTGGACGGAGACCACCTGAAAGTGCTGACCAACCAACAGGCCACAGCCGGACGCCTTGCAGAGGCGCTCGATGGCCTCATCGAGTTGGCCAAAGAAGGCGATCAGATCATCATCTATTTCAGCGGCCACGGGGATGTGGAAGGCAAAAAAATATCGCAACCTGGATTCCTGCTTTGCTGGGATGCCCCTTCCAGGGTTTATATGGGTGGAGGAACCTATTCTTTAGCGTATTTGCAGGAAGTCATTACCACGCTCTCCTTGCAAAACAAGGCCAGGGTAACGGTCATCGCCGATGCCTGCCGGGCAGGAAAACTCGCCGGCAGTCAGATCGGAGGTTCCCAGCTGACCGCAGCCAACCTCGCCAAACAATTTTCCAATGAAATTAAAATTTTGAGCTGTCAGCCTGGAGAATTATCCCTTGAGGGCGAACAATGGGGCGGGGGACGAGGCTGTTTCAGCCACCATCTGGTGGAAGGCCTGTATGGATTTGCAGACCGCAATTCGGACGGGATGGTGACCTTAGGGGAACTTGACCGCTACCTTGAAGACAACGTGACTACAGAAACAGCGCCTCAGAGCCAGGTACCCATCTTGCTGGGCAACAAGACCGAACGACTGTCCAGGGTCAATGCCGTTTTGCTCGCAGAATTGCAGAAGCGCAAGGCCCGTGAAATGCCCCTGTTCGCCGCAACGGAAAGCCGGGGTCTTGAAGACGCAGTACTGGCTAAGGTCGACACGAACATTCGGGCAATGTACCATGCCTTTAAGCTGGCAGTTCAGCAAAAGCGCTTTTTTGCACCGGCCGGAAACTCCGCTGAGGAATACTTTACCCAACTTTCTGCAGTGGAAGCCCTTGCTTCGCTCAAGGGTGTGATGAGCAGGAACTATGCAGCAGCATTGCAGGATGATGCGCAACAGACCTTGAACGGCTGGTTAAACACCAGCCAGGACGCTTCCCTTCAAGCTAAAATTCGCTTACCGGAAAAGCTGTTCACAGAAAGCCTCCGCACCTTCCCACGCTGCCTAGACCGGGCAGCGGAACTGCTGGGCGAAAAGCATTACATGTATCGCGCTCTAAAGGCCCGGAAATATTTTTTCGAAGGCTATCTGCTGGCCAACTCCAAGCTAAACCCGGATACGGCCTTTGGCAATCAGGTTTTGTCTTTGTTTCGCCAATCGATCCAATGGCAACCGGAGCAGCCGCAGGTCTATTGGCAAATGAGCCGGGTATTCGGATGGAACCTGCAAGAGCCCGATTCCCTGGAGTATTACGCCCTTTACGCTGCAGAGATGAACCCCAATTGGGTCCTGCCCCTCACCAGCGCAGCCTTCCTGCTTTCGGTCAAATTCAACAAACAGGATAGGGCAAGACAAATCATGGAAAAGGCAAGCCTGATAGATTCCAACTCCGCCATAGTTTTTAATCAGTGGGCAGGCATCAACATGGGGCAAAAAAACTTCACCGAAGCAGAACGGCAATTCAAAAAAGCCATCGCGCTCGATTCGACATACGCCATTTTTTGGAACAACCTGGGGCATTTATACAATCAAATCCGACGCTTTTCTGAAGCAGAACTGGTTTTGAAAAAAGCCATTGCGCTCGATTCGACGAAAGCCACCTTTTGGAACAACCTCGGGTATTTATACAACCAAGTGCGCCGCTTTGCCGACGCAGAACTGGTTTTGAAAAAAGCCATCGAACTCGATTCGGGTTACGCAACATTCTGGTACAACCTTGGGATGGCTTATGCATTAAACGGCAGGTCAGCCGATGCAGTGCCGTTTTTCGAAAAAACCGTTGAGTTGGACTCCACAGACATTTACAATGTAGCCAACTTAGGGGCAATTTATACCATGACCCGTAGATATTCCGATGCGGAGCCTTGGTTGATAAAAGCGATCGCACTGGATTCGGCTTTAGCCAGCCCATACAAACATCTTGGATTGATTTGTTTCAAGACCAACCGCCCAAACGCATCCCGTCAATACTACCTCCAAGCGTTGCAACTCAACCCGAACTATGCAGGAGCAATGCTCGGCATGGCCTACGTCCTCCAATCGGAGGGAAAAACAGCGGAAGCCATCGGCTACGTGGAGCAAGCCATCATTAAGGGTAGCACCTTTGAGCAATTAAATGAGGATGAAGAATTAAAAAGCTTGCGAAGCCAAGCTGAATGGAAAGCATTGATGCAAAATTTTTTTCCTGACAAAATGAAATAAGTTTTCTATGTAATCATATCTTATTTTTTATCTATACTAACAAATGTTTGTTTGTTTATAAGAATAAAGGAGTCACACTGTAAACAAGAGTCAAGAGTCAGAAGAATATGTATGCCATATATTTTTACAAGTTTGCAGGATGCGAAATCATTGGATCAAAACTTTTAGGGGACTTCTACCCCCCCCCTATTGGCCCAGCCTGCCCGCACAGGCTCAAACGCTCATGTAATTTAGCTTCACAATCCTTCGTTGCAGCTCAGTCAGTTATCATTCCACATAGCTTCCTTCGCTGCGCCTCGGCTTGTTTTGCTAAATTCATTCTGGCATCAACAGGGAGTGGAGGGAGGCAGCCCTTTTCATTCTGGCATCAACAGGGAGTTTTTAGAAGTGCCCTTTAAAATGAACGAACGTTTGTTCGCAGACTACTTTAGCTCTCCGGTGCCTTCAGCCGGAATGCAATCTGCAGGTGGCGCAGCGTCGTAGCTGAGTTGCTCCGATGGCTGGTGGGCTGGAGGCAGGTAGCCGTGGCCCTGGCCCTGCTGCATGCCCAGAATGGGGGCAAGTACCAGTCCGACGAGACAGGTCAGCTTGATCAGGATGTTCATCGAGGGTCCCGAGGTATCTTTGAAGGGATCGCCCACCGTATCTCCGATGACGGCGGCTTTGTGGGGCTCGGAACCTTTATGAAAGACCTCGCCGCCGATGGTGACCCCGGCTTCAAAGGATTTCTTGGCATTGTCCCACGCTCCGCCGGCGTTGTTTTGAAAGATGGCCCAGACCACACCGCTCACGCATACCCCGGCCATATAAGCGCCCAGGGCTTCAGCCCCCATGGCAAAACCAATGACGACCGGCGAAATGAGGGTGATGGCGCCCGGCAGGACCATTTGCTGCAGGGCCGCTTTCGTGGAGATCTCAACGCAACGCCCGTACTCTGGTCGTGCAGTGCCCTCCATGATGCCCGGGATCTCGCGGAACTGGCGCCTGACCTCGTTGACCATGTCCATTGCGGCGGATCCCACCGACCGCATGGCCAGCGCAGAAAATACCACGGGGATCATTCCACCAACGAACAGGGCGGCCAGTACATCCGCTTTGAAAATGTTGATACCATCGATGCCCGTAAATGTTACGTACGCCGCAAACAACCCCAGCGCAGTCAGTGCCGCGGAGGCGATGGCAAATCCTTTTCCGATGGCTGCAGTCGTGTTGCCCACCGAATCGAGTATGTCGGTGCGGGAGCGCACTTCCTTTGGCAACTCCGACATTTCAGCAATGCCGCCCGCGTTGTCGGCAATCGGGCCAAATGCGTCTATGGCGAGCTGCATGGCGGTGGTTGCCATCATGGCCGATGCGGCAATGGCCACGCCGTAGAAGCCTGCCAGCGCATAGCTCAGCCAAATGGCCATGGCAAAGATCAACACGGCAAAAGCCGTACTCAGCATGCCGTTGCTCAGTCCACCGATGATGTTCGTCGCTGCACCGGTGCCCGATTTCTGGACGATGTCGTTGACGGGACCCCTCCCCATGCCGGTGTAATATTCTGTGAGATAGGAGATGGCTGTACCGACAAAAAGACCAACGAGGACAACGTAAAATACCTGGATCGACTGCACTTCGCGGATCCCGCTGCCGAAGAAATTCATCTTTAAGGTATCGGGCAGCATCCACTGGATGCAGAAATAAGCTGCCACCGCCGTAAGGGCCATGGCCACCCAGTTGCCCAGGTTGAGTGCATTCTGCACCTGCTGTTCCCGTGCGCTTTCATTCTTTACCTTCACAAACAAAGATCCTATGATTGAAAATACGAGTCCGATGCAGGCAATAAAAAGAGGCAACAGGATGGGACCCAGACCGAGGAAGGAGTCTATGTTGCGGATGTCGCCACCCATGTCGCGGATCACGTAATTGCCCAGGACCATCGCAGCAAGCACCGTGGCCACATAAGAACCAAACAGGTCGGCACCCATTCCGGCGACGTCGCCGACGTTGTCGCCGACGTTGTCGGCAATGGTGGCAGGGTTGCGCGGATCGTCCTCTGGAATGCCTTTCTCGACCTTGCCCACGAGGTCTGCACCCACGTCAGCGGCTTTGGTGTAGATGCCCCCACCCACGCGGGCGAACAGGGCGATCGATTCCGCACCCAGCGAAAAACCAGCAAGGATCTCGAGAATGACCGTCATGACCTCCCCGGCAGACAACTGAACGCCCTTTACCTCCGCTCCGGACCATCCGCCACCCATAAAGCTGTAAAATAGAATGGCAAGCAGCAGACTCAGGCCCAGAACCGCAAGGCTGGCAACGCCAAGTCCCATGACGGTGCCCCCTCTAAAGGATACGCCCAACGCGCGGACGATGGAAGTGCGTGCCGCCTGTGCCGTGCGCACGTTGGCACGCGTAGCGACTTTCATACCGATAAATCCTGCGATGACGCTAAAAGATGCGCCGAGAACAAAGGCGATGACGATGGTCCAGTGCGTCGTCGGGACCATAAAGCTGAGCAAGGCGAGCAGGCCACCGGCAACAAAAACGTAGATGGCCAGTACGCGGTACTCCGCTTTTAAAAAGGCCATAGCCCCTTCGGCGATGTTGTCGGCGATGAACTTCATTTTATCATCGCCGGCATCCTGGCGGTTGACCCAGCGGAACAGGTATGCCATATAAACCAGTCCCAAAATGCCAAATACCGGCAGGTAATAGATCAGATTTTCCATTCAGTTTGAATTTTTGCGGCACAAAAGTATAAAGATTGTACCAATACCGTGGGGCTGGCCGCCGCGGGAGGGCGATTGGTAGGGATCGTTTGCCGGCTGCCGGGGCAAAATGCCGTTTCCCGGTTGAGCCATTTTCCCCCTCGCTTGTTATGGTGAGTATGGAATCTTGGGAAAATGGCACCTGGGTGTTTTACGACGGCGACTGCCTGCTCTGCTCGCGTCTTTACAACTGGTTTAGTCGACGTCCCGGTGGGAGCACCCTCCGGTGGGAGACCCTTTCCCGTTGGAAGCGCGGTGAGGTGTCGCCCGGTTTACCCTACCCCAGCGGACAACCAGACAGCCTGTTGCTCATCCGGGGAAACCGGCTCTTCCGCGAATCGGAGGCGGCCCTGGAACTCTTTGGGCGGTTGGGCGGCGCCTGGCGGTCTGCTTTGCTCCTGCGTTACGTCCCCCGAACACTGCGAGATGCCGTCTATCGCTGGGTCGCCAGGAACCGCTACCTCCTTGGCCCTCCTGGCAATACCTGCAAGCTGCCAGATCACCGCTCCGGGACCGGCCATGAAACAACAACCCGGACGCCAACGGTTCTATAATGCCCCGGCCGCTTCCTGATACGAAAATATTCGTAGTAACTTGCGGCCTGCCTGGCCCTTGGATCTTAATGCCCGTTAAAGCTTTCAAAAAATCCACCCATTTCACAATAGCTTCGCCATGCCGATTGTTAGATAGTACTGATCCAAAAATGAAGAAAAAGATGAATTCAAAAAAGAACTGGTTCCTTTTGCTGCCGCTGTTTGTGCTGTTGTTTTACCTCTCTGGCAACTGCAGCCAGCCGCGCCAGGATCCGGATTCAAAGGAGAGCCACCTGCTAAAACTGGTTTACGAGAGTTCCCAGCGCTTTCACTACGGGCCGCCGTTAGTTGACGACAGTTTTTCCGTAAAGGCCTACCGGGATTTTCTCAGCAACATGGACCCGGGCAAGCGCTTTTTCACCCAGGCTGATCTGGCTCAGTTGGAAAAATACCAGTTGATGCTGGACGACCACTTCAAAACGGGTACCATTGAGTTTTTCGACCTCGCTTTGCGTTTGTGGCAACAGGGCATCGACCGCTCCGAAACCCATTTTAAAGAGTTCATCGAGCACCCTATGGATTTTTCTGTAAACGAAGAGTACGAGCTCGATAACGACAAGCGCAACTGGCCCGAAAACGACGAAGCCATGCGCGACTACTGGCGCAAATCGATCAAGTACGAAAAACTGAACCGCTATGTCCAGGATCTAGCTGACTCGGCCACCGTACGAACGGACGATTCGCTGCGCGTCGACGTAGAAAAGGAAGTGCGCGACATGCTCGAGACTTTTTTTGAAAGGACCCGTGAATTGCGGCGTTCGGACCTCTTCGAAACCTACATCAACACGTTCATACACCTCTACGATCCCCATACAGACTACCTCAACCCCAAGGAGAAAGAAGATTTCAACATCAACATGTCGGGGAAGCTGGAGGGCATTGGCGCACGCCTGCAAAGGGAGCGGGAATACACCAAGGTCATCTCCATCGTCCCGGGTGGACCCGCAGGGCGGCAGGGCGAGCTCGAAGCCAACGACATCATCCTTTCGGTGAAGCAGGAAGATCAGGATGAAGTCGACATCAGGGGCATGCTGATCGACGACGTCGTGAGCAAGATCCGCGGAAAGAAGGGCACGAAAGTCAGTCTGAAGGTTCGCAAGCAGGGCGGCGACGTAAAAGTCATTACCATCGTACGCGACGAAGTCATCATGGACGAGGGTTTTGCGCGTTCGGCTATGTTGCGGCTCGATGGCGTTGCTGATAAGGTGGGCTTTATCCGCCTACCGCGTTTTTACGCTGATTTTAACGATCCGAACAGTCCTTCCGCAGCACGCGACATCGCCGAGGAGATCACTAAGCTCAAGTCCCAGGGGGCGCAAAGCCTCATCCTCGACCTGCGCAACAACGGAGGAGGCTCGCTGCAGGAAGTGGTTGAGATGTCGGGGCTTTTCATCCCGGAAGGCCCGGTCGTCCAGGTGCGGGATAAAAAAGGAGTGCGGCCCTACACCGATTCAGACCCCAAAGTCCATTTCGAAGGGCCAATGGTCATCCTGGTCAATTCCAACAGCGCCTCGGCGTCGGAGATCATCAGCGCCTGCATGCAGGACTACCGGCGCGCTGTGATCGTCGGTGGGGAACCGACCTTTGGCAAGGGCACTGTGCAGCAATTCCGCAACCTCGACCAGTTGACCAATTCGCCACAGTTTCGTCCACTCGGCGACATGAAGGTGACCATCCAAAAGTACTACCGGATCAACGGGGGGTCGGTGCAACTCAAAGGGGTTGAACCCGATATTTTGCTACCTGACACGTACAGTTATATTCCCACCGGCGAGAAGGAATACGACCATCCGATGGGTTACGACGTCATCGACAAACTGGATTACCGGCAGAACACCTTTGTCGTCGACGACCTGTCCAAGCTCCAAAAGCTCAGCCGCGAGCGCGTAGGCGGCAACGCCCTTTTCCGTCTTGTCGAGGAAAATGCCCGCCGGCTGGCCCGCAACCGCGAGGAGACGCTTGTACCCCTTTCGTACGACGCGTACCGCTCGTTTTACCAGCAACGCTTGGAGGAAGGCCGAAAATACAATAAGATATTTGACGAACCGCTGCCGGGTCTGGTCTGCGAAAACCTGCCCGCTGACCTGGATTACATCCGCAGTGATTCATCGCGCATAGCGCGCAACGAGGATTTCCTCAAAAACCTCAACAGGGACATTTACGTCGCCGAATCGATCTACATTCTCCGCGACCTCAACAACTGACAATTCCAAAATCAGTATTTCGGGGGGCGTTGTGCTTTTGAGCAACGCCCCCCATTTACGTACAAACGTTTGTTAACTAACAAACGTTTGTTCATTCCACACATTTGTAAGGAAACTTCTAATGACCCCGTGTCGATGCCAGAATGAATAGGGTTTGCTCATTGGGCACTCCTGGCCCTTTGCGCATACTCAAATATGGAGTATGCGCGCGCAGTGTCGCCGCTGCGCAGGTATGCCAGACTCAGGAATTTCAGCGTCTCTTCGTTCAGGGAGTCCAGTCGAAAGGAGGTCTGGAGCTTTTCGAGCGCCTGGTCGTATTGGCCGAGGTTGATGTACGCAGCCCCCATATTGGTATAGGCCTTTGCAAATTGCGGGTCCTTTTGTATGGCGGTATCGCAGTGACGCAGCGCTTCTTCGTTGTTGCCCTGGTTCATGTAACACACACAAAGATTTGAATGCGCTTCGGCATCACCGGGGTTGCGCAATACATAGCGTTTAAAATCCGCAATGGCCGAATCGTAATTGTTTTTTAAAAAATGCGAAGATGCCCGGTTTTTGTAGGCCAGCGCATATTCCGGGTTGATCTTTAAACTGGTGTCGAAATCTGCAAACGCCTCCGCAGAACGTCCCATTCGCGCATAAACAGAACCCCTTCCGTTGAAAGCATCCGCGTAAACAGAGCGGTATTGCAGGGCTTTGTTGTAATATGCCAGGGCCAGCGAGTCCTTTTTTTGGTTAAAGGAGATCACCCCCATGTTGTAGTATACCTCTGCGTCGATGACGTTGTACTGGAGCGACTTCGTGTAGTGTACCATGGCCTTGTCGAATTCTCCATCGAGCTGATGCTGATACGCCCGGTTCGTATGTGCTTTGGCCCCGGGCCGCGAGCGGATGGCGTTGTCCCACAGCGTCGCTGTGTTTTCCCAGGTGCGCACCTGCCTGAATGTCAGGATGGCCAGGACCACACCTGAGCTCAGTACAAGGCGGTAGGCAAGTGATTTTCGCCCAGACAGGTTCCGGTCGAGCCACCACGCCGCAATCAAGAACAGTCCGGTGTACGGAACGTAGGTATAGCGTTCGGCCATGATGGCGCTGCCCACCAGAAACAATTGCAAAACGAGGAACAGGTTGAAGAAGTAAAATCCAAATCCAAAGGCAATTTCGCGGTTTCTTCTCCAGGTGCGCAGGGAGGCGATCGCTGTGGCTGCAAAAACCAGCGGCGACAGGTAATATGCTGCCGAAAGCGATTCGTTGATGGGCGGAAGCGGATAAAAGGCCGTGAGCTTTACCGGAAAGACCAGCTTCCACAGGTACATCATGTAGCCGTAAAAAGGAAAAAATATGCGCTTGGTCCAGCCGTAATACTCAGCAGTCGGCGTGGCACCCGCGCTGGTTTGGGCAGTCATCGTCAGGTACAAAAAGAGCGTAGCCACCGCAGCAAAAGGCAGTTTGTCGACCAGCATTTGACGCGATATCGGCCGCTTCCTGAAAAAATCAAACAGCAGGAGCACGGCGGGAAAGATGATCGCTGCAGGTTTCGACATCACACTTGCGACAAACAGCAGAAAGCTGAATGCATATTTCTGTCGCGATGCCTGGTCCAGATAGCCGAGGTACTGAGTCAATCCGGCCATAAAAAATGCCGTGTACAGCACGTCTTTGCGTTCGGAAACCCAGGCAACGGATTCCACGTGCATGGGATGCAATGCAAACCACCAGGCCACCGCAAAGGCCATGAAGGCATTGGATCCCGTCATTTTCCACACCAACCGGTACACCAGCCAGGCGTTGAGCAGGTGGAGCAGCAGGTTGAACAGGTGATAGCTGAAGGGATCGGCACCTGAGATGGCGTGATTCAGCGCCAGGCTGATCATGGTCAGCGGGTGGTAATTGCCTTGTACGGGGGTGGTGAAAAATTTGGGGAAATTCGAAAAATCCCGGATCAGGGGGTTGTTGGTCGCATAGTCCTGGTCATCCCAGTTCACAAAGCCCGCCGAAAGTGCCGGCAGGTAAGCGATGGCCGTTACCGCAAGTACGAGCGCAGGCAGCCACCGCTCCCAGGCAGCCGGGCCGGGGACCGGTGATGCAGATTCGCCCGTTTGTTGAGGGCGAAGGATGCCTTGCCTCTTTTTTTTGGATGCCAGGGGTGATGGGATTTATTGGTGCAAAATAACCAAGATTTCCATGGGCGACGCAGGTCTTTACCTCCCACCCTGACCGATGAAGTGGATGACAGCCATGCGAATGTCGCCTGCCGTTTGAGGAGCACCTTCGGTTCCCCCTTCGGCCAGGATGCTGAGTTCGGGATGCGTGCGCGTGAGAAAATCCAATCCCTTTTCTTTTCCCGACAGCAGGAAATCGTTGAGGGCGATGCGGTAGCGGGTGGTGGGTTTTAGCGGTCCATCCGGCAGGATCCAGGTTCCCGCAGGGTCGCGCTCGATGCCGGTATACTGGAGGTAGCCTCCGCTGCCCCGGTTGCTGAGACCCGTGTTGAGGATGCGGTGCAACAGGGCCCCGGTCATTTCTACAAGAACCAGTTTGCCGCCGTAGGGCAGAGCGCGGAGGATGTCGTATTGGGTGAGCTTACCGGCAAGGACATCGTCGACGCGTATGCTTCCCGAATTAAAAAGCGCGACATCCGTCTTTGGCCAGGTCGACCCCATAGCCCGGGCGATGAGCGATCCCATGGCGCACTGCTCGTTGCGAACGATCTGCTCGCGCGCATCGAACGCTTCCGGTGTAGCAAATAAGACCGCTTCCGGATTGAAGCCCATCTTGCGAATGATGGAAAATTCAGTTTGCTTCCATTGTTCGACCACGGACTGCACCTCCGGGTCGAGTGCCACCTGTTCATTCAGAGGGATGAGGGTAGATTTGATTTCGAAGGTCTTGCGTCCGGGATCGAATTGGATTTCGTGGAGGTAGAGGCTTTTGGCATTTGCATCGGCTTTGGTGAGGGTCGTTTTACCCACCCGGTGGAGCATGTTTTCGTGCTCGTGCCCTCCGAGGATGAGGTTGATGCGGGGAAAGCGCTTGGCCATAGACAGGTCGTCGTCGAGGTTGAGGTGGCTCAGGGAGACGACGAAATCCACACTGTCGCTCATGGCCGCGAGTTGATCGCCTACGCTGGCGGTGAAGTCTTCATAGTGCACATAAGGCGTACGGTTTGCCGGAAGGCACGGTGCAACAAAACCGACGCGCACCGAGCGGCCACTTTGATCGCGCAGCCGGATGATGCGGTGGCGCGGCACTTCCGTATGCTGACCGCCGCGGGTAAAGGCAAAGGCTTGTGCTTTGCCATTCTTCATGTGCATGGCGTTGGTGGAAATCCAGTCGAATTTAGACTCCCCCATGCGCTGCAGTAACGAGGCTTCGTCGAGGTCAAATTCGTGATTGCCAAAACAGACCAGGTCAATTCCTACGGCGTTGAGCACATCCACCATGTGACGGCCTCGCACCCGTCCGCCTTCCCACGGCAGCGTTCCGAGCAGGGAGGGACTCAGGAAATCGCCCGCCAGCACGGTGAGCAGGCCAGGGTGCTCGCGCAGCAGGCGTTTGCGCACCGTTGCGATGCGCGCAGCCCCTCCGACCTTCCCGCCTTCCAGCGGAGCGATCTCGTAAAAGTCGTTGAGTTGCAAGATGGCGAATTGCAGGGTTTGCTTTCCGCTGTGGTTGCCCTGTTCTCCGGAAAGCCGGTGGGTGCAGGCACCCGTCGCGAGCATTGCCGCCAGGGCGACCAGGGCGACGCCATACCTGAAGCCTTTGAAAAGTTGATCGCTTAGATTCATAGCCTACAATTTGAAGCGAAGATGTCACAAATTTGGCATTCCACGTTCGTGGGTTTTGCGATCATTGGCCCGGGGGTGAGATCGTCGGTGCGTCCAATCCTCCGCTTCAGGGTTTCACTTCGAGGTAACCACTGAACTTTCGCCGGGCTGTCTTGGCCGTCCCGTAGTTTCCGACGATGACATGGGTCAGGGTCAGGGTGTCGAGCCATTGATACTCCGGATTGAACCGCACAAATTCCGTAAGCAGTATAGTCGATTTGGTGGCCGACAGCATCCGGTCTTCATTGGTGACTGTAAAGGACTCCATTTCGCCGGGTTCCAGCCTCATGGGCAGGGTTCCGCAAAAGACATTCCGGGCATCTTTTGAGTAGGGGTATTCCAGCACTGCAAAGCTGGCGGGGTCTGCGTGGATCAGGGGCAGGCAATCGAGGAAAACGCGCTTCCCGTCTTTGGAATACGAACTTTCGCCGAGCAGTTTAAAATGCTGCGGATCGGCACCGGTGATCACCCTGCCTTCAAAATACACGGCGCTACGGTCTTTGGCGAAGCGTTCATCCTGCAACACCTCAAAGCTTGCGCCATCGGAACCCAGGATGGGCATTTCCCTTTTTCCGTCGTGTTCATTGTAGCTCACCCACACCCAGTTGGCGCCCTGCCTTTCGTACCCGGAACTGCAGGAAGACAACAACAAACCCAGCAGGAAAAACCAAAATGATTGGATCTTCATTTCCCCAAATCTAAGGCCTTCTGCGGGCTCTGCATAATCTATGTCTCAATAAACGCCCTCACTGCCAGGGTTCCGCTCACAAGATGCCATGAAATTTTACTGACCCTTCTTTCTATCTAATTTAAGGGCGCTTTTAATAACTCCTCTTTGCTCCAGTCCGCCCGAGACGGCTCGCGCCCCCAGCCCGGGGCAAATCAGTCAGCTTCCCGGTATTTCGTTGTAAATCATAAGTTACCGTTCCAAATTACTCCTTTTGCGGCACTTTGTCTCGTTTTCCATCTTGCATGCTGGTATCTACACGAGTTAAGAAGCGGCAGCCCTTTAGCCTCAACTCAAAGTGAAGGAAAGCATCCCATTTCATTCCTGCCCCAAATTGGCGTTTTTAGAAGTACGCTTAACGCATTAACTTCACCCATAATTGTCATGACTACTGATATCCATCACTTCCACTTCTGTATGGATCTGTCGTTATGTTGCAGCCAAACTTGCTTGAAATGTCACCTATACAAAAATCGATACGTTACCATCTCCTCCTCATAATCATTAAAATGGCTTTATTCGCCCCACAGGCGCAAGCACAAGACCAGGCTTCCCATAACCTACACCATCGCATTGACAGTCTGGCCATGATTTACAAAGCAGCTGCCCTACCGGATAGCACTAAGTATGTAGCCATTGTTGACAGTCTCCTACAGGTTTCGAGGCAACACCAAACCACGAAGAGCTATCAACAAGCTCTTGAAGTAAGCCAGCTCTCCGAACAAATTTGCAGGATAAAATGGGGAATCGTACACCCGCTCTATGGCAGCATCAGCTTCAATACCGGTAAAGTATATCGCGAAATGAATCAGCTGGGGGAGGCAGAAAAATGGTATTTAAAATCGCTTCATGCCCGCGAAGCCAATACCGGCAGGCAGAATGCTGAATATGCCAATACACTCAACAACCTGGCAGGGGTCAAAATGCTCCTTGGCGATTTAGAGCTCGCAAAAAGATATTATGAAGAAGCCTGTGAAATCCGTGGTCAAGTTCTGGGCAAAATACACCCGGACTATTCAAATTGCCTTGAAAATCTCGGAATTGTCTATAAAAAAAGGTCAGATTACGCAAAAGCAGAGCAGTTGTATCTGGAAGTCAAAGAAATCCGCAAAAAGTCACTCGGAGCCGATCACATTTTATATGGTAAAATCATTAGTTCCCTGGCATCAGTGTACAAATTAACCTATAGGTATCAGGAGGCCGAACAACATTATCTGTTGGCTCATACCATCTTCGCTAAAGCTGGTAGTCAAGCTGACCAACATCTTGCCAACCTTCTGAACAACTTTGCCATCTTATACAAGGAAACGGGCCGGTTTGAATCCGCTGTTAAGCTCTATAAAGAGAGCATCGAATTAAAAGAATATCTCTATGGGAAAGAACATCAGGAGTATGGCGTCAGTTTAGCCAACTTGGCAAATTTAAAGATTGAATTAGGACAATTCAAAGACGCGGAGGAACTGTTTTCACAGGCCAAGGAGATCTTCGCTAAATCTCCTACGTCTAATTATTATTATCTGAACGCGCTTTCCGGTCTGGCGGATATTTACCATCGCACGGGCAACTATAATTCTTCTGAATTATATAATAACCAGGTGTATTCACTCCTTCAGCAACTCAAAGATAAGGATGACCCTAAATATGGTAAATACATTTTGGGTATGGCTAAATTGTATAAATCCATGGAACGATTTGAAATCGCTGAAAAATACTATGTCGAATCGATGAATTTATTGGCGAGAAATAAACCAGAAAACCGGTCTAACGAATTAGCCAATTGCCTGAATAGCTTTGGCAACTTGCTTTTGGAACGAAAACAATACAAGCGGGCCGGAGAGCAATTTTTAAAGGCAAAGAAAATCTGGGATGCCAATCTTGGTCAGGCACATGCGTATAATGCCATCTCCCTGGCTAATTTAGCAGTAGTCGCTCTCCGTACCGGTGAGCCGGAGGTCGCTGAAACGCTGTTTGCAACTTCTGACTCTATCTGGAACGTCAATTTCGAATATTCAAATGAAAACAGGATCGCGCATTTCCAACTAAGAGGTAAACTATACCATGAAACCCAATCTCTTGAAAAGGCAGCTGCGATGCTGGATCATGCAAATAGATTGGCTCAGGATTTTACATTAAAATCCGTGGAGTATTTGTCAGATGAGCAATTGAACCATTATGCAGAGAATTTACTCATCATTCAAAACAGGTTACTTTCCATCGCTCATCATTCAGGTGCTCACGACACAAAGCCCATTCCGATTAACTACTCAACGTTGTACACCAACGCATTGTACTATAAAGCATTGATACTCAACGCGAGGCTATACCAGTACAAGTTGGCCTCAGAAGATTCCGCAACAAGTCACAAACTTGAACTGCTGAAGGCCGCTCATAGAAATATTTCAAATTATTACAGCAATCCCGCACGGACAAAGTCAACCATCGACAGTTTAACGAATACTGTTAACTTCTTGCAGAAAGATCTTGCCAGATCCGTTAAAAGTTATGGGAACCTGATGCTGAGCATTACTGATAGCAGTATTAGGAAAATCCTGTCAGAAGACGCAGCCTCAATAGAATTTGTTAGGTTCAATTATTACAATCCCTATCGGACAGACAGCGTCCTTTACTCCGCTTTGATCGTGTCTAAAGATCAGGAGATTCCCACATTTGTTACCCTCTTTGAGGAAAATCAAGTCGAAGCAATCCTAAATGCAGCCAGTGGCTCTTCCAGAGGCCATAATCTGCGCAATTCCTCTGTGGAACAAAGTCAACTACTTTACAAGCTCATTTGGAAACCCTTAGAAAAGCAATTGCAAGACAAGAAAACAATTTACTTTTCACCAGTCGGTCTGCTCAATTTGATCAACTTTGATGCACTGAAAATTGATGGGAAACACATTTTAGCCGACTCTTTCCGTTTAAAACGCTTATTGAGTACCAGGGAGTTGTTGTACGAGCCCATAAATTATCAGGATAACAACCTGATCACGCTCTATGGAGGTATAAATTATAACACCACATCCACTGATGATAAGTCCGCACCAGAATCGGTTATTGAACTCTCTGAAAAAACCTCAACAGGGAAGACAGAACAACAAAGCGAATTGATTTCGCTACGCAATAATTGGCAATTCCTAAAATGGACTGAAGAAGAAGTTAAAATACTTGCAGAAATAGCTAAGAATGCGAAATATGACGTATCCATTTTTACCAGAAACCAGGCGAATGAAAATACATTGCATTCCTGGGAATTAAATAGGGAAAAATCGCCAAGGGTGTTGCACTTCGCAACACACGCATACTTTGTGGCCGATGAAGCCATCGAGGGAGATACTACCGAAATTCATAACCGGGCTGTGTTTTTAGCTAAAGCTTATGAGCAACCCCTGATGAGATCCGGACTAATCATGGCTGGCTCAAATCCCCATTGGAACGGGAAATCCCCTTCAACGTCCAGCATGGAGGATGGGATCCTGACCGCATACGAAATCAGCCAAATGAATTTATCCAATACCGAACTCGTCGTATTATCAGCATGCGAAACGGGATTGGGAGACATCAAGGGCAACGAGGGCGTTTATGGATTGCAACGCGCATTTAAAATTGCCGGAGCAAAATACCTCATCATGAGTCTGTGGCAGGTACCCGACCGGGAGACCAAAGAATTTATGGTGAGCTTTTATAAAAACTGGCTGGATAAAAAGATCAGCATACCCGAAGCCTTTAGAATGACCCAAAAAGAAATGCGCGAGCGATTTATCAATCCTTATGCATGGGCAGGTTTTGTGCTGGTTGAATGAATTCCCTCATTCTCCGCACTCATTCTCGCTCTGTTTTTTACCGAGGAATTTTTTGGTGGAGCAAAATCACTCCCACACATCCACTGTTACCCATTACAAAAACAATAGAAGATAACACCCGGTCCTGTCAGATGAGATGTAACAATTTAGCTTCGATTTTTTATCTTAGCCGGCGATTCACCACCCCTATCCGGCTTCACCTGCTATCCAACTTTTTTTGCAGGATCGACTGCACCTGGCTATGAAACTCATGCTTGGGTTGGCTGAGAATGGATTGCGAAAGTTGGTCGAAACCCCTCCTGCAGGGCCTGCCGCAGGCCAGGGCATTTAAAAATCCATACCATTCAAGTTCCATCGTCTTTTCAGGGTCAGAAGTCTGATCTATTGCCTGTAGAAACGACGCATTGGCTTCCGGATACCTGCCCAGTCTGAAATAGCACAAAGCCTGAAAAAAAAGAGCTTCATGGCCCGTGCTCTTCAGTTGTTGAAGGTAAAGCAGCGCGTTGTGGTAATCCTCCGCATTGAATTGCATTTTTGCCGAATCCAAAAGGCTCTCAGCGCCCTCACCTCTTACAAATGCAAATTCCTCCGGTGTCAGAAAATAATAGTCGGCCATTTCCCTGGCAGCATGCGGGTCTTGCCAGGCAAAAACGGGCAATTCCCTTTGCGGAGCTGTTCGCTCTTCCAACAAACTGTCCCCCCGGGGCTCACCTGATTCCTTCTTTAGCGAGTCTACCGTCATTAGACTTTCAGGGTTTCCACCTCCTTCCGGAATGGGAATGGCATGATCAGGACTTAATGTTGGATCCTGAGCAAAGTAGCTTTTGCTGAAATAAAGTAAACCCAAACCCATCGCGGCAACCAAAACTCCCCATTTGATTATCTTCAGTCTTTTATTGTATAGCTGTGCCTTCCGAATGCTGGCAGAGAGCCGCAATTGGCCAAGATCCCGGATCAAATCCCGGATCTGAGCGACTTCTGTTTGCAAGTCAGCATCATGTGATAGCCGACGCTCAAATTCCCTCAGCTCCTCACCCTCCATTTCGCCATGTACATATTTCTCTGCGTCAGAGCTGTGCATAACTCAATTTGTATTTATTAGACAGAGCAATAAGTTTCTTCATACACTGACTTCGACGAACCCTGAGCGTGTTTGCATTTTTAAACATGGTTAGACCTCCTTCAATCTGTTCATCATCGGTGAGTTCGCAGATGTATTTGAGCTCAATGAGCTCCCTGCATGGAGCACCCAGCTCCTCCAGCATGTTTTTCAGCAATTTCAGCCGGTCACCCATTCCAAAGTCCGGTTCATCGATTTCTGTAAAATCGTGCAGTTGTTCGTTGAGCTGATCCGTAAGTTTATGCTGCTGGAGCCTGGAAGCATTGAGACTTAGGTTTTTGCAAACGGAAATCAAATAGGTCCGGGGACCAGACCGCTTCGCATCAAATTCCTGTGATTTGATCCTTTTCAAAAGGATCAGCATGCCATCGTGGAGAATTTCATTCAACAACTCCTTTTGTAGTCCCAATTGTTTCATCGTTTTCCAAACGGTACCTTCTGCCATCAGCAAAAGACACTGAATGGCATGAGTTTCTTCCCTCTCCAAACCCGCTAACAGTTTTTCATCATCCTGGTAAGGTCTGCAGGGAAGCATCCAGCTGAATGGGCCCCTTTTAATTTCCACCATAGATCCGGAACACAAGATCCATGCAAACATACCCATTTTGTCATTGTGGCTGACTTTCAAAATGTTAATCAAGATCATCTTCTATAAGAAGCACATTGTACCCATTTACCACCCTCCTGGACCCTTCACCATCAATGCCTAACTGATGCCCAAAGGCGGCATATCTCCCCTGAAAAAACCTGAATAATGGGGGCTATGCATCTCATCCTCTGCCAATTATACTTTTACATCTCAAAACGATAATGACCTTCACCAGACTTACTGAGCCTCTATTATAAACGGGGAACCCCGGAACATTCATGGGGAGCACATCACATGGCAAGTCATCAATGTTTAAAAACAATTCCCAAAAAAAGCTTCAGATCATTAACATTATTCCAAGAGGCAACAAATAGATCATTGGACCGGTAACTGCCCGCCCAGGAGCGTGGGCAGAATGGCTCAATACAATCAATTAAACCAATAAGTATGAAATCAATCAATTCGCGCACTCTGGCTCACAGGTGCATGGCCCTGCTCTCCATTGGACTTACATTCTCAGTGGTCGGCTCTTATTCCGCCTTAGCACAAACAAAAACATGGATCGGGGGAACAGGAAATTGGAATGTTTCCGCAAACTGGTCGCCGTCAGGAATTCCTGGCAGTACTTCCGTCGTTTTGATTTATTCAGGGGATGTCAGCATTCCATCAGGTTATACAGCAAGCAGCAAAAGCATAGAGGTCAACAATGGTGCCAAACTCAGGGTGTTGAGTGTTGCAGAATTGCAAATCAACGGAAGCACAAATGATGGGATCAGGTCTTATGGCCTTAACAGCGAGATCATAAACCACGGCACCATCAAAATAGGCAACACATCCTCCATTACCATCAGGGGAATATCTATGGCCACAGGCGGCAAATTTACCAACCATACTGGCAGCCTGCTGGAGATCAACAGAATAAGCAATGAAAATGGAATGGAAATCAGAGATATAAACACAAAGTTCACCAATTTTGGCAATATCAGAATTGGCAATCTGGCGTCAATTCAATATACCTGCATATGGGTCCATTCCGGTGGTCAATTTGAAAATAAATCCAACGGAACCATGGAACTCAGCAATACAAATTGGTATCATGGACTCGGTATAGCGGGAACAAACACCCTTTTTACGAATGCCGGCGTTTTAAAAATTGGAAATTCCGGAAAGATCAATTTTTACGGATTGGCTGTGGAAACAGGCGCAAGCTTTCACAATCAGATTGGTTCAACAGTAGAAATCGACAGCGTAGCCGGTTATGATGGCCTGGTCATTACCGGAAATTCAACGTTCAATAATTCGGGTCATTTAAAAGTTGGCAACAACAATTCAATTGGGTGGAGATGCCTTACTCTGGGCTCGGGAAGTAAGTTGACTAATCTCAATACCGGAGTCATCGAACTCAACCGCACAAAAAACAATTGGAATGCAGTTGAACTGAACAATGTAAATACCAAATTAAGCAACCAGGGACTGATCAAAATTGGCAATATAGCGCCCATTAATTTGTCGTGTATCAGAATGTCCAATGAAAGTCAAATTGAAAATACATCCACCGGCGTTCTTGAATTAAACCAATCGGTATTTGCCCATGGCATTTATATGAACGGTTACGTGAAACTTGACAACTACGGATTGATCAAGATGGGTTTCAATAAAAAGATCCATGACATCGGAATCCTGATGGAAACAGGATCCGTTTTCAACAACCATACCAATGCCCTCATCGAAATCGACAGCATCTACAACAGGGATGGCATTCGGTGTTCAGGAGGGCCTTCGACGTTCAACAATTCAGGAACCATTAAAATTGGAAATACGCACTCCGTATCCGGTCATGGAATTTCAGTCTCAGGAACGGGAGTTGCATTTAACAATCAGCCCAGCGGGATTATTGAGGTAAACCGGTCCTGGACCGGTATTAATGTGATTGGTTCGGCAAAATTCAACAACTCCGGCATCGCAAAATTAGGGAACCTGGAACCCCTGGTCTATACCGGTGTACGGTTGGCTGGCGATGGAACGACCGCCTTTACCAATTTAACAGGCAGCCTGCTTGAAATAGACCATATACCCAATTCATTTGCGATAGACCCAGGTGACGGGCCCCAGTTTTCTAATTATGGTACTGTTAAAATTGGAATGAACCACTTTGTCTTCCATGGCATTGGTACCTTTTGGGGAACTGGCATTTTCAACAATTATGGAAGCCTTGAGTTTCACGAGGTCATGTGCAACGGGATCCATTCCAACCAAACGCTGAACAACCATCCGGGAGCTTTCGTTTTTATTCCGGCTGCTGGAAAATTGCGGGTAGAATATCCGGGCATCATAAACAATTCTACCGGAGCCCTTGTACAGAATCTTGGAACCGTGTTCAATAATGGAATCATCAACAACTCCGGCACATTTGACAATCAAAATATTTACAAAGGAACCGGGGCCTTCAATACGAGTTTGTTCAGCAATCCCGCAGCAGGGACCGTTGCACCAGGCTTGTCTCCGGGTTGTTTGCAGTTTACGAACGGATGGGCCAGCGTTGGCAAACTGGAAATCGAAATCAATGGTCCCTCTGCGTGCAGCGATTACGACCAGCTTCAGGTGACGGGCAACGCGCAGGCTGGAGGAGATTTATACATCAACTTCAATTACCCTCCTGCATGCGGGGCGACATTTCAATTGATCAGTGCAAGTTCACATTCAGGTAACTTCTCCAACATCTTCATCACACCCAACACTGTGGTTGCTTCCTATTCCGATGGCCTGCTCATCATATTGGATGTTGTATCCCCTTCCATCACCTGTCCTTCCAATGTCAGTTACACTACAACACCCGGTGATTGCGGTCCGGTACCCTCCTCGGAAATCAATCTGGGGACTCCGGTTACCAGCGATGATTGCGGCGTTGCAGGATATTCCAACAATGCGCCGTCAAATTATCCACTGGGCGTAAAAAATGTAAAGTGGACGGTCACCGACTTATCGGGAAATACCAGCACCTGCATCCAAAAAGTGACCATATACGCCGGTACTTGCGGTACGCCCAGCCAGGTCGTCCACACCGAAATCTCCGAATCCAGCGCAAAAATTCTGTGGAATGCCGGCGTTCCCTGTGCAACCCAGTACCAGTTGCGCATCCGGTATGAGCTGACTCCCGGCGTTTGGTCGTCCTGGACGGCCTGGGCCAGCCCCACCGGACCCGGACTGGAACATCTGTTTAACGGTCTGTCGGCCAACACCTTGCACCACTACCAAATCCGCTCCAAATGCGGAACAACGAATTCGAGTACGGTCAGCGGATGGTTCACCACCCTGACTGCCTTTGCTGGTTCAGAGGACCGCAATCGCGAGGAAGGTTCAGGGTCCTACACCAACCAACCGGTCACACTGGAATTTGTCCCCAACCCGGCAACCACGTCGGCCCGGATCCTGATCTCCGGCTTCGACCCGCAAACCGTGGAAGTGACCATGATGGATCTTTTTGGAAAACAGGTGTTCAGCGTACCGTTGAAACCCGGCCAAAACGAGATCGAACTCGACCTGCTCGCACTGAAAGTACACAAGGGCGTTTACTTGGTGCGCGTGTCTGACGGCCACCAGCAAAAAACCGGTCAGCTCGTCATCGGCCATTGAGCCAGAAGAATCACTCAACCATCATGGAAGCGGACCCAATGGGTCCGCTTCCTGCATTTTTGCCGGTACCCGTCGACAGAAGAACTGCCGAACAGCCAAGCCTTCGTCATAGTGTGGAAACTAGGTCAGCCATTTTGAAAAATCCCCAGGCTTCAAAGCTCTGCCAGCAACTAAAGATCCACGTGCCAACGGCCTGTTACCATTCAACAAGCTGTGGGCAAGGTCATTTGCACAGCGCATGCAATATAATCCTTACCTTCAGGCAGCCGGTGGCCCCGTGAAGGCCTCTCCAAAGAAACTACCCTTATGGCAACGAACTCAGCCGAATCGATTATTAGGTATTGCAGTGTATGGCCGGTCCTGTTGCAGCTGATGCTGGCCGCGTTCTTCCCCTGTTCGTTGATGGCGACGCACATCATTGGCGGTGATCTCAGGTATCGCTGCCTGGGCAACGACCGCTACGAGATTGCACTCCACCTGCGACGCGACTGCCTGAACGGCAATCCCGGAGCACAATTCGACCAGCCTGCTTCCGTGGGCATTTTCGACAGGCAGGGAAGGCTACAGACCCATCTTGGAAATGCGGGCCGCCTGTTGATGTCGTTTCGCCGCGACGATACCCTCAACGAGCTCATTTTCAAAAACTGCGGGATTGCGGGAGGCGATGTTTGCGTGCACGCCACCACCTACGTCGACACCCTGGTGTTGCCTCAAACTCCTGGCGGGTACGTACTTTCCTACCAGCGATGCTGCCGCAATTACACCATACGCAACATCGAAGACCCGCTATCTGCAGGAGCTACCTATACCGTCGAGCTCTCCGACGCCGCGCTGGCCAGCTGCAATTCCAGTCCGGAACTTGGACCCTATCCACCGATTTACCTTTGCGGCGACTACCCCGTCGATTTCGATTTGAGGGCGAAGGATGCTGAAGGGGATTCATTGGTTTACAAACTGTGTACGCCTTACCTGGGAGCCAACACCACCATTCCACGTCCCGACCCACCCTCCGGCCCTCCTTACGATCTCGTTCGCTTCGTTGCTCCTTACCAGCTTGGCGACCTAATCGGAGGCACACCCCCCCTAGCGATGGATCCATCCAACGGGCGACTTACCGGGTACACCACACCGGAAGTGGCGCAATACCTCGTCGCCTACTGCGTAGAAGAATACCGCAATGGCGAATTGCTCTCCGCGTCGCGTCGCGACTTCCAGGTCAATGTGCGGCTCTGTCTTTCCGTGCCGGAAGCGGGATTCCGGGTGGACCGGGTAGGCTGCGGTCGTCCTCTGCGCATACAGTGCACCAATACCTCTTCCGACCGGTTCTCCAACATTGTTTCCTCCCTGTGGACAGTCGTTCATAATGGCGCCAGCCAGCAGGCATCCTCTGCGGATCCAGCATTCGAATTTCCCGACACCGGTAGGGTAATCCTAAGTCTCGTCGTCCGGTCTGCTGCCGGTTGCTCCGATACCCTTGTGCAGTCCTTTCAATTGTCAGACGGCAAACCCGAATTTTTCTTCCGGTCCGATACCATTTGCCTGGGCGATTCCACCGAGCTCGTCAAAGCATACGATCCGGCGTTTCAATACCGATGGGAACCTCCCGAGGGACTAAGTTGCTCAATGTGCCCGCAACCCAAGGCCGGTCCTTCGCGTTCTACGCGCTACTACGTTCACCGGACTGACGGCCAATGCACCGGAACGGACACGGTGGATGTATTTGTAAAGACCTGCTACATCGACCGGTGTGCCGCGCTGATAGAAACGCGATGCCTGCCTGGCGGCATGGTAGAGGTCACGGCGTTAGATGCCGGCACGGGCTTGCCGCTGGTACCCGCGCTCCGGAATACCGAATTGTTCTGGGATGTCAAGACGTCGCCCCGCCATCCCACCTATGCGATCCAACAACAAAATCCCCTGCTGCTGTTTGACGGCGATTCCTTCAGCCTGACCGTCAAGCGCTACTTCTGGAAAGCGGGTCTGCCGAAAACCATTGAATTTGCAGACATCTGCACACACCGCATCTCACATACGCTGAAAATCGATTGCACCGGACCCTGTGACGAATTCAATTTCACGTTATCGTCCTGCCACGACGATTACGACCGTGCTCTGGGACTGAACTATCCCGCCTCGCTGTGCGAAACGATTTGTGGTGGAGCCTGCACCTACATCGTCGCGCTGTTCGACGCCAGCGGTCAACTGGTCGATCCCTCTCTGTACGATATCCGCTGGTCTACGGGAAGCCGGGATGCCTGGGTTCGCCTGATGGGCCCCTACCACAACACCCTCCGGGTAGAAGTCCGCAAAGGGGAATGCATCTGGAGGGGTCGATACTGGAAGGCCTGCGAAAACTATCCCGGCAGCGGCAACATCGTCATCCGCGACCGGGTGCCGCCTGACGATTGTGGCCAGGACCTCCGGCAATCCTGGCTGGTCACCAGCCCCGACGGGCGCATCGTTCAGACCGGAACCTTCCGTCCGGAATCCCTTTCTCCGGGTATCTATTGGGTACGCGTTGCCGGTGCAACGTACAAACAAACGTTCGTTTATATTGCAGACTAACGTTTGTATACGAACTAACGTTAGTTAGCAGACAGTACTTTGCTCGCTTCCGTTCATCTCATTCACATCTGCGGTCAATCGCTTTGGTAACCTCTCCATCGCGGGGACCCCATCTTCCCCGCTGCATTGCATACCCTTGTGCAGGACACGGTCATTGTGCAGAAAATGGAAGCAACAGCCCAATTTACACGGTGCAACCAAGCCATGAAGCGGGAATTCTCCCAAAGCGCACCAACAGAATAAGCCCATGACAACTTCCTGTTATGGTGACAGAAGAAAGCAACCAGCATTTAATCACTACGTCCATCTCGCCCGGCTCCAATTGACCCGGGCAGTTCGTCGACACCCTGCATTTCCATAAGTACCCTTCAGCCAGGCACCACGGTTCAATGCCGGTCCTGCGGGCAGCAAGAACCGCCTTCGCGCGTTCCGCGGAGGGCAGCCGGCGCATACCCTTGGCGCTTTGCTTCCGGTGACACGGGCTCTTGCCGAGTCTGCACCCCGGTACAGGGCCTCAGCGCGAAACAAAATTGCAAGGCAGGATTATCTTTACCACATGGAAAACAGACCACCATCTCGTGTGGTGGCCGGCAAGGCCACGCCCCGGGGGCGCTACCCGCATGTGCGCCGGGCAGGCGATTTTCTATTTGTCTCCGGCACCAGCAGCCGCCGCGCCGACAATGCCATCGAAGGGGCCCGCGTTGATGACCTGGGAACGGCACAACTCGATATCCGCGTACAGACCCGTGCGGTCATCGAAAACATCCGCGACATCCTTGCCGATTCCGGTGCAACGCTGTCTGACGTCGTGGAGATCACGACTTTTCTCGTATCGATGAACGATTTTGGTGGCTACAACGAAGTTTACAACAGCTATTTCGGGTTTGACGGTCCGGCGCGCACCACCGTTGCCGTGCACCAACTTCCCCATCCTCACCTGCTGATTGAAATCAAAGCCATCGCTTACAAACCACTATGAGTCAGGAAAAGAAATACGCCTCCATCCATTATGCGAGCTACCTCGGCCTCGACCGCGTGCTCGACGCGCAGCGTCCGCGCAGCGCCTACATTGGCAAAGAGGCCCACGATGAAATGTTGTTCATCATCATCCACCAGGTGTATGAACTTTGGTTCAAGCAAATCCTCCACGAAGTGGATTCTGTCATGCGCATCTTCTCTGAAGAAACGACGGAGGAAAGAGCGATTGACCTGGCGGTTCACCGCCTGCATCGCGTCAATGAGATCTTAGCGCTGCTGATCCGGCAGATCGGGGTGCTGGAGACCATGACGCCCCTCGACTTTTTGGAATTTCGCGCACAGCTCTTTCCAGCTTCGGGTTTCCAGAGTTTTCAATTTCGAAAGCTCGAAGTGATCCTGGGTCTAAAATTAGATCGAAGGGTAGCCTATACGCCATACGCGTATTACCGGGAGTTCAGCCCGGAGCAACAGGATGAGATCCGCAGTCTGGAGGCGTCGCCGAGTTTGTTCGACCGCATCGAAGCCTGGCTCGAACGCATGCCTTTCCTCCAGATAGAGGACTTTGATTTTGAGAAAAAGTACCTTCAGGCGGTATCTGCAATGCTGGAACGCGAACGTCAAGCCATCCGCCAATCGGATTACCTTTCCGAAGAAGAAAAAAATATGCGACTCAAGATGAACGGCGACAGCGATACCTTTTTCGCCAACATCTTCAACCCAGAATTCCATGCGCAGCAGGTAGCCCAGGGCAATATGCGAATATCCTATAAAGCTGCGCTCTCCGCACTGCTCATCCAATTGTATGGCAGCGAGCCCCTGCTTCAGCTTCCCTGCCGTCTGCTCAACGCCATAGCCGACATGGACGAGCAGCTCACCACCTGGCGGTACCGCCATGCGCAGATGGTCTTGCGCATGCTCGGCCGGAAAACCGGGACGGGAGGATCCTCCGGTCACGAATACCTCATGGAGACGGCCCGCAAGCACCAGATCTTCCTCGACTTCCACCACATCTCCACCCTGCTGATCCCCCGTTCGGAATTGCCGGAACTTCCTCCGCGCCTGAAGGAACTGCTGGGATATGCTTACCAGCCTTCTACCTCCAGGAACACATGAAGAAAATTGACATCCACACGCACCTGATCCCGGAAAAGCTCCCGGATTGGGCCGGCAAATTCGGCTATGGCGGTTTCGTAAACCTGAGGCATTGTGCTCCCGGATGTGCACAGATGTACGTCGACGACCGTTTCTTCCGCGAGATACAGTCCAACTGCTGGGATCCCCGGCATCGCATCCGCGACTGCGATGCCTCGGGCGTTCAGATCCAGGTATTGAGCACCATTCCCGTTCTGTTTTCCTACTGGGCTAAACCCTCCGACGGTCTGGATTTGTCCAGGTTTCTCAACGACCATCTTGCAGATGTCGTCCGCCAATACCCGGATCGCTTCGTTGGACTCGGCACCTTACCAATGCAGGATCCCGGGCTGGCGATCGGCGAAATGCAACGCTGCATGGACGAACTCGGATTTGGCGGTTTTGAGATTGGTTCCCACATCAACCACTGGAACCTCGATGCACCGGAACTCAACGCATTTTTTGCTGAAGCAGAAGCCTGTGGAGCCGCTCTGTTTGTACATCCCTGGGATATGCTCGGCAGTGAGCGCATGCCAAAATATTGGCTCCCCTGGTTGGTGGGCATGCCCGCAGAAACCAGTCTTTCCATTTGTTGCATGCTTTTCGGAGGGGTCTTCGAACGCTATCCCGATCTGAGGGTGGCCTTTGCCCATGGAGGAGGAGCCTTCCCCGGAACCTACGGAAGGATCCGACACGGATTCGCCGCTCGCCCCGATCTTGTGGCCGTCGACAATCCCGTTTCCCCCGACGAGGCCCTGGGCAAATTCTGGGTCGACGCGCTGGTGCACGATCAGGATATGCTCGACAAAATCATCGCCCTATTTGGCATCGACCGGGTTGCAATGGGCAGCGATTATCCCTTTCCACTCGGAGAGGCACACCCCGGACAACTCATAGAGGAGTCGGCTTACGATGCCGACGAAAAAAGCTGGCTGTTGTACCGCTCTGCAGAAGCCTGGCTCGGCATACTTTAGGGCACTTCTATTAACCCCCTATTGCACCAGCCAGCCCGCTTAGTCTCACGCGCTCAATGAATTTAGCTTCACTATCCTTCGTTGCAGCTCAGTCAGTTATCGCTCCACATAGCTTCCTTCGCTGCGCCTCGTCTTGTTTTGCTTAAGGGCTGCCTCAAAATGGAGTATTTAGAAGTGCCCTTTATATTTCACCACTTTCTTTTGCCGCAAAAGAAAGTAACCAAAGAAAGCTCGTCAGTATGCCAGACGCTCACGACGTTCTCATTCATCGCGCATGGCTAAACCTAATGGCAATAGATAACCTACTGCTTGGTTTCCGTGCGGCGGCGTGAACGTGTCCTTCGGCCTGGTTTGGGCTGAGCCAGTTGAGCAAAAGAATGTCTTTTGTTTGTTTTCTCCTTTGCCGGGCTGTATGCAGCCCGGTTCCCTCACTAAATGGAGCTGTCGCTCCATTTTGCCTTGCACCGTTCGGTCATCCTGCGGCCTGGATTTGTGCTGCGTCAGATGAGAAAAAGAATGTCTTTTGTTTGTTTTCTCCTTTGCCGGGCTGTATGCAGCCCGGTTCCCTCACTAAATGGAGCTGTCGCTCCATTTTGCCTTGCACCGTTCGGTCATCCTGCGGCCTGGATTTGGGCTGCGTCAGATGAGAAAAAGAATGTCTTTTGT
>JADLHA010000027.1 GCA_020848995.1 Saprospiraceae bacterium | reverse complement strand
GGATGTATCATTTTATTGAACCATGGGGTTGGACCTCTCTTCCAAGGGTTAGGTATGGCTGCATTTATAAAGGTCCATATACAGTTTATTTGGGTGGAAAGTACATACCAGTTGAAGTTGGTGAGCGTCCTTATACTTTGCAGTATGAAATCACCGGAAGAGGGGTTGACACGATTTATGGAGTTTGTTTTTCAATAGATCATACCTTTTATCAATGCGATAGCACGTATGTTATGGATACCCAGGAAGAGGAGGGCCTGATAAATGGAGTTGTGATCTACCCCAATCCGAATTCCGGAATCATGAATGTTGAATTGAAGGGAACAGAATATGTGAACAGTTTTGAAATCTACGATCATTCGGGAAATGTTCAAAAGAGAATACCGGTTAATGAAAGGAAAGATATAAGAATTGAGGTGCCCCATTTAGTCCCTGGTATTTATTTTCTTAGAGTGAATACTAAATATGGACCCCGGGTCAGCAAGTTTGTAAAAATATGAGGACAAAATGACCATCTGTGCCTTTGGACTCACCCGGCACTACGTGCCACCCTCTCTTTTGCTGACGCAAAAAAGAAGATACCCAACTGAAATCATTTGTCCTTTGTATTGGGGGAAGACGAAACAATACGAGAACTTCCCCTCTTTGATCTTGAAAGGAACAGAGAGGAGTGGCGTGAAGCGCCGGGGTGAGTCCCCTATGCTTTTTCTGGCCCTGTACTTCCTCAGGATTGCACCTAACGAACGTTCGTAAGTTTGCGTATGTTCATCCTGTTAATCAGTAAATGACCTTCTGGATGCGGGTTTCACGGGCAGCGCAGAACGGATGAAGAGCAAAGAGTACGGCCAAGAGAAGGTGCATTAGAATGGATCATAGCTGCGTACAACAGGGCAGGAAAGCGGCGCGCAGGTCACCCCCAAGCTTACGAGTCGTTCAATCTGAAGGCCTGAGCCTGAGAGGTCGGGCCCTTGCTGTCGGCACCACCTAATTGGCGCTGAACCACTGGGGCGCGCGGTGGGAAATCCGGGTTCCGCACAGGCGGTCGTACAAACTTCCCGTTCCCGCTGTGGCGAGCATGCTGACCAGGTAAACCAGCATAAGTCCTGCAGGTAACCAGAACAGCCATTGTACCCAGTCGGGGGGAGCCAAAGCCAGCGCTGCGAAGTGCTCGCGCCATTGCATACCCACATGGGCCATCTCGATGGGAACCAGCTTGAACAGGTTGCGGCAGAGTACGGATTGAACTGAAGCGGTTTGTTGCTCAGGCCCCAGCACCTGCACGCTGAAGATCTTCTTGCCAAAACTGCCACGCCAGGCGCTGCGTTCCGTCAAATAGAAATACAGGAACACCACAAGGGTGATGGCAAGAAACCACATGACCTGGCCTTTAATGGTGGATTCTGTTGAAGCGGGATCCACGCTGAGCTGCCGGATCAGAAATGCGGTGAGGTGCAGCAAGCCTGCATAACAACCAATGAGGATGGTGTCGAGCGCAACGGCGCCCAGACGGCGGACAATGAGGTGATTCATGCGGTAGTCACTTCGGGAATGAGGATACTGGAGTTAAGCGACAACGCGTCGCCGGTTGCAAATTTCGCAGTTTTAATGGCATTTCACATGGGTTTGCAAGAGGTTCCTTTCGTTGACTCTTAGAGGCGGTATTCCGACAATTGTGCCAGAGCGACCACATATTCCCATTCCAGTTTTAGGAGTTGGTGGCGTCGCTCCTGGTAGAATCCCAACTCCTGAAAATATTCGCGCGACGACCACTCCCCGAGCAGGTATGCTTTTTCAAGCAGTGCTTCGATTTCGTCCTGGTCGAAGGCCTCCCGGAAGGATCTAAGCTGCTCGCCCAAGAGTTTTTGTCTGTCGTACACCATTTGAATGCTTGCATGGTGTTCTTGCCGGTGAGCCACCAGGCGGGCTTCGGCTGCGTCAAGTTCGGCGCGGCGCGCGGCGCGTTTGCCGTTATTTTCCCACAGGGGTAGCGACAGTCCTGCGTGAAGACCGTGGTATCGCTGGCCGAGCAAACTCTGGTGCCGGTAACCGGCTTCCAGTTGCGGAAGTTGCTGAAGACCGACAAGATCCAGTTGTCGGTCAGCCAGTTGCCTTTGCGTTTCGAGGTGCAGGAGTGCAGGATCGGCCGCTTCAATGGCCTGCTCCAGGGTCTGCAGGGAGCCGGGATCCGGAAATTCGGGATACACCGTATCTCTGAACTCCATGGGCACTCCGCCGTTCATGACCTTTAGTTGGACCATACACTCCTGAAGGGCAAGCTCGTTTTTGGAGGAAAGCTGGCGGGCCTCCTGGTGTTGCATCTGCGCTTTGCGAAGCGCCAGTATGCCCGATGCCCCCTGTGCAAGCTGGCGTTCTTCATGGTTCACCCATTTTTCCCATACCGCTTCCTGCCTGCGAAAGAGCTCAGCTTGCCGGTTGAGAAGTACCATGTTTAATAGCAGCCGGCTCGCTTCTGCGAGGATCTGCCTGCGTTCCATAGCCACATTGCGTTCGGAAAGCAGGCCGCCGAGCTCTGCCAATTGCCGTTTTTTGCGGTAAACCATCGGAAGGTCGAAGCGCTGAATGGCCAAAAGCTCAAGCTGGTCTCCGGCATCGGCGGGAGATCCGATCAGGTACTGCACAAAAAGTTCGGGATCCTCGGGAGCGATCCCCGTTCTCGCCGCAAGACGGGTTGCAACAGCAGACTTCTGAGCTGCCAGCAGGCTCTGGTTGTTGCGTTCCACAGCAGCCAGACATTCCGAAAAACTCGATTGCGTGAAGGAAGGCGACAGCCATCCCAGTACAGTTGCCGTGAGTAAATATCTAAGAGTTTGCATGGGCTTTGTTGCGATGGGTAAGGGAATAGGCAAGCGGAATGACAAACAAGTTCAATGCCGTCGAAGTAAGCAGACCTCCGAGGATGACCCTTGCCATGGGACTTTGGATTTCGTTGCCGGGCAGGTCTCCGGCTAAGGCCAGTGGAACCAGCGCCAGTCCTGCGGTCAGCGCCGTCATCAGGATGGGCGACAGTCGTTCGACCGAGCCCCTCATGACCGTTTCCAGGGGATCGAGTCCCTCGGACTCCAGCACACCGTAGCGCGAAACGAGCAGGATGCCGTTGCGGGTGGCTATGCCAAAAAGGGTAATGAAACCGATGATGGCCGGGATGCTAAGTCCTTCGGATCCCACCCAAAGGCTGGCAACACCCCCAATCAGAGCGAGGGGAAGATTTAGCAGTACGATTCCCGCATTGCGGAGATTTCCAAATTCCATGTACAGTAGCAGAAAGATCGCAAGCAGGGCCAGCATGGAGGTCAGCAAAAGGGTGCGCGATGCGGCTTCTTCCGCTTCGAACTGGCCACCGTATTCGATGCGGTAGTTTTCGGGGAGCACCACGCGCTCGGCTATGCGCCGGCGGATGTCTTCCACGGCACTGCGCTGATCGCGACCCGTCACATTGGCAGATACGACGGTCTTGCGCTGGACATTCTCCCGCTGAACGGTATTGGGCCCTGAAGCACTGACTACGTCTGCCAGCGATTGCAAGGGGACTTTCCGGTTCTCGGACACATCAAAGAGCGCTTCCCGCATGTACTGTGCAGAACCCCGGGCCGTTTCGTCGTAAATGAGCACCAGGTCGTGGTTGCGGTCGCCTTCGTAGACCGCCGACACCACCGTTCCGGAAAAGGCCAGTTCTAGCTGTTTGTTGAAAGAAGTTAGGGGCAGCCCGTAGTGAGCAAGCATATCCCTGTGGGGCCGTATCTGCAATTGAGGAATTTCAATCTGGGGTTCGACGTTGAGGTCGACGATCCCGGGAAGGTCTTCAATGGCAATGCGGATCTCATTGGACAGTACAGCCAACCGGGGAAGGTCGGGACCGAAGATCTTGATGGCGATGTTTGCTTTTGTTCCGGAGAGCATGTGGTCGATCCGGTGTCCGATCGGTTGTCCGATGCTGGCGTTGACCCCCGGTATGCGCGTGAGGCGCTCCCTGACGTCTGCGTAAAACTCCGAGCGGCTTCGTCGATCAAGCACAAACGGTGCGTCGATTTCTGCGCCGTTGGAGCCCTGGGCGTGTTCGTCGAGTTCTGCGCGGCCAGTGCGCCTCGTCGTCGACCGGATCTCCGGAACCTCCAGCAGCATTTGCTCGATCTGGTTGCCAATCGCCTTGCTTTCGTCGAGGGAAATGCCCGGCAGGGTCATCGCAGAAATGACCAGCGATCCCTCGTTGAATTCCGGGAGAAAGCTGCGACCTAAACGCATGAGGGCTACCAGGGCAACGCACAAAATGAGGGCAGAACCAGCCAGCGTTACTTTGCGGTGAAGCATCACGCGATATAGCATCCCGTGATACGCCGTTTGAAGGCGTTCGACCAGCCAGCTTTCGGAGGGATGCCGTTCGAGCATGCCGGGATGCGCAAGCAGAAAACTTCCCAAAACCGGGGTCAGGGTGATGCTGACAACTAGCGAGGAGAACAACGAAACGATGAATGAGATTCCCAAGGGAGTCAGCAGTCTCCCTTCCATACCGGACAGAAAGAACAACGGCAGAAAGGCGACGATGATGATGACCGTGGCAAGCAGAATGCCGGGGCGGATTTCGAGTGTGGCATCAAAAACTACCTGCAAGGAAGCTTTGCGCTGGTCTTTGGCCAGCAAGGCATTTTGTCTGAGTCGCCGGTAGACGTTTTCCACGTCGATGATGGCATCGTCGACCAAAGCGCCAATGGCAATGGCCATCCCACCGAGCGACATGGTGTTGATGGTGTACCCCAGCCATTTCAGACTGAGCATGGCGACGATGAGCGAAATGGGGATGGCCAGCAGGGAAATCGCCGTAGCGCGCCAGTTCATCAAAAACAAAAACAGCACCACCACCACAAACAAGGAGCCTTCGTAAAGGGTCTTTTTGATGTTCGATATACTCGCCTCAATGAAATCAGCCTGGCGGAAAATGTGTGAATGGATCTGTACATCGGCTGGTAGGGTTTTTTGCAGCTCCGCAAGCGCCGTGTCGATGATTTTGGTAAGCTCCAGGGTGTTGGTAGAGGGTTGCTTGACGACGGTAAGGATCACCGACGGTTGCGCATTGAGGGAAGCATCTCCGATCCTGGGAGCGGTGCCCACGACAATGCGGGCAACGTCGTTCAGCCTTACGCCACCGCGATCAGAAGGACTCACCGCAGTGCGACCCAGTTCTTCGAGGTCGTTGGTGCGGGACATGCCCCGGACGATGTACTCGTTGCCGTACTCATTGACGATTCCTCCCGCAGCATTCCCGTTGATTCCCCTCGTGGCAGCTTCCATCGCCTCCCACGAAACGCCATAGCGCTTCATGAGCAGCGGAGATGCGAGAACCTGGTATTGGCGAATGTTTCCACCCATGACGGCCACCTGCGCAACACCGCCGGCAGCGAGCAGCCTGGGCCTGATCGTCCAGTCGGCGATGGACCGCAGGTCCATGGGCGAAGTGGAATCGGCCGTAAGGCCGACGAGCATAATTTCACCCATGATGCTGGACTGGGGAGCAAGAACCGGCTGGTCGGCATCTTCCGGAAGGAGTCGGGCCAGGGCGGACAGTTTCTCGGCTGCAGTCTGCCGGGCCCTGAAGATGTCGGTTCCCCAGTCGAATTCCACCCAGACGATGGAGATGCCCATGGAAGAGCTGGATCGCACGCGACGCACGCCAGTGGCCCCGTTGAGTGCGGTTTCGATGGGAAAGCTGACCAAACGCTCCACTTCTTCCGGTGCCATGCCGTGGGCTTCGGTGAGTACTACCACGGTCGGCGCGGTGAGGTCAGGCAGAACGTCGACTTCCATTTGGCTGGCTACCTGCATCCCAAAAGCGATGAGCAAGGTCGAGCAGACCAGAACGAACAGCCGGTTTTTTAGCGAAAAGCGAATGATGTGATTCAGCATGGTTGTTCGTTTTAATGAGAATGACCATGTTCCGGCAATGCGCCGCTCACCGAGGCCAGTTTGATCCGGTAAGCGCCCCGAGTGACCACCCATTCGCCTGCCTTCAGGCCAGAGCTAATTTCAACGTGATCTCCGTCCGTTGCTCCCAAGGAAACCTCGCGTTTCTCGTAAAGCTCTCCCCCGGTCTGAACATAGGCGAAATGGTGTCCCTGTTCTTCGATGAGGGCCATGCGCGGAAGGACAATGGCCGGACGGGTTGGGCCTAGCAGAAAGACCTCCACGGCGGTTCCCGGCAAAAGGCCCTGAGGCCGGTCCATGGAGAAATAGACGGGAACCATGGAGGATTCTTTATCTAACGAACGTTCGTAAGCTTCGCGTTTTCCGTTGAGCTCCACGGTTGTGAAAATGCGTTGGTCTGAACCCGGAAGGCGGAATTTTGCCGCAAGGAATCCGGGCAGGCGGTCAAAATGGTGTGCGGCGACATCGGCGCGCAGGGCGATGCGCTGACCGGAACCGATTCTGGCCAGCGGCTGACCCGCAGCAACATAAGCACCCTCCTGCACCAGCAAACTGAGGAGGTGCCCGCCTGCAGGAACCCGAACGGTGGCTTTGTTGCTGCTAAAGGTGCGGGCGGTACTGCGTTGTCCGTACTCCAGGCGTGCTTGTTCATACCGTAGCCGTGCTTCAAGCAATTCTTTCTCTGAGAGGATGCGGTCGGCAGCAAGCGCTTGCGCCCTCTCGTACTGAGCTTTGGATACCGTGAGGTCCTCCTCCGCCCGTGAAGCGGCAGCAGAGAGTTCACCGCGCTCGACATCGGTAGCCCGGATCTCAAAAAGGGCCTGTCCATCGCGCAGGGTCAATCCCGGAACGAGGCCGGGTGCGGCATAGGCAACCACTCCTGCAATTTGTGCCGTTATCAGACGCTCTTCTCCCGGAGCTTCAGTGAGTTCGCCACCGGTTTGCAAGATTTCGGCAAAGGGCCTGGGCGAAAGACGGTCCACGGCAAAGGGACTTTTCCATACCAGCTCCTTGGTATAGCGCACGGCGTTGGCATTTATTTCCGCGGCGACGGCTTTGCTTCTGGCTTCCTCTTCTGTTACATATACCACGACGTCATCTACGAACAAACGTTCGTTAATAGACTGGTGATGTACCTCAACACACAGTCGGGTCACTCCCGGGCTGCGGAAGGGAAATTCGGCGAGGTAAAGACCCCCGACCCCGGAAGGCACGGCGGTAACCCGCTCGCCGGACAGCGAGTCATAAAACAACTCCACCTTTGCATCGGTGAGCGGCCGCATCGGATCGCCCAGGCAGCTGAGGTGGACGGCCATGGCGGCGGATGTCCCGGCAACGGGTGCGGGGAATTCGATGAAGAGTTCGAGGGAATCCGACCGCACCAGGTGGGTCATGCCTGGAATGGGCTCAGAAGCTTGCGTGTCGTGCGCGTGATCGTGGTGGTGATCTCCGGAACCACAGCCCATGCTGAGGCTGCAGAACGCAAGCCCCGTCATTTTTATCAGACGATTCATAGTTTCCGTTTTTCGACCCGCACGACACGGTGCACGTTCACACCATTCCGTATGGGCCCTGTGATGAAAGAATAAGGGAAAGTGGCCGGAAGACATTCCGGCGGAGGGGAATGGCCTTAAGCTCTGGGGGGCTGCCAGATCTCATCCCTGAGCCCGGAAGGCAATCGATGCGCTTCGCCAATGATCGCTGGCTTCAGGACAGTTTCCGGTAAGGGTGTTAAGTACAGCGTTCCGGGTGGCGGCATCAGTGCCGGAGCAGTCGTCATGAGCTGCTGCGCACTTCCGGGATGCCGGAACGGGAGCTTGCCGTGGCAGCCATCATCCGCTGTTTTATGATCAGCGGTATAGTGATCACTCAGAAAGGCAGAGAAGCCATAGGAGGAATTGCTCTGGCGATGGTGTACAAAGTGCTCAAACAAATGGCCGACCCGGAAAAGGGATTGAAGGTGACCCTGCGGAAACAGTCCGGACACCAGGCTTGCGATCAGGCCATAAGCGAGTAACTTGCGCATGTAGATACGAATCAACAAAAATACGGCGACTCGGGTTCACCCAGCGGACATTTCTGGGAAGATTGAAAAGCCCAACCCGCTCAAGCAAAAAGCCACCCGAATATAAATTTAGATGTATCTAATTAATAATTTAGATAAGATTAAATATTGCATTTTGCCCTCGAGATTTGTAATACCTTTGCAGTATAAATGCACCCACATGGCCATTCACGAGCTCAAAGTACCGCCAATAGGCGAGTCCATCAACGAAGTCACCTTATCCCGCTGGCTGGTAGAAGACGGTGCTGTGGTCGCACTGGACCAGCCCATTTGCGAATTTGATTCGGACAAAGCAACTCTGGAGTTTCCTTCCGAGGTGGCGGGAAAGATCAGTCGCGTAGCTGCTGAAGGCGACGACCTGCCCATTGGCGGACTGGTCGCGCGCATCGACACGGATTTTGCCTCGTCTCAGGGCAATGAACCTACAAAAGAGGCCCCAGCACCGCAGCAGAAGATTCCCCCGGCTTCGCCTGCGGCTTCAAAGATCCTGCGTGAATCGGGGATCTCCGAGACAGAGGTCCCCGGCACTGGAAAACAGGGACGCATTACCAAGGCCGATGCCCTGCAGGCTACTTCAAAACCGATTTCTCCTGCTCCGGAACCAGTCTTGCCAGAGTTAGCAATCCCTACTGCTGCTTCAACGCCTTCCTTTTCCCGGAATACGCAGCGCGAAAAGATGAGCAGAATGCGCCGCACCATTTCCCGAAGGCTGGTCTCGGCCAGGAACCATACCGCCATGCTCACGACTTTTAACGAGGTCGACATGACCAACATACTCAACCTGCGCAAAACCTACAACGAGGCTTACGAAAAAAGACATGGCGTCAAGATCGGCTTCATGTCGGTTTTTGCGAAGGCCTGCAGCCATGCCCTCATGGAGATGCCGCAAGTCAACTCGCACATCGACGGAGAGGATCTCATCTACCACGAATTTGCAGACATCTCCATCGCCATTTCGACACCCAACGGACTGGTCGTGCCGCCCATCCGAAACGTCGAATCCCTGTCGCTGCACGAATTCGAGAAGCAACTCAAGGTGCTTGCCGAAAAGGCCCGCTCCGGGACCTTGTCGCTCGAAGAAATGACGGGAGGAACCTTTACCATCACCAACGGCGGTGTTTTCGGCTCGCTCATGAGCACGCCCATCCTCAACGAGCCCCAGTCGGCCATTCTCGGCATGCACGCCATCGTGGAGCGCCCCGTTGGCGTCAACGGACAGGTGGTTTTGCGTCCGATGATGTACCTCGCCCTGTCCTACGACCATCGGGTCATTGACGGCTCGTCTTCCGTGACTTTCCTCGTCCGCGTCAAAGAACTGCTGGAAGATCCCGTGAAGTTGTTCATCGGGCTTTAAGACCTCATCGGTCGATTCCCAGTGCAACGGGGGAATTTCTTGAAACGGGAAGTTGTTGGCCATACTGTATGGATATATTCCTGATCGCATTCGGATTTTTGATGTTGCTCCTGGGGCTCGCGGGAGCTGTTTTGCCTTTGCCGGGGCCACCCCTCAGCCTTGCCGGGATTTTTCTGATCCACTGGAGCTCCCGCGCAGAGTTCACATCCGGGCAGTTGTGGACTTATGCCCTGCTGACACTTGTGGTCACCGCGATCGACACCTTTTTGCCCCTCTGGGGACAGAAGAAATTCGGAGGTTCCAGGTTTGGCATGTTGGGGGGTGCGGTGGGCATGCTAGCCGGTTTGGCGGTTGGACCTTTCGGCTTGCTCCTGGGCGCTTTCCTCGGAGGGCTGGCGGGCGAGTTGCTCGCAGGTCAGCAGGCTGACCGGGCATTCACCGCCTCCCTGGGATCCTTTGCCGGATTCTTATTCGGAAGTCTGCTCAAAGTTGCACTTTGCCTTGCCATGATTTGGGCTTCGGTAGCGGTATTCCTTTAGAGCACTTCTCCCCCCCCCCTATTGCGCCCGGCAATGGAGAAAACAAACAGAAGTCATTCTTTTGCTGATCTGGCGGTACCCAACCCCAGCCGTAGAACACCATCGCGTTGCACAGCAGTAGAAAAGAGTGAACCCCTCATTCCTGCATTGGGACAGTCAGTATGCAAGCGCAGTGTCCGCAGGCATGGAAACTCAGCGAAGCGCCAGGCCGCAGGACACGTTCACGCCGCTGCACGGAAACCAAGCAACAGGTTGTCTCATTGCCATCAGAGATAGCCAAAGGCAATGAATGAGAACGGCGTGAGCGCCTAGCATACTGACGAACTTTCTTTGGTTACTTTCTTTTGCGGCAAAAGAAAGTAACAAGCAAGTTTACATAGAGTAAACAAGAAATGCGGAAGAAACATCCCAACAGAGTAAAAACCTAAATGCCCCTCGCAATAGCGAACTGAATTAAGGCCACTTGTACCCCCCCTCTTGCCCCAGCCTACCCGCAAAGGCTCGCAAGCTCGATGAATTTAGCCTCACAATCCTTAGTTGCGGCCCAGTCAGTTATCGTTCCACATGGCTTCTTTCACCAAGCATAGTCTTGATCCCTAAACTCATTCTGACATCAAAATGGAGTTTTTAGAAGTGCCCTTTAGATTATTTGCAGGGAGTTGGTCGTTTGGCCACCAAGTCTGCTGCCTTTTCGTCCCCGTCAAGGGTGTCTCCGGAAGGTAAACATTAGTGACCGGTCCGGTCCTTTAACAAGTTGAAGGGAGACCGGTAATCTGGAATTTTCAAAAAGCGCACGCACACCCAGGTAGAAATGACGCCCAGGAAACTGCCTGCGAGGATGTCTTCCAAAAAATGCAGAGAGAGGTGAACCCTTGAGTACGCTACCATCCAAGCAAACAATAGCAAGGCCAGGCGGAGCCCGTTGCCGGTGAACATCAGTGCCAGGAGGGAGCAGTAACCAAAAGCCGTGGTGGCGTGGCCTGAGGGAAAACTGTTGAGGGAGTGGACCTTCACACCGGGAACCAATTTCAGTTCCGTGCATTCTTTCGAGAACCAGGCGCAGGGCCGGAGGTTTGAGTTGAAAAAGCCATACTTGAACAGCCAGAGCAGCAGCGTGGACAAAACGATGGAGGCCAGCAGGAGAATGGCAAAACGCGGCCGCCAAACGGCCAGTAGGGGTACCAGCGCGAAAGCAAACGCTCCATCCCCCGTCAGGGTGATCATCTTAAAGAACCCGTCGACCGGAGGATTGCCGATCCATTGATTGGAAGTCAGGTGGATATCCCCTTTGGAAAACATAAAACACACGGCTGTCAGCAAGAACAGCGACAGGAGGTATGCTGCCAGAAAGCCTTGGGTGCGGGAGGGCATCTGCGGAAATGAAACCATCGACAAAGGTAGCGAATGTGGAGGGGTCCGATCAGAAATCTGCCATGGATCGCGACGGAGCTATTCAGAAATAAATTTTGGTGTTGGAATCAACCGGTGGAACTATATAAAGACTTTGTGTGCATGCCATTATGTGACCGGGAATTTTGCTCGGGCCTCAGCGGCAAGAAGCCTGCTGCTGAAAGCCAGGTAAACGAAAAGAGCATAAATGATGGTTCTCATTTGTATGCCGCCAGCATCTTTTTGAAAGCGGGGGTTCTGATCAGGTTTTTCAGGAGGGCTGACTTGGTGTATTCTTCCACGTACGGAAATCCCTTTTTGAGTGCGGATTCCAGGGAACTCAGGCAGTCAATTTCCAGACCCTTTTTGCCGGCAAGTAAAGCAGATCCAAAATCGCCCCAGTATGAAAATGGCCGCTCCATTTTTGCTTTTTCGAAATGGTATTGTGCTTCCTTCATCCTGTCCTGCTCCATCAAAAACTTACCGTACAGATAATGTGCTTCTTCACGAGGGCCGGGGGTATCCATGCCGTCGCCGCAGAACCGGTAATCAATGGCTTTTTGAAAATGCCGCTCCGCTTCTTCAAAATTGCTTTGCAGGGAATGGCATTGACCTATCCATGCCCAGGCAGAAATAAAGATGCCGTTGTTGGTTTTATCCATTTCGAAAATTTCCTGAAATACTTGTTTTGCTTCTTCAACTCTGTTCATTTTGAGCAGGATCCGCCCTTGCCAGAATTTGCAAAGTATCTGGTAAAAATTGTATATGGACTGCTTTTTATCGAAAATATTCTGAGCCATGGCGAGACCTTTTTCCAATTGGCCGCTAAAGCAAAGAGCTTCTATGATATAGGCTGAAAATATCATTTGGTATAGGGGTTGAGCTTTAGAGAAAATGCCCTCTAACAAGGAAAGGGTATTTGCCCATTGACCCAATCCGTTGTATCCTATTGCAAGACCTTCGTAATGCCACCCTGCACCTGGTTCCAGCTCGATAGCGCGTTGGGCATATTTTAAAGCTTCCGTGAAATCGCCTTCAATTTTTCCCGATGTTATGGCCAACGTAGCGTAGGCATTGAACAAATCCGGTCTGGTTTCCATCAGTTTTTGGCAAATTGCCTTTGATTGGGGTATTTCGGATTTCCACTGCAGCAACCACGACATGTAGAGTTGAGCCAGGTAGGAATCCGGTCTTTCCGTAAAGGCTTTGCGGATCCAAGGCTCGGCTTTACATGCGTCACTATGGCAACCCAGGTATTCAAATCCAGTTTCAAACACAGGGGTTAACCAGTTGGGAGCCAGCTCTATGGCTTTCTGGTTAAAGTATGCTGCAGAATCGGACATGCAGGGAATGCGTAGGTAGTATGATCTGGCGAGGCTGTTGAAAACATAAGGCGCATTTGGCTCAAGGGCCAATGATTTTCTCAGTCTGAAATAGGCTTCCACCCGTAAGGAATCAACGAACGAACGTTCATGTTTGCTTACATCCATAGATTGCAGGATCAGATACGCTTCAAAGAAAAGCCTTTTGCTTTCGAGCATGGGGTAAAATATACTTTTCTTTCCGATGAGTTCGCTTGCCAGGCCCAGGTAGGCGGGATACATCTGGTATTTTTCCGAGTTGGTCGTCCACGCATTGAATTCAAATGGATCGTCATCCAGCAAAGCATTGATGGCTTGTTGAACTTCATCCTGGAGGGCTATGGCCAGATTTCTGCGCAACAGGTTGTGCAGGGGTTTAATAGATTGTTGGGTGATCAGGTAATTGAGAAGTTCGTTGGCGCTGTTTTTTTCGGGGTACATCAGGTGTTTGGATTCAAGGGCATCGAGAAACTGCCTGTATGCCTGAGCAATCAGCGAATCATCGGGCTCAAGAAGACCTCGTTCCAGACCACGGATGTTGATCGCCGAAAGAGTTTGTGTGTATTGGTTGTCTTCTCCATACGCGTCTGGTTTTTTGTTTTGCTGCGTGTCCACCGATGCAACAAAGGCCGATTTATCTCCTACAATTACAGGAATTTGCTGGTGTGGCGACGTCTCGCGCGGAACGTTCTCCTCGAGGTATCTTCCGATTTCCATCAGGCTGATTTGCAAATCCTCATCGGCATCCGCAATGCCATTCAATCCTTCTATCAAAAACCAGGAGAATACGCCACGTCCGCCTCCCCATTGTTTGCCCTCGATGGAAAATTCATTCGACTGGCAGGAGAGTATTTTCATTTCATTGCTGAACTGCTGAGAAAGATTGGCATTGGTAAGCTGGCTTTCGTTGATCTTGCTGCCAGCCAGTTTTCCAGCATGACAGGCATCGGCGATAAACAATACGCGGGATTGGTTTTCAATGGTAAGGGTGGAAATGAGCGATTGAATGTAATGAACCGGGCAGGCTCCGGCAATGTAGGTCCTTGCCGGAGAATCGTAGCACAACAAAAACCCCCACTGGTCTTTCAACCGGGATTCGACGTCCCCATGGCCCGAGAAATAAATGATGGCAAGGTCTCCCTCCTTGCATACCTCGATCAGGTGTGAAAGTGCGTCGCTCACACGGGAGACGGTAGCAGCCTCATTGAGCAGCAGCAGGATGTTTTCAGGATGCAGCTTTCCGCCTGCCGGACTTTTAAGCCAATCTACAAAGGCAAGCGCATCCTGGTCGGCGTACAACAAGTCCGGAATTTGAGGCGTCTGATAATCGGAAATCCCGACGACTACCGCATAAATTTTTTTCCCTTCTTCCGCCAGCGGAGTGTGTACCAGCGGCTGAGCCCCTTTTCCCTGGCCGAAGAGCAGGGAACCCACGAAAGACAGGATGAACAACAGAACCGTCTTCATAGCATCACAGATCAAAGGTGATTGGCAGCTATGCCCCCATAGTTAATCGGGCATGCGATGTAAATTTAACTACCATTTCTGTTTTTTTCCATGGCGCCGGGAAAGAGATGTTCTTTTACAACTGTCTGACGCGGCAATTTGGTTCCCCTCTGCATCGTTGCTCCGGGCCCGGTGTGCGCAGAGGATCTTGCAATGGTCCCCCATTTGTGATCATCTGGGGGAAATTGATGATTTATCCCTGAGGAAGCTAAGGCCATTTGAGGGGGTGAGCTCGCAGTCTGAAACGGGATGAGTCATAACGGCGATTTTCTTTTTTCAGTAACTTCGTCAGGCGAAATTGTCTGGCGCTGTGCGCTTGTGAAATGCTGCCATAACGACGAAGGTGTAACATGACGAAAGCCCTAAACCCAGCTGCAGTCTCCAAACCATTGGCGCTCATCCTTTGGTTTTGCTTTTTGGCTCATGCACCGGTTCATGCCGTTATGCCCGCTTTTGCTGGAATCCCCCCCGATGGGGATCATCAGCGGTTGTACTTGGATACCATCCGGCCGCTTGCAAATCTGAATTTTGAAGAGGGGAATTGGAAAGTCCACTTGAAGATCGCTTCTGTGGATAAGAACATGCTGCCTGCCGCGATGCGAAAGGGCAGATATTTTACCTCTAAGAACAAAGACCTGCTCCGGGAAATGCAAAAATCATGGGTGTTTGTTGGTCCCGGAGGAGACATGGCCACTGTCGAAAGCCGGGTGTGGTTCACAAAAAACAGGAAAAGGGTACTGGAATTTGGGATCGTCATCGAAGAAGAACTGGAGGGCATTCAATCGCCGGAATTTGGATGGCTGACGCCCGTCAGGCACGGCCAACTGGCTGCAACGCTTGGAAAACTAAAACGCATTTACTGAAGGGTCTCATGCGCGGGAGCGCTGCAACCGGGTACAACCTTGTGCGCACATCAGCGCAGGTAATTCGCCAATAGCGCCATTTTGTCTTTTCCGGGTTGATGCGCGCTGTTGACCAGGTAGCGGTGTCGATCACGTGCCTGTTCCCGGTCACCCCGGATGATATCGATCATGCAAAGCAAGTAGTTCGCTTCGGAAGCAAGGGGTTCCTGGTGATGGGCAAATACCTGTTGAAATGCGGTGGTGGCAAGGGTGTAATCCTTTTTTTGCAAAGCGAGGTGGCCGAGGTAGCGCAACGCGCGAACCTCCGAAGGGTCGGAAGCCAGGATCCGCCGGACGAGCAATTCGCTGTTGGCGTATTGGCCGGCATCGAATAGATGTATGGCGGAGTCAAGCACATTGGCCGGTTCGTTGCCGCTGCGCATCGCCACCGAAGCGGGGGGGATGTAAAGCGCAGCAAATACCTGTTCCGGAGTCGCAGCTTTTCTGGGACGAAGTGCAAAATACCCCAATGCCAGCACGAACATTGCCGCCACCGCGACCAGCCATTTCCACCACGATGGACCCGGGCGTGCAGCGCGCAGCTGTTGCCGGGTCTCCAATTCGATGAGGGAGGCCGCAAATTTTTTTGCCGGGGAGAAATTTTTGAGCGCCAGCTCCAAACCGGGGTCGCTTTCCAAAGCCGCCTCAAACCGCTGCCGGTCGTCGCTGGAAAGGCTGTTGTTGATGTAATCCTCCACGTGCTCGTATGGGTCAAAGCTCATTCCAGTGCAGATTTGAGGTGGGGGTTTTGGTGAATCAGAGCGGTCAGCTCTTTGAGGCAAATGCTCTTCTTTTTGCGGGCCATGCCCTCTGACTGGTAGCTCATTGTCTTCCATTTAAAAGGGGAAATTGATAGTGCAGATTATTTCTACAGAAAGGCAATCTTATTGGATTCTAATTCTATTAATTTTCATATACAGTTAGCCAGTTTTAACATAAGTAGAAAAAATTATACGGAAGCAAATTTATCATTAATAAAGGCGGGCAAATTAAACCCAAATAATCCTTATGTGCATTTGAATTATGGCAATATGTTTTATCTTTTGGGCAACTTTGAAGAGGCTATTTCCAGTTATAAAAAGGTTACGGAGTTGATTGACAGCGATATTCGGGCATTTTATAATCTAGCTTGTATTTATAGTCTACATAGCAAGGAAGAGGATGCTTTTCACTATCTTGAGAAGGCTGTGGAAAGAGGGGTTTCCTACGAAACCATCAACGCGGATGCTGATTTTGAAGTGCTCAGGAAGAACCGAGCACGGTGGGCACGTTTTGTGAAAGCTCATTTTAACATCAATACTCCGGGAAAGTAGTCAGAGGGCTCTACCTGGGGTGTATGCAGTGCTCTTTGTTCCGTTATGGTCAAGACTTAATGAATGTGAGTGATGCGGATGGATGCAGTTATAAATTTTCGGTGGGAGTCTGGGTGCAACCGATCGCAATTCCATGGTAGTCTCTATGATCCGGGCGGATGGGCTTGCACACCATGCAATGTCTGGGTGCTTTCCTTCGTGGTTAGTACCCCGGAATTCTTAAGCTCAACCCTAAAATAGTTTTCAAAAAATTTGGAATTATCCCTGCTCTGTTGTAAACTTGCCTGACAAACCACCTGTCCTTTCCATTTGGGCGTGTGAGGTTTTTTGGGAGAGACCGGCGGTAAAGCATAAGCGGTAATGATCAGGGTGATGTGTTCGATGGTTGTGTTTAAGTGCGACTGGGATGGAAGGCGAATGCAATTCGCAAACGGGTAGGCCGCATAGCTGGTGCCGTCGACTCATTGACTTTTCTCAGGGGTTAAGACGTTAGATTGAATTTTAATTTGGCTGCCTGGTAGCGGCCAGGTAATCTATTCTCTAAAACAGAAGGGTGTGTTTAGAGAGGATCATTCCTTTTTGCACAAGCCTTTTAAAGGATGGATGCGTGGAGCATCTGGGTTCCCTTAGGCTGCAAATCGCAGAAGGTGCATTCATTCAACCCAGTAATTTTAACCTCAAATTCAATGATATGAAAACATTTTTGGTGCAGAATGGGTATAAAGCCCTTATGGGTATTTCAATGCTCCTCGCTTCCATTGCTCTGTTCATTAGCTCTATTCAGCATGTGATCGCAGAGCATCCTGTGGGTAACGCATCCGGAATTCAATTTCCTTTCAATGAAGATGGGTCTGTCACCGTAAGGTTGGCCGACGACCAATTGCAAAAGATTTTGCCTTTGGTCGAGGAGGGAAGTATTCTGGTCAGGTTCACCGATTCACAATTCAATAAGCTCGTGCAAGTGCAAAAGGTTGACCTGGTTAAGATCAATGGCCAGACTCCCGCGATCTTTCGGGAAAAGACGGATCAGGAAAGTAGAGCTTCCCTCATGGTTAGAAGCCAGAATTATGAAGAGGAAAGGTAATGTATTATCCGCCTTCAAAATAGCCTGGTGTAACCGGCATGAAGCAATGCTTGAATAATGCGGGTAAAAGATTTTTAATCTCGCTTTGTCTCAACGTATGATTAAAACCCATTTCCAAAAGGAGCTGTTGCTGACGCGCCCGCAGGGCCGGCACAAAAGCAATACCATACGGGAAGTTCTCAAGATCCAGAGTTGGCTGAATCTTCACGAAATGGCTTCTCCGGGCACAGGTCTCGCAGTGGAGATGGACGGCGATTTCGGCCCCGCAACGGAGGCTGCTGTCAAGGTGTTTCAGAAAAATTCGGGACTGGTTGCCACCGGTGTGGTGGACCGCGAGACATTCGGTGCTCTGTCTGCTCCCCTGCGCAGGGCTTTTTCAGGTTTGAGCCCGGGAGGCAGCCTGAACCAGAGAACTTGCCACGTCGCCCGACTGCATTTACAAAATAAGCCTTTTGAACTGGAAGTCGGCGGAGAAACCAACTGCGGTCCATGGGTGCGCAGTTTTATGGACGGCAACGACGGAAGCATATGGCTGTGGTGCATGGGTTTCGTTCAATCGGCAATTGACCAGGCGGCCTCAGAGATGAACGTCGATTTTCGCGACTGGATGCCGCACACCTATAGTTGTGACACCATCGGCAATTTTTGCCTGGCAAAGGGGGCACTTGTTCGAAATGAGGAGTGGAAGGTGGATCCGGCGCTAGCGAATCCGGGCGATGTCTTTCTAATGCGCAAGAGCCGGTATGACTGGAATCATACCGGTATCATTGCCGGGGTCGAAGGACAAACCATAAGGACCATTGAAGGAAATACCAACCACGGAGGTTCCCGCAACGGAAATGGAGTCTATGCTCGCATTCGAAATTATCATCAGTCCGCTATAGATCTGATTTCTTTGGAAAAATTAACCAATAACCAGTTCAATTAAAATGACAACAATGGATACTGCAGAACTCAAAGGCAAACGCCTGGTATTTTTGATTGGGACCAACCTCGCCCTCACCATGCTGATCGGGTGGGGACTGACCCAAAAACTTCACAAGACTCAAGCGGATTACATCCGCAGCAGTTCTGAAGCGAGCAGCAATCAACCATCAGACGAAAATCCGGGCAAGCCAGGGCAAAACCGGGTTGGTGTGGATACACCTCAAATGAATGGACTTGTTGACACCCTTAAGGGTGATCGTGCGAAGCAAACTGAGTTGAACCGGCCCAATGAGAAGGACACAGCAAAAGCGGGTAAGCAAGAAACCAAGGGAAAACATAACGAAAAGGAAGTTAAATCCGGTGTGACTTTTTACGATATCATATTGCTGATGATCCTGGCGGGTTCCCTGGGGGGCTTATTGTGCAACCTCCGGGGATTTTTCATGCATTTTCAAAGTGAGCAAAGGAGTTTTCCGGGAAACCTGGAGATCCCCTACTACGTCCGGATCCTTCTGGGAGGCGGCGCCGGCTTGTTCATTTATTTTGTGGCGAACTTCATGATCTCGTCGGTTACGATGGAGTACCGGGCTACCCATGTGCCGTTCAATGGGATGGTCTCCTTTATTGCATTGGCCATATTGGCCGGATTTGGCTCGCTGGAATTCTTTCAGAGACTCAAGGAGACCGCAAGGGCACTGTTTGGACAAAAGGCAGAAAAATCCAAATGGGAGAGAATTGAGGAACTCTATGGCCTGCATAAAAAGGGCGTGATCAGCGAAGACGAATTTAAAAAGCTCAAAGATGATTTGATTGCAGCATCCGACATCGAAACCCGGATGAACATGCTGGAAAGACTCGCCCAAAAAAAGTCTGATTCTGAAAGCTCCGGTTCATGAACGTTCCCTGGAATGCATGAGGATTACGCGGTCAAAGGCCGGTAAACCGATTGAGGATTCCAATCATTTTGGCTCAATAAAATTACCTTACCATGGAAAAGAAAAGTTTAAAGCGCACTCCGGGTGTTTTCTCTGAGCGGAAAAGCAAAAACCCCTATTCGCCGGCCGATGCAGAAGTGCATGTATATGGGAAAAAGCCGGTGCGATGTGAGTCCGATTCCCGGGGGTATGCGACCCCCAAAAACCGGAACATCGCGGAAATCGTTCTGGATGCTTCCGAAGGGTTTATTCCCCTATGGAAAAAGGACGTCAATCTGCGTTGGCGGTTTCATCCCGCTCTTTACAATTATTTCATGGATCCCGATGAGGCCATGAAGGCCATCCGGGATCTATTGGGAAAAGGGATCCTGGAGTGGGGAAACAGCGCTCCGGTAAAATTCAGCGAGCGCGACGACGCATGGGATTTTGAAATTGTGATCCGAAAGGACAACTGCGATTACCGCGGATGTACGCTTGCCAGCGCCTTTTTTCCGGATGGCGGCAGGCATCAGTTGACCTTGTATCCGAAGTTGTTCGAGCAATCAGAACAGGAGCAGGTGGAGACGATGGCACACGAATTGGGTCATATCTTTGGACTGAGGCATTTTTTTGCTGAATTGCACGAAAGTTCCATGCCTTTTGTGAAGTATGGAAGGCACAAGCCTTTCTCTATCATGAATTACGGCAATAAGTCCAAAATGACCGCCGCCGACCGTCGGGATTTGAAATCTTTATACCAGAAAGTGTGGAGCGGAGATCTGACGGAGATCAACGGAACACGGATCGTGACGTTTTATCCCTATCACATACTCGGAGGGGTGAATTCGTGAGCACCCGCAGTTGGCATTCTACTGCTATTTGTTGCTAAAGAGGGATCCTTCCGCTTTGGCCGCTGTGTATCTTGCAAATGTCTTCACATCGATGATCGGTTCGAAAAGCTATACCGGAAGTTTCTTTCATGCCTAAGCCCAAGTCTGCTATGAAATGCGCATTTGTTCTTTCATTTCTGTGTCTTTGCCTTAGCCTGAGCGCCCAGCCGATGTTGGACGGCGTACGGGTTTTGAGTGACTTATTTGATTATAGGGCAAAGGATGTCCATGGTGAGCTTTTTCTGGAACGAGGGATCGAAATAGACGAAGAGCATGCTGCTGTTTTGAGAGAGTACCTGCCTTTGGGTTTAAAGGATTCAAAAGATACCGCTGCTCTGCGAAGCGGCTTAGAGGCGACCTTTCAGGGCAATCCTTTTTTCAGCCTGAAATTATCTAACCAGACCCTGAAAGCTTTTTTGGAAGAATCGCGGGAGCATTACAGCGCCCAAAGCGTTCCGGCCGGTGGATTTTTTGTATCCAATTTTGCGGATGGGCTTGCGCGGTTTTTGGTGAAGCGCACCAAACAGGAGCTCTCCGTGGTATTTTTTGAAGACTTTAAAGCACAGGTGAAGGACAATCCGTACCTGGGCCACTTTTGTCCTTTTACCCGGGAGCAGTTGTCGCTGATCGACTCCAAAGTGTATCAGTTCAACGATTACCTGCAGACCTTGCGGGAGGGCTTTGTCGCTGACATGATGGCCCTGCCAGGAAGCACAGAGCGATTTCTGGGCAATGAGGCATTGTGTTCGGGATGTTCGGAACGAGGGGAAGGTAAAGTGATGATTGACCTCCTCCACGTAGCCCAGCAAATGGTAAATGGAGCGTCTCCGGTGGATATGTTGTCCTATCTGTCTCATTCCGGATCTGCCATACAATCGGCACGTCCTGCCGACACATTGCTTTACAACATGGCGGCTGGTCTCCGTTTGCTCAACCTGCTTTCCGAGTCGTTTCGCAATACGGCTTCATCGGATCCCCGGATGCCATGGCATTCCGGTCGCGAAATCCGCGAGTCGTTGCAGGATCCTAAGCTGCTGCGCATCTACCTTGGCCTGCTTTGGCAAAGAGCCGGGAGGATAGATTTCATACTGCCGGATGGCAAACAAGTCAGCATGCGCATGATGATGGAAAAGGCAAATTCCGGCGGGCAGCTATTGGAGAGCTGGCGCAAGACCATTGAGGCAATGAGTGAGCTGATGCATTCGCTGCAGGGAACCCTTCATGCCAGTGCAAAAACGGCCAATGCGCTTGCCGACGATTTTTTCAGTTATTCCCAATCTGTATCGGACCTGTTGCTGTCCATCAACCAGACCGGGCGTACTCTACTCGGAATGGAGGGGAGGGACTTTATTCCAAACGCTTACATCCTGCTGATGCGGCAAAGCAACGCCATGTATTTTAACGTGCGGCAGGGTAACTTTGGAGGCGCCATGGGCAATGTGGTCTTTTGCCTCGGGCTTTTGAAGAAGGGGAGCGAAGGCGAGCAGGAGAAGATAGCGGAAATCCTTCGGTACGCAAACTTTATGGCGGCGATTGCCGGTGCCAATTCGCCCGAAGAAATGGAGCACGCCGTAGAAGGGTTTGCCCTTCCTCCGGGAAGCAGCCAGGCGAAGAAATACCATGGACGGTTTTCCGTGGCGCTGAATGCATATATGGGCATTGCCTTGGGAAGGGAATACCTTGGGAGTGCAATGGAAGCAAAAGATGTCGGTGCACTGGCGGCACCGGTTGGCTTGAGTTGCACGCTGGGCCTGGGAAAGGGAGGAGGAGTCGGATTATTTGTTCCCATGATCGACGTCGGTGCCGTAACGGCCTACCGTTTCGATGACGAGCTCGCAGGAGATTTGCCGGAACTGAGCTGGAACAACATTCTGTCGCCGGGGCTTTACATCGTTTACAACACCCCTGGCAAATGGCCATTTGCTTTCGGATACGGAGCCCAGTTGGGTCCGGGGCTTCGCAAGGTGACGGAAACAAAGGATGGAGTGGCGTTGGAACTGGAGAAAAATGGCTGGCGCCATGGCATTTTCCTCGCGGTGGACATTCCCATAACGTATTTCTATTTGGGAAGGGGGAAATAAGCGGAACAAGGGGTGCATTGGCCGAATTTGAAAAGCGCGTGGTGCATTTTTTGTTGGCAGTTCAATTGATGAGCGCGCTGAGTGCGCGCAATTTTCCATGCTTCAAAAGTATTTATAGGTGCATGAGGCAACCAGACTTCCTGTCATGTTGAGTTATAAATCAACAGGGCGGTGTGATCCTGCATTCAAAATAAGTCGCGATGACGAAATGCTTGTCACGCTTAAAATTTTGCAATAAAGCAAAAAATAGTTTTCAAAAAATTTGGAAAAATCAAAATCTTGTAATACACTTGCTAAACATGCCAACCGTCCTTTTCTAATTGGGCGTACAGGTTTTTGGGCGAGATGGATCGCCGGGAGAGGTATTGCCATTGACTGCAATTGCCAATGGGCTGGTTTATGGGTTTGTGACCGTGGCCTGGGAGGGGAGATGAGTTTTGTGGCAAATGCGGGGAAGGAATTTCCCCAAGGGCAGTCCGAGTGATTATTTTTTAGGGGTTAAGACTTAGAATGGATTATTGATTGTCCGCGCATTTGTACGGACCGGGCAGGATTTTGTCTGCGTCAGACGATAATCCGTGGTTCGCGAGCGCGTGTTGGAGCATTTTCTTTTGAGCGCTCACCGTGAGATTTGGGGTTCACTGGCGCGGATGTATTGGAAGGAGAAGAGATTCAGTTATTAATGCGTGGGGTCGAAAAGGATCAAGAATTGGCGAAGAGAATTGCAGAATATGCTTATGCAATAGTGCTCGCCCATTGAGACAGCAAATTCTTGATGATGACTCTAACTTTAATGACAATTTTAAGGAATGAACATAACACCTATAATTTAATGCAATGAATAAAATGGCAATTTTGGTAGCATTCATTTACGTTAGCTGTGCGTCATCGCTGCCACCGCAAAATGAACTGGATGCTAAGTTCATCTTTCGTGGCATGATTGAAAAAATCAACGCTGCCACCATTCCTGAAATATCGGAAACCGAAAACTGCATTGTGGTCGAAGTTAGTGAAGTGCTTGATGTTCCTCCTGAATTCACAGACTGGACGGGCAGGCGTATAACCGTTCTTGTAAAGGATGTCCGTAAACTAAAGCCATTAACAGAAAGAATCTTTTACACGAATGGCTGGTTGTTTGGTGAAAGCATTGCAGTGATTGAATTATTCAGTCGTGAGGCACAGGAGACGAACTCTAAGGCGGTGCAGGATGGGATCAAATCCAGGCAAAACGACTTGATTCGAGAGAGACTGAGATCTTCGGAGCTTGTTGTGGCCGGAAAAGTAGCGGATCTCAAGGGTCCTGGTAAGCAGGAATTCAACTCAGAACATGACCCATTATGGGTTACAGCGACAATTGAGATTTTCTCTGTCGTGAAGGGCCAGTCTGCCCAACGTACCCTACCCGTGAGATTTTCCTCCAGCAGGGATGTAATGTGGTTTGATGCCCCGAAATTATCAGTTGGTCAGGAGGGCATTTTTCTGTTTCGGAAGCCTGCTGCAGATAGAGCAGGCTACGAACTGACCGAAAAGGCATATTTCTTCCCAATGGACCAATTGGAGACAATTCGTGCCTTGTTGAAATAAGTGCAGTACATGGGATATTCACCATCTAAATTTTTCGAAATGAAAGCGACCCTAATTACAATCCTATCATTATTTATTGGCATAGTGGTGTTGCAAAGTCAACAAGTGCGCATTGTGAACATGATGCCCAATGCCCAAAGCAATGAAACAAATCAAGACAGTGAACCCAACCTAGCCATTAACCCTGCCAATCCTAATCAGATGGTTGGCTCGGCGTTTACGCCAAATTTGGTGGGTAGCACCAATGCCCCAATTTATGTTTCAGTAAATGGTGGGCAAACGTGGCTTCTGAATTCTATTGTGCCAAGCCAAAGCGCAACAACAGGTACTGGTGATATAACCAATAGGTTTGGTACAACATCGAACTGGCTGTACACTGGCATACTTAGGCACCCTACGGCGGCTGGTGCCAGTCGAACAATGGATATATTGAGAACGAATAATTTTCTCGGCGCAACGGCAATGCAGCAATTGTCAACACGGAATAGCCCTGACCAGCCTTATGTCCAAGCAGCCACCGTTCAATCAGGTGCTGGTTTAGGCAGTGACAGGGTTTATGTTGGTAACAACGACCTTGGAGCTGCGGGAGGGCAAACCGCGGCGATTGACCAAACCATGGCTGGCCAAGTTTCCATACCGGCATTTAATAATCTTGTTATTGAGAATAGGACCACAGCAAGTCAGGACTTACCTCCAATTAGAGTAGCTATCCATCCCGGGGGAATAATCTATGGAGTTTATGAGCGAGCCACAACTATTACCTCGGTAGGGGCAAATGTTTGGAATATTGTTTCGGACCTAATAATAGTCAGGGATGACAATTGGGGGCTCGGAGCGAATCCCTATACTGCGCTGAACGATCCTGTAGATTTGATCGCCGGTAACCGTGCACGTACTGGACTGACATACACGTTTGCAACCACGTCTGGTATAATTGGCCAGGAACGTGGAGGAACAAGATTGAATATTGCAGTTGACCCTAATAATAGCAATAGAGTTTATATTGTTTGGACTGATAACAACCCTTTAGGCGGAAATAATTATAGCCTGCATGTCATTAGTTCAACGAATGGCGGTGTAAATTGGTCCGCAAATGATCTTCGAAGGATCGACAATGCTATTAATCCGGCATTAGCCATCAATTGCCTTGGAGAGCTGGCTTTTTCTTATCAGCGCTTGGTCTCAGGAAACTGGCAAACAATCGTCGAGCGCACCACCAACGACTTTGCTACCACAGCGACGACAACATTGAACACCTTTCCTGATGGAACCCCTGCTTCCACATTTTTGCCCTACCTTGGCGATTATGCCTGCCTCACGGCCATGCCCTCTGGCAAGGATTTCTGTGGCGTTTTTTCTGCGAGCAACAATCCGAACCCTGCCAATTTCCCTGCAGTGCAGCCATTGTGGCAGCGCAATGTGAACACTGCCACCAACCAATTGCGAAATTTGACCAATACCTCCAACGTCAATGTATCCATCGACCCTTTCTTTTATCGAATAAGCCCCTTGAACATTGATCAGGACTTCTACGTTCGTGACTGGACCAACAGCTCATCCAGCCACGATCAGGGAGAGGAGCCTTCTGACATCAATTACTGGTTTCAGTTCAACAGCGACGTGTGGACGCGAAGAAATAATACGGCCGGCACCTTTACCTCAGCCGACCGACCAGCCAATCAAAACCCCCAACCGGTCGGCATGGGCCACAATTATGCGTATGCGAGGGTACACCGCAAAGCAACCGGATTGGCAGAGACCGTCAACCTTCTTTTCCTTAAGTCAGAATTCGGCACGGGTAGCAATTTCCAACTCATCAATGGGGTGTCATCATTTAGCAGTCTGAACTTTGGTCCAACTGACCTTGCATTAACAATGACCAGTGGAGTTCAGTGGGACCTGGTCGACCCCAATGCCGTGACGGCTGACCATCCTTGCATGGCCGTGGAAATTGCAACACTCGATGACCCAAGTGGGAACCCAACTCTTTTAGGAAGAGCCCCTGGATGGTCAAATGGAACTGACCTGCTGGTTATTTCTGATAATAACAAGGCTCAGAGAAATCTTCATGTATATAATGGTGGTCCAGGAGGTGAGGCTGCTTCGATTTTGAGCTACGCGATTATACACAATCCGTCCTTTTATACAAGGGACATACGGATTTTGGTGAGTCCTCAAAAGGGCGCGGATGTGCTAAAACCGAAGGTGTCGGTTAGAGCCGGGAAAGGACAGGGAAAGAATATTATGCGTGGTGATACCCTTATTTTAATCGGCATGAAGCCCTGTGAGAATCGCTGGTTGGAACTATCATTAAGCCGCCCAGATGAAGGAATGAAGTCTCCCCAAACAGTCATATTCAGGGAAATGGTTGGTACATTGGCGGTGAACGGATTTACAATAGGAGTTCAAAGCGGGAGCAGTACGGAGTTCGCAAGGCAAAATCTTGAACACCATGAGCTTGCCTTTGACTTGCTTGCCAGACGATACAATCTTGAAAAGGCCAGTGAACAAGCCCGCCGTGCCCTTGAACTACTTCAGAGCATTCGCTCTGAATCCGATTATCGCGTATTTCTGGATAAAAATGGTGTGTCATCTGCAAAACTGATAACAGAGTGGCTGCGAGGTACAGGGGGGGATCCGTTTGAACTTGCCACAACTGCTGATGATTTCATTACGGGCATAAATGGAGGCAATTGGTCAAAGACACAGATAACACACGCTAATCTTTCCCGCAAGCTTCTTGCATATTTAAGTTATTTGGATAAACAAAACGGAGATGTAGCAGACATATTGCAAACAATTCGCTGGCAAAGGGATCTGATGCTTCGAAGTCCGGTTTTTAAGGGCGCACAAAATGTTCAGAAATCCATCAGCAACTCTGACCGGTTTATTGAGGACTACGGAAAAGTCAAGCGGACAAACAAAGATTATCCAGATTTCGTAAAGGCGAATCTTGATGGTTGGCGGGAAATTGTCAGGCAGTATTTTCCCAATGAAACTTTTGACCCATTTTTCAAAGACCTCAATAGTAATTTGGACAACCCACAATTACTGCAAAAGATGCAATGTCAATTTGTTTCGAAATTATCCCTATTGGTGGGATTGTAATCTTTCAAGTAAAGGTATTAAATACAAAAGGGGATAAAATGAATTTGCATGGATTTTATCTTGACGATGGAAGTAAATAATTGCGATATGCGAATACCATCCTATCATTAAATTACCAATCAACCGTGATCGACTTCTTTATCATATTCAACAATATAATCAAAACTTGTAAGGCTAATGTGGAATTCCATTTTTAATCTTACAACTTTAACGTCTTTTCAAAAACAGATTTGGAAGTATGAGAATATTTAATTTGGTGCATTTGATGGCGGTTTACCGGAAATTTAGCTACAGTGAGTTGAAGAGTGAGGGTCAAAATGATCGGCCACGGGACAAAACGCGAATCACAGGGTGAGAAGAGGTAACAATAAGACATTCAGTGTCTAGAGTGATATTGAGATGGTTTGGTTTTAGTGAACAGTTGCGATAATGTTTTATAAAATATATAGATCATGCCGGATGACAAATTTTTATGCAAGAAACAGATCTTCCAGGAATTTGGAATATCAAAATCGACTTTTTATCGTCTCGTAAAAAGTCTGGGGTTACACATAGAGCGACGCCTACTCTCCCCGACTGAAGCTGAAAATCTGCGCAAGGTGTTGCGGGGAATGGATGCGCAAGCAAAGAAGGGAGAAGGAATTAATTAATCCCCAATCCCTGGTTGAGGCTAATGGGACACATCGAGACCCAATGAAACGAATTGGGACAAATTGAACCATTAGGACGATAATCATTGATTTAAATTTGGGGTTGGTCTGTTTGTATGAGTTTCCTGAATTCAGTATTAAGTGAATCGCAGGAGAAGGTAAAAATTGTTTTATGAAATTTACCATTTTTGTTACGCAGCAGTGCAATTTGAGATGTAGCTATTGTTATATCGATAAGAAGCCTGAAGCGATGTCTTTGTCGGTCGCTCATAAGGTTGTTGACTTTATCTACAAAAAATCCTTATTGAGCGATGAGGAAATCAACATTGGCTTTTTCGGTGGAGAGCCGTTGCTTAGATTCGATCTCATAAGAACGATTACTAGCATCATTAGGGATCATCCCCTGTATTGCCCTGATCGGGTAAGCATGACCATCGTTTCGAATGGAACCATCTTTACGGATGAAATGGCCACTTTTATTAAAGAGAATGACATAGGATTTGGGATAAGTTGCGACGGCCCACCTCCCGTTCAAGATTTGTATAGGCTTACTTTGTCTGGAAAGGGAAGTTCTGAAGTAGTGGAAATGAATATTTTAAGGGCAAAGCAAGCTCTTTCGCGCATTATGGTAAATGCAGTTTATACTCCAGAAACTTTGTATAAGCTGCCGGAAACGGTAGAGTATTTAGCTTCCATTGGGGTACGACATATTTATTTGAATCCGGATTTTTCTGCAAAGTGGAGGCCGGAACACGTGAAGATGCTGCCAGAGATCTATGAAGAGATAGGCAGCTTATATATGAAATATTACCTGGAGGAGCGGCCTCATTTTATCAGTTTAATTGATAGCAAAATCGCTGTTATCCTGCGCGAAGGCTATGGCAAGCTGGATAGGTGTAGGATGGGGCAAGCCGAATTTGCATTCACGACACAGGGAGACATTTACCCTTGTGAGAGATTGGTAGGGGACGGCAAAAATGATCATTGTATCGGGAATGTTTTTGATGGACTTACTCAGCAGGTCTCATTATGCCACAAGGCCGAGGGTGCTGAAATGAATGCTGAATGCACTCATTGCGGAATTAAAGATTATTGCATGAATTGGTGTGGGTGTTCAAACTATATGTCATCGGGGTCTTATAACCGGGTGGGTCCATTTCTGTGCGCCTCCGAAATTGCGTCTATAAACACGGCGTACATGGTTTTTGAGAAACTGGAAAGACAATTGGGTCCGACATTTTACGAACACATAAATGGGGCTATGCTAAATAAGAGTCTGACATAATCTGAATATAGGGTACCTGTTATGAGCACAATGAGAGGGTCTCCTCAATTGGAAGCTGATGTTGAGATTTTAACATTATTTTCAAACGATTAAATCATTTTACAATGGCAAGTAATTTATTTGAATTTGACGCGAGGCGTCTCTTGAGATGGGTTTACGGGGGTCCTTTTGAGGATTTCTGGCTTAAAAATGTGAACTTGATCGAAATCATGGTTAGAGACCATAAGTTGAAACCGCTTAACACTGGAAAATATGTAATGGGCGATTTTGTAGCTGGTGGGATCGAGGAATCCTTTGAGGGTGCTTCTTATGAGCCTGGTGCAGAGAGCCTGGCTCAGAAAGCTCCTATTCCTCCTATTCTAAAGCCTCAAAGGGGTCCATTTTGGCCACGCCCGTTTCCGGGTGGACTTAGAATTCCGCATTTGCACTTTAAAGGAGATGTGTTTTTACTCGATGACAGGCAATGGAATGAGCTTTCAAGCGCTGTACTTGAAGGATTTAAGGAAAAGCTAAATAGAGCGAAAGCTGTCAATTTTGAGCAAGTTATGAAGCTTTCAGATGGCTTTAACGGGTTGCCGTAGATGGTGTTTATTTCGAACTTTGATGCTTTCTGCCTGCCGAGTTGGGTGGTTGATTCGACAGGCAGATTTTTCAACCTGCAGGCGCCGATAAACTAGCTTGATTGATGTATCTGATTGCGGCAAGATGCAGATTGTTAGATATGACATGATACTTAAAATACTTGCCAATAATTGGAAAATGCATCCCTTGTTATCGTAAGTTTGTAACTTGTATAAAGTTCGGTTCATCTAGTCTTAGATTGGCCCTTGCCTTCTCTGCGACTTATCAGTAATGAATTTGAAATAGTAATGACTTTGACTAATGAGTACCAAATACAAATTTTTAGATCCAGAAGGAATATATTTTGTGAGCTTTGCAACGGTTAAATGGATTGACGTATTTACTAGACAAGAATACAAAGAAATATTTATAAATAGTTTAAAGTACTGTCAGAATCACAAAGGAATGATTATTCATGCATGGTGCCTGATGTCCAATCATGTACATCTTGTTTTTTCAACAATTAAGAAGGGTAAACATTCTGAAATTTTAAGAGATCTAAAGAAATTTACTTCCAAGAAATTGCTGGAATCAATTAAAAACAATCGACAGGAAAGTAGAAAGGAATGGATGTTAGCAATTTTATCTGATGCTGGACAAAACAATTCTAATAATAAGGAATATCAGTTCTGGCAACAAGATAATCATCCTATTGAAATTTATAGCCCCAAGGTTATTGCTCAAAAGCTTGCCTATATACATAATAATCCGGTGAAATCTGGAATTGTTTCAGAAGCTGAACATTATTTATATAGTAGTGCAAGCAATTATTGTGGGCAGAAAGGGCTATTAGAAGTTGAAATTTTAGATATTCCGGCAAGTTTGGTTGGATATATTTAAACTTGAAAATTAGGATATTAAGGGGCGCAAGTTACAAACTTGCGCCAGCGGAGGGCGCAAGTTACAAACTTGCGCCAGCGAGAGTAATTTATAAGACTCCAGTTGCCAAGACAAATGTCGAAGAAAACTTTAGAATGAATGAATAGCCTTAAATTAGGCTTAGGCACCGAAAGGCTCCTGCCGCGCTGCTTTCAATTTCAACAAATAGCCATAGAAGAGCGCAAACGAAAAGCCGGCCAGCAGTGCGGCAATGGTGGGTTGCAGCCCGGCGAGCCAATCGTAAACGCCATGCAGGATTGCGGCAGTCGCGAATCCGATTAAAATCAGGGCGCCTTTCTTTTCTCCCCTGATTTGCGCAATGGAGATGAAATAGGCGACGATCCCCGAAAAGACGGCATGGCAAAAGACCAGGGACAATGAGCGCAGCAGCACCAGCACCATGGCATTTTGTACTCCGGAGACCAGACCTGACGTTCCATAGTCCAGCGTTTTGGCATAAGTATTTCCGACAGCCTGGTCGCCGTAATGCAGGTTTTCAAAGGCGGCAAACCCGAGACCGCTGAAAACGCCGATCGTGATCAGCGAAAGGGGATTCAGGTCTTTTTGAAACCACTTTATGGCCAAAAAAACCGGAATCGATTTTACCGCTTCCTCAAATAAGCCAACCTGGATGACGTATCCAAAAAGCGAGATCACCAAATTTCCGCTGTCGGCCATGCCGAGATAGAAGTCCGGAAGAAAGCGATAGACAAATAATAACAACCAGATCCCCATGATGCCGGTAAAGAACAGGCTTGCTATCGCCAGTCGCTGGGTTCCGGTATCCGAAATGATGAATTTTTTGAAAATAACACCCCATACCAGGGCAAAGAAGAGCGCAAACATCGTGAGCTGGGTAGACACCTGTTCTACCGTAATGATCAGCAGGGGAATGACCCCCAATAGGCTTACCGCCCAGAAAATAAAATCCTTTAACAATAACTGGATGTTGCTATGGTCGATGGGTATGATTTCCTGTTTTAGCGGAATGTCGTTCAGATCCTTCAATATGGTCTGAGCCTGTTTGGATCCTTTTTCAATGAACTGCTGAAAAGACTCGTTGAGCGATTGAATGGAAGGATCCTGGTTTGGCGGTATTTCTGCGGAACCCGGGTCTATGATGGGTAGGACAAAGGCCTGGCCACATGTCGAACAAAACCGCTGATTGCCGGATGCCGATTCGGGAAATTCCAACGGGGTCTTACAATGCGGACAGCTTACTGCGTTCATCAGGTGCAATTATCTCCTTTCCGTTTTTACACAGGGAACTCCCCAAATATAAATGGTTTTTAGGGATTTTTTGAATTGGACCGATTGCGGATCGAGGATTCGGACCGTTTGGTGTTCGGTCAATTGCGGATCAAAAAGTGCATTGATGTCTGGCAATCCTTTGCGGTCGAGTCGGAATGACAGGTAGAGGTGCTCTTTTTTGTCCTGCCAGGAACCCTTGAAGCGATATTCTTTTGGAGGCCTCTCACCGAGATCCTGAAAATGAAGTACGAATTTATGGTTCTTACGAACGTCCAATTCGATCTTAGCAACGTCGTTGCCGCCCGATTGGTAGCTCAGTAATTTTGGTGAAGCACAAGAGCCCAATGAAATAAAGAATATGGCCAGGGGAATTAAAAGCCAGGAGTGGTTGGCCCCTCTGTTATTTTTCATTCCTCAATATACCGGTATGCATCCAACGGATCTGTATTTTCGAAGGGTAAAGTTGCAACGAAGGGAAGGTCGAGGTTCACTCTTCCCGGTGGCAATCATCAAAGGTCCGAAAAGCGGATTGCTGGAGGAAGTAGGGGGAAATTCAGCCTCCTGCCGGGGTATTCAGGGCCTTTATCCCAAAGAAGCTAGCATCCCCCCCACCTATGGCGGGACCTATGTTGATGACTTTGGGAATCGATACCACCTGGTCACGCCGTTGGCGTGATAAATCCTCCCGCCTATGGCGGGATAAACTTCTCGCCCACTGACTTTTTTCGAATGGATGGTGGTCCCACCTGGGCTTCCCGCCTATGGCGGGATAAACTTCTCGCCCACTGACTTTTTTCTAAAGGATGGTGGTCCCACCTGGGCTCCCCGCCGTTGGCGGGGTAAACTTCTCGCCCACAAAGTTTTTTCAAAAGGATGGTGGTCCCACCTGGGCTCGAACCAGGGACCCTCTGATTATGAGTCAGACGCTCTAACCGACTGAGCTATGGGACCATTGCAGGAATGCGGGGCGGAATCGCCGCCGCAAAGGTAGGGTATTTTGAACAGTTGCGAAGAGCGACTGCAGGCCACTTCGGTGGATTGTGCATCTTTGTGCCGGCAAGACGGCACTGTGATCCGAAACATCTTATTCGACTTTGGCAACGTGCTCTACGACCTCGACGAGGCGAGAACCGAAGGCCTGCTGCGCGAGGTGCTGGATCCGCTCAAATGCGGGGACCTCGAAGAACAGGTGCTGCACCCCTACGAACGGGGAGAATGTTCGGAAGAGGCTTTCATCAACAGGCTGCAGCGCCGATCGCACACCCCGCGTGATGGTAGCTACTACCTCCACGCCTGGAATGCCATGCTCCTCGGCATGCCCTCTCACCGCCTGGCCATGCTGGGGCAGCTCCGCAAACGATATGCCCTCTATCTCCTGAGCAACATCAACCGCTCGCACCTCAGCGCCCTGCGGCGACAGCTGGCTGGAATGCCCGAGGCAGAGGATTTCGAACAGCGGTATTTCGACGCGGTTTTCTACTCGTGCGAGATCGGTCACCGCAAACCGGAACCGAAGTGTTTTCACTACGTACTCGCTCATGCCGGAATCCTGGCGGGGGAATCGCTCTTCGTCGACGACCGCAGCGAAAACATCGAAGCTGCACGACGCTTGGGTTTTAGGGTGCACCGCCATGATCCGGCCTCGGAGATCGGCGACTCCATCTTCAACTTAGTATCGGAATCATGAGCGCCTACCTCAGCCGGGAGCGCCTGCTCGAAAAAATGCGCCATTACTGCGGATACCAGGACCGCAGCCAGAGCGAGGCAGAATCCAAACTCCGCAGCCTTGGAGCTGATGATGACACAGCAGGCGAAATTCTGGTGATCCTCATCGGCGAAGACCTCCTCAGCGAGGAACGCTTTGCAAAGTCTTATGCCCGCGGAAAATTCAGGATCAACCACTGGGGACGTCGCAAGATCACAAGTGGCCTGAAAGCCCGTCAGGTACCGGAAACCCTCATCCGCACCGCTCTTGCCGAAATCGACGACGACGAATACCTCGATACCCTGCGCCAACTCCTGAGCAGGGCCCTGCGATCAGGCGACTCCGCTCGCGCTGTGCGCAACCTCGAAGCCCGGGGATTCGAACGCGCGCTCATCTACGATTCCCTGCGCATGCTGCAGGGCGAAGACTGATCAGTAACCCCCGGCACCACTCCGGATATCGTACTAACGAACGTTTGTTAGCTTTTTTAGTGGAAATTACAGCAGGGTCGACTGGCTGAAGCCCCGTTGTTCGGGATAGTCGGTTGTGTAATGCAATCCGCGGCTCTCCCTGCGCATTGCCGCCGAGCGGGTTACCAGGTAGCCAATCGTAATGAGGTTGCGCAGTTCACACAAGGCAGCCGAAAGGGTCGTCGAGTGGTAGAGGGTTTCAGTCTCCTCATACAACAGGTGCAGCCGATTGAGGGCGCGTTCGAGACGCACGTTGCTGCGGACGATGCCGACGTAATACGACATGATCTCCTTGAGCTCCTTGATGCTCTGCGTGATGAGGACCATTTCGCGTGGATGCGCGGTCCCAGCAGCGTCCCACTCCGGGATGTCCATGCGCAACTGCATGGCCCCGATGTGGTCGCAGAGATCTGCGGCGATGCGATATCCAAAAACCGCGGCTTCGAGCAGCGAGTTCGAAGCGAGTCGGTTGGCGCCATGCAATCCCGTGCACGTGCTTTCCCCACAGGCATACAACCGCGCAATGCTGCTCCGTCCCTGCAGGTCGACTTTGATGCCGCCGCACATGTAGTGGCAGGCCGGAACGACGGGGATCATCTGCTCCAGGGGGTCTATCCCCACGCTGATGCATTTTTCATAGATGTTCGGAAAATGTGCCAGAAACTTTTCCCGGTCGAGGTGGCGGCAATCCAGACAAACGTATTCCTCACCCAGGGTCTTCATTTCGTTGTCGATGGCCCTGGCCACGATGTCTCTTGGTGCGAGAGATTCCCTGGGGTCGTAGCGGTGCATAAAGGCCTCTCCGCTGCGGGTTTTGAGAACGGCTCCAAAGCCACGCACGGCTTCCGATATCAAAAATGCGGGATTCTCCGATCCGGGCCGGTACAGGGCCGTCGGGTGAAATTGGACGAACTCCATGTTTTCCACGTGACCTTTCGCTCGGTAGAGCATTGCGATGCCGTCGCCCGTCGAAACGAGCGGGTTGGTCGTCGTGCGGTAGATCTGCCCGGTGCCACCCGTGGCCAGCACGGTCGCCCGCGCAAGGTGGGTCTCCACTTCCAGGGTCTGCAAGTTGAGCAGGTATGCCCCATAGCATTCGATGTCCGGCATGATGCGGGTGACGTTGTATCCGAGGTGGTGTTGCGTGATGACGTCAATGGCAAAGCGGCGCTCGAGGATCTCCACATTTTCGAGTTCCGCACATTTGTCGAGCAGCGCGCGTTCGATCTCAGCACCGGTCACGTCCTGAAAATGGAGGATGCGCGATTCGGAATGGCCGCCTTCCCGGGCAAGGTCGTAATGGGCCGCGTCGATTTTGTCGAAGCGAGCGCCCCAATCGATCAGTTCCTGAACGCGCGAGGGGCCCTCTTCTACTACGATGCGTACGGCCTCCTCGTTGCAAAGTCCGTCTCCGGCATCCAGGGTGTCGAGAACGTGTTTCTCAAAATCGTCGCGGATCCGGTCCCATACGGCTGCAATGCCGCCCTGCGCATATCGGGTGTTGCCCTCGTCTTTGGCGGTCTTGCTCACCAAACGGATTTTCAGGTCCGGACGCTTGCGCGCCAGTTGTATCGCCGTGGTCAATCCGGCGATGCCCGTTCCGATGATGAGTACGTCTGTTTGAAACACGCAGTTAACTTATGGCGCGAAGTTATGGACTTTGCACTATACGGCTGTCTGCCCGGCGGGCACGATCTCCAAGAAGTCATGGCCGCCCTCGCGGTGGATCATTCAGCAGTTATGTTGGCAGGAACTTAGGCTTTTCCAAGCCAAAGCAACCGGGCGGCCTCGCGCAGGGTTTCCTCTTTTTTCGCAAAGCAGAAACGGAGGAGTCCGGGATCGTGAGCGTCGTGGTAGAATGCGGAAATGGGAATGGCCGCCACGCCCAGAGTGGCGACGAGATGTTCCGCATAAGCGAGGTCGCCCGTCGTTGCGGAAGCCCGGAATCGCGCCAGGGCAAAGTAGGATCCCCGGCAGGGAAGGAATTCAAAATCCGGGTGCCCCCGCAGCAAGTCCCAAAACAGGTCGCGACGCGTCTGGTAGAATTGGTGCAGTTCGTCTGTAAATCCGGGATGGGAATCCAGAAAACGCGCCACGGCGTATTGAGCCGGCGTGTTCACCGAAAAGACCAGGAATTGGTGCACCTTGCGAAGCTCGTTCGTCAGCGCTTCCGGGGCGACGGCGTAGCCGATTTTCCATCCGGTATTGTGGAGGGTCTTGCCAATTGAAAAGACGACGATCGACCGATCGCGCAGTATGGGAAATTCCAGGGCGCTGCGGTGGCGCTTTCCGTCGAACACCAGCAGGTCATAAACTTCGTCCCAAAGCAACAGGCTGTTGTGTCGCCGTGTCAGCTCGCCAATGCGCAGCAGGTCATCGGCACACAGTATGCTTCCTGCGGGGTTGTGCGGATTGTTGACCAGCACCATGCGTACGGTTTCTTTGCTGAGCAGTTGCTCCAGCGCATCCCAGGGAATGGAAAAATCCGGAAGTTCCAGCCGCAGGTAGAGGGCTTGTCCCCCGTTGATGCGCACGGCAGGTCCGTAGGAGTCGTATGCCGGTTCGAAGATCAGCACTTTGTCGCCCGGCCGCACGAAAGCGCTGATGGCCGTGTAGATGGACTGGGTAGCTCCAGCTGTAACGGTGATGGTGGAATCCGGGTCCGCTTCGTAATCGTAGCGGTCTCGGAGTCTCCGCGCAAGGGCTGTGCGCAATTGCGGTAGGCCAGGCATGGCGGCATATTGGTTGTACCCGCTGCGGACGCCCTCGTCGAGGTAGGCGAACAACTGTTCGGGTGGTGCAAAGTCGGGGAAGCCCTGAGCGAGGTTTATGGCGCCGTGCCGGTTGGCCAGCGCGGTCATGTGAGCAAAGATCGAAATCCCTGCGTCGGGCAGTTTACTATGTAAGTCCGGCGGCATCGTTGGTGGAGAGCCGCGGTGGCTCAGTGCTTGGCGTATTTTTTATAAATGCGGTCGATCTCTCCGGCTAGGCGGTGGTCCTTTTCGGTTACGGTGTCGCCGGCATCATGGGTGGTGAGGTGGATCTCCACCCGGTTCCAGGAATTTTTCCAGTCGGGGTGGTGATTCATTTTTTCTGCCTGGAAGGCCACTTCTGTCATAAAGGCGAAGGCCTCGCCGAAATCCCGGAATTCGAGGGTGGTCTTCAGTTTGTTGTTGCTTTCTTTCCACATAATCTTTAGCTTGGTTTTGTATGGCTCACACGTAGCTGAATGGATGGTCTGCAATCTGTCGAACGGCGCACTCGAGCAGGGTTACGGCGGCATCGACGTCGTCTTCGTGAACCATCTCGATGACCTGGTGCAGGTGTCTGGTTGGAATGGAAATGGCGCCTGCAAGCGTTCCGGTACCCGCTCGTTGGACGGCTCCGGTATCGGTACCCCCGCCGGACATGAGTTCTGCCTGCCAGGGAATGCCGTTGCCCTCGGCAAGCTGTTTGAGGAATCGCACCATGCGCACATCGGGCACGACGCTGCTGTCAAAAAGTTTTATGGCAACCCCCATGCCGAGGCGGGTCACCACTTCGTGAGCTTGTGAACCCGGCACATCGTAGGCGATGGTCGTATCGATGTTGATGGCAACGTCGGGAGCCACGCGGGTTGCCGCGACCTGAGCCCCCCGCAGACCGAGCTCTTCCTGAACGGTAAACACGCCGTAGAGGTCTACCGCGGGGGTCTTGCCTTCCAGGCGGCGGAACAACTCGACCAGTGCGTATACTGAAACGCGGTTGTCGAGCGATTTTGAATTGAAGCAGCGGCCCATGCGAATGAGGCTGCGTTCCCGGGTGATGGGATCTCCGATGCCGATGCGTCCGTTGAGTTCCCCTTTGGCCATACCGGTATCGATGAAGTAGTCTTTTGCATTTGGTGCCTTGTTGCGCTCATCCTGACCCATGAGGTGAATGGGCTTGCTGCCCATCACCCCATAAACGTTTTCCCGGCCGTGAATGACCACGCGCTGGGCCGTAAGGGTTTTTGGATCGAAACCACCAAGGGGTAAAAAGCGGACGAAGCCGTCGTCGTCAATGTGTTGGACGATAAAGGCGATTTCGTCCATGTGCGCCGTGAGCAGCAATTTTTTGGAGGAAAGGCCCTTTCGGAAAACCGTGAGGTTTCCCATGGCGTCGGTGCTGATCGAATCGGCACATCCAGTGAGGCATTCCTCGAGAAGGGTGCGGATGGGGTGTTCAAACCCGGGTGCGCCCGGGGTCTCACATATCCGCTGCAATAAACTAAAATCTGCCATTGATCGATCAACCGGCCAAAAATAGGGCATCTGGTTTAATTGCTTAAATATGGCTTTTGCTACTATGTATGTAATTGATTTTAATGAGATTTGCAGCGTGAGCGGCATTCGAAGTCTGGCCGTAGAAACCCTGGTTTACGGGATGAGCTACGCTCTTGGGCGTTTGATCCACTTCCTGCTCGTGACGGTTTACCTCACCCGGGTTTTTGCGGGCGACCGGGCCTTTTTCAGCATTTACAGCGAGGTGTACTTTCTTATTGCACTGGTCCTGGGCCTGCTGGGGCTACGGATGGAGACTGGGTATTTCCGTTATGCTTCAGAGGAGAAGAACGGTGCAGGAAACATCTACCCTTTGGCCAGCCAGCTCGTTTGGATCGCCTGCGGGATTTTCCTGTTGGTGGTGCACCTCCTGCTCAGGACCATTGGCGGTTGGCTACACTACCCGGAATTGCTCGGGGTCATTTCAATGGCAGCCTGGATCGCCGTGCTCGATGTTGCCAGCGCACTTCCCTTTGCCCGGCTTCGCTACGAAAAAAAGCCGCTTCGGTATGCATGGATCAAAATGGGCGGGATCCTGCTGAATGTGGCGCTCGTGTTGCTGCTGCTGCATCAGCACCAGGGTACTGCAGCCCAAAAACTAGCCCTGGTGGTTGGAGCTAACCTCGTTTCAAGCGCCGTTGTGCTGGTTTTGCTGATCCCCGAACTTCGTTCGGCCCTGAAACCTGCAAAGTGGAGTCTGTCTCCTCAATTGATGCAGTACGTTGCGCCGCTCATCGTCGTCAGCCTGGCTTATGTTTTTATGCAGTACGGCTCGACAAGCCTCCTCAAATATTTCCTGCCGGGCGATGTGCGAGACAACCTCGACACCAGCAGCAGCTACAACGCTGCCGTCCGGCTGGCCGTCGTGATGAACCTCTTTGCAACAGCATTTGGTTACGCCGTCGAACCCTATTTTTTCCGCTCGGCAAAGGCGGGAGATGCCCGCGAGAGTTACGCCCGCATCGCATATTATTTCGCGGTCTGCGGCGCTTTCATCTATCTGGGCACCACCCTTTTTGTTGAGGCGTTTGCCCTGCTGCTGGACAAACACTACCGGGACGAGTTGTTTCTGGTGCAGATCCTGCTGCTGGCCAATTTGTTTATGGGATTGTTTTCAACGATCTCCAGCTGGTACAAGCTGACCGACAACAACCGGTTGCTGGCGGGCGTGAGTCTTTCGGGTATGGTTTTGATGGTCGTGCTGAACATTGTGCTCATTCCAAGATTTGGCAACGCCTCAGCAGCCTATGCCAACCTGGCAGCCTACGCGTTTGTTTGCGGGGTGGCCTATGTGCAGGGCCGCAGCCGATACCCGGTTCCATACCGTCCCCTGGCCCTGCTTTCCTGGATCGGCGGAAGCGTGCTAGCGGCCAATGCCCTGCCTGCATTGTACCGTGCCCTGTCGCTTCCCGGGCTTGCCGGATACGCCCTTTCGCTGCTTGCTTTGGGGGTTTACGCCCTGCTCTTCTGGCAACTCGAATGGCGCAACAGAAAAACTAACAAACGTTAGTTTATTTGCAGCAAATTTCCGGCAAGGGAGAAAACAAACAAGAGTCACTCTATTTATCATTTGCCGCAGCCCAAACCCTGCAATAGAACACCATCACGCTGCACAGCAGTAGAAAAGAGTGAACTCCACATTCCTGCATTGGGACAGTCAGTATGCAAGCGCAGTGTCCGGAGGCTGGGATACTCAGCGAAGCGCCCAGCCGCAGGACACGTTCACGCCGCTGCACGGAAACCAAGCAACAGGTTGTCTCATTGCCATCAGAGATAGCCAAAGGCAATGAATGAGAACGGCGTGAGCGCCTAGCATACTGACGAGCTTTCTTTGGTTACTTTCTTTTGCGGCAAAAGAAAGTAACAACCCAATTTGCATAGGGCAAACAAGAAATGCAGAAAAAATATTCCAACAGCGCACAAACAAAGTTCCATGGAGACCCACATGCCGAATCCAAGGGAAAATCTGCATTGGGACAGTCAGTATGCAAGCGCAGTGTCTGGAGGCTGGGATACTCAGCGAAGCGCCCAGCCGCAAGACACGTTCACGCCGCTGCACGGAAACCAAGCAACAGGTTGTCTCATTGCCATCAGGGATAGCCAAAGGCAATGAATGGGATCTGCGTGAGCGCCTAGCATACTGACGAGCTTTCTTTGGTTACTTTCTTTTGCGGCAAAAGAAAGTAACAAGCCAATTTGCATGGGGCAATCAAGAAATGCAGAAGAAATAGGCCAACAGCGCACAAACAAAGTTCCATTGAGACCATTATGCTGAATCCAAGGGAAAATCTGCATTGGGACAGTCAGTATGCAAGCGCAGTGTCCGGAGGCTGGGATACTCAGCGAAGCGCCAAGCCGCAGGACACGTTCACGCTGCCGCACGGAAACCAAGCAGAGGGTTGTCTTTTACCATTAGGGAAAGCCCAAGGCAATGAATTGGATCGGCGTGAGCGCCTAGCATACTGACGAGCTTTCTTTGGTTACTTTTTTTGAGGGAAAGGAAAGTAACAACCCGGTTGACCAGGAGGTCACTCCTTTTATTCCGATATCAGATGGAAAATGTGCATGAATCTCCTCAATATGCATACTAACGTTAGTCTAAATTACTAACGTTCGTTTGAATTACAAACGTTAGTTAGTTTATTGAGTAGTTCAGATGTTCAATCCACCACATACGCTGAGCACCTGCCCGGTGATGTAGCTCGAGGCATCACTGGCCAGGAACAGCACCGCTTCGGATACCTCCGACGGGCGGGCCAGGCGGCCAAGCGGAATGGCGCGAAGGAAGGCATCCCGGGTTTTCTCGTCGAGAACGTGGGTCATTTCAGTTTCGATGAAGCCTGGCGCTACGGCGTTGCACCGGATGTTGCGCGAGGCCAGTTCTTTGGCCATGCTCTTGGTAAAACCGATCATGCCCGCTTTGGAAGCTGAGTAATTCGACTGTCCGGCGTTGCCAAAAACGCCGACGACCGAAGAGATGTTGATGATTGAGCCGCTGCGCGTGCGCATCATGTGCCGGGCAGCGAACTTGGTGAGGTTGAAACAGGACTTGAGGTTGGTATTGATGACCTGGTCCCATTGTTCTTCGGTCATCCGGAGAATGAGGTTGTCTTTGGTAATTCCGGCGTTGTTGACCAGGATGTCGAGCCCCCCAAAATCGGCAACGACCTGTTGGACGAGTTGCTCGGCCTCGGCATGAACGGCGGCATTGGAAGCATAGGCGCGGCACTGCACGCCGTGGCTGGAACAGCGCCCGGCAACTTCAGCGGCTTTGTCCGGAGAACTGATGTAGGTCAGGGCCACATGGGCCCCGTTGCTGGCCAGGCATTCGGCTATGGCAGCCCCGATCCCGCGGCTTCCTCCCGTGACGATGGCCACCCTTCCCTGAAGTTTTTCCATAAGTGCTGGTGTTTTCGCAAAGATAGCCTAAAAGTATCCTGCTCCGGGGTGCTCAGCGATAGACGTCTCCGCTTGAATGGTCGGAGGAAGCGCCCGTTACCGTAGCGAGTATATTGTTTCGCCCGTGCCAACGAAGGTAGGCCAGCAATGCAAAGACCAGGGCTTCTTTGCAGTCGACGAGTTCGCGGTCGGGGATCAGGTACTCCAGCCGCTCGCGTCCGAGGAGGCGCAGGCGCTCCATCAGATAGAGGTTGTGCGCTCCGCCGCCGGTACACAAGACTCTGGCGGGAGAAGGTTGGTCCGGCAACACCCTGCTCAGGAATGCGTCAATTTGCCGGGCAATGTGCTCAACGGCAGTTCGAAGCAGATCGCGGGTGGCGAGGCTCGAATCCCGGACCTCGGCAGAAAAGTGTTCAAGGAACCATTCCCGGCCAAGGCTTTTGGGTGGACTCTGGCGGTAGAAAGCTAAGTCGTCCCATACATTCAGGAGACCGGCCAGCACATTTCCGCTGCGCGCCAGGCTGCCCTCCGGGTCATATTCCCGCCCTTCGCGGGTGCTCAACGCGTTGAGCAGCATGTTGCAGGGAGCGAGGTCGCAGGCATGACGACGGCCGTCTTGTTGCCAGGATGCGTTGGAAAACCCGCCAAGGTTGAGGCAGCAATCGAAGGCGCCAAACAGAAGTGCGTCGCCGACGGGCACCAGGGGAGCGCCCTGCCCTCCCATCTTCACATCCTGCTGGCGAAAATTGCAAACAACCGGAACGTCAGACAGCTCCCGGATCCTTTTCCCGGCACCGACCTGTAGGGTAATGCCCTCGGCGGGACGGTGGAAGACCGTGTGGCCGTGAGACCCGATCAGGTCAGCTTGCGTTCCTGAATCGCGCAGGAAGTCAGCTATTCTGTGGCCCAGCCATGCGCCATATTCATCGTCGAGTCGTGCCAGGGTAGCTGCATCGCTGAACAGGGCATCGGAAAGGCGTTTTTTCCAGGAGTCTTCGTAGGCCACGTGGCGGGTTGCCAGGATGCGGTACTCAATGGGATCCAGGCCGCGAAACGATGCCAGCACGATGTCCAGGCCGTCGAGCGAAGTTCCCGACATCACACCCACTACGTTCATTGCATGTTCCACAAAGCTTCCCATTTGTTGGATTCCCAGATTGTGGCATTGTCCTTGGGTAAGGCAGTCATTTGATGGTGTTGTGGCAGAGGGGCCTTCTCAATATATGGCCATGTCGAACAATTTGCGGTAAGCCAGGCTGAGCGGATGCTGGTTGCCGAGGAAGTGGAATAGGGCGATGCCCACCCTGCGCGGGAGTTCGCTGGCAAAGGACGGTTCTCGGTTCACGGCTTCGATGATGAGTTCCAGCGCCTGTTCCGCCTGGCGATTCAGCATGTGCTCCCAGGCAGCTTGCAGGAGAGCGTGTGCAGGGCCGTTGCCGGCCGGGAGCTGGTGCCATGCTGTGATGGCCTCCAGGTCTTTTTGCAGTTCGGATTTTTCGAGCGCTTCGGGGTCCTGGGAAATTCTTTGAAGAGCGCTTCCGGGGTCAAAGAAAACTTCGTGCTGTACCAGGGTTTGCAGGGCTTTGTCGTGCCCGGGGTTGCCACTTAAAAACAATTTGAGTTTTTGCACCAGTTGTTCATCCGGTAAGGACGGATGGTCCTCTACCAGCAGATCGTAGTCGTCGACCTGGGCCTCCACTGCTTCGGGGAGGTTTAACTGTTTGAACCGGTCGTCCAACCAGTTGCGGATGTTGTCTCGGGACTGTGCACCCGTGAACTCATCGACGATCTTTCCTTCGAACACCAGTTTGCAGTGGGGGATGCTTTGGATCCGGAAATAGGCGACGATTTCCTGTTCCTGTTCGGTATTGATCTTCACCAGCGCCCACTTTCCGGCATCCTCCTGCTCCAGTTTTTCGAGCACGGGACCGAGCACCTTGCACGGACCGCACCAGGGCGCCCAAAAGTCGATGAGTACCGGTTTTTCAAAACTGAGGTCGACGACATCCCGTTTAAAGTCAAAGGCAGTTTGGTCCATGGTCGTTTGAGCTTTTTGGATACCTCGAATAAGCCTCTGATGCCCAAATTTGCCCGCGCTGACCTGCGCGCTTTATGAAGTGAACTTCACAATACTTTTTTGCAGGTCAGTTAGTTAGAGTTCCCTAGCGGTCTTCATCGCACCACCTCTTTTTCACTGAATTCATTTTGGAATCGACAGGAAGTGGTGAGAGCTAGTCCTTTTCATTCTGGCAACAAAATCGCATGATTCGAGGTGCCCTTTAGGTTGAATCATTTCGCTTATAAATGCAAAATAAACACAGGCGGGGAAATTATGTTTCACGTTTCTGCGCCGGTTGCCTTTAACAGTGAGGGGTCGAGGAGGCAGAGGAAACTGTCACGAGGATTGAGAGAAAGCTCTTCTCCTTGCATGGACAACTTTGAAATGGGAGCCTTGAAGTGGTCCCGGCTAAAGTGCCATCCGCCGGGATGTTGACTGCATTTGACTAATTTTGCGCAAAAGAACGGTCAATGAGGATTGAAGCCCTGTTTGTTTTGATGGTTTTGTTTGCCGCCTGCCGGCCGAATCAACCGCGTGTCTCCAATGTCCCCAAGCTGGCGGTGACTCATGAAAACCTCGACGGCTACTGGACCAGCAAGGGCGGCGGCGCGGCAGAGATCCGTTTTTCCGGCGACAGCATCTATTTCATCGAAGACGGGCAGGCATTCAGTTACAGCATCTCTGGTGATTCCATCCGCTTCGATTTTGAGTACGCCACCTTTTTTTACCGGGTGGAGCTGCCAGGCAGCGACCAGCTGCAGATGACCTCACCCCACATGACCACAGCCTATCAAAGGGTAAGTGAGCATCAAAATACAGACACTCAGTCTGTTAGATGAAATCCGGGACAAGGCTTTCCAAATTGGGAAAGTAGCTTTAAATTTGCGAGCCCCGAAGGGTCGGGTGGCCGAGTGGCTAGGCAGAGGTCTGCAAAACCTTGTACAGCGGTTCGAATCCGCTCTCGACCTCCACTTCCTCAAATCCCCTTTTCCGCTAGGATGAGGGGATTTTTTATGACATCTTGTTACTTCACTATGCGGATGGGTTTTGCAAGCACTGCACGGCGAACAAGCGATGATGGTTTGATGTGGGCAGAAAAATGCCTACTGCGCAATCCCCTCAGCCGGGTTGTCTCCGGTAAAACACAAATCCGTTTTTCCGGTACACTTCGGCAAAGTGAGGGAATTCCAGTTGAAATGCGGTGTCTTTGGGAATGCGCACCACCATGTATGCGGTTTTGTCGATGTCGCCGGTGAGCAGCCACTTTTTGTCGGCATGGTGCGCATTGGAGGGAGGTTGCTTGTCCGAATAGAAATACTGGGCGTAACTTCTGAAACCCCAGGTATCGACGTAGCAGTCTTCATCTTGGAGGGATTCGTAAAATTCGATGGCAGCCCGCTGACTGTAGGCCTCGATCCGGCCGACGTAGGCAATGAGCGCAGCGAAAACAAAGATCCCCACGCCTGCAAACAGGGAGTAGAATGCCGACATCGGTTGTTGCCGGTTGAATTGGCGGATGCTGAAGGCGATCACGGCCAGCATCCATAGTCCGGGCAAAACTTCAAACCCCGTCCACCGCACCGTGGCTTTCAGGTTTTCATGGGCAAAAGCGTCGTCGAACAGAGGAGCCAACCGCCCGGGGTGCATGCCCGCGAAGGGTATCAGCAAACAGGCCAGGATGTAAACGCCGCCAATCCCCCACAGACCCCATTTCAACCATCCTCCAAAGGAAATTTTTCCTTGCAGGATCTGCTCTACGATGTATGCAGCCAGGAAGGTAAGGGGAAAGTAACACAGGGAAGAATAGTGAACGATCTTTGAACGCACAACGGTAAACAAGATGAGGACCACCCAGAACAAAATTCTCATCCAGCGTGCAAAGTCGAGCTGGTGGGCTTTTTCGTCCGTCGGGGTGTGGTACAGGGAGCGCACAAAAAACACAGAAGCCGGAAAGCAACCAACCAGAATGACCACAAAGTGGTATCCGGGAAATCCGGAATGGCCGGCACTGGGAGCGGAAAACAGCGAATACTGGTATTTGGTAAACTCCACTACAAACGCGGGACCGTTTTTCAAAGTTTCTGCTCCATACCAGCTCAGCATGATGAGTATGGCAACGAGGGTAAACAGGAAGAATTGTGGAATGCTAACAAACATTCGTAAGCGGCCCCAAAACCAATACACCCCGATAACGAGTACCGGAATGAGATACGCCACCTGACCCTTGGCCAGCATGCCCAGCCCAACGAAAACTCCGGCCATTAGGAAATAAGTCCAATGAGATCTCTTTAGCGGAATGTCCATTTTGGGATCCTGTTTCCAGCAGCCGAGGATGAAGAAGTACAGGCCCAGGAAGACAAACAGGTTGAACACCGGATCGATGATGCCCGACTTAAAATAGAGATAGGGCAAGACGCTTCCGAAATAACAAATGGCCCAAAGGATACCGAAGCGGTGGCTGCGGATTTTTCTCCCGATGTCGTACAGGAGTACCAGCGTGATCATGCCGCATACGGCGTTGGGAAAACGCGCAGAATATTCCCCAACTCCAAACAATTTCATAGACAATACCTGCGTCCAGAAAAACAGTGGTGGTTTTTCCCAGAAGGGAATGAAATTTACGGTTACCTGAGTGTACTCGCCAGTCATCATCATCTCCCGGCTGATTTCGGCAAAATTGATCTCGTCCCAGTCGAACAGGTGAACTCCACCCAGGAAGGGGAGAAAAAAAGTGGCTGCCGTCAGTGCAAGGAAAAGAGGGGTATAGTTGCCCTTCATCAATTATTTTCTTTTGAAGATTTTATTGAGTAAGCTGCTGACGGCGTCGTCGCTGATTCCCAGCCAGCCCTTGATGTGGTTGTAGAGCGCAATGGCACTGGTTTCGAGCCAGATCAAGACCGATTTAAAGCCGTCGCCCGGCCGCGCCCGGTAATTCGTAGCTCTTTTCAGGGGTGCGGATCTTTCTTCTGTGAAGTAGTACAGCGCGATGGATTTCCGGGTCATGCCGGCAGGACATTTTAGGGGTTCGGGCAAGCCATGGTAGGAATCCTCGTCGGTATTGAAAATCACGCACCGGTTGAAAACCGGGCTGATTCGGCCGGCGCAGGCCGACATGTCTCTTTCCCACAATTCGAGCTGTCCGCCATAGCTTTCGTCCCAGGGGTCGTTGAGGTAAACGAGCACGTTCACGCGGCGGCGCCAGTTCCGGTGGTGGGGATGTACGGTGAAGTCGGCGTGGATGTTGAGGTATCCACCGGTTTGGGTTTGGTGGAGTCCGCCGCCCTCCAGCGAAGGGTCGGGGATGAGGCCGTCGATGCCAGTCAGTATGCCCAGCGACTGCACAAATTGTGGGCTATTCAGCACTGCAATGGCATCCCGGATCGGTTCCGGGATGAGGTCCATTTTGTTGAGCCCGTGTTTTTTTTCATTGAGGTGCAGGTAGTGTATCCAGCCTGCATCTTCTACTTTGGGGAATGCCTCCATACAAACCCTCGCCGATTCCCGGTCTAGGAAATCATCGACCACTGCATGGGGATAGGGTTTGTTGGCCTTATACCGTTCAGAGTGGGCGAGGCAGTAGGCATGCCACATGTTCAGGTCCAGGACACGTTCTGTAGTCGTTGACATGTTGTCTGATTGAAATGCAAGATAGCATGAATGCCAACATTGCAGGCCGAGGGGAGCAGAGCGGCAGAGTTTGTCGTTCCGGGTAAACATCCGTCGCGCATTCCAACACCGCCAACCGAGGGATTTCCGGGTGTCCTGCAGACCCGGTTGCCATGAAGGGATGAAGGCTTTAGCATCTGTGCCCGTACAGATGGTCTTTAAGACTTTAGTATTTAGCCACGTTTTGTCAATTTCCTGAATACTAAACAGAGCGATCCTATTGGACTTCTTTCTTGCAAACATGCCCATGGTCGTTCATTTTTAGCCACCGAGCCCCCCAAACTCAAGAGCTACTAAGCACTACCACCTGATTTACGGATTGTGGCAACAGCAGACCTATGTTTTTGAAGAATTCCGGAATGGAGTATATTTGTTTTTTCGATGCAAACCCGGGAGAACCAACCTGGAATACAGGTGAATGCCGTTAGCCACCGCAATCAGGTGAGGCTGGGGCATTGGTTTGGGCATGATCCTGGGTTCGTGGCTGTAGCCCGGTCCACTCCCGGTGCCCGCTGGAGTGCTGCGTTGAGGTGCGGGCATGCTCCGGATGCGGAAGTTGTTCCTGCGCTTCGGAGCGCCCCTGGCTTAGGCCACAACCCAGAATCCACACTGGAAAAGCTGGCCCCCTCTTTTGCCGCAGTGAGGCCCACAAATATCAATCTCTTTACCGGAACCACCGTCGGTGTCCAGACTCCAGGTGTACTATCCGGCATATCTTCTCAGAAAGAAGAGCATTCAGTACTGCCCCACACGGACACGCAAGGGGCTGCTGACATACCTATTTTATTGAAACGGGGAAAGCTGGAGATTGCGTTGCGGGCACAGCGATTCGTCATTGCTCTGCCATATCTTGCAGGGGAAAGGGTGTTCATCAAGTCGTTTTCCGGCAGGTGGGGGCCTTTTGTTCGGCATCCGGTTTGCAAGGACCTGGGAACGGAAGTCCGC
>JADLHA010000026.1 GCA_020848995.1 Saprospiraceae bacterium | reverse complement strand
ACGCCCTGTCCCAGGGCTTCTTTGAGGATTTTAAGCTTCTCCTCACGGCTGAATTTGCGCTTTTCCATAGACAAAGATTACATTTTTTTATGTGTAACTTCGTCTGATTGTTTAGGGGGCCGAAACAAATTGACACTACAATCTAAAGAAACAATTAATCATACATCAAACTATAACAAGCCAGGGTATTCTAACTCACTTACATATACCATTATGTTAGTAATATTTCAAAGTAACTCTTTTCATAACCCAAAATGAACATCCATGAAACTATCAGAAATTCAAGTCAGTTATCATCCTAAAAGCGCTGACAGGCCTCAGATTAAAACCAGCCAGGATGCCTATGAAATAATAAAACCTCTTTACAGTGAGGATTTTCCAACCAGGTGTTATTTTGGTAGGAGTTTAATGGCAAATAGGATGGAATATTCAATTTGTTATATCTTTGAATACGTTCAAAAGTGTTTATCCTGGTTTAATAAAAGAGGTGGCAAAAAAGGAGGCATAAAAAACAAAACCCTTACAAATCAAAGACTTACAAGGGTTTATCGTAGCCCGTAGGGGAATCGAACCCCTGTTCCAAGAATGAAAATCTTGTGTCCTAACCCCTAGACGAACGGGCCGGAAAACGAGGTGCAAATATAAAGCGCTTTGCCAATTGCCTGAACCTTTGCCACTTTTTTATCTTTAATTTGCAGTGCCATAACGCGCTATGAAAAAAATTGCCATCAACGGGTTTGGGAGGATTGGCCGGCTTTGTTACCGGGCTCTAAAAAACCGCAAGGACCTTGAGGTTGTAGCCATAAACGACCTCACCGATGTAGATACCCTTGCCCATTTGCTGGAGTACGACAGTGCCCAGCGGCGTTTTGGTGCTAAAATCAGCACGGAGGGGGGAAAGTTGGTGGTCGATGGAAACGCCATTCATGCTTACAACCACCAGGATCCATCCCAACTGCCCTGGAAAGAGCATGGGGTCGACGTCGTATTGGAGTGCACCGGCAAACTCCTGTCCCGTGAAGAATCTGAGAAACATTTAGTCGCCGGGGCTGGCAGGGTCATCCTTTCTGCTCCTCCAAAAGATCCTGACATTCCGGTATATGTCCTTGGAGTCAACGACAGGAATCTTAAGGGTAGCGACGCCATCATTTCCAACGCCTCCTGTACGACCAATTGCCTTGCAGTCATCCTCTGTCAGCTCGAAAAAGCGTTTGGCCTCCGGTTTGCGAGCATGAACACCATTCACGCCTACACGCAAGACCAGCGCTTGCAGGATGCACCCCACAAAGACCTGCGCCGTGCCCGTGCTGCTGCCCAGAACATCATTCCAACGTCGACGGGAGCGGGCCGTGCCGTCGAGCTGGTCCTGCCCTCTATAAAGGGTAAGCTCATGGCCTCTTCTTATCGCGTACCGGTCATTTCGGGGTCGCTCATCGAATTGCTCTATCTACCGGAAAGGCCCACCGACATCGCTCGGGTCAACGATCTGTTTGCCAAAGCTGCAGCCCGGTCGCTGCGTGGAATCCTGGAATATTCCGAAAAACCGCTTGTCTCCTCCGACATCATCGGAAATCCCCACAGTGCCATCTTCGACTCGCTCCTTACAGAATCAAAAGAAGCATACATCCGCATTGTGGCGTGGTACGACAACGAATCGGGATATGCATCCCGGCTGGCCGATCTTTGCCATAAATTTGCCACCATTTCTTAAGCACCGTTCGATTGAAAAACTGGAAACTGGATGGGCGCATCGCCTTGTTGCGCGTCGATTTTAATGTTCCTTTGGAAGGCGGGGTCATTCGCGATAATACCCGAATCGTCCGTTCTCTTGAAACCATAAGATACCTTACCGGTAAAGGGGCACGACTGGTCATTTTTTCTCATTTGGGTAGACCGCTCAAATCTCTTCTGCCCGATGGCAGCCTGGATACCGCACGTTTTTCCCTAAAGCCCATTGCCGAAGAACTTTCGCGATTGCTGGGCACCCGGGTCGATTTTGCTTCCGACTGCGGGGGACCCGATACTCTGGCCAGACTGCACCGTTTACCGCAGGGAGGCGTGCTATTGCTGGAAAACACGCGGTTCCGCCCCGAGGAAGAAAAAGGAAATTCAACATTTGCCCGCGAGCTTGCTTCTCTGGGAGACTTTTTTGTAAACGACGCTTTTGGCGCAGCACATCGCGAACACGCAACCACCGCTACCATTGCGCGTTTTTTCGACCGGGACCACAAGTCCTTTGGGTTTTTAATGCAGGATGAAGTGGACAATGCGCTTCGCGTGCTCAGAAATCCAGAAAAGCCCTGTACAGCGATTCTTGGTGGGGCCAAAGTGTCCGACAAAATCGAGCTGATCGACAACCTCATGCAATTTTGCAATGCCATACTCATCGGCGGAGGCATGGCTTACACCTTTTTGCGAGCTCAGGGATATGAAACTGGGTCTTCACTATGCGAATCCGACAAACTCGAACTGGCCCTCTCGCTGCTGGAGCGCGCCAGGCAGTTGGACGTTGAACTGATGCTGCCCACCGATGGAGTGGTTGCCTCTTCACCTGAAGCCGGCGATCAATGCAAAATAACCGAAGGGCCGGAAGTTCCTGCGGGATCCATGGGGCTCGACATTGGTCCGCGCACGCTTCTGAGTTATGCTGCGGTGATCCGCAACTCCAAAACCCTGTTGTGGAACGGCCCCATGGGCGTTTTTGAACGCCAGGCTTTCTCCCATGGAACGCGCGGGGTTGCTGAGGCCATCGCCGAGGCGACGTCGGCTGGTGCGTATTCACTCGTAGGCGGTGGCGATTCGGTTGCAGCCATTCATCAATTCGGCTTAGCCAGCCGGGTCAGTTTTGTCTCCACCGGAGGCGGGGCAATGCTCGAAATGCTGGAAGGTCGAGAACTCCCTGGCATTGCTGCAATCCTACACTAAGGATCGTTAAGCTCATTTCAAGCGGTCAATCAGCAGGATGAGGCTGAGCACAGCTGTGGCCTGGGCAATCGAATCTGCGACCACTTTCGACCAATCGATGTCCTTTTTTTCACTTTTGGCTTTGGGCGCTTTGGGGTCTTTGTATCCTACGTTGATGACCGAACCCTTAGACACTTTGGGGTAAATATTGAAAAACAGGAAACTTCTCGTACGATCAATTCGACCGTTTGGGTGTTCCACCGTGATCTTGTCCAGGTCTCCTGCTTTTGAAATCCCCGCAGCATAACGGTCTATGTAATATTTGGCCGACTTCCCGTGTTCAAATGCCACGTTGATGGCATTATTACCTGCCAGCAGTTTGTCCGGATACAAGTCGCCAGCATTGGTTGCCCCGGCAATGCGAACGAGATCCTTCTGCTTGGGAACGTAGAGCAGGTCTCCTTGTTTGAGCAGAATGTCGGTATTGGAGGCCCGTTCTTTGAGCGCAGTTGCTAGGTCGACCACCACATACCCGATGCTGTCCATCGTCCGGTAAAGGGTTGCACCTCCTGCAAATGCTTCTGCACTCAGCCCTCCGGCCCGGAAGACCAGATCAGACATACGTTCGTTAGGATTAATGAGTGCGTAGGGCCCTGGATAGCGGAATTCCCCTTCCAATTGAACGACTTGCTGCAACTGAAATTCCGGCTGCGCCCGCACCACCAGCAGGTCAAAAGGCTCCAGCACATAACTGCCATCCGAAGTCGATGTCTGCAAATCGGCTGAAAGCGACAAAGTACTAACAACTGTTTGTGTAGGTTTATCATTGCGCATGACCACCCGGAACACGTCAATGCGGTTAGGTGCCGCAAAATAGGTGAATCCCTGGGCAAGTGCTACCAAATCAGCGGCAGTCAAGCCGTTGCCAAATGCATAGCGTCCGGGTTGCCGGACGGCTCCCGATATTTCCACAAAACGGCTTTCTTCAAATTGTCCCTCCGACAGTACCACCAGGCTATCGTAAGGTTGCAGGTAAACATTCTGCTCTGCTGCATCATTCGACATCAGGTCCTGGACATCAACCCGGATGACACTGAGCTTGTGCAAACTTTTATCGTCCCTGCGGTAGAGCAAGGCATCCTGAAAGGCATCATTCCGGAGGCCTCCCGCCATCAGCAGCAAATCCTTCAGGCGCGTATCCTGACTCGGGTCAAATTGAAAGGTGCCCTCCTGACGGACCGCTCCCTGGATGCTAACATAGGCCCGATCAACAAAGGCCGCCGCGCGGTAAACGATCAATTCGTCGCCTCCCCTAAGTTCCGCATCGTCCTCGGAACTGCCCCCGATGACCTTGCGCAGGTTGATCCGCAGCAGCGATGCCGTTCCATCCGGGTGGTTCCTCCGCAAAAAAGCAATCTCCGTATTCGATTCGGGAAGCAGGGCAACGCGGCTGAGCAATTGCGACAATTTCATGCCGGCTTCAAAACGGTAAGAAGCTTCTACGCGCACGGCTCCCCGCACATAGACGTATTCCTCTGCTTCTGTGCGAATGGAGTAGATCGTTACCTGGTCGCCGTGCCGCAAGGCGAAGTCGCCCCCTTTGGCCTTGAGTGCATCCAGTGGAACATCGAGCAGGGTGCGGCGGTCATTTTCAAAACGCTCGATTTGCAAGGTCTGCGTAATGGCATTTTCGCGTAGCCCACCGGCGTAGGCAATCAGCTTGAGAAGGCCCTCGCCCTCTATCAGTTCGTATCGCATCGGGCGGCTCACGGCTCCCTGGATGCGAACAACTTTTCCAGCCACCGGCACCTGGATCAGGTCATTGTGTTCCAGGTAAACATCGCTGGTGGTCGCCGGATCCGACAAAAACCGGTACAGGTCGAGCGGAATCTTCCTTCCATTGCGCACCAGGATCATATTGCGCACACTTCCGATGCTGGTAAGCCCACCGGCGGCTGCCAATGCGTTGACGGCTGTGTTGGTAGCAGACAACGAAATCCCGCCGCTGCGAACCACCTCACCAAACAGGTTGACGTTGATGGTCCGCACACGGTTCAACGCGACGTCGAATTGGTTTTCATTAAAGCGATAGTACCGGCCGAACTGACTCTTCAACAAAGCCCTCGCCTTTGCCAGGGGCATCCCCTTGAGAAAGATGCGGGGGAGTCTATCCGGGACGATGGACCCGTCAGTGCCCAATTCATAGACTTCGTTGTGCTGACTCATGCCCCAGATGCTTACCGCGATGACGTCACCCGGACCCAGCCTATAGGAATCAGGAGCTTGCACCTCAGCCCCTGGGGGAGGGTCTGTGGCCGCGCCAGTTTGAAAGAGGTGGTGGCCCCAGATCCTTTCGGGATCGCCCGACGTAAGTGCGAACTTCTTTGAAGTATCCCGATCGGAAACAGGAGACAACTCGTTTGCAACAATTGCTTTCGTCGTATCCAGTTGTTTGGCCAGCCCAAGCTGACGATGGCTCACGGCCGAGGGGGCTGCCGGGCGCCGAGCCTGAGGCCCTCGCTCGCGTTCAATTTCCTCTATGGCCCTTTCAATTTCCGACTGCATGGCTAACGCCTGTTCGGGACTGAGGTTTTCTAGCTGATCTAGGTCAATACCACGTGCTGAAAGTTTTTGCCGCAGCTCATCATCCGTGATGCCACGGGCTTCTAATTCTTTTCTGGCCGATTGTTCAGCTTGCTGTTGCGTCTGGGTGAAGGCTGTGGTAAAATGTGAAAACAGCAACAACATCAGCGGCACTGCACCATACATGCGGACCTGTAGCAGCGATTGGAGGGTCGCCAAATACCAACGCAAATTCCTGCATTGTGGATTCCATTTCATTAACTCCTTCATGATGCGCATTTCAATTGAGAGCGGAGATGTATCATTCAGCCTGACTTACGACCGTAATGGTTGCGGTAATATTCCCGGTAGGCTCCCGAACAGACATTTTGCAGCCAATCGCGATGGTCCACATACCAATCGATGGTCTGACGCAGCCCCGAATCCAGTAGTACCGTAGGCCTCCAACCGAAATCAGCAAAAATTTTAGAGGCGTCAATAGCATACCGGTGGTCGTGCCCCGGGCGGTCTGCTACAAAGGCTATCCGGCGTTCCGATGTTCCCTCCGCATTGCCAAGCACTTCATCCATCTGCCGGCAAATCAAACGGACCAAGGCGATGTTGCTCATTTCGCAATTACCGCCAATGTTGTAACTGCTTCCGGGCGCTGCCCGATGGAACAATAAATCGATGGCGGCAGCATGATCCACGACCCAAAGCCAGTCGCGCACATTGAGTCCCTTCCCATATACCGGCAGGTCCCGTCCTTCGAGCAAGTTGTTGATGACGAGGGGAATGAGCTTTTCGGGAAACTGGTTGGGGCCGTAATTATTGGAGCAGTTGGATAACACGACGGGGAGTCCATAGGTATGAAAAAATGCCCTCACCAAATGATCTGCTCCGGCTTTAGAAGCCGAATACGGCGAACGCGGGTCGTACGGACTGTCTTCCGTAAAGTGTCCTTCTGGTCCCAGCGATCCAAATACCTCATCGGTACTGACGTGAAAGAAACGGTGTGCATTGCCACCGCTCCATTGATCTCGGGCGCACAACAGCAGATTGAGCGTTCCCATCACGTTGGTGCGCACAAATGCCGTTGGATCCTCAATGGAGCGATCGACGTGAGATTCTGCGGCAAGGTGAACGACGTCGGAAATGCACCATGCTTCAAATGCGCTGCGCACTTCCTGCAAGTCGGCGATGTCGCTGCAGACAAAGCGGTAATTGGGTGCTTGTTCGAGGTCTGTCAGATTTTCGAGGTTACCCGCATAGGTCAACGCGTCGAAATTGACCACCAGGTAATGCGGATATTGAGTGACAAAACGGCGCACGACGTGCGAACCGATGAAGCCCGCTCCACCCGTGATCAGGATGCTTTTTTGGAATCCGGACACGTCCCTCATGGCTTCACGACGGCTTTAAAGTATTCGAAGGTCAAAGCCAGGCCCTCGCTTCTGCCAACCCGGGGCTCCCAGTTGAGCAAACGCCGGGCAAGGCCGATGTCGGGCCGGCGCTGCTTGGGATCGTCGACCGGCAGGGGATGAAAACTTATTTTTGAGGCAGAGTTGCCAACCAGTAAAAGGATCTCCTCCGCAAAATTGAGTATGGTGATTTCCTGCGGATTGCCAAGGTTTACAGGTTCGGCGTAATCGCTAAACAAGAGGCGGACGATGCCTTCGACGAGGTCATCGACGTAGCAAAATGACCGGGTCTGACTCCCGTCACCAAAGATGCTGAGGGCCTCGCCCAGAATGGCCTGCTTGAAGAATGCCGGCAACACCCTGCCATCGTCGACCCGCATGCGGGGACCGTACGTATTGAAGATCCGGACGATGCGGGTCTCCAGCCCATGGTAGCGATGATATGCCATGGTTATGGCCTCCTGGAAACGCTTAGCTTCGTCGTACACGCCGCGCGGACCAATGGGGTTTACATTTCCCCAATAATCCTCGGTTTGAGGATGGACCAACGGATCTCCATACACTTCGGAGGTGGAGGCAATGAGTACGCGCGCGCGCTTTTCCCGCGCCAGCCCCAAAAGGTTGTGCGTGCCCAGCGAACCGACCTTCAACGTCTGGATCGGCATTTTGAGGTAATCGATGGGGGAAGCAGGTGACGCAAAGTGCAAAATGTAATCGAGCTTGCCCGGCACGTGCACAAACCGGCTGACGTCGTGGTGGTAAAACTCAAAATCTGCCAGGCTGAACAGGTGCTGAATGTTGTTGAGCGACCCCGTAAGCAGGTTGTCCATTCCAATGACGTGGAACCCATCCCGAAGGAATCGGTCGCAGAGGTGCGAACCGATGAAGCCGGCAGCGCCGGTAATCAATATTTTTTCTTTGGACATGCCGTGCAAATGTAATAAAATGAAATAAAATTATTGATAATCAATGATCAATATAATACATAAAATATATATGTTAATAATATTTAATTTTTAAAATGCTTATAAATAGCAAATTAATTATAATTAAAAATTTTAATATGAACAGACATTTCGCCAACTGCTCGCCTGGAGTTGGCAGCGGTAGTTAATTTTGGGCTGTGTTCAACCTACGAGTTTACCTTCGCCCTGTTCCCTTTTACGGCAATCCCCATTCACTTCGACTGTAGCATGAAACGCATATCGATCATGGTTTTGTTGTCCGCCGGGCTGTGCGGCTTGCCGACGAGACCGGTGCTTGCACAACAGCGACCGGTGGTGCTGACAGAATTCAACTATGCGATGGGCATCCCGGGAGGAGACCTGGCCGAGCGTTTCGGTTCGCACCTGGCCATTGGGGGTGGGATGGCTTATCACCCCGCAAAGAATCCTTTCCATATAGGCCTTCGCGGATCCGTATTTTTTGGGCAAACCGTAAAGGAAGATGTGATTGCGCCGTTCCGCACGTCCCAATACGGATTGTTGATCGGTGTTGACCAGCTTCTGGCTGAAATGAAGTTGCGGGAGCGCGCCTGGATGCTCCTGGTCAGCGGTGGGGGCCTGATAGCCTTGCGCGAATCGCCATCTGCTCATTCCCAGCTCAAATGGCAACTCGGGCTCGGGTTCATCGAGCATTCCATCCGTTTCGTCGACGATGCCAGCGCCCTCCCACAGTTCGACAAAACCCTGATCCAGGGACTCGATCGCCTCAGCAACGGCCTGGCCCTCGTTCCTGCCGTTGGCTTTGAACACCTGTCCAAATCCGGAGGGTTTAGTTATTATGCAGGCATTGAAACGGTTTTTGGTTTTACCCGAAACCAGCGAAGTTATCATTACGATCTTGGGATCAGTGAACTGGGAACGTCCCGTCTCGACCTGATGTGGCAGTTGCGACTTGCCCTTTACCTGCCTTTCCACCTCGGGAACGCGGACGACCTCGAATATTGAACCGGATGTTCGCCCTGTATACCATCGCCATGCGACTCTATTTTTCTCTGGTCCGTCTTGCTGCGTGCTGCCGGAAAGACGCCAGGCGCTGGCGGGAAGGAAGAAGGCATTGGAAAGAAAAACTGGTGCAATGGAACCACCAGCATGCTTCAGGCAGCAGGCCCAGAATTTGGTTCCACGCTGCTTCTCTGGGCGAATTTGAGCAGGGGCGTACCTTGATGGAAATCGTCCGGGACAGGCATCCCGACTGGTTGATCATGCTTAGCTTTTATTCTCCTTCCGGCTATGACCTCAAAAAAAACTACCCTGCCGCCGATTGCGTTGCCTATTTTCCCTCCGACCTAAGAGATGAGGTGAGCTCCTGGCTGGACTTGTGGAAACCGGATATTGCCATTTTCATCAAGTACGACTTTTGGTTTGAACTTTTGCATCAATTGCACCAGCGTCGCCTCCCCTTTTTCTACATTTCGGCGATTTTGCGCCCCAATCATTACCTGCTCCATCCGTGGGCTAACTCTTTTTTGGCCCGGGTCATGCGCGCCCGTCGCGTTTTCGTACAAGACCTCGAAACGGGCAAGCAGCTTTCGGCACGGGGCTATGACAACCACGAACGGGCAGGGGATACCCGGATCGACCGCGTAGTTCGTCTGGCTGGCGAGGCGTTGGAAGCAGATGTTTCGGAAAAACTGGAGGCATTCTGTGGGGCCCAACGGATTTTTGTCGCAGGCAGCACGTGGCAAAGCGATCTGGACCGACTGGTTCCGGCCATGCGGTTTGCCCTGCAACGAGGCTGGAAGTGCATCCTTGCTCCGCACCGGGTGGACGAAGTTGAGCTCCTTCGCATCGAACGCCATTTCTCAGGGACTTGCACGCGATGGAGCCAATACCAACCTGGTTTAAACAGCCGGGTCCTGGCAATCGACTGCATTGGTTTGCTGGCAGGAATTTACCGCAAGGGACATTTTGCCTACGTGGGTGGAGGTTTTGCAAAAGGCGTGCACAACTTGCTGGAACCGGCAGTCTACGGGTTGCCGGTCTGTTTCGGACCCCGGCACCGGAAGTTTCCGGAGGCCGGACACTTTATTCAGGCCGGATTTGGGCATTCCATTGAAACTGTAGATGATCTGATTGCACTTTTCATTCGTTTTGAAACCGATGACCCCAAGCTCCGACAACAGATCCTTGCGTATTTTGCCCAACATTCCGGTGCCTCGGAAAAGATTTACAAAACGCTGAAACCCCTTCTCGAACAATGGCCAAAACCGGGAAACTGACCGAAGAACTTGAAGTGCTGAGCGAGGATCTCGGCAAACTTCACATCGCTGTGCTGGGAGACGTGATGGTCGACCACTACATCACTGGTCAGGCAACGCGGATCTCTCCTGAAGCTCCGGTGCCGGTCATTCAGTGTTCCCGCACCTACGATATGCCGGGGGGAGCCTCCAACGTAGCCGCTAACCTCAAGGCGATGGGCTGCAGGGTAAGTTTGTTTGGGTTGACGGGCAACGATTCCATGGCCGCCACTTTGGGGGAGCTGCTTCAACACGCCCACTGTGACTTCCTCTTTCTGGTCGCTGACACCGGTCGCCCCACTACGGTCAAAACCCGCGTTCTTGCAGATGGCTACCAGGTGACCCGGATCGATTGGGAAAGCATTGAAAAGGTGGGCCGGTCCATTCAGAACAAGGTATTGCATCAGCTGGAAGCCCTTTTCCGGAACGACCGGCCCGAAGTGCTGATTCTTCAGGATTACGACAAAGGGTTTTTGCACGCAGCCTGGATTGGAAGGATTCTCCGGCTCTGTCAGCAATACGGCATCCGGGTAGCCGTAGACCCTAAAGAACGCAGCTTTTTTTCCTATCGCGGGGTGGATCTTTTTAAGCCCAACCTCCGCGAGGCAAGCCTTCAATACCCCGGCAAATACCGGGGTCCAGCCGACCTTGCCAATCTGGATGCCTATCTTCGCCGGCGCATCGGCTGCGATGCCCTGATGATTACCCTGGCTGCAGGCGGCATTTGGCTGGGAGACCGAAATACACCCGGAAGGGTCTTCAAAACGGCGGCCCGCAAGGTCGCCGACGTCAGCGGTGCGGGGGATACCGTGATCAGCCTGGCAGCGATTTGTATGGCCCGGACGTTATCCCTTGAGTTTATGGCCATATGCTGCAACGAAGCGGGGGGCCAGGTTTGTGAAAAGGCGGGCGTTCTGGCAGTAGACCGGTCCTTGTTGCTTGAAAAGCTGGAATCCATCCTGCGGAAATAACCCTGCAATCGGTCTTCCTGCATTATCTTTGTGGGCTTTTTAATGATTATTCTTCACTTTAAATAACTATCTGCATTTATGAAAAGAATCTTTACCACTTTATGTCTCCTGTGCTTTGGTCTTTTTTTGGCGAATGCACAGGCCATACTCTGGGGTGGGCCCAACGAGCCCAATTCCACCTTTATGGGAGGATTGAACGGTTGGACGACCCAGGGGCTGAGCTCTGATGACCCTGCCAAGGCCGATTCTGCCCTTTGGTACTATAGCCCGAATGGAAGTGCCGCAGGGGGGGCATATTACGGCACCCGCGGACCGATCAATTCGCCGAGCCGCGCAAATGGTGCCATGGTGTTTAACTCTGATCAGTATGACAACGCCGGCATTCAGGGCAATTTCCGCAATGGCAAATGTCCCGCCCCGCATTCCGGAGTGCTCGTCAGCCCTGTTATTGACTGTTCCAATTTTACTGGGATTCTGCTTAAATTCAATCAATATTATCGGAATTACCAGTCTTCGACGTTCGTCGATGTGACCAACGATGGAGGAGCAACCTGGGTTCCCTTCCAATTCAATGAGGGCATTCCGTCCAACCAGGAAATTGCACCCAACAGCGTGGTGACCCTCGACATCACCAGCGTTGCTGCGCAACAGGCCAATGTACAGATCCGTTTTCGCTTTGACGGCGAATACTATTTCTGGATCATCGACGACGTACAGTTGCTGGAAATCCCCAGCTACGACCTCGCCTTCGACAGCCACTTTTATACTCCTGCGGCATACCGCCAGCCGAAATCGCAGATCTGCACCGACACCATGGTGTTTTCTGCCAACATCAGCAACAAAGGAAAGCTCGATCAGACCAACGTCGTATTGCTGGGTGAGATCCTCGACATCGACCGCAAACGCGTTCTGTTCCGCGATTCTCTCATCATCCCAACGCTGCTGACTTCAGATGATGATACTTCATTCCGAACCCCCAACTTTTTTGTACCCAATCAACTGGGTTTCGGGCGCTACTATTTCCGCTATACCATCTATGGCCTGGATGCGACGGGCGATTTCAACCAGCTCGACAACATCCGCCTCGACTCGTTTGAAGTGTCCCTCGATGAATTTGCCAAAGCGCCCCGTTACACAGGTGGGGTTCGCTCCGGCAGTGGACAAGGTTACATCTTCGGCAACCAGTATCGCACTTCGACCTGCTGGAATGCGAATGACCTGTGGGTAGCAGAAAAGGCCCGCTTTGCTTTGGTGGCCAACCCGGGAGGCACCTTAAACGGTTACTCGGTGTCCGTTTATTTTCTTCGCGTAAAAGATGACATCGATCCGGGATTTACCAATTTTGATGGTACCCAGGGCATTGGATCACTTTCAGTCGACATCCTTTCTGCAGAGTCCTTCTCAGGGTCAACCGAGCAGAATTACGATCCAATTGAGGTGGATTTGACGGATTTCAACACCGGAGACCCAACCATTCCATTGGTGCCTGGGAGCAGATATTTTATCGGTGCAGAGCACCCTGCCACCGCAACTGGCGCGGTACCGGTTTTCCATGTGATCAGCAACGAAAAGAGCTACAACACCCAGCCTTTCTCAACCTTCGTCATCGACCAGGCCGGAGAATGGTTCAATGGATTTAATGGAGTAAACACTCCTTTTATGGAATTGCTGATCAAGCTTGCCGTACTCACCGACGATAAGCCGCTTGCGCAAAATGCCATGGAGTTGTATCCCAACCCCATCACCTCGGGCGAAGCTTTGAAGGTATCCCTAACGTTTGATGAAGCGACGGATGCCAACATCACGATCGCTCAGCTCGACGGCCGCATTTTGAATTTCAACTCATACCAGGCGGTTCAACAGCAGATCGTTCCAGTTGAAACGGGCAGTTTGAATGCAGGCACTTACCTGATCCGCGTTTCGACCAGTGAAGGAACGCTCACCAAAAAATTTACGGTGGTCAAGTAAACGCCGCCTTGACGCAAAAACATAAAAAACCCGGAGGCCCTTCGCTTCCGGGTTTTTTTTGTTCCTGGTCAGGCATCGCGCAAAATGGAAAAGCCCTGCTCGCTGATATGCTCTAAGGCCTGAATGTCCACTTTGTCGACGCGGGCAGCCCTCGGGCCGGTTTGGCACCAGGCAATGATTTCCTGTATGGCTTCTTCTGAACCTGCGGCGCAAATGTAAACGCTGCCGTCACCCCGGTTGCGCACATAACCTCTGAGGCCAAGTTCCGTGGCCTTTTCAAGGGTAGATTGTCTGAAATAGACACCCTGCACTTTTCCGTACACGATGATTTCGACACATCGATCAGCATGCATTTTTTCTATCTTTACCACACAAATTTACCGACGATCGTGCATTATCACCACTTGGGAAAATTTCCTGCCAAACGCCACACGCAATTTCGGAAACCGGAAGGAAGTCTTTATCACGAGCAGTTATTTTCTACGGAAGGCTTTTCCGACAACTACTCCCTGCTCTACCATTGTCATCCTCCGACCCAGATCACTCAAATTGAAGATCCCCGTTCAGTAGCTCCCGAACTGGTGAGTGACCGCCAGTTGCGCCACCGCTGCCTGAAAGGATTTTCGATTGCACCTGACAGCGATCACCTCAATAGCCGCATACCGATTCTCGTCAACGCAGATTGTAAGATCCTGCTATCCGCGCCTTCTGCAACGCATTCAAATTATTTTTTCAAAAATGCCGATTCAGACGAGATCATCTTTATTCACGAAGGTTCAGGTATATTGCGAAGCATGTATGGCAACTTGCGATTTGGCTATGGCGACTACCTCGTCATACCCCGTGGAACCATCTACCAGTTTCAGTTTGACGGCAGCAACAACCGGTTGCTCATCGTAGAATCAGCGGGCCCGGTAAGCTTTCCGCGTAGATACCGCAACGATTATGGTCAACTGCTCGAACATGCTCCCTTTTGCGAACGCGACATCCGCAAACCCGGAGAATTGGAAACGCACGACGAACGCGGTGATTACCTGGTCTACATCAAGAAACAGGATGCCTTGTATCCCTATCACTACCTTAATCACCCGCTCGATGTCGTTGGCTGGGATGGTTTTGTCTATCCCTTTGCATTTTCAATTCACGACTTCGAACCGATAACGGGTCGCATTCACCAACCACCGCCGGTCCACCAGACCTTTGACGGAAAAAATTTCGTCATCTGCTCCTTTGTGCCACGCTTGTACGACTACCACCCGCAAGCCATACCGGCCCCCTACAACCACAGCAACGTCGATTCCGATGAAGTGCTTTACTATGTCGATGGGGAGTTTATGAGCCGCAAGCATGTGGAGAAAGGCATGCTCACGCTGCACCCGGGAGGAATCCCTCACGGTCCGCATCCGGGTACCGTAGAAAAGAGCATTGGCGCTAAAGAAACGAGAGAGCTCGCCGTGATGATCGATACCTTTCGTCCGCTTTGCATGACCCGGCAGGCGGCGGGCATCGAGTTGCCCGACTACCACCGGTCCTGGCTCGACGACGCAAAAAGCGACGGGGGCATTTCTATGAACGAGATCACTTCGTGACGGATCTTTTATTCTTAACCATGCTGCACCATGCAAACAACCGCTGAGCGAACTGCAACTGAAAACCGGGATGCGTTCCCGATACTGGGAACGGATTACATCGAATTTTATGTGGGCAATGCCAAACAGGCTGCTCACTATTACCAAACCGCATTTGGATTCGAATGGGTTGCCTATAAGGGGCCAGAGACGGGATGTCCGGACCATTGCTCCTACGTGTTGCAACAGCAGAAGATCCGCTTTGTATTGACCTCAGCGCTTCGGCCCGATCACGAAATTGCGCAGCACGTCCTACGCCATGGCGATGGGGTTAAAACGCTGGCAATAGGCGTGGAGGATGCAGCAAAAGCCTATGCACAGGCGATAGAACGCGGAGCCGAATCCGTTTTTGAACCCATCCAAACAGAAGACCATGACGGGAGAGTGGTCACTGCAGGAATACGCACTTACGGCGACACCATCCACGTGTTGGTTGAGCGAAGTGCGTACCGCGGTGCATTCCTTCCCGGCTATCAACCGCGCAAAAGCCTCGTTGCCGTTCGCCCCACCGGTTTGAAACACGTTGACCATTGCGTTGGCAACGTCGAACTTGGACAAATGAACCGTTGGGTCCGCTTTTACCAGGAAGTGATGGGATTTAAACTGCTCATCACCTTCGACGACAAAGACATTTCCACAGAATACTCAGCGCTGATGAGCAAAGTGGTTGCCAATGGATCGGGATACATCAAATTTCCCATCAACGAACCGGCGCCAGGAAAACGGAAATCTCAAATTGAGGAATACGTTGAATTTTACCGGGGCGCCGGCGTACAGCACATCGCCATCGAAACCGACAACATTCTGCAAACCGTTGACCAGCTCCGGAATAATGGAGTTGATTTCCTATACGTCCCGGAAAGCTATTACGAGAACCTGACCGAACGCGTCGGCGCCATCGAAGAGAACCTCGAAGAAATTCGCCGATTGAACATACTCGTCGACCGCGACGAAGATGGATACCTGTTGCAGATCTTCACAAAACCCGTTCAGGACCGTCCAACGGTGTTCTACGAGATCATTCAACGCAAAGGTGCCCGTTCCTTCGGCAAGGGCAATTTCAAAGCGCTCTTTGAGGCCATCGAACGGGAGCAGGCGCTCCGGGGCAATCTGTAAACAATTTTTCGAGCGGATTCGCGAGTACGTTTCCAATATGTTATTGTACGGTTCCCTGATTCTCACCGATTGAACAGGATCTCCCGGTATTTGGGCAGGGGCCAGTTGCGGTCTTCAACAAAGAGTTCGAGTTTATCGACGTGGTAGCGGATGTTCTGCAAAAGCGGTTTGACGTCTTTGCAATAAGCCTGAGCTCGTTCGCGTGAAGTGGGCTGTTCGTGCGCCTGCCCCAGGGCATCATCCATATCTGCCAAACCCTTTCGAACGGCGTCGATGTTTTCTGCGATTATGGTGATCAATTCCCCGACCGTTTCCGTGCTGAGGCCGGAATCGCGGGTGGCGGCAAGATTGGTCATTAATTCCGTCTGGTAGCGCAGACAGGCCGGAAGGATCTGATTGAGGCATAACTCCCGTGCCAGACTCACTTCGATCTGGACCTTCTTGATGTACTTTTCCAGGTAGATCTCGTGTCTGGCTTCGAGTTCCTTTTCGTTCATAACACCGGTAGCCGCAAACAATTCCCGGGCTTTCGCGGTGCCGTACACATCCAACGCATCGGGTGTAGTCTGAATGTTGGGCAATCCGCGACGCTCCGCTTCGCGGGCCCAGGCTTCACTGTAATTGTCGCCTTCAAACAAGATGTTGCGGCTTGATTCTATGCAGGCAGCAAGTTCGCGCAATATTGCGCTGTCCTTTTTCTCACCATCCTGAATGTGTTTGTCAACTTTTTCTTTAAATGTGGCGAGTTGGTTGGCGACGATCATGTTGAGGGTCATCATGGCATCCGCACAATTGGCAGAAGATCCCACTGCCCTGAACTCAAACTTATTGCCCGTAAATGCAAAAGGCGATGTCCGGTTCCTGTCCGTATTGTCGAGCATGACGTCCGGGATCATTTTGTGGATGTCGATTTTAAGATCCTGCTCTTCCTCCTCGTTGAGTGCGCCTTCTGCGCGTTTCTCAATGGCATCGAGCACCCGGCTCAGGTAGTTGCCGATGAAGACCGAAATGATCGCCGGCGGGGCTTCGTTGGCTCCCAAACGGTAATCATTGCCTTCTGAAGCAATGCAGGCCCGCAGGAGGTCTGCATGGTCGTGTACGGCTTTGATGGTGTTGATGAAAAAAGTGAGGAACAACAAATTGTTTCGCGGCGTTTTGCCGGGACTCAGCAGGTTGGTTCCCGTATCCGTGCTCATCGACCAGTTGTTGTGTTTTCCGGAACCGTTGATCCCCGCAAAGGGTTTTTCGTGCAACAGCACGATGAGGTGGTGGCGGCGGGCTACGCGATCCATGAGATCCATGAGCAACTGGTTGTGGTCAACCGCGATGTTGCAGGTTTCAAACATAGGTGCACACTCAAACTGGCTGGGGGCAACTTCGTTGTGGCGCGTACGCACGGGAATTCCCAGTTTATGGCATTCCGTCTCCAGGTCAACCATAAATGCATACACGCGCTCCGGGATTGCCCCAAAATAATGGTCTTCGAGTTGCTGGCCCTTTGCTGGTCCTCGCCCGAATATGGTCCGGCCTCCCGCCATCAGGTCCGGGCGGGCATAATACATGGCCTTATCAATGAGAAAATACTCCTGCTCCCAGCCAAGGGTCGCAGTAACCTTGTTAACAAACCGGTCAAAATACCGGGCTACGCCGGTTGCTGCACGGTCAAGCGCTTCAATGGATCTGAGCAAAGGCGCCTTATGATCGAGTGCCTCTCCGGTAAACGAGATAAACACCGTGGGGATACAGAGTGTCTTGGATCCGGCAATGTCCATAATAAATGCAGGTGACATGGGATCCCATGCCGTATAACCCCTTGCCTCAAACGTCGCGCGAAGTCCGCCACTTGGAAAAGATGAGGCATCCGGCTCCTGCTGCACGAGGGCGTCACCATCGAATCGTTCCATGGCCTGGCCCGAGCTACTGAGCGTGAAAAATGAATCGTGTTTTTCTGCTGTGCTGCCCGTCAAAGGCTGGAACCAGTGGGTGTAATGGGTCGTTCCCTTCTCCATAGCCCATGATTTGAGGGCTGCCGCAATCTGGTCTGCCAGCTCCCGGCTGATTTTCTGGCCGTCTTCCAGACGCTGATGGTAGGCCTTGTAAGCCTCGTGCGATAAATAAGCCCGCAACTTGGCGTCCGTAAATACGTTTTCAGCAAAATAATCGGAGATCTTTCTGTTTTCCCTTGCCAGGTTCATTTTTGGGCGGGAGAGAAATAAATTGAGGGCGGCATTCCGGTTGGAAGACATGAGCAGGTCGTTTTTGTTTAAAAATATAATTCGCCACAAAACTATACTTTTTTGACTCTAAAGACGGACATTCAGGCTAATCGCTGACAAATTTTTTAATTATTTTCATATCTATTGACTTATTTTGATGAAAAATGGCTAAATTTTTCATATATAAATATTCAACAAGCTTTCTTCCGAGACAGAGGGAGGCTCAGTTTGATGAATAAAAAAGCCCTCCGGATGTGCACCGGAAGGCATGTTGTATTGTCAAAGGACCTAATTATTTGTCCCCTTTAGGACGAATAGGCAGATCCGATGGCTGAAAGGCTTCCTGCACTTCGCGCACCGTCGATGGCACGTTGACGGGTACAGGGGTTTCAACACCTTTTATGCGGAGAACCTTGTAATCTTCATAGCCTTTGCGAACGCCTTTGGCCTCCCAGTCAAAGCTGTAGTTGCCTTTGCCGTTGTGCAATTCGCGGACGCGGAACCCTAGAGCTGTCTTTTCTACCACGGCAAGCCCTTCAGACTCAGCCGCGCCGGGAGTCAGGCTTACGGTCATCGTTTGAGGGTTGATGACGAGTTCAAAGTGCTCGGAGAATGGAACAAACGCCTCTCCGTTAACCAGTTGGGCCGTACCGCGGTCGTAAGCTGCTGCTTCGGGACCTTCAACGCTGGCATACCAGATCTCTTTTGAAGGATCGCGTGGATGATCCATGGAGAAGTTCTTTACGTTTGCATTGACCACGCTCTGAGTTCCCTGGATAAAGATCCCTCCAATGAGCTGATTCGGGTTGTTGGGATTGAACACACCTACATAAGGTACCACGGTGTTGTTTACGTTCGCTGCCGTGATCACACCACCCGGACGACCTCCAACGGCATTGTAAATCTGCCCAATGCCCTCAAAGGCAGTCAGCGCAACGCCCAAAAGGCGAAGCCCGGTGTTTCCGTTGTACGCCTGGTTGAGCAGCACCAGTTCGTTGGTTACCGAGTTCTTTGAATTGGCATTCAGGGTATTTGAGTTTCGGATAATGGTGAAGGTATCGGCGTCAAAACGGAGGTAATGTTGGGCATACGTCCTGGGGTATTCTTTAACGGACGAACCGTAGGCAATGATTTTGCCCAAGGCGTTGGCGGGTTTGGTCCAATATTCATCGGCCCAGTCGGTCGGGCCAGAAAAGACAGTGTGTTTCGCATTGGGCCGGAAATTGAGTTCAAAATAGGCTTGGTTCAGGGGTGCACTTCCCGCCTTATCGAAGGTAATGGATTGTTGCCCGTTGACGTACTGGAGAATATTGGCACCGTTCATTTTCCATAGGCTACTCCCTCCGGTGGGGAGGATCACAGAGCCGCCCCCTTTGCTCAGGGCAATTTCGTTGTTGGTCGAATCGTACGTGAGCGCCTGGATTTCGTTCGCGGGATCGGCATCATTGTCATCCCCCAGCGAACTGAGATCGACGTTGTTGCCGTTGGAAATCGCCAATTGCCCCGTCGCCTGGGTAAATGTCAGGTTTTGCAATTCATTTTGAGGATCGGTATCGGAATCGTTTGCAGCACTTGCCGCCTTGAGGGCATAAGCCGCAACCGGTGTCATGAGGATGGGCGAAACGCCCATTGGAGCATAGGTCGTTCCACCAGCAGCGTCCATATCGACTTTGAGTTGATATCCGCCTTTCGACCAGTCGATGACATCGCAACTGCCAGAGGGCTGGCTTCCGCGGCAAACTTCGACGTTAAAAAGGCCGATGGGTGAGGTTGTCACCATGTGCTGTTCAGAGTACACGGGACTGTTGTTGGCATTTAAAATGGTGAGTCTCAGAGAAATGGCCTGGTTGGACAGCGGAGCATTCTGGTTGTTGCGGGCAATGCCCTGGTATTTGAATGCGACATTTTGTGCCAGTGCCCAGCACGCCAAGGTGCTCAGCACAAGGGTGAAGTAAAATTTGTTCATTGCGGTGTATTTTAGTTAGAGCGAATTTTTTCGATGGTCAGCGTTTGCCGTGCATTTCCGTTGGTGGCCTCCAGGAGGTAAAACCCGTCGGGCAGCGCCTGAAAATCGAGGTCGTGCAAGCCCACAGGCAGTGCCTTAGATTCAATGCACTGGCCCAAAAGATCCATCAGGTGGATTTGGATGCTGCCCTCTGAGCGGTTGTCGATTTTCAGCGTGGCCGAAAACGGATTTGGATAAACGCCCATCCCGGAAAGCGTTGGATTGGAAGTTGAAACCACGGTGAGATTTGTCTGATGAAAACCCTGGGTGATCTTGTGGTTGGGATTACCCACCGTCTCCACCATCCATTCGCCTAAGGTCCATTCGAGGCTTACGCTACCGGTCTTGCGGTAGTTCCCGGCTGCGCCGATGACTGTTGGCACGATCTGCTGAGCGGTCGCCACAAGGGTAAAAAGCCAAATGAAAATGACTGAACATCCAACGGTTTTCATGTGCAATATTTTACCTAAAAATAGGCCTTTTCAGCCCGTTGGAAAAACTTTGAAATGCAAAAAAGAAATATTAGATTAACTAATATATATCTTATTGTCATTCAATAGTTAAAATCAATAGGTGGAGAAACACAGCCGGGACTTAGCCTCCCGGAAGGATCCTCGTTCAGGCCTCTGTTTCCGATGCCAGGACCTGGGCGTTGATCTTTTCCACTTCGCTGTCGATGTAGTAAAGGCTCATGGAGCCATCCCCAATGAGGCGGATCCGGTCGAGGATTTTGGTCACCGTAGCTTCTTCCTCTCTTTGTTCGCCTACGTACCATTGTAAAAAGTGTTGGGTGGAATGATCGCTGCATTCCTGGGCCAGTTCAACCAATTCGTTGATGGACCGCGTCACGGCCTGTTCCTGCTCCAAGGCCGCATGAAAAACCTGCTGGACGTTTGGGAATGCAGCCGCGGGTTTTTGCAGACCCGGAACTTCGGCCGCCGCATTGCACTCGATGAGGTAGTGCAGGATCTTCATCATGTGCATGCGTTCCTCGTCGGATTGGCGATAGAAGAACCGGGCACATCCGTCGAGACTTTGCTGGTCGCACCAGACCGCCATGGCAAGGTAGTTAGAGCTGGCGGCAGCCTCGCGTGCCAGTTGGGCGTTCAGGGCGTTTTCAATTTTCGGATGGAGCATAGAATTCATTTAGTGATGCCAGGGATAACAAATCCTGCCTTGCGAAGTTCATCCGTTCCCAAAGTGGTTCACCAGGCCCAGGCACCCAAATTCAATGCATTGCAGTGCGTAGTCAAAGCGGTTGTCGAAATACGGATCGGGCACGACGGTCCCAGGCCAATCCCGAGCGTAAGACATCAGCAATTGTATTTTGGGAAGGTATTGGTGGTCGGGGCATGCAGACTTCAAGTGGTCGAGATTTTGGCAATCCATTGCGAGCAGGAGGTCGAAGGTTTCAAAATCCGATGAACGGATTTTGCGGGAACGTTGACGGGAGATGTCGATCCCGGAGCGGGCGGCGGTGCGGATGGCTCTGGGGTCCGGAGCTTCGCCATCGTGAAATCCGCTGGTTCCTGCTGCATCGACCACCCAGGGCAGCCCGCGGATTGCAATTTCCCTCTCCAGCACCCCCCGAGCCATGGGTGAGCGGCAAATGTTGCCCAAACAGACCATGAGAATGCGCATGGGAGATTTTATCGGCGAATATAGGCTCAGACCTTTTCTTTGCAGGGAAAACCCTCGGCAAATGCCTCTGTCGGCAGTCATCATCACGTTTAATGAGGAGCGCAACCTGGGCCGTTGCCTGGCATCACTTGCGGGGCTGGCTGACGAAATCCTCGTCGTCGATTCATACAGCACTGACCGCACCGTTGAGATTGCCTTACAATACGGGGCCAGGGTCTTGCAGCACCCCTTTGAAGGTCATATCCAGCAAAAGAACTATGCTCTTGACCAAGCGAAATTCGACCACGTGTTGTCCCTCGATGCCGACGAAGCCCTCGACCCTACCCTGCACACTGCCATCGCCGGCATAGTGGGGGCTTTTGATCACGATGCTTACCGGTGTCGCCGGCTCACGAATTACTGCGGTCACTGGGTGCGTTTTTGCGGTTGGTATCCCGACCTGAAAATGAGGCTGTTCGATCGCCGGAAAGGGCGCTGGGGCGGTGTGAACCCCCACGACAAATTTCTGCCGTACAACCCATCTTCACCACATCCGGTCCTAGCGGGAAAGATCCTCCATTACAGTTTTTACACCACAGCCGACCACCTTCGCCAGGTAAAATACTTTACCGACATCGCTTCGCAGGCCCTTTACAACAGAGGGGTCCGTTCAGGGTGGCGGCACCGTTGGGTACATCCCGCATGGACTTTCCTGCGCATGTATTTTTTTAAACTGGGCATACTGGACGGGTGGCGGGGAATGCAAATCTGTGCCATCTCTGCCTGGGCAACCCACCGAAAATACCGCAAACTCCGCGATCGATGGGCTTCGCAGGGCAAGGTAAAACCATAGTGGCCATTGACTTGTTGGTTTTACAGATATGAATAAAAGGACCATAGTTTTGGGGGCGAGTCCCAACCCAAGCCGATACGCGTTCATGGCCGTTGAGCGGCTACATCGAGGAGGGCACGAAGTATTTCCCGTCGGCATCCGGGAGGGAATGATTGGCGAGCTCTCCATTGATACCGGAAAGCCCTTGCCAGCCGACATCGACACGATCAGTCTTTACCTCGGCCCCGACAAACAACCGGAGTGGTACCCGTACATCCTGTCCGTGCAACCTCGCCGGATCCTATTCAATCCAGGCACCGAAAATCCAGAGCTCAAGGCGCTTGCAGATCAACATGGCATTGCCACTCAAGAAGCCTGCACGTTGGTGCTCCTTCAGACGGGTCAGTATTAGTTCCATCCCTTGCCGGCGCGCCCGGCTCCCTGTGGGGGAAATGCTTACTTTTAAGGCATGAAAACCGCATTTGTGATCTGGATGGCATGCCTCGCTATGGGTGCGGGCGCCCAGCAATACCAGCAACTCTTCCAAACTTTGCCCGACTGTCCAACCACCTGCGATAGCGCCTTTGCCTCCGCAGAGTTGGAATGGGCTGAAGAAATGCTCGACAACGGAACGACCTTCCGGAGGGTCACCTCCTGGGGCCCCGGCGGCGAACTGAAAGCGTACATCGAGCGCCTTGAACGCGTGCAGGCTTTCATCGAACGCACGAGCGAAAACAACAGCTTTTCGCTCAACGCTCCGGGGCCGATTTCAGATGATAACGAACGTTTGTTAGCTACTTTGGCTGCGAGCCGGAAGTCCATCCAGCAAAAATGGCAGGAAGTACAAGATCAGATTGCCGGGATCGACGAAAACTTTGTCGTCCCTAACGAATTTGAGCATGGCTGCGACCAGATCCGCACATTTATGGATGTGCTGAGCCGCTATTCGGAGAAGACCAACGCAGCCTATCATTTATTTATCGCTTCGACCTTGCAGGATTTGGGCGACTTTCAGCAAACCTATGACCAGCTCATTCGCAACCGGCATCCGATGATCAGCAACCGATGTCTGGATGAAGCTTCTGGTCTGATGGAACTGCTTTTCCAATTGAATACCGCAAGAAACATTCATTATAAAAACATGGTCGAAACCCGCATGACGCTCAACAACGCCATGTGTCCTTAAACGATGGAAGATAAACGCAGTTCGTGCCGCCCGGAAGCACGCCTGTTTAGGACGATCGCAAGCGATCAACCGCTACATTTTAAACAAGGAGGCCCGCTTACTGCAGGAAGAACGGCCATAGTACCCCAAGGCAAAATTGAATTCAAGGTTGAGTTGAACAAATGCAGGGTTGGTGGTCTTGTAACTTCCGTAGGCCGGATCCTTTGAGGGAGTCGGATAGCCGGCATTCTTGCCATCCTCGTTCACCATATCGGTAAAACTGTATCCCAGCCGTAGACCGAGCATGGTTGTGAAGTTCTCGCGATTAAAAATGTACCCTCCAATGCCGAATACTCCCGAGATGTAATTTTTGCGGTAGAAATCCGACACGTCTTTGTTTTCCGGATCAAACTGGTCCACCTGGGTCACTTTGTTCACCAATGAAAGCTGGGGACCCAATTCCACGTAAACACCGTTGCGCTGATTGCGGTACAGCATGGCCAGGTCGATCGTTTTCCATTTGATCGAGTGGTCGTAGGTTTTGTTATCGCGGAAGAAATCGAAGTCCTGGTTATAGGTCGCGATGTTGCCTTCCAGCGTAACGCCGTTGTAGAGTCCAAAAAACATTCCAAACTTTCCGCCGAGGCTATAGCCTGTCGAGATGTGGTGTTCGTAATTTTTGTCGTCAATGATGTTGGTGTTAATCAGACCGGTCATGCCATAGCCCAGCCGAACGCCGGCATCCCACCATGCATAGACCTTTTGCCCATGAACAGTAGCGGCCAGAAAAATAACGGAAAAGAGCAGTGCAATTTTTTTCATACCCGGATGTATTTGCCTTGTTTTAAATAGCGTCCTGATGGTTTAAAACGATTTCCAACATTAGGCCACCGCGAAAAACCTTAGGACGGTCAAAAGTAAAAAACTATTTCAAGCCTTGAGCAGACCCCTTCTCACCATTTCCGCGTGGAGCAATTTGAGTTCGCGGCTCATGTCGCCGGTGATGCTGGTATTTTCCGTTGCGCGCCGGGTCAGGTAGGGCATGACTTCGCGCACCGGCCCATAAGGGACGTATTTCGCCACGCAGTACCCGTGGTGAGCGAGGTTAAAGGTCAGGTTGTCACTCATTCCCAGCAACTGGCTGAAGTTGAGGTGGGGGTGGTCGTTGGGAAGCTTTTTTGCGGCCATCAGTTCCGCCTGAAGTTTCGTGCTTGCCATGTTGTGAGTACTGTTTACGAGGCTGACCCGCTCACAATGCTCAACGCAGAACCTCACACAGTCGTCGTATTGACGGTCGGTTGCTTCTTTATTGGGCAGGATGGGATCTTCGTACCCCTTTTCCTTTGCGCGCAACCTCTCTTTCTCCAGGTAAGCGCCGCGTACGAGTTTGGCTCCAAGAATGAATTGCTCTGCTTCCGCCCGTTCGTACCCACTTTTGAGGTAATCCAGACGACCTTTGCGGTAGAGCTGGTAGGTATTGTAAACAATGGGTTTTTCCTTGTTGTAGAAAGGCATATACTTGTCGACAAGCCGGTCGATGGGATCCTGAATCCAGCTTTCCTCGGCGTCAACAAACAGGCTGACTCCCAGTTCCTGAGCTTTGTTGCAAAGGCTTACAAAGCGCTCCTCAAAACGCTCCCAGGCAATCTGTTCATGGGCACTGAGCGTCTCACCGGCATGCATCTTTTCCAGTACCACGGTGGGCACATAGCCGGTCAGCTTGGTGCTGATGCCTGGCACATTGGGATTGGATGCTGCGAATTCGAGCGCCCTCAGGCTTTCTTCGAGGGTGCGGTTAAAGTCATCCTCAGTGTCTTTCGCCTCCACTCCAAAATCGAGTATGGTCAAGGCCCTTTTGGTATACAGCCTGTCCACTACGTGCTGACATTCGAGCAGGGTGGTACCACCACAAAACTGGTAAAAAATGGTTTCCTTGATGAGCGGATCAAACAGGCGAAGTGGAAAACGGGCGGCAAAATTGCCCAGTACGTTTCCGATGCGGACCAAAGCCGGCCGGTTCATAAACCGGAAAAGCCAATAGGTCTTTTTGAGTTCGCGGTCTGATTTGTGAGAAAAAGCGAGTTCGGTGTTGCTAAAATCGAGGGTCTGCCCGTCCGTTTCTTCCATAGTTGTAAAATTCATTCCAGTAGAGCCAGGACAATTCCGCCTGCCTCCTGAGCATTTCGAGGCCATTTTTAATTTGGCTTCCCGCCTGCGCTCCGAGTGCCAAAAATAGCGTATTTTCAGGATTGTAAACCAGATCGTACAGGTAGAAACTTTTATCGAGCAGGCTGTAAGGGAGCTCGGGTGCCGCTGACACCTCCGGCCACATCCCCAAGGGCGTTGTATTGATGATCAGTTTCCAGGAGGGGTCCCACTCCCGGGCGAGTTCTCCGTAACGCAGTTCCGGAGCAGAGCGCGAGACCCGCTGAAAAGGAATCCGGCTCTTTTGCAGGGCCCAGCAAACCGCCCTGGATGCTCCCCCGGTACCCAGCACGAGGGCAGAATCGCCAAAATTTGCCGGAATAAACCCGGTGAGGCTTTCCCAAAAAGCAGGGCCATCGGTATTGTGTCCCAACCAGCCCTCACCGGAGCGGACGATGCAATTCACAGCTCCGATGGTTTCTGCCTCCGCACTCAGTCCCGATAACAAACGCAGGATGGATTCCTTGTATGGAATGGTGATATTCATGCCTAAGAGTCCGGGCATGCGCTTCCAGATTTCCGGCAATTCCTCAACAGTCTTTACGGGAAAGCACTTGTAGGTCAGGCCCTGAATGCCCAGTTGCCGCCATAGCTCCCGGTAGATCTCGGGTGATCGAGAGTGCTCTAAATTCCGTCCTGTCAAGCCAAACTGGCTCATATCCTGCTAAGGGTCATGCCAACATGCCGATGGGGGCAAATTGGCTGGTCGTGTTGAGAATGTACCATGCGCTGTCCGGCAAAGCTACGTGGAGATGGGCGATCGCAAACGCGTTGGCATTTGCGGCAAACGAGGGAAAAAGGCATGGCATCAAGGGATCAGGTCACTGATTTGTTCTACTGACATTTTGTCACGCTCCGTAAAATTGCTAAATTTGCACACTTTTTACCATGCATCGCGAGTTCTCTTCCACGTTGAAAACCCAAATGCCAGAAAGCCGGCAGGGTGAGGCCATTTCGCTTGAGGTCGGCGTTACCGTTGCTGGAGCAAGGACTTTTTACCTGGAGAGCTACGGCTGCCAAATGAATTTTTCAGACTCAGAAATTGTAGCCAGCATCCTTGCAGGCGAAGGTTACCGTTCAGCAGCACAGCCCGATGAAGCGGATCTTTTGTTGTTGAATACCTGTTCGATCCGCGAGAAAGCCGAAGAGACCATTCGCCGGCGCCTTCGCGAATTCCGGGCCCTTAAAAAAAGAAGACCCACGCTGCAGGTCGGCATTCTCGGCTGCATGGCCGAGCGGCTCAAAAATCAGTGGCTGGAGCAGGAAAAGCTCGTCGACCTGGTGGTTGGACCCGATGCTTACCGGGACCTCCCCCGCCTGCTGCAACACCTGGGAGAAGGACAGCGCGCCGTAAACGTGTTGCTTTCGCGGGAGGAAACCTATTCCGACATCGCTCCGCTGAGGCTCGACAGCAACGGCGTGTCTGCCTTTGTCTCCATCATGCGTGGATGCGACAACATGTGTTCTTTTTGCGTCGTGCCCTTCACGCGCGGCCGCGAGCGAAGCCGCGATGTGTGCACCATCCTGGATGAAGTGAAAGGGCTTGCTGATGGTGGCTACCGGGAGGTGACGCTGCTTGGGCAGAATGTCGATTCCTATCGTTGGGCACCTGATGATGGCGGGGTCATCAGCGATTTTGCCGATTTGCTGGAACGGGTTGCCCAGGCGGCACCCTCCATGCGCATCCGCTTTTCGACCTCACACCCCAAAGACCTGACCGAAAAGGTGCTGCACACCATGGCGCGCCACGACAACATCTGCAATTACATCCACCTCCCCTGTCAGTCGGGCAGCAGCCGCATCCTCGAGCTCATGAACCGCACCTACGACCGCAACTGGTATCTTTCCAAGGTCGATGAGATTCGCACCATCCTTCCGGACTGTGCCATTTCATCCGACATCATTGCCGGATTCTGCACCGAGACGGAAGAAGACCATGCAGACACCCTTAGCCTGATGCGCTATGCAGATTTCTGCATGTCCTACATGTTTTGTTATTCTGAGCGGCCGGGAACGCTGGCAGCCAGAAAATTTGCCGACGACGTTCCGGAGGAGGTCAAAAAGCGACGTTTGAGCGAGATCATTGCATTGCAAAACGAGCTCAGCCTTTCCCACAACCGCAGAGATGTTGGCACGGTTGCTGAGGTACTCGTCGAGGGTCGCTCGCGGCGTTCGGACGAAAGGATGCGCGGGCGGAACCTGCAGAACAAAATGGTCGTTTTTGAAGATGTATCCGCGTGCAAACCCGGCGATTGCGTCAGGGTGCAGATCGAAGAGGCAACGAGCGCTACGCTGATGGGCAGGCTCATTCCCTGATGTAAAACCAATGGAATCCGTTCAATCCATAAAACAGCGTTTCGGAATCTATGGCCGGTCGGAGAAACTCCACCAGGCCCTTGATACGGCGATACGCGTTGCGGCCACTGACCTGACCGTTTTGATCTCCGGGGAGAGTGGAGTCGGCAAGGAGATCTTTTCAAAAATTCTGCACAACCTGAGTCCCCGCAAACACAACCCACTGATTGCCGTCAACTGCGGTGCCATCCCTGCGGGTACCATCAATTCAGAATTGTTCGGCCATGAAAAGGGATCGTTTACCGGGGCTACGTCTGATCGCAAGGGCTATTTTGAAACTGCGGACGGTGGTACGATCTTCCTCGACGAAATTGCCGAAATGCCCAAAGACACGCAGGCCTTTTTGCTGCGCGTACTCGAGTCTGGTGAATTCATTCGCGTGGGATCTTCAAAAGTGCTGAAGACCAACGTCCGGGTCGTCGCCGCTTCCAACGTCGACCTGCTCGAACAGGTGCGTAAAGGCAAGTTCCGGGAAGACCTTTACTACCGGCTCAACACCGTTCCCATTTACGTGCCCCCGCTGAAAGAACGCCGGGAAGACATCCTCGTGCTTTTTCGAAAATTCGCGAGCGATTTTGCCGAAAAATACCGCACCTCCCCCATTGAGCTCGATGCGCAGGCAGCCGTGCTGATCGAAAATTACAACTGGCCTGGCAACATTCGCGAATTGCGAAATGCTGTGGAGCAACTTTCCGTACTTTCCGACCAACGGATCATCACAGAAGCAGATATCCTCAAGATCATTCCAGGCATAAGGACCCGGAATCTTCCCGTTACGAGCCCCGATCTTTCCGACCAGGCGCACTTCCACGAGCGCGAGATCCTCTATAAACTTCTGTTCGATATGAAGCAGGATCTGAGTCAGCTCAAAAACATGTTCTATCAGTTGGTGCATGCCAACGATTTGGAGATGCCCGAAGCCATGGAAGCCTCGTTTCCCGTGAGTCCGACACCGGGTTATGCCCAGATGCCTCCGCCCAATTGGTCTGCCGAGCCGATACCGATTGCCGGTTCCCGGGAAGAGCAGGCTCCCGTAATCCTACGGCAGGACAAGGGAAAGTACGATGCCGTTGAAGTCATGGAGGAAACCCTTTCGCTCGACGAAATGGAGAAAGAACTCATCGCAAAGGTTCTAAAGAAATTCAACGGAAAGCGCAAGGATGCCGCTGAAGAGCTCGGCATTTCCGAGCGGACCCTCTACCGGAAAATCAAACAGTATTCGCTGGAGTCATGAACTATTCTTTGGCTCTAGTCGCACTATCAATGCAATTTGCCGCTTGTTATAGCTTCAAAGGCATCAGCATTCCTCAGGAGATCCGAAGTTTTGCCATCGATCCGGTAGAGGATCCCTATTACAAGGCACCGGCTACCTATCCGGTCGATTTGTCGGAAACCCTGCTCAACAAGATCAGGCGGGATACCCGGCTGGTGCTCAACTCCGGACAGCCAGACCTCGTCTTTCGGTGCCGCATCACTCAATTTGAGGTGAGCAGCCAGGCTCCTCAGCCGGGTATCGTCTCAGCGATCAACCGTTGCACGGTTGGCGTCGAGGTCGAAATGGTGAACCTGCGCGACGAAAAACAAAACTGGAAAGCTAACTTTACCCGTTATCAGGACTTTGATGCTGCCACCAATTTTTCGGATGTGGAACAACAGCTCACGGCCGAGATCAACCGCCTGATTGCAGAGGACATCTACAACCGGGCATTTACCAACTGGTGAACAGATGAAAAACAGGGAACAGGACCAGCGAGAAGCAATCCTGCTGCTTCAGGCACAACCGGCATCGGCTTCTTTGTGGCTGCGGTCAGGAGCAGACCTGCCTTCGCTGTTCGGAAGGTTGCCGGATCCGGCATTTTCCGAATCGCAGAACTGGCCTGTTTATGCATGGGAACCATCGGAGCCGGTGTCCGTGCAAACAACCATCACTCCGGGTTCCGCCGCAACTGAACAGCCCGGAATCCCTACTCATGAAGCGGGCGAACAAATTCCCTTTTTCGCATCCAACACCGGCGACCAAGAGCCCGCGATCACCACAAAAGACAGCACCATGGAAACACCAATCACCGCAACAGATGCCGAAAAGTCCGCGAAGCAGAAGCGCAAAAGAGACAAGAAAACCAGGAAAGGAGCGACTCCGGACGGCCCCGCTGAAGATTTTTTTGACTGGCTCCGGATGCACCCTGTGAATGGGGGTGCATCAAAATCAGCCAAAAAGGCAAGTGGAGGCAAAAAGTCCCGGAAGGCAGAGGCAAAAGGTACTTTGGAAGCTCCTGCACTGACGGCTGCTGAGCAGAGTACGGTCTTGGGAGACGCGGTTGTGTCCGAGACCCTTGCCCGTTTGCTGGCCAGGCAGGGACATGCGGCCGACGCCATCGCCATGTACGAAAAATTGATGGAGAAATATCCGGGCAAACGCGCTAATTTTGCCGCCGCTATCGAAAAGCTCAAATCCTGACGATCATGCTCACCCTCATCACCATACTCATCGCCCTGACGTGCATCCTGTTGATTGGCGCCGTTCTCATCCAAAACCCCAAAGGTGGGGGGGTGGATGCCACCTTTGGTGGTCAAAGTGCCAACCAGATGTTCGGAGCTGCCCGTTCAGCCGATTACATCGAGAAGATCACCTGGTGGCTGGCAGGCATCCTGGCACTGCTTTGCGTATTCGCCTCGCTGATCTCTTCGGCCGAGGGCAACATCGGCAATGCCCAGCCCGAGGCTGAACCGACCGAACAGCCCGCCGAACCACCGGCCGAATAAAGCCACCTCTACCTCATTTTCCTTCCTGAACCTCCGTCTGAAAGGCGTGGGGCTGAAGACATGTACTTAGTTTTGCACATCTTGGTACTCATGGAGCGAACGGTTCTGTCGACCCCTGGCTTGGTGCTGGCCCTGTTGCTTTTGTTCGTTTCGCAGCTGGATCCCATCGTCCGCTGCTGGTGGAAAAACTGCGGTGTCGAATTCCTGGCTGACCGAAAGTCGGCAAAAGATCTCCTGTATTTCTGCCTGGACGACCCGCAGTCAGAAGGCACCCTATGGCTGGATGATCGCGAATTTGTCGTTGGGGGGGAATGGTATGATGTGGTGTCGACGTGGAAAAACCCGGATGGTTCGGTGGAACTAATGGCCTATCGCGACCGGGCCGACGAGCGCGCAGCCGGCATCGCCCTGCGCGATGCCCTTCCGGGAACAGAACTTCCCCAACTCTACGAACCCTGGCTTTGGGGCGACAACCTGCTCTACCTTCCTGGGAGATTTTCCCTGACAAACGCCCACTTCCATCCGGGTTCCCCAACAGCTTATGTTCCGGGGGCGCACTTCGCCGCGTCCAATGCCCCTGAGTCCCCTCCGCCGGATCTCCAGTCATGCTGACTCCTGTGCTCTGGTTGTCCCTTTCCGGTGGCCGGAGTTGCATTTCCATCTTATTCATACATAATCTAACGTTTGTTAGTATCGCTGCGTTTGTTCCCGCAAGTGCGGCATTAATAAAAATCACTTTTGCGCATGAGCCTACTTAAAGGATCTCTGCTGATGCTTCTTTGGTTCACCGGCGGTCTGCTCGCCGGCACGTCACAAACCTTGCATGTATACGACCTGGACCGACGAACTCCGGTGGCAGGGGCAACGGCCCTTTTCCTTCCAGGCGGCCAGACCGCTGTGTCGGACGAAGGCGGCAGTTTAAATATGGCGCTCCCCGACCGTTGCGACCGGGTGCTGGTTGAGCACCCGGATTACCCACCCTCCGTTTTTGCGCATCGGGACATTGAGCGCGATTCCCATCGCCTTGGGTTGCGGGCTGAAGTCCGCATGCTCGGTGAGGTCATGGTCACCGCCAGTAAATCGCTCCAGGCAGTGGCCGACATTCCTTCGCAAACCCTGGTCATGGACCGGGCGCGGATCCAACAGAGCATGGTTCAGACGACGGCAGACCTGTTGATGTCGAGTGGCGAAATTGCCGTTCAAAAGAGCCAGTTAGGAGGTGGAAGCCCAATTTTGAGGGGATTTGAGGCCAACAAAGTCTTACTGGTCATCGACGGGGTGCGCATGAACAACCTCATATTCAGAGGTGGACACCTTCAAAACAGCATCACTACCGATCCTCTCGCCATGGAGCGCGTGGAAGTCATTTTTGGTCCGGCGGCCGTACTTTACGGCAGCGACGCCCTGGGAGGGACCATCCATTTCATGACCCGCAAACCGAAGTTCAGTGGCCTACCGGACCGGGCATCCCTAACCGGGCAGGCCCTGGCCCGGTATTCAAGTGCCAACGGCGAAGCCACATCCAGCCTTCAACTGAACTATGGACGTCCGAGTTGGGCAGTGCTCACCGCAGTGAGCGCGTCGCGTTTTGGCGACCTTCGCCAGGGTGCGTGGAGACCGGGCGATCAGGGATCCTGGGGGCTAAAGCCCTTTATCGTTTCGACCTCAGCGGGCCGGGATACCACCCTTCCCAATCCGGATCCACTCATTCAAAGCCCTTCCGGTTATCATCAATATAACCTGATGCAAAAGTGGGCCTGGATGCCGACTGCGAAAGCACGGCACCAATTGAACATGCAGTTCTCCACCAGTTCGGACATCCCCCGGTACGACCGGTTAAGCGAGCAAACTGCCGAAGGCAAGCCCCGCTTTGCACAGTGGTATTACGGTCCGCAGGAACGCGCTCTGGCATCGTATGAGCATCAGCGCCAGGGAGGGAACTGGTACGACGCCTTAGCCATCAACGCAGATGTCCAATTCCTACGAGAAAGTCGCCACGACCGGAAGTTTGGACAAGTTTGGCTGAATCACCGCGAAGAGCGCGTATACGTTGCAGGATTCGGTTTAGACCTGACGCGCCATTTTCCCAAACAGGAACTGCATGCAGGTTTGGATTTCAGCGAGCAGCGGGTGCGTTCTTCGGCATCTGCGAAAGATCTTACAACGGGACAAACCAGCTCACTGGATACCCGGTATCCTGCCGGAGGAGCGGGAATGCGCTTTGCGGGCATCTACGGAATTCACACCTGGAGGATCTCGCCGCGCATTCAACTGCAACAGGGTCTCAGGCTTCAATACGCACGCCTGGATGCCGATTTTGGCGATTCCCCGCTCTTCCCGCTTCCTGTGAAAGAAGTGACGCAGGAGCACCTATCCATTGACGGAAGCATCGGCTTCAAAGCCAGTCTCTGGGAAGAACTCCACGCCTTTGCGGCGGCATCGAGCGCCCTGCGCGTGCCCAATGTCGACGATCTGGGAAAGGTTTTTGAATCGGTGCCCGGCATGGTCATTTTACCCAATCCCGGCTTGGAACCGGAAAAGTACTACAGCGGGGAAATTGGCCTCCGGTGGCTACATGGCAAGGCGCTCCGGTTTCAGTGTTCGGCTTACTGGGGCAGTTTTCGGAAAGCCATCACCAGCCAGCCAGCCTCCTACGAAGGGCGGGATTCCATTGTATACAACGGCGAACTGAGTGCGGTGCTTCAACAATCCAACGCTGCCCGGGCAGCCATTCGCGGAGTTCACGCCAGCGTCACGGCAAATTTTTTCGGATGGCTGCAATGGAGCAGTACCATCAACTACACCCATGGCCGGATCCACACCGACACGACCGATTATCCCCTCGACCACATCCCGCCCCTGTTTGGGAAAACCGAGCTGAGTGCTGAGGCCGGATCCGTCCGGTTTCGCGTAGAGGTCCATTACCACGGAGCCAAGCGGGTTGAAGACACCAACCTCTTCGGCGAAGACAACTTTCAATACGCTACACCGGATGGCACTCCGGGGTGGTGGACCCTGCTGCTTGGGGCAGGCGTTCAACTTTCCAAGGCCCTTGAGATCAACCTTGCCTGTGAAAACCTCTTTGACAGGCATTACCGCACGTTCGCTTCGGGCATCAGCGCTCCTGGCCGCAACCTGATGATTTCGGCGAGTGCCCGTTTTTAAAGTAAGGACACCCCGGTTCAGCTGCCGCCCTTTATGCCATTATGGCGCATTTAGACCGGATGAGTAGCCATCAAGAGGTACCAATTGTCGTCAAATTCTGCCAAAAGTTCCAATTTTTTCGTGTGGCATGGTGTTCGCATACGGCTTTCTGACAAATGGAAAATTTTTCAATTCTTTAAAATCATACTCAATATGAAGCCAATTAATGACCGCGTCATTATCAAGCCCGCACCAGCGGAAGAGAAAACCAAAGGAGGGATCATCATCCCCGACACCGCGAAGGAGAAGCCGCTTAAAGGAGAAGTCGTTGCCGTTGGCCCCGGTAAGGATGGCAACATGATGACCGTCCACAAAGGCGACACGGTATTGTATGGAAAGTACGCAGGACAGGAGTTTACCTACAAGGGAGTTGACTACCTGATCATGCGCGAGGACGACATTTTGGTAATTCTGTAATCTGTTAAAACACTAAAACGCAAGAAATATGGCTAAGAAAATCAGCTTTAATACAGATGCCCGCGAGCGACTGAAATCGGGGATTGACCAGTTGGCCGATGCCGTGAAGGTCACCCTGGGTCCAAAGGGAAGAAATGTGGTCATTCAAAAGAGTTTTGGTGCGCCTCAGGTCACCAAAGACGGCGTTACCGTTGCCAAAGAAATCGAGCTGGAGGATCCCATTGAAAATATGGGTGCCCAGCTGCTGAAGGAAGCAGCATCGAAGACCAACGACTTAGCCGGAGACGGGACCACCACGGCGACGGTATTGTCGCAGGCGATGGTTTCGGCCGGGATGAAGTACGTTGCGGCCGGGGCGAACCCCATGGACCTCAAACGGGGAATCGACAAGGCGGTTGCTCAGGTCATCGCTGACCTCCAGAAGCAGTCGGAGGAAATCGGCAACGATTTTTCAAAGATCAAACAGGTTGGATCCATTTCGGCCAACAATGACGAGCGCATCGGCGAATTGATTGCCAGCGCCATGAAAAAAGTTGGAACCAACGGCGTCATCACAGTCGAAGAGGCCAAAGGCACGGAGACCACGGTGGAAGTGGTTGAGGGGATGCAATTCGACCGCGGCTACCTCAGCGCATACTTCATTACCAACGCCGACGACATGACCGTGGAGTATGAAAATCCGCTGATCCTGATCTACGACAAGAAGATCTCGAACATGCAGGAGATGCTCCCCATCCTCGAAAAAGTCATTCAGACCGGAAAGCCCCTGCTCATCATTGCGGAAGACGTAGATTCCCAGGCTCTGGGCGTACTCGTGGTCAACCGCCTGCGCGGTGGGTTGAAGGTTGTAGCTGTTAAAGCACCCGGCTTTGGGGACCGCCGCAAAGCCATGCTCGAAGACATTGGGGTGCTGACCAACGGCACGGTGGTTTCTGAAGAAAAGGGTTACAAACTTGAAAATACGGAGTTGAGCCATCTGGGTACCTGTGAAAAGATCACCATCGATAAAGACAACACCACCATCGTAAAAGGCAAAGGACAGAAGAAGATGATCGAAGCGCGGATCAACCAGATCAAGCAGCAGATTGAAGCAACCACGTCCGAATACGACAAGGAGAAACTTCAGGAAAGGCTGGCCAAACTGGCTGGCGGAGTTGCCGTACTCAACGTGGGCGCTCCGACCGAAGTGGAGATGAAGGAGAAGAAAGACCGCGTAGACGATGCCCTGCATGCAACGCGCGCAGCGGTAGAGGAAGGCATTGTCACGGGTGGCGGTGTAGCCCTGGTACGCTGCATTGGAACGCTGGACAAGGTAAAAGTGGTCAACGAAGACGAAAAAATCGGAGTGGAGATCGTCAAAAAAGCGCTCGAATCCCCGATCCGGGTGATTGCTGAAAATGCAGGGGTGGAAGGATCAGTAGTCTTCATGAACGTTGCTGCCAAAAGAGGCGCTTATGGCTTTAACGCCCGTACCGGAGAGTACGAAGACCTCAAAAAGGCCGGTGTGATCGATCCCACCAAGGTGACGCGCATTGCCCTCGAAAAAGCAGCTTCCATTGCTGGAGTCATCCTGATGACGGAGTGCGTTGTCAACGATATGCCCAAAGAAGAAAAGGGCGGAGGCGGACACCACCATGGTGGCGGCATGGACGGAATGATGTAATCGCCATCCTCCGATGATAGAAAGATCCCGGCCTGCAAAGCCGGGATTTTTTATTTCCGCACATTTGTATTTTTACAAACGTACGTAATGCTTACTAGTGTTAGTCTAACATACAAACGTTGGTTAGCTAAAGACCCGGTGCGGAAATGAATGGTACGATGGCGACAGGGCAACGCAATGATCATCGCGATCTCCACTCAAATATGGGCGCTTCGCATTCCAGTTTGCGGCTGTATCGTCGGGAGGCAATGTTCAGATGGACGATGTGCGTCTGTTCGGAAAGCAATTCGCACAGCAGACGGTTTTCGATGCGCAGGCTGTCAGGCAACTCCGGCAGCGGACATTCCAGATGTGACCAGATGGCGTCTTCCACTTGTTCGTAACCGAGAAACCGGGATTGGAGGTGCGAGGCATTTGCATAGACGGCAAAACCCTCCGACAGGTAGGTGTCCAGCATTTCTTCTGAAGCATCCAGCAGAGGTCCGGAAGTCAGGTTGACGGGGCTCCCGGAATGCCGGGCCAGGGCTTTTTCCAGGTCGTCGGTAAACAGGCGGATGCTGATCTCCAATACACCCTGGGAAGGCTGGTGCCGCAGTTCTGTGACGCCGACGTAAAAGGGGTGAGGAGCTGTTGCACTGAATGCACAGGCAATAATAAGGGCCCACGCGAAGGAGATGCGGCGGGTACGCGGCCATGTATATTTTTGCACCATGCAAAATTAGCCAATGGAAGGATTTTCGTGGTGGTTTCAAATTGGAGTGCAGCACATCCTCGACACTGGGGGCATCGACCATATGGTTTACCTCATCGCTCTGGTCATTCCCTTTGGCCCCGGTCAGTGGAAGCGCCTGTTGCTGCTCGTCACGGCCTTCACCCTGGGCCATTCGATCACCCTGGCCCTGAGCACCACCGGGTGGCTCCGACTGCCCTCTTCCGCAGTAGAACTCGCCATTGCGCTGACCATTGCCTTTTCATGTATCATGAATCTGCTCCGGCCCGATTCCAGACAAAGCTCCCTGCGGTGGCGCTATGCGGCGGCAGCCCTGTTCGGGTGCATTCACGGGATGGGCTTCTCCATTTTGCTGCGGTCCCTGCTCGGCTCGGAAGGTGACATCCTCCTGCCTCTGTTTGCTTTTAACACGGGTCTCGAAGCCGGACAGTTGGTCTTTGTTTGCCTAACCCTCGCCGCAAAACAGTCGCTTTTAGTACTCACTCCGGTTTCCGAACCCAAACTCACTACTACGACAAGTTTCGTAATCTTGGGATTATCTTTGTATTTCATCGCACAGCGAACATGGCTATTTTTCAATCATTGAAGACCTGGCTGGGCGCATGGATATCCATGGCGCTTGCCCTTACTGCCGTTCAGGGACAAAACATCCGCAACAACCCAAGTTCCAATCACGGCAATGCATTCGAGCAGCTCGGCTCCATACTTCCGGACCCAAACGTTTACCGGACGGCTTCCGGAGCGCCCGGACACGGCTACTGGCAGATGCGGGTAGATTACGAAATTGATGCGCGGCTCGACGAAGCCGACCTCCGCCTGCACGGAAGCGAATGGGTTACCGTTTTCAACCAATCGCCGGATCCACTGAACTACCTGTGGTTGCAGCTCGATGAAAACGAACACAACCCAAGCTCCTCAAGTGTTTATGCTGCAGTAGAGAGCAAGACCGGTAAGCGCATTACGGAAGGAAATCTTTACGACATCGACCGGAGGCCAAAACTAAACGGGCATGGCGTCCAGATACTCGAGGTGAAGGATGCAAAGGGGAAAGCGCTCGAGTATTTTATCCATGAGACGATGATGAGGATCTCCTTGCCAGGAGCACTTCAACCCGGAAAATCTTTTCGCTTTCGCGTTTCCTGGAACTACAAGCTTCCCAACCGGCTCGACATTGGAGGCCGTGGCGGATATGAATATTTTCCCGAGGATGGCAACCATCTCTTTACGATGACGCAGTGGTTTCCCCGCCTCTGCGTTTACTCTGACTTCCAGGGATGGCAGCACAAACAGTTCACGGGGCGTGGGGAATTTGCGCTTCCCTTTGGCGACTACCGCGTTAAGATCACGGTACCTTCTGACCACGTCGTTGCCGCTACCGGCCAGTGCGTCAATTACGAGAAAGTGCTATCGGCAGAACGCCTGGCGCGCTGGAAGTCCGCACAAATTTCGGGCGACGTCGTAGAAATCGCTACGCGGGAAGAGGCAAAGGTCGCTGAACAATCCAGGTCTACCCAGGTCAAAACCTGGGTTTACCGCGCCGACGACGTCCGCGATTTTGCCTGGGGAAGTTCGAGAAAATTTATCTGGGATGCGCTGCCCATTGAAATTGAAGGGCGCAAAATTCTATGCATGAGTTATTATCCCAAGGAAGCATATGAACTGTACCGGCGCTACTCGACCAAAACCGTTGCACACACCCTCCGCACGTATTCAAAGCACACGGTGCCATATCCCTACCCCGTTGCGATCAGCGTAGAGGCGTCCAATGGAATGGAATACCCCATGATCTGTTTTAATTTCGGCCGCACAGAGAAGGACGGCACGTATTCGGAAGGAACGAAGAACGGAATGCTGGGGGTCATCATACACGAGGTGGGACACAATTTCTTTCCCATGATCATCAACAGCGATGAACGGCAATGGACCTGGATGGACGAAGGGCTGAACACTTTTTTGCAACACCTGGCTCAAGAGGCCTTTGACAACGATTATCCTTCCGGCAGGGGGCCGGCATCGAGCATAGTCGATTACATGAAACTCGATCCGGACCAGCTCGAACCCATCATGACCAATAGCGAAAACCTCGTGCAATTTGGCTCAAATGCCTACGCCAAAACCGCGGTTGGGCTGAACATCCTTCGCGAAACCATCATCGGCCGCGAACGCTTTGATCTTGCCCTACGGGAGTATGCGCGTCGCTGGGCATTCAGGCATCCAACTCCCGCCGACTTTTTCCGGACCATGGAAGATGCCTCCGGTGAAGACCTCGATTGGTTCTGGAGGGCTTGGTTCTACGACATCAAACCGGTGGATCTGGCCATAGACACGGTGATCGTCATGGTGACCTCGCATCCGCCCCCACCGCGGGAAGTCACTTATTACATGAACCACCCGGAAGTGACCGAATCCATCACGAAATACCGCAACCGGACCTCGGGCATGCGATTTCTCGTCGATGCAGATACCAGCCTCCGCGATTTTTACTATCACTACAATCCTCCGCACTCACCCAAAGTGCAGCGGTACCATCCCGTAGAGGCGGGTCTGGAACTCCGGGGACGTACAGACAGCACCTACCTCGTTGAAGTGCAGTTTTCCAACAAGGGTGGCATGGTTATGCCCCTGATCCTGCGTTGGTATTACGACGACGGCACTTATGAAGACGAGCGCCTTAGCGTCCAGCTCTGGCGCAAAAACGAGCAAGAAGTAACCAAGACGTTCGTGCGCAGCAAACGCCCAATAGCTCTTCAATTGGATCCCTTTGAAGAAACGGCAGACATTGAAACGGCAAACAACGGCTGGAACGTTGCGGAGGCCCCATCCCGCTTCGAACTCTTTAAATCGGAGGAAGGCCCCCGCAGGGGAAGGCGCCGCGCTGGCGGCGAGGGTCAGCTCAATCCGATGCAGCGCGCCCGGCAGGAAAAGGAACCTGCCACTGCGCCACAGCGGTAAGAGCCTTCGCTTGCAGATCCAAATCATAACGGGTTGCCGGATAAACTAACGATCGTTAGTCTCTATGTTACCATTCTTCCGGACGAGGATTTCAAAAAAAGGACCGGTTCATTGCTCTTTTAAGGGCACCTCATTCGTAGCATAAAATTCACGACAAAGTGATCGATGGCCTTTAGGTGAATGGGGTTAAGACCTGTTCTTTTTGCAAGGTCCGCGTGCGATGACCTCCTCTTTAGACTGGCAGCCTGCGGCATTTCTGCCAATGGTGATGGTGGTTGAGGCAGACGCACTTTGGAGGCCCTTGTACAGGCAGCAACATCCCGTCAGCGCGGGGTTTTCTTCGACCAGGATCTTGTTGCGGACCTGGTCAAGAGACCGGAACCCGTTTATGTGTTCCAGTAAGGGATTGGAACGCACGGTGAGTCCGAAATAGTTGATTTCCTTTAATTTTCCAAAACCCTCCACAAAGCGGAGACTGGAATTGTCCTCGATAACCAAAGTCTCCAGGGTGTCGATGCATGAAAAACCCGAGATGCGTTGCAAGGCTGCATTCGAACGGATCGAGACCGGTCCTGCCCGCTGCAAGCTGGAAAAACCCGCAAGTTCCTTCATTTGAGCATTGCCATTTAAGTCCAAACTTCCTTTGACTTTTACCAGAGAACTCAATGCGTTTAGGTTTTGCAATTTAGGGTTATTTGAAATGCCCAGACTGCCCAAATCTTTCAGACGACTCAGACCAGTGATGATATTCAGGTCTGGATTTGAACTAATACGTAAGCTTCCGGTTTGCCGCAATTGGATAAACCCGTCGAGTTTTTCCAACCCGGCGAGGCGATTAATAAAAAGGTATCCACCAATGCTTTTTAGCTGTTGGAAAGCGTCCAGTTGGGCCATTTTGACCGAAGAAAATTGAACGTCTCCGTAAACGGTATCCAGGTGCTCGAATCCCCGCAATGTGTCGGTACCGGAATGCAAAAACATATAAAAATGGCCCAGGCCCCTGAGAAAGTTGAGCGGCCGGAAATCTAGATGCGCGGTGCCTGCCGCCTGAATTTTTCCCAAAAAACAATTGCAGCCTTCGGGCAGTGATTTCTGAAATCCGTCGATCGCCGCCTGGGTACCCAGAAATACGGTAGAATCCGGGTGGCCACACCGGACGAAGGGCGTTTTATCTGCTGGCTGGCAGGATTCGACATCGATGCTAAGTGCGGTGAGGGACAGCAGGGCGGGCAATAAAAAGGAATTAAAGCTGATTTTCATTTTGCATTCGTTTTGGATTAACCCTTTACAGCGCATTCAATTTGGCGAACGGCCGGTCCAAATATAAGAACCGGATGTGACCTGTGTAAGCCCATCCTATTCCGGGAGGCGTATACGGTGATCGCCGTACCCAATCGGAGTCAAGTTGAAAATCAATGCCTGTGAGCCTTCGCCCGGGCAGCCCATGGAGAGCGGGCACTTCGGATGCTGAACCTGGCTTAGTCCTTGTTTTCCGGTGCGCGAAGCTGAAACCTCAGCATGGCAAAGCCCAGGATCGCAGCCCCTGCAGATGCCATGAAGATGGCCAACTTGGCGAGCTTGATCTTTTCCTCTTCCGAAAAGGCGAGCATGGTAATAAAAATGGACATGGTGAAGCCTATGCCAGCCAGCAATCCCAGGGCCATAACATTAGCCCAACTCAGGTTGGGAAAAAGACTGGCGAGACCAAGTCGAACGCCCAGGTAGCTGAATAAAAAGATGCCCAGCGGTTTCCCAAGCAAGAGTCCGGTCATGATGCCCAGGGAAAGCGGTTCCCTGAGGGATGTAAACATACTGGCCGAAAGGCTGATGCCCGTATTGGCAAGTGCGAACAAGGGAATGACAAAAAAAGCTACTGGCTTATGCAGGTAATGCTGTAAGCGCAGGGATGGACAGTTTTCGTCATTTTTGCGGAAAGGCACGAGGAAGGCGAGCATGACCCCGGCAAGGGTGCTGTGGATTCCTGCTTCGTGGATAAAGTGCCATAAGCCGAGCCCGGGTATGAGGTAGAGGGCCAGGTGATTCCAACCGAGGCGCCTCATGACCAACATTCCGGCGATCAGTCCACCCGCCATCAGTAAATATTGCAATTGGAGTCCCTTGCTGTAAGCAAACGCAATGACGAGGATGGCACCCAGATCGTCAATAATGGCCAGCGCCGTGAGAAAAATCTTTAGCGCCAGCGGAACGCGACTTCCCAACAGGGCCAGGATCCCTAGTGAAAAGGCGATGTCGGTAGCCATGGGAATGCCAAAGCCTCCAGCCTCCGGGGTACCCAGGTTGAATCCGAGATAAAGACATGCAGGGACAATCATTCCCCCAAGCGCAGCAAAAATTGGAAGCATGGAGTTGCGTATGTCTGAGAGCTCGCCCACAAAGATTTCCCGTTCGATCTCCAGTCCAACCAGCAGGAAAAAGACGGCCATCAACCCGTCGTTAATCCAGAATAACAGGCTGTAGCCTAGAAACTTGTGATTCCAAAATGCCTGGTATCCCTCACCGAACCCGGAGTTGGCCAGGGTCAACGAAATGATCGTTGCAAAGAGCAAGAGCAATCCACCTGCCTTTTCAGACAAAAAGAACTCCTGAAACAAGCTGGTCACTTTATTAATCATAACATCTGCGAACTATATTGTAAAAATAAAGAATCTCGCCACTTCCGAAACAAAAAATCCCAAACCAATCTGCTCCAATGTACTCGATGCTACCGGATTTACCACTCAACTAAAACCATGTACCACCTACTCTCACCATAATTTTTTTTAAAGTTCCAGAAAGCCCACCCGTAGGCATATTAATACTGTTCTATTGCGTGCGAAGAAATATTTCCGTCGTTGTCAGGGTCTCTTCTTTCCAGATCTTCATGAGGATGTCATTGATCTCATTTTCATTGAATTCATCCTGAGTCGTGGTGGGCAGGTTGTTGTTGGAGGTTTGAAAAAAACCATTCCCATTATTATCAGTTCGATCATACAGTTTCATACTTGCTTAACGTCCTTTCACAAACTTTGCTACAAATCTCTTACCTTCCATGGTACCCCCCTTAATGATATAATGTCCCGGTTGCAGCGATTGTACAGGTATTGATGTTTGTCCTGATCTTAACAAGCCTGAGCACACCCATTTTCCACCGATGTCATACAGGTTATAAAACAAGGACCCCCGCGATAGTTCTTCCGGCAATTGCAGCTCCAGCATCTCGTGAGCAGGATTGGGATAAACTCCTATCCCAACTGGATCTTCCGGCAGATCCGTTGCGGACGTGAGTGAGTCGATGCTGTATTTAAGCAATAAGCAATCAAGGGAACCATCCGTGGTGTCATTCTTTACAATGACATTGCCAAATTGCAACTCGCTGCTGCCAAATGAACTCAGTATATATAAACTCCTGCCATCCGACCACAACTGCCCATCGTATTCATATTGACCACCTCCATAAGAAAAACCGCTAATGATCTCCCCGTTATTGCCCGTCAGCAATACAAAACAATCAGCCCAGCCTTTAGAGCCCAACGTCGTGTTTCCCGCGTACAGATCCCGGTTTGAAAAATTTCCAGAAACGATCAAATGTCCAGTCGGAAGTACATGTATTGACATATCATCGATGACATCGTTTCCATTGATGATCGATCTTGCCCAGTTACAATTTCCTTCTTTATCGTACTTTGCATAAAAAATATCATAATAGTTCAACTGTCTTCGGTCCTTATACAAAGTGATCCGTTCGTTAAATACTACTGTATCGCTACCCATCAGCCCTCCTAAGTATATGTTGTTATCCTTATCACATGTCAGGTCATTTCTTGAACAAGCTTCTATATCCTTCCCCTGAATAGACTTTAACCAAATGGCTTTCCCTTCTTTATTGATCTTAAGTATATAAATCTCATCTTGCCCATAATCTCCCTGCAAATAAACCGTCTCTGCATTGCGCACGGTAAATGAATCAACGGTTAATTCGCGCCCGCGGAACATTCCGTATACGATAATATTATCCTCACCATCCACTAAGACATCGCCAAAATATCCATCCACATTGTAATACTTTTTGATCCAGACCGGGTTAAAATCCCGGTCTAATTTGAATAATAATAAATATATGCCTTTGCTAAGATCTGAGCTGAATATGGTATCCTTATTTTTGT
>JADLHA010000025.1 GCA_020848995.1 Saprospiraceae bacterium | reverse complement strand
CAGGGTGTTCCAGCTGTACCGCATCCGGATGAGCGCATCAGTATATTGCCTCATCACTTCACGAAAGGTTTCGGGAAATTTTGCAAGCAATAGCCGCTGCCTTTCAGAAAGAGCCGGAATCGTGCGTTCAGAATGCTCCTGAGTGGTAGTGGTGCGGTCTAGGATTTTTGCGCCGGCCTTCGTGTAATGTTCCCGGATCCGTTCTAATACCCGCAGATCATCCGGAATCCACCAACGCTTGAACCCCTCATCATAATTCCGTTCAGGAAGATTTTTTAGAAATTCCGGGTCAGCTCTGTGCCCTTTCAATTTGAACGCCACATACCCCGGACGTTCAGGCGAGTGGTACATTTCGACCAGCATGGGTTCGGTCGCCAACAAAATCAACTCCAGGCACCTGGCGTACTCTTCTGCATTCCAATGGACAAAATGGGTCTGGAGTGCATCCAGATTGGCCGGTGTCGCCCGGACAATCCACCGCTTGGCGTACTGATGCCACCAACTGCCAGGCAATGATCTGATGAACGCCACATCGCCGGCATGGTATGGCAGAGCAATGACGAATCGCTGTGCCTGCAACGCAATCTCCAGCTTTCCCCGTTTCAATAAAACAGGTATGTCAGCAGCCCCTTGCGTGTCCGAGTGGGGCAGGACTGAATGCTCTTCTTTCTGAGAAGATATGCCGGATAGTACACCTGCAGTCTGGACACCGACGGTGGTTCCGGTAAAGTGATTGAAATTTGTGGGCCTCACTGCGGTAAAAGTGGGGGACAGCTTTTCCGTTGTGGATTCCGGGTTGTGGCCTAAGCCAGAGGCGCTTCGAAGCGCAGGAACAACTTCCGCATCCGGAACAGGCCCGCACTTCAACGCAACTCTCCAGCGGGCACCGGGGATGGACCGGACTAAAGCCGCGAGCCCGGGATCATGCCCAAACCAATGCACCAGCCTCACCTGATTGCGGTGGCTAATGGCATTCACCTGTATTCCAGGTTGGTTCTCCCGGGTTTGCATCGAAAAAACAAATATACTCAATTCCTGACTTCCTCTAAAACACAGGACTGCTGTTGTCATAATCCGTTGATCAGTTGGTCGTGCTTAGTTGATTTTGAACTTGGGGGGCTCGGTGGCTAAAAATGAACGACCATGGGCATGTTAGCGAAAAAGAAGCCCAATAGGATCGATCTGGTTAGTTTTCAGCTAATTCACAAAACGTGGCTAAATACTAAGGTCTTAAAGACCATCTGTACGGGCACAGATGCAAAAGGGCACTTCTCCCCCCCCTCCATTGCGCCAGCCAGCCTGCACAGGCTCTTGAGCACGAGGGAGTGGAGCGAGGCATCCCCTTTCATTCTGGCATCAACAGGGAGTGGAGGTAGGCAGGCCTTTTCGTGCTGGCATCAAAATGGAGTTTTTAGAAGTACCCTTAAGCTTAACCAGGAAATTTTTGATCATGTCAGTAAGCGAATTTGCAGGGGAGACACTTCTCTATACGGATGGGTAACTTACCAGATGAAGGAAAGCTACTGGCCAACCGCGAGAGACAAACCTGCTGCAATCAACCACGAAAATGAACACTCCAAGTGGTATAAAAATGTTCACAAAGTGGTTTTGTCAAAAACAATGGAAAATGCGGGTCTGACCCATACGACCATTGTTGGTGAAGGCCTTTCCGACAGAATCAATGCGATAAAGCAACAGGAGGGTGAGGATATCTTACTTTTTGGCAGCCCAACAGCAACGCATTCTTTGATTCAGCAGGACTTCATTGACGGTTACTGGCTGTTTGAAAATCCAATAATCCTCGGACAAGGCATTCCTTTATTTGTAAACGTCAAAGACCGCATACCACTCAAGCGATTGGTTGTTACCCGGAAATTTGCCTGCGGAGTCATTGAACTGAACTTCGAAGTGTACAGGAAAAAACAACGAACGGATAAAAGCAGCTATTGATAAGTTGCGGGTGTCCTAACGGGCAATGACCACTTTGGCAACCGCTCCTTCGGAGCTTTCAAAATCGCGGGTGGTATTTGCAAAGACCAGGTAAACTCCCGAAGCGACTTTTCTTCCCAGGTAGTCCTTGCCAAACCAGATCGCCTGTCCGCCGTAGGCAAAGTCTTCGTAAACGAGGCGGCCACTGAGGTCGGTTACTTTGAATCGCGCATCCCGTGCCAGTCCCCGGATGGCGATGGGACCGTCGTAGTCGGGCGGGACGGGGTTGGGAAATACCCGAGGCACTTCGCTGAAGAAATCTTTAGCGAGCGTAGCTTCTGCGCGAAAGACCTGCAGTCCGCTGGCCGTTGCGATCCATGCCTCTCCCGTGACCGGGTCGATGGCGATGTCCTGGACCGAATTGTCGAGCAGAGGGCTGTTGGCCGTGTTGAAATGGTAGATCTGGAATTCTCCGGAAGGAGATTGTACGTAAACGCCATTGTCGGCGGTTCCGAACCATTTGCGGTTGGCGCCATCGACGGCAATGCTGGTGATCACTTCCGAGGCGAGCAGAAAATAGATGATGCCGTCCTGGTCCACCTTGCGGCGCACCCCCTTGCAGCTCCCGCTGAATATGGAAGCCCCGCACTCAAATACGACCGGTCCCTGAGCAGTACCTACCCAGACGTCGCCGTCGAGATCCACTTCCACGGTGCGGACGTCGCTCGTCGTCATCTCCGTGTTGGAATTGGTAAGTTGGATTCTGCGGTCATCCGAAGGGTTGTCCGGATCTCCTTCGTCGAAAACCGTTACGCCTCCACTGACGCGGCTGACGATCCATTTATATCCGTTGCGGTCGACCTTGACTTCAGTAAACAGGTTGCTGTTGTTGGGAAATTTATACTCGCGCCAGGTGCCGGAGGCATCCAGCGACAGCAGCCCCGTGGGGGCCAGATAATTGGTCACCCACAAGGTGTTGTTGCGGTCGATTGCAAGTCCTGAAAGTCGAACGTTGTTGCTGTCGCCGACCGCCCCCTGCAATGGTGAGTTTTGTTTTCCATACAGAGTGTAGCGGTTCTCGTTGCGGTCGTAGGCCAGCAATCCCTTTCCCGCGCTTGCAAAGTAAATGCGCGAACGATCGTTCGTTTCTGCAATGCGCAGCACATCGGTGAGTCCAACACTTGCGAGTTCGGGTACCGTAGAAGAGTTGATTGCGGCCCAGGAGCCTGCGGAGAAACGGGCAATGCCCTCCGCGATGTAGTTTGGCGTAAAGGTGGCGTCTACACCACCCATGGCAACGTACACGCCGTCGCTCAGCGGAGCCACTTCCCAGGCACGGTTGGAAAGGGGTCCGTTGACCCAGATCTCGTTGCAGGAAACGTCGCCCGGAGCGGCAAAGCGAAAACTCCACCGTTGGTCAGCCATCCAGATGCTGCCATCGCTGCGCTCCACGGCGTCGAGGTTCTGGTCTGCGCAACCGGGGGGCATCAGCGAAACCGCACCCGCCGGATCAATCTTAGCCAACTGATCGGGGCAGGCGTTCCTGCAGTGCAGGCCTGCCAGCAAATGGGTGGGGCCGCTTCGCAGGTATTTGATTTCAAAGGCAGGGTCGGAATAAACCGGATTGAAATCCTGTCCGGGTGTGGCCCTGTAAACGGTTTGAGCAGTGCACGCGTACACGTCGCCATCGTAAAAAGCAAGGCTGCGAATCGCAACGCCGTCGGGTAAGCCGCTGGCAGCTCCCACGCGGGTCCAGGATGAAAACGCTTCGGCAAGGCCTCCTCCTGCGCGGTCAAAACGATACAATCCCCCTTCCGTAGCCATGTAGAGCTGCGTTCCCGCCTCCATGCAATCATATACCGCAAGGTTGGGGGTAAAAAGGGTAAACAGAAAGCGGCGGGTGACGACGTCGAGCTGGGAAATCCCGTAATTGCCGCTGATCAGCACGCCATTGCCCGCCATCGGCCGTATGCGGTGTATGCTTTTGTCGATGGGAACGTTGTCGTACAGCAACAGGTCGGGTACCGGAAAGACTCCATGCGACCCGTACAAATCCACCAGCCCGTCTGCATAAGCCACTGCGAGCTGACTGCTCTCCGGGTGGTAGCCCAGAGCAACGATCTGCGTGCCGCTAAGCCCTTCCGTGCGGCTGATCCGCTCAAAAGCATATTCGGTGGCGTGCACGCGCAAGATGCCGTGCTCCGTAGAAAAGTAAACGAACTGACCCCCGTCGGCAACCCATTTCCCGGCGTTGTACGGAAGGTGCGTGGACCATTCGCCAATGGCATTTTGAGATTGACCCCAAAGCCATACGGAAAAGAACGTTGAGATCGCGAACGGGATGCCCGCAGTAAAGCGCTTCATCCAGGTTAAACGAAGGTTAAAGGGAAATATTCTAATAAAAAAAAAGATCGACCCGGGAGGGCCGATCCTTTAAATAACACTATGAGAACACCCTAAAAATTCTATTCGGAATGTGGGGCGACGGAAAGACAACATTTCGGACCTCAATCGCTTATGCAAATTAAGTACAAATGATTTCACAATACCAAATATTTTTTTAAAAAAGTTTGAACTATTTAAAATAGCATAAAATATTAATAATTAAGTAATTGGGATACAATGCTTTATTATATATCCGTGGTCTGGCCGGTCCGAAAATTGCCATGTTCAGGCCCGTGGGGATCAATTTATCGGGGGCTTGTGGAGTGTGGGGCGATCTTTTTGTTGAATTTTGGGTTGATAAAGAGAATGAGCAAGCGGGCAATCTGGTTTGTCATTGGGCTGATGGCCCTGGCGCTGATCGGAACGGCGATCGTGCAATTGTATTGGATCAACTGGTCGGTGCGCATGAAAGAGGAGCAATTCAACGAAGCGATCATGGCGAGTTTGCACCGCGTGGCCTCCAAGTTGGAACGGAATGACCCCAGCCTCGATTTTCAGGGGAGTCCACTGCACGAGGACTGGTCGGTGCGGCAGAAACACCTCGAACTGGTGGATCGGGAGATCCGTCTGCAAAAGTACCCCCTGGAAAACCGGATCGACCCCCTTTACCTCCGGAAGATCATCGTTCAGGAATTTCAGGACATGGAACTCGACCTGGATTACTCCTTTGGCGTTTTTGACAACGTCCGCAAGCGGATGATCATCCTCAACGGTTTTTTCCAGGCCGACGTGGGTGACCCAACCCGTGCAACCGACCCCGGCATTGAGTTGGTAACGCTGTTGAAGAATTCCGAGTACGAGGTCCCTTTGTTTACCGGTCTTTCCGGCAGCCCGGGCAGTCTCAAGCTGTTCTTTCCAACAAAGGCGACCTGGCTGTGGCGTTCGGTGTGGCCGCTGCTCGCCCTGGGCATGCTGCTCATCCTGCTCATTGTGGCCTGTTTTTCCTACGTCATCCTGGTGATCTTCCGTCAGAAGAAATTGTCGGAGATCAAAAACGATTTCGTCAACAACATGACCCACGAATTCAAAACGCCCATAGCCACCATATCCCTTGCATCCGATTCCATTGTGAGTCCGGTCGTGATCAGCCAACCCGACAAGGTGCGCCGTTTTGCCGACATCATCAAACAGGAAAACCGGCGCATGCTGAGCCAGGTGGAAAAGGTGCTCCAAATGGCCATGCTCGACAAACAAAATTTCAAGCTCAACCTCAAACCCGTTGACCTGCATGCGATCATCAGCCAGGCTGTGGCCAACATCGAACTCCAGGTACAGCAGCGCGAGGGCACGGTGTCGACGGAGCTCGCCGCGACCCAGTCTACCGTTTTGGCGGACCCCGTACACATGACCAACATCATCTACAACCTGCTCGACAATGCCAACAAATACAGCCCGGAGCAACCGGAAATTTCCATAGCCACGCGCAACCGAGGGACGACGATCGAGGTCATGGTATCGGACAAGGGCATAGGCCTGAGCCGCGATGCGCAGAAACTCGTTTTCGAGAAGTTTTACCGGGTCCCAACGGGCAATCTTCACAACGTGAAGGGCTTCGGTCTGGGGCTGAGTTACGTCAAGGCCATGGTCACCGCCCACGGGGGCAAAGTGGAAGTCCAGAGCGAGCCGGGCCGGGGAAGCACGTTCACCCTGACGTTCCAGGTCTCCCGGTGAAGACCGTTTGACGGCGGTGCCTTCCGGAAACTCCGGCCAAAATTTTAAGCTTTTCTTAAGGACATTTTAACGTTTGAAACGTTGATAGGCAAAGGGATAAAGTCTATTTTCATGACAGCACAGGTAGAAAATCAGGAAATTTCGAAAATTCTGCTCGTAGAAGACGACCGCAATTTTGGAGACGTACTCCGGTCGTACCTCGAAATGCACGGCTACGAAGTGGACCTTGCGGCCGACGGCATCGAGGGCTTTGAGAAATACCGCCAGGGACGCTACGACTTGTGCATACTCGACGTCATGATGCCTCGCAAGGATGGGTTTACCCTGGCGCGCGACATCCGCTCCAACAATGCCGAGGTTCCCATCATTTTTCTGACGGCCAAGACCTTGAAAGAAGACGTCCTGGAGGGATTCCGGATCGGCGCAGACGATTATGTCACCAAGCCCTTCAATTCGGAGGAGCTGCTTTACCGCGTCCAGGCCATCCTCAAGCGCGCGGTGCGCAAAGAGGAAGAAGAGGAGGAGCCGGCCGAAGTAGCCATCGGGAAATTTTATTTCAACTTTCCCCTGCGGGTACTGTACCTCAAAGATGGCGACACCATTACAGAGAAAACCAAGATATCACCCAAAGAAGCCCTTTTGCTGCGCATGTTCAGCCAGCACCGCAACAAAGTTTTGCAGCGCTCCGAGGCGCTTAAAAAGATCTGGGGCGAGGACAATTACTTCACTGCGCGCAGCATGGATGTCTTTGTGACCAAATTGCGCAAATACCTTGCAAGTGACGAAAACATCGAGATCGTCAACATCCACGGCAACGGCTTCCGCATGATCATCCGGGGAGAGGAGGGCGCAGAACTTTAAGGGGGCCTTGAATGTGGCAGGTCTCTCCTCAAGTGCATGCGCATGCGTGTTCCCGGAAGTTTTTTGCATTGGGTGCACTTCCTCCCTCCGTACCAACAACTTCTTGTTAAACTAACAAACGTTAGTTCGCTTTCACTTTCATGGATTTCGCATGAAAGAGCCTGAATGCCCCGTGCCGCAAAGCTTTCCGGACAGGTGATGCTCTTTTTAAGAGCCGAAAAGCTCATATTATTTTTTAAAATTTCCGCAACAAAAGCGCAAATGTTCTGGAAGTTTCCGCCTACATTTACTTTGCATTGCAAGCATCACCGTACCCCGTCGACCAAAATCTCCAATGATCCATTCTGTTTCCGAGCGCCAGATCGTGCAGTATTACGACACCTGCGAAAGCGATTACCGGCTGTTGTGGCACCTCGACCGGCATCTGGCCATGCATTATGGATATTGGGACGGCGGTACTCGCCTGTTGCGGGAGGCCCTGGTCAATATGAACGCATACGTTAGCGCCAAGCTCGCCCTGAGCGCGGGGGAACGGGTGCTCGACGCGGGCTGCGGGGTGGGCGGCAGCGCCATCTACATTGCCCGCCGGTGGCCGGTAGAGGTCAGGGGCATTACCCTCAGTGAGAAACAGGCTGCACGGGCAACGAAACATGCCGACAGGACAAAACTGGCCGGGTCGGCACATTTCAGCGTAGCCAATTATTGCCGTACGCCGTTTCCCCAGGCCTCTTTCGATGTCGTTTATGGCATCGAGAGCATTTGCCATGCGAACGACAAAGCGGAGTTTTTGCGCGAGGCTGCTCGCGTGCTCAACGATGGCGGTCGTTTGATCGTTGCCGATTTCTTTCGCTCGGGCAAAGCAGTAACGCCGGCGGAGGATCGCGAAATGCTGCTTTGGGCCCGCTCCTGGGCGGTTCCCGACTTTGTGCGTTGGGATGATTTTATTCGCGACGCTGCAGATTCGGGCCTTGAATTGGAGGTCAATGAAAACATTACCGCCAACGTCGAGCGCACGGCACGGCGACTTTACCAATTCTTTTTTCCCGGGCTCTTTTGCCACAGCGTATTGCGGCTGTTTGGATTGCGCAACCGCGTGCATGGAAGAAACCTTTGGTCTGCTTATTACCAGTACCGCTGTCTGAAACGCAATGCATGGGAATACCGGGTACTCCGGTTCCGGAAAAAATCCGTCGCATGAAGACCTTTGATCTGCCGTCAACCTCATTGTTCGAGACGTTCAACTGCCGTTACTACGAAATGCGGCACGAAGCCTATAACGAGGCTGTGCTGGCCCAGGTCCTCAAAAATGACCGGTCGGGACTCGACGACGTGGTGTACCTCAAAAACGATTACGAGATCAACCGCAGCATCGCGGCAGAGGGCAGTCTCAAGGCTTACGACATGGTGCTCACCCCGTCGGGCTTTGTCGTGATCAAAGAATTTTTCAACGGCATTCCGCTGTCGCAATTCATCCTACACCGCGAATTTTCCGTACCGCTTTTTCTGCAAATTGCCATGCGGCTTACGCGCCTGCTTCGCGAGCTCCATTTGCAGAAAATCCTCGTCAAAGAATTTGTCATCGAAGACATCCTGGTGGTTCCGGAAACGCTCGAAATGAAAATCTGTTCTCTCGGTTCGGCGACCCGCGTATTGCGCGAGCGGCCGGAGTACAGTCCCGAATTCATCCATTACGGACCCTTGTGGCACATTGCCCCTGAGCAAACGGGCCGGGTGGGCAGGACCGTCGACCACCGCACCGACTTTTATGGATTGGGTGTGATCCTGTACCAGGTCCTCTGTTGGCGCAAGCCCTTCAACTACACCGATTCGCTGGAGCTCATACACGCGCACATCGCCAAACGGCCGCTTGAACCCAGACAGGTGCGCGAGCACATCCCGCAAATCATCAGCGACATCGTGATGAAGCTCCTCGCCAAGAATTCCGAGGACCGTTACCAGGGTGCAGACGGCATCCTTGCGGACCTGGAGCACTGCATGCGACAATGGCAGCAAACCGGCACGGTGAGCCCGTTTGTTTTGGGTGCGCAGGATCACTCCAGCCAGTTTTCCTTTTCCGAAAAGCTCTACGGCCGAGACGAAGCGCTTGGCGTGTTGCTGGCCGCCTGGAAACGCATCGACCGCGAAGGGGCCAGCCTGCTGCTCGTCGCCGGCTATTCGGGCATCGGCAAAACCCGCCTCGTCAGCGAGATCAAAAAGCCCGTGCTCGAGGCCAACGCGTATTTCATCAGCGGCAAGTTCGACCAGTATGCCCGAGAGTATCCCTACAGCGCATTTGTGCAGGCTTTCAGCATGTTTACCCAGCAGATCCTGGGAGAGCGCGAAGAAGACCTGGCGCTTTGGCGCACTGCCATCGCACGGCAATTGGGGGAAAACGGTGCGCTGCTGACCGGTCTGGTTGCCGACCTGGAAAAGCTGCTCGGCCCGCAGGGGCCGATTCCCGACATCGGGGCCATGGAAGGCAAGAACCGCTTTCTCAATACCTGTATCGATTTTTTGTCGTCCATCGCGCTCAACGGCAAGTCGCTGGTCATCTTTCTGGATGACCTTCAGTGGGCGGATTCCGGATCGCTTGCCTTGCTGCAGGCCATTGCCAGCAGTTCGCTCAGCCACATCCTGGTCATCGGCGCTTACCGCGACAACGAAGTCGATGCAGCGCATCCCCTTTCGACGGCCATGGCCCACCTCGAGAAGGAACACCGCGACAAGGTGACCCGTTTGTCCCTCCCCGAGCTCGATGCAGCCAGCGTCAACCAGCTGGTCGCCGATTCCCTGCGCATGAGCGAAGCAGCGACCAAAGCCCTTTCTGCGGAAATCATGGCGCGTACGCGCGGCAACCCGTTTTTTGTGCGGGAGTTTGTAGAAAAACTGCTCGAGGAGCGCGCGATACAGTACGACGAAACCCTTCGGAGCTGGGTCTGGGACCTGGAGAGCATTCGCAGCATGGACCTGTCGGGCTATGTCGTCGACCTCATCCTCGGAAAGCTGCGAAGACTCGATCCGTCGGTCCAGGACCTCGTACAACTCGCCGCCTGCATTGGCAGCCGCTTTGACATGGACACCCTGCAGCAGGTTGCCGGAATCGAAGGCGACGCCTGTTCGGGCATCCTCCAGCAGCTCGTTGCGGGAGAGTTCATCAGCCCGGTGGGGAGTTGGGGGATGTTTCACAACAGCAGTTTTCTGGAGGGCCTTTCCCTTTCCGGCAGCAGGCCCAATTTCATGTTCCGTTTTCAACACGACCGGATACAGCAGGCTTCGTACGACCTGATCACCGGCACTGTGCGCATACAGCGGCATCTTCGCATTGGCCGCAGGTTGTTGCAGCAGATGCAGGCTGCGGGAAATGACGAACAACTGTTTGACGTATTAAACCACCTGAATACCAGTCGCGGGCTCATCGAAAACCTGGAAGAGCGCAAAGCGATTGCGCGGCTCAACCTGAAGGCCGGTCGCCGGGCGATGAACAACAACGCGATCCAGCCGGCGCTGAATTATTTTGAAGCGGGGATGGAGCTGCTTTCGGGGGACCAGGCTTCTGAAGCATTCAAGGAATTGCTCATCAGCCGCTCTGAATGTGCGTACCTGTATGGAAACTACCAGGCATCCGAACAATGGTTCGATGAAGCCCTGTCCGATGCGGAGACCAACATCGCACGGGCGGATATCCTTGCGCGCAAAATGGCCTTGTACGAAAATACCCAGCGGCATGAGTTGGCGCTCGAAGCTGCAAAACAGGGCCTCGGACTGTTGGGCATCCGCGTGCCGCTGAATGCGGGTCAACTCGACGTGCTCCGGGAATTGCTTCGCGTACGCTGGAAACTCCGCGGGCGCACCACGCGATCGCTGTTTGAAAACCGCGACATGGAAGCGACCGATCAGCGGCTCGCCATGAAGATCCTCATGAACATGTGGGGTCCGTGCTACCTGCTGCAAAAGCAAAATCTGCTCGCATGGAAGATCCTCCGCATGGTCAACCTGTCGGTAGACCACGGCAATTCCATTGAAAGTGCAATTGCCTATGCTTTTTACGGATACGTAACCAGCGCCCAGTTTGGCGATTACGAAAAGGGCTATGCCTTTGCGCAGCTCGGCATTGAGCTCAACGATAAATTCCGAGATAAAACCCTGCGTTCGAAGATCCTCGTCATCGCGGAAGGGTGTGTGGCCCATTGGAAGCGCCCCTTCGGCAGCTACCTTCAGAATCTGCGCGAGGCGCACCACGTCGGTATTGAAAACAACGACATCATCTACGCCGGCTACGCCGTTACTTTTGTCAACCGCGCGCAGATCCTGATGGGCGAAGAGCTTGGCAGCGCGTATGAAAAACTGCGTGGCTACATCCGGTTTGCCCAAAACATCCGCTCGAGCATTTCCTACCATCAGATGCTGGCGTGGGCAAGGGCCGTTATCATACTCCGGGGAGAGGAGGCAGACGAACAAGTGTTCGGAAAGTTTCTGAGCGCCCAGGATCACCTGGCTGCGCTTCAGGCCATGGCTGCATCTGAAACCCTGCCACTGCCCCTGGCCAACTACCATACAGCCATGGCCATGTGCGAATACCTGATGGGCAACTTCGAAAGGGCCTTCCGGCACGCCTGCGAAGCAGAGCCCCTAATGATTTCCGTATTGGGACTTCCCGAATGGCCGGAGCAAAAAATCTGGCTTGCCCTATCAGCAAGCACCTGCATGATGGAAGGGATGGTGCTGGATCGCAAATGGCAGACGGCCCGAAAAAAAGCCATCGCCATGATCGCGCGATGGGCAACCGCCTGTCCTGCCAACTATGCCGCCAAACACCACCTCTTGTTGTGTGAGGATCACCTCCTCAACGGTCGCAGAACCGATGCCATCCGGGAAGCAGAACGGTCGGTCCGGGCAGCGGCAGAGAGCGGCATGTCGTATATCGGTGCGCTGGCAGCCGAACGGCTTGCCAGAATCCATTCCCTCCAAAACGAACCGGAAAAGCATGCCGCACAACTTCGGTATGCCTTGCTGGAATACGATCGCTGGGGCGCCCGGGCCAAAGTCGAGCAGTTGATACAGCAACATCCCCTGCTGGGAAGCGGTTCTTCTGAAATTTCAGTCTCCACCCCTTCCATGCGCGGGGGTTCCCTCGACCTGAAAAGCATTATGCAGGCGGCAGCAACCCTATCGGAAGAAGTCGTCTTTGAAAAGCTCATCGAAAAGTTGCTCCTGCTGTCCATTGAAAATGCCGGAGCGCAGAATGCCTGGCTGCTGATGAATCGCCGGGAGGGACTGTGCGTGGAAGCCAGCAGCGCAATGGCCAACGAATTCACCTGTGAAATTGCGCCGGTGCCCCTCGAAGATGTGGACGACATCGCACATAGCCTGGTTCGCAAAGTGCGACAAACGGCGGAGGCGGTCATTCTCGATGATGCCCGGCACGATCCCATTTATGCCCATGACCCCCAGTTGAAAAAAGCCCAGGCGCGATCCGTGCTCTGCATGCCCATCTTCAGCAAGGGTCAGGTGAGCGCCATATTGTACATGGACAACCGGTCGGCGAGTAACGCGTTCACCCCTGCGAGGCTGGAAGTGCTTCGCCTGCTGAGTGCCCAAATGGCGGTGTCGCTCGAAAATGCTTTGCTTTACCAGCAACTCGAGCAGAAGGTTGAAGAGCGCACGGCGACCATCGCCACCCAAAAGGCCGAAATCGAACGGGAAAAGCAAAAGGCCGATGCGCTGTTGCGCAACATCCTGCCCGAAGAAGTAGCCGGAGAGCTCAAGGAAAATGGCTTTAGCCGTCCGAGAAAATACGACGAGGTGACCATCATGTTCACCGACTTTGAAGGCTTTACGGCAATGACCGAGCACATGCGGCCGGAGGAAGTGGTCGAAATTGTCGATCAGCATTACAAAGCATTTGACCGGATCATTGCAGAATACGGCATTGAGAAGATCAAGACCATTGGCGATGCATACATGTGCGTGAGCGGATTGCCAAGAGGGTTTTCGGACCATGCGTCGCGGTGCATCCGCGCAGCCAGAGAGATCCTGAACTGCGTTGCCAAGTACAATTCCGAGCGCATCCGTGCTGGGCTTCCTCATTGCGAAGTGCGCATTGGCATTCACACCGGCCCGGTAGTCGCCGGGGTCGTAGGTCTCAACAAGTTTGCCTTCGACATCTGGGGCGATGCCGTCAACACCGCTTCGCGCATGGAAACCGTAGGCATGCCGGGACAAATCAATGTATCGCGTTCCACCTGGATGCTGACTCAGGACGATTTTGAATTTACCTACCGCGGAAAGGTGAGCATGAAACACAAAGGCGAACTCGACATGTATTTCGTTGCCGGGGATCGCCAGGCAACCCAACAAACAAACAACAGCTGATGCATACCAACCAATGGACCAATGAATTGCTAGACCGGATGCGCACAACCGGCGACCCACTTGCAGACAAAGCGGCCCAAGCTCTGTGGCGTGAGCAGAACAGCCGGCAGGTCGTCGAGGGCCTGAGGGAAATTGCGCGCAACCACCGCTTGCAGCTCAGTGGCTTTCCTCAGGAAGTCGCGGATTATTTCCGGGAGACCGAGCAAATTGCCATCCATGCTGAGGATCAGGAAAAGTTTGACCTCGCCGCCAACCTTTTCAACAACTACGGATTCCGCTACTGCGCCCTGCTATTTTTCAAAGCGCTGCCAACGGGATACATGTGTCCTAAACCAGGACATGTATTGCGCAGCACCCGCCTGATGGTGGATTTTGCTGCCCGACGCGTCATGGAAACTGCGCAATTCATCTTTGCCGTGAACAATGCGAATTGGTACAAACCGGGCAACCCTGGGCTGGAAGCCATTCAGCGCGTGCGGCTGATGCACGCCGGCATGCGCATCGCCCTGCTCAACGACGAGCGCCCCGACCACCGATGGAACATGCAACTCGGGATTCCGATCAATCAGGAAGACCTCGCCCTGACCAACCACCTGTTCAGCACGGCCATGATCGACGGACTGGATCAAATGGGCATACACCTGTTAGCCGATGAACGGGAGGCGGTCTTTCACACCTGGCAACACATCGGCCAGGCCATGGGCATCTGTCCCGAGCTGTATACGGCAGATTATGCTTCCGGTCGCGAACAGTACCGCAGCATATTTGAGCGGCAGTGCAGCATGGAAAATCCGGACGGGCCCGCACTGACGCGGGCACTGCTGGAAAGCCTCGACGCGATGTTGCGATCGCATTTGCCACTGGAAAGCCTGGAAGACATTACCGGTTATTTTCTCGACGACCCCAGGGCGCGGAAATCGCTGGGACTTCACCCGGCCTCCATCGGAGACCGCATTTTCGATTCGGCACTCCATTTTCTGACCTCGCTCCGGGTGTGGCAACGCCTTTTCCATCACAGGAATTCGTTCGCGCACGGAAGCTGGCTGAGTGGAATGCTGACGTCCGTTGTAGCCCGTCGATTCGGTCTGTCCGCCCAGCTCAGCCAATACCCCAAGACGGGACTGATGTCTGCCGTTTCCAAAGTGCTGCTGGCAGAATTGAGCAAGCGTGACCTGCATCAGTTTGAAGCAGCGGGTGGACTGAATGCCCAGAAGCCCTTCTTCTTTGAAAACAGCTTGCTGTACGATGCCTGGGACCTTGGGAGTTTTGCACTGGACCCCGGTGCCGGGGAGCCCGCACCGACAGCGGGTGCGAAGGTATAATTGCCCTATCTTCGCCCATCGCACTGCGCCGGCGCATGAATATCCGAAAACTGAAAAAGCACGTTACCGAGAAGCTGCGGGCCGAACTTTCGCCCAAGCTGAGCTACCACGGTCTGCATCACACCCTCGACGTTCAGCGGGTCTGCGACCAGTACATCCGGAGGCTAAAGATTGGAGCCCGCGACGCCTGGTTGCTGCGATCGGCTTCTCTGGTGCACGACATTGGCATCATCCAGACCTATAGCGGGCACGAAGAAGCCAGCTTGCAATACGCCGAATCGGTCCTTCCCGCAATGGGGTACTCCAAAGAAGACCTGCTCGCCATCCGGGGCATGATCCTGGCAACGCAGATCCCCCAGCAACCGGCGAACCTGCTCGAACAGGTCTTGTGCGATGCGGACCTCGATTACCTCGGCCGCGACGACGTGTTGCCCATCAGCCAGAGCCTCTACCGCGAATTTCTGGCCTACGGCGTCGTACACGACGAAGAGAGCTGGGACCGCCTGCAGGTCAACTTTCTGAACCTGCACCATTACCATACGGATTTTGCGATCAAATACCGCGCCCCCCGCAAAGCGGCCTATCTGCGGAGCATATTGAAAAAGTGGAACTGGACCTGAGCACGTTGCTCAAGCGCCACAACAGTTATGAACAAACGTTTGTTAGTTCCTTAAGAACACCTCTAAAAACCCCAATTTGATGACAGAAGGAAAAGGGATCCCTCCCTCCACTCCCTCTTGCGCCAACCAGCCCGCACAGGCTCACGCGCTCAATCAATTTAGCTTCACAATCCTTCGTTGCAGCTCAGTCAGTTATCGTTCCACATAGCTTCCTTCGCTGCGCCTCGTCTTGTTTTGCTTGGGGGCTGCCTCTCTCCACTCCCTCTTGCGCCAGCCAGCCCGCACAGTCTCACCCACTCAATGAATTTAGCTTCACAATCCTTCGTTGCAGCTCAGTCAGTTATCGTTCCACATAGCTTCCTTCGCTGCGCCTCGTCTTGTTTTGCTTG